>JAETRI010000032.1 GCA_021770245.1 Lachnospiraceae bacterium
GGACCATCCAAAAACGCCGGCACTTAGCGAGCCCGTCCTTGGCGAGCTTAGTACCGCTGCGTTTTTGGCTGAGCGAAGGCGTGTCCCCGATGGATCACCACGCGCCGCGGGGCCGTCAGGGTGGCAGCAAGGGCGCAGGGGCGTTCATGCGTTTGGCCTGGGGATAAGGGGGTTTGCATGGAGCGGCCTGATAGTGTATAATATCCTCAGATAAAACGGAAAGATGTGTGCGGATTTTTCCTGCGTGCTTTGTATGTATGCAGACGGGAGCGAGATTGGAAATTAGCATTTTCAATCTCCCTGATCTGTATGCGTGCCAAAGCGCGCGGACGGGAGCTAAAATGGAAAAAGGGGAACGATTGAATAAATATCTGGCAGACTGCGGCCTCGCTTCCCGCAGAGATGCGGACCGGATGATTGCGGCGGGACGCGTAAGCGTAAACGGCAGAGCGGCGGAGCCCGGAATGCGGGTCACACCTGGGGACCGGGTGATGGTGGACGGACGCGTCCTGGAAAAGAAAAACCGGAAGGTGGTTCTGGCCTATTATAAACCTGTGGGCGTCACCTGTACGGAACGGGACAAGCATGCGGAGATGACGATTCGGGACGCCGTTTCCTATCCCATCCGAGTCACCTACGCGGGCCGGCTGGACCGGGATTCGGAAGGGCTGCTTTTGCTGAGCAATGACGGAGAACTGATCAACAGGCTGATGCGCGCTTCGGCCTATCATGAAAAGGAATACCTCGTACGGGTAAATAAGCCCGTTACCGATGCTTTTCTGAAAAAACTGCGGGAGGGCGTTTTCCTGAAGGATTTGAATGTAAAGACCAGGCCCTGCGAGGCGGAGAAGGTGGGGAAATTCGTTTTCCGGATCGTCTTAACCCAGGGGCTGAACCGGCAGATCCGGCGGATGTGCCGGGCAAACGGATATGATGCCCAGGGGATAAAAAGAATACGCGTGGCCAATATTAAGATCGGCCGGCTGAACCCGGGAGGATACCGTTTGGTAGAAGGGCAGGAGCTGGAGGAACTCTACCGCATTACGCAGGAGGGACGAAAGACCGGTACTCTTTAAGGACATTTGCGCCGCACAGGAGTGCAGCAGTTGTGATTAGCCGCGAATGGAGCCCGTCGAAGCGGGCAGGAAGGTTCGGATGGGACAGACAGACAAGACAGATCGGATGAAGGAATTAATAGCCAGACTCACGGAGGCCTCCCGGGCCTATTATGCCGAAGATCGTGAGATCATGAGCAATTATGAATATGACAAACTATACGATGAACTGGCGGCGCTGGAAGCGGAAACCGGTACGGTTTTGTCAGGAAGCCCTACCGTGACGGTGGGTTATGAAGCGATGGAGGAGCTTCCCAAGGAGCGCCATGAACAGCCCATGCTTTCTTTGGGAAAAACCAAGAGCCGGGAGGAACTGCAGGAATGGCTGGGCGGCCAGAAGGGGCTCCTTTCCTGGAAGCTGGACGGGCTGACCATCGTTCTGACATATCGGGACGGCGGGTTGTATAAGGCCGTCACCAGGGGAAACGGGGAAATCGGGGAAGTGATAACCCCCAATGCGCGGGTATTTGCCAATATTCCGCTGACGATTCCCTTCAGGGGAGAACTGATTCTGCGGGGAGAGGCGGTCATTACCTACGAGGATTTTGAGAGGATTAATGAGAAGATTCAGGATGTGTCCGCCAGATATAAGAATCCCAGAAATCTGTGTTCCGGTTCCGTAAGGCAGCTCAACAATGAGATAACGGCACAAAGGAACGTGCGTTTTTATGCCTTTTCCCTGGTATCCGCGGAAGGAGTGGACTTTCACAACTCCAGAAAAGAACAGTTTTTCTTCCTTGCGGATATGGGGTTTGAGACGGTGGAATTCCGGGAGGTGGATGCAAAGAGCATTCAGGATGCGATATCCTATTTTGAAAAAAAAGTGGAAAGCTTCTCCGTCCCTTCGGACGGGCTGGTATTGATTTATGAGGATATCGCTTATGGGCTTTCTTTAGGGAGAACGGCGAAGTTCCCGAGGGACTCCATCGCGTTCAAGTGGGAGGACGAGACAGCGGAAACCATCCTGCGTGAAATCGAATGGAGCGCCAGCCGGACCGGCTTGATCAACCCGGTGGCGGTCTTTGATCCCGTGGAACTGGAAGGAACGACGGTGAGCCGCGCCAGCGTCCACAATGTGAGCATTGTAAAGGGGATGAAACTGGGGATCGGGGATCGGATCAGGGTATATAAGGCGAACATGATCATCCCGCAGATCGCGGAGAATCTGACGGAGAGCGCAAAATTGGAGATTCCGGAGCGCTGCCCGGTCTGTGGCGGTCCCACCCGGATCGAGCAGGTGGGAGAAGTGCAGTCTCTGTACTGCACCAATCCGGACTGCGATGCCAAAAAGGTCAAGGCCTTCACCCTTTTTGTGAGCAGGGATGCGTTGAATATAGACGGCCTGTCCGAAGCTACCCTGGAAAAATTCCTGGGCAGAGGATATCTGCACCGATTCGCCGATCTGTTCGGCCTGGAGCGGTACCGGGAGGAGATCGTGGAGATGGAAGGCTTCGGGGAGAAATCCTTCGGAAACCTCATGGCCAGTATCGAAAAAGCCAGAGAAACCACTCTTCCCCGGGTAATCTACGGGTTGGGTATCGCCAACATAGGCCTTGCCAATGCCAAGATGCTCTGCAGGGAGTACGGGGGCGACCTGGATCGCATGCTCCGCGCGGACGTGGAGGAATTGAGCCTGATCGACGGGATCGGCGAGGTGATCGCCGGCGCCTTTCATGCTTACTGGCAGTCGGAGGAAAACAGGGAGAATCTGGAACTGCTGCTAAAGGAGCTTACCATTGAGCGGGTGGAAGTGGATGAATCGGCCCAGACGCTGAAGGGGCTGGTATTCGTGGTGACGGGCAGCCTGAACCATTTTGACGGACGGAGCGCCCTGAAGGAGGTCATTGAAAGCAAAGGCGGAAAAGTGACCGGAAGCGTTACCGGAAAGACCACTTGTCTGATTAACAACGACAGCACGTCCAATTCCGCAAAAAACAAAAAGGCGCGGGAGTTGGAGATACCTGTCCTGACGGAAGAGGAATTCATGAGCCGGTATCTGGATCTGTAATAAAGCGCCGCCGCCGGCGGCAGATTGGGAGGAAGAAATGCCGATCAAAGTACAAAGCGATTTGCCCGCCAGGGACATTCTGGATAATGAGAATATATTTGTCATGGATGAATACAGGGCTCTGCACCAGGATATGCGCCCTCTGCAGATCTGTATCCTGAATCTTATGCCGGTAAAGCAGGATACGGAGCTGCATTTGCTGCGTTCCCTGTCCAACACGCCGTTACAGGTGGATGTGACTTTTATGAAAATGAACAGCCATGTATCCCTGAATACATCCATCACCCATCTGAATCAGTTCTACCGGCCCTTCGATGAGCTTAAGGGGAATAAATACGACGGACTGATCATCACCGGCGCCCCCGTGGAACAGATCCCTTTTGAAGAGGTGGATTACTGGCCGGAGCTGTGTGAAATTATGGAATGGTCCAAGACCCATGTGACCAGTACCTTCCACATCTGCTGGGGGGCCCAGGCAGGGCTTTATTATCATTTCGGGCTGAACAAGGTGCTGCTGCCGGAAAAATTGTTCGGCGTATTTTCACACAGGGTATTGAACCGCAAGGTTCCGCTGGTCCGCGGGTTCGACGACATTTTCTATATTCCCCACAGCCGTCATACCGCGGTTTTGGCGGAGGATATCCATCGATGTCCCGAGTTGACCGTAATGGCGGAGTCACGGGAGGCGGGCGTGCTTCTGTGCATGGCAGGGGAGGGAAAACAGATTTTCGTGATGGGCCATCCGGAATACGACAGATACACCCTGCATCATGAATACGTACGCGACCGGGACAAGGGCCTGCCAATTCAAATACCGGTGAATTATTATCCGGAGGACGACGATACTCAAAAGCCGAGACTGCAGTGGAGGTCCCATTGCAATAATTTGTATACGAATTGGTTGAATTACTATGTCTATCAAACCACTCCTTACGATATCCGGGAAATATAGGGATTTTGCGGGGCTTTTGGCATTTTCTTAAAACCAGAATTTATTATATTTTATTATAAATTTTTATGGTTTTTAGGAGAAATGGTGTACAAATGGTGTACGATAATGGTGTACGGTGTGTGCGGATAAAGAATTCTAAAAACATACTTTTTTAAATTTGTTATATGAGTAATGTCGTGTACTGATATAACAAATTTAAAGAAATTTATGAGTCGGAGAATCAAAACCTAAAGTTTCAAATAATGTGGAATGCTATTTAAATGCAAATTGCAATTAAGTAAAAGTTTCCCAAAGCATCGGACTATAGGATATCCCCGCAAATCCGACGTTTTTTCCTATTTTCAGGCCAAATTTCACAGGCTGGAATGGTCAGGCGGTGCGGAAATTTAAGGAGAGTACGGTAAAAACCACACAAGGATAAGAATAAAAACCGCTAGGGTGTCCGTAAAGGTTGGTGCATTATTATATAAAGAAGTCACAGAAAGCACCGAAAAAAGAAATCAAAAAAGCAATGAGTAATATTAAAGATTGGATAGAAAGGAATGGTTGACATGAACAATTATAAAACCTTTGATGAAATGTTCAACGATGATAAAATTGTATCGCCAGAAGAAAGGGAACAGATCAATTTTCAAGTTTCCTTAATCGGTAAAATGTTTCAAATCTAGTAAGGATGATTTTAACAGAAAGAGAAGAAACAAAGGCTAACTGAATGTGGAAGCTGTCAACCACCGCAAATCATAGAACAGCTCCCACGCACCGCCAAACGCTGCAAACGTAGGTTTTAAACCTACTCACGATTGAACAATCTTATTATATCTGTTCTTTCAAGATTATTCCGGCAGCAGTTATTGTGTAAAGCGAAAAACATATTCCGCCCCGGGAGCGTTTCGAGCTCCCGGGGCGGATATCCTTTTCTTAATGAAACAGGCAGCCGGATCTGTCCGGGCCCTTATCTTTTATGTCTCGGGCTTTCCCGTACCTTATTGCAGGCTTTGATCAGTTCGGTGAGCATATAAATTTTATACCTGCTCTCATAATAGCTGAGCAGGGGAGAGACGGAGTCCTTGTTGACCACCACATACTTGGAGGGCATCCCGGTCAGGGTCAAGGCACAGACGTCGGTAACGCAGCGTTGGCAGGGGCAGACATTATACTGCTTTATGAAGTCATTGATATCCTGCCTCAGAAGAAGCTGCTCCATCACGTTGACAAAATGGTATTCCCCGGTCTGCAGTGTATTTCCGAGCTGGCTCTTCGGCACAATGGGAACGGGTGCCGCCTGACTGTCTCCGTTTTCCGGTTCCAGCGAAGGCTCCGTCTGCGTATCTTCGGAAGTATCCTCTGCCGCCTGTGAAGCCGGTCCCGCAGTATCCTCTGCCGCCTGTGAGGCCGGTTCGGCAGCCGCCTGCGAAACCTCCGGTTCCGCCGCGGCAGGACTCTCCGGCTGGCCGGCTGTTTCCGTCTGCACGGCAGCAGGCGCTTCGCTCTGCGGGACGGGTTCTTCCTGCGCAGGAGCACCTTGTGCGAGATCCTCCTGGAGCTCTTCGGAAAGCTTGTTCAGGATTTCCTGGGAAACGCGGTCGTTTATGCTTCCTTCGTCCACCACGGTTACCTTGGAAGGGGAGACGGTATGGGACTGCACGTCTCCTTTCTTTTCGGCAGAATCCGCGACGGCGTCGGACTGTGCAGCGGCGCCGGTATCCTGTGTTTCGGAAGAAGCTCCGTTCGTTAAAAGATCCATCACGTGGGATGTCTTATTTGTTTTCTTAGGCATTATGTATTACCTCCTTTAAATGGATCTCGGGCGCTATCTCCGTGAGGAAGGCCAGATAATCCTTGACAGCGGAAGAACGTGGATTATATGAAAAAATGCTTTCGCCGTGGGCCGGCGCTTCCGCAATCGCAACGCCGGTACGGATTTTCGTCTCAAAAACCTTGGAATGGATCTGGTTCGCAAGCTGCTGGGCCATCTCCAGGACGTCCCGGGACAAAAGGGTACGCGCGTTGAACCGGGTAAGCAGGATGCCCAGCACATTCAGCCCCGGATTAAAGCTGTCACGCACGGACTCGATGGTTTCCTTTAACTGGGCAAGGCCAACCAGGCTTAAAATATCGGAGGCCATGGGGATGATCAGAAAATCCGACACGGAATAGGCATTGACCGTGAGCAAGTTCAGGGCGGGCGGCGTATCGATTACGATATAGTCATACCGATCTGCCACCGGCCGGATCGCATCCCTGAGAATGAATTCGCGGTTGGCGGGGATGGATTCCAGCCCACTGCTGCTGAGCGTGATATCGGAAACCAGCAGGTCGCCATAGTCCGTCTGGATAAGCGCATCCTGAACCGGGACGGAACCCTTCAGCACATCCAAAACGGTATAGCGGCTATCCATACCCGCGCCCAAACAAAACCCCAGGTTTCCCTGGGGATCCAGGTCGATTCCCAGGACTTTTTTGCCCGAAAGGGAAATCCCGGAGGCCAGCGCGGCGGAGGTAGTGGTTTTCCCCACGCCGCCCTTTTGGTTTGATACTGTAATAGTAATTGACAAAACGGTACCTCCAAATGTAAAATTAGTAAAAGTATTTTAGAAAAAATGATTTTTCTGAAATGTTATTTTTATTATATATCATGTCGATAAATAAGTATAGTTAAAAAATGTTTTTTTTGATGAATGAAACGTGGAATTTTAAGCAGAGAAAGGAGATAGAAGCGTGGCTAGTTTATCGTCAAGCAGCGGTGTATCCAGTACCCTTGGGAATACAGCCTTGAGAGGGTTTGGCGGTATGGCGACGGGGATTGACCGTGATGCCATTATCGAGCAGATGACCCTTGGCACCAATACAAAGATCCAGAATCAGGAGAGCGCCATCACCAAACTCGAGTGGAAGCAGGAAGCTTTCCGGAGCATCAGCGACAAGATTATCGATCTATCTGATAATTATATCAGCTATTCTTCCGGCGCAAATCTGGGGAATCCCAGTTTCTTTGCCAAGAATATTATCAGCCTGCACGGGAAGGAGACTTCCACCCGGTTTGTGACGGCTACCGGTTCCTCGGAACTGATCAACAATGTTTCCATCCAGGCAGTGAAGCAGCTTGCTTCTGCCAGCGTCCAGAAATCCGGGGCGCGTACGGACAAGGAACTGCAGTTTTCCATGGACGACTTAAACGCCGTCACCTATGAATCCAACCTGCAGGGAAGGAAGCTGGAGTTTGGTATCTATGATGATAAAAAAGGCTGGCAGGGGTCGGCTTCCTTTACTTTCCCCAGCAGCTATACGGTGGGCGAAGGCGACGATAAAAAAACAGTTACGATCGATTATGCCGTAAAAGATGAAGAGGGGATCAGAAAACTCGTTGCTGATCTGAATGGGGCGCTTAAGCAGTCCGACGTCAAGATCGGCGACAAGGCAATCGGCGATGCCATCGAGTTTAAATATGAGAACGGTAAATTTGGCATTTCCAGTAAAGGGGACATTGGCAGTTATGAGATAAAGACAAGTTCGTCCGCGCTGTCTGCACTGGGATACACCGGGGACAAGAAGGATCCGACCATATCTCTGGATGAATTCAATAACGGAATATCGAAGGATTTCCAGGAGAGCGTCGTAACGAAAAAGACGAATCTCGACTATCTGACCGGGAAAAAGGTGACCTTCAATTACGACGGGAATAAGAAGGATATCGAGTTGATCACCAAGGAAGAAGCCGCTGAACTCAAGAGAATCATGTCGGATGATTCGATTACTGATAAGAAAGCCGCCCAGATGGAATACTGGCGGGGAAAGCTGCAGGAGCGTCTGGATAAGAATTTCGGCGCCGTAACGACGAAGGACGACGGGACGATTACCAACGGTATCCAGGTGAAGATCGGTGATAATGGCGGCCTGTCCTTTGCCACCAAGGCGGACTCCAGCGTGGCGATCAATACCAGCGATACCACCGTACTGAAGACCCTGGGGATCGGAAACGGGGAATCCAACAAGGTCAATATGAACGGGAAGCTGAACCAGTCCGGCCTGGGTATCGATATCAACAAGGAGGGGGCAGACGGCAAGAAGGTTTATGAGGACGGTCTTGTTATCAATGGCGTCAAGATCGGCGGGATCGACGGGAATACCTCCATCAGTGCCATCCTGTCGAAGATCAATTCCTCCAAGGCCGGTGTGAAAGCCACCTATGTCAGCGCCACGGGACAGTTCATGTTGGTATCCAATGAAACCGGTGCGGGGAGGAGTATCAGTCTGGATTCCCAGCTGGCAAAGGATCTTTTCGGCAGCAATAATCCGGATGATTTCGTGGAAGGCAAGAATTCCGTCGTGGATATCAGCTACGGTAACGGCGTAACCGTGCAGATGGAGCGCGCCTCCAATACCTTCGACCTGGAGGGCCTGAATGTGACGGTATCCGGCGTATTCGGCGGCGAATGGCAGAAGGACGAGAACGGAAATAATGTAAAATGGATAGAGGATTCCTCCGGCAGCGTCACGTTCAGCGCTAAGGCAGATGTGGATAAGGTAACGGAGACCGTGAAGAAGTTCTTTGAGGACTTCAATGCGCTGGTAACCGAGGTCAACACCCAGATCACCACCCGTCCGGACAGCTCCTACGGGCCGCTGACGGATGAGCAGATGGAGGAAATGAGCGATAAGTCCATCGAGAACTGGGAGAAGAAAGCGAAATCGGGCCTTTTGTATAATGACTCCACCATGCGCGAGCTGAGCATGGATATCCAGTCCGTCTTTACCAAGATGATGAGCAACGGCGCCAGCTATGATGACCTGAAGAAGATCGGCATTACATATTCCGAAGATTATCTGGACGGCGGTAAGCTGGTATTCGATGAGTCGGCCTTTAAGTCGGCCATGGAAAGCGATCCGGAGATGGTGTCCGATATCTTCACCGGCGGTGGAAAGGTCAATAAGGGGATGATGAAGATCCTGGATGAGACCTTTACCCCTTACGCTACCCGGTATGCATCGAAGAACCAGGTGGGGGATTCCAAGGGATCCTATGGACGTCTGATTGAGGAAGCGGGATCGGAAAAAGTTCCCACCTCCATGCTGAAGAATCAGATCTATAACGATATCAAGACGAAAAAGGAATTGATCGAACAGCTGCAGACAAAGCTGAAGACGGAACAGGATCGTTATATCTCCATGTTTACGACGATGGAGACGATGATCAACCAGATGAATTCCCAGTCGAGCTGGCTGTCCCAGCTGCAATAAAAGATTTACAGCGCCGCCGGTCGATCGGCCGGCGGCAGCTTTTGGATGTAAGACAGGACTGTATTCGTCGAGTTTATGAAGGAAGGGATTAAATGAGCGGATATAATCATTATAAGGAACAGAGCATCTATTCCATGTCAGGGGCGGAGCAGCTATTGCTGCTGTTCGATGAAGCGATCAGGCGGTTAGCCAGAGCCGAACTTTCCCTGGAGGATAAAAATTATAAGGATTTCGAAGATTGTGTGACAAGGGCGAGCAGGATCGTCCGCTATTTAATCGATATTCTGGATATGGAACAGCCGATCAGCCATGATTTAAGAAGGATTTATAATTATCTTGTCTATGATCTGAGCCTGGTAAAAGCCGGAAGGGAACGGAGGAAGGACGAGATAGGGCGGATCAGGCATATCCTTTCGGAATTGCGGGAAGCTTTCTTTGAAGCCAGCAAAAAGGTAAATGATATGCATGTGGTCAAAGAAGCCGTGGTCAGGGGATAGACGTATGATTTTTCCGGTGCGTTTTCCCGAAGGGATAGGAGTGTGGCACGGATGGAACTGGATTTAACAAAGGTTATGATCCTTCTCCAGAGAAGATATGGGGCGGTGAGGGAAATTCACAGGCTGACAAAGGAGCTGGGAGAGGCCTTCGAGAGAAACGATGAGGTATCCGCGTCCATGCTTCTTCAGATGCGGGCAGACGAGATGGAGAGAGCGGATGTCTGTCTCAATCAGATCTGGGAGATGGGAGAGACGAACCGCGGGTATCAGGAAAAGCTGTGTACTCTTATGCGGTCCGATCCGAAGGAAGCGGTCGGAGACAGTCCGGAGGAGAAAAAGATTTATGAGATCCGGCAGAAGATTTGGGAGATGGCAGAGGAGCTGCGCGGTATCGATCAGAGGATGAGCCAGAACGTGGCCAGAGAAAAATCCTTTTATAAAACAAAAGCAGAGCAGCAGGAAAATCTTTCGCTACAGGCTTGAAACGATTGTCGGACAAAGAGAGAGATTTATGAATCAATTATTATTTGAAGGACGTACCCTGGTGGGAATCGTATCATCGATTATCCGCCAGGATTCTGTGCGTGTTGTATACAATCGCCTTGATTGGGAAAAAATGTACCGCATTGCGGATTACCATAACGTTGCCAATATAGTTTATCTCGGTGTTCTGGGTAAGGGAGATGTCCTGCCTGAGAAATGGCGGGATCGTTTTTTTGAACGCTATCAGGAGGCGCTGAAGTTTGGTGAGAACTACGAGGAATCCTTCAAAGAAGTATTGACATGGCTGGATATGAGAAAAATCTCATGCACCGTCTTAACCTCCCCCACTGTCCGGGATTATTATAAGATTTCAGAGGCGGCAGGGAACAGTGTCCTCCAGATCCTTTTGGACGGGGAGCAGTATTATCTGGCCAGGGGATATTTGATTGATCTGGGATATGAGGTGGATCAGATTTATGAGGGATATGGGGAGCGCCTGACGAAATGGACAGGGATATCGGTGGCGCTGTACCATAAGCTCCCTTTCCGGACGCTGGCCTATGCCCGCGGCATGACCCGTCTGCTGGAGACGGCGGTCATAAAAGAACCCTATCAGAATATACGAGTGCTGCCTTTGGAAAGCGAATTCCTGTTTCGGATGGCCAGGGCAGTATACCGTTATGCGACGGACGAACTGACTCTGAGGGAAGTGCTGGATCTGTTCCTCTGCCATCAGGCATGGCGTGACGAGATGGATAGGGAGAGGCTGCGGAAACGATTGGCTGATTTTTTTATTGACGGATTGGCCGGGAAGCTTCTTCGTATTTCCTATATGTGGTTCGGGGATAAAAAGGACGATTATTTCACCGACAGCCCGGAAGATATGGGGGTATACGATGTGTTGGAGGACCGGCTTTTGACAAAGGGCATCGTGAATAACGAGACGGATCCTCAGGCGCTTCGGCTCCAGAAAATGATCCAGAGGGAAATCGAAAAGGAAAGGCGAAGGGAAGAGAGAAAGCAGTTTACCAAGCGTCTGGAAGGATGGCAGGAGGAGATAAAGAAAAAATGGAAATGGCTTTTCCCCGACTATCATTATATGGCGTCCATTTATCCGACAGTGGAAAGAATACCGCTCCTTCTTCCGATTTTTTGGCTGCTGCGATGCGTGAGAATGTTATGGAGAACGGTATTTAGATAAAAAGAATTCTATAGAATACATAAAAAGCGTTATGCCCCTTTTGACAGGATGCATAACGCTTTTATTATTTTGTTTCTGACGATTCTTCAGCCCGTTTGACAAGAATTGATTCATTGCCGGATCTTTGCTTCAGAATGGATTGAAGAAGCATTACGGAATTCACATTGGGAGCCAATGCGGATTTGTTGGTTTGCTCCGCCTCGGAAAGCTCTTCTCTCAGAATAGAAATCTGCTTTGGAGCATCGATGGCCACTCGGACTCCGTCAGCAGCACACTCTATAATTGTAATACGGATATCGTCTCCTATTAAAAGGCTTTCGTTCTTTTTGCGTCGAAGTACCAACATAATTATTCGTCACTCCCATTCTCTGAATCGACTACAGCGGAAAAGGAACGCATCTCATGGCGATAATCATAAAGACTGTCCTCCAGTATTACCTGAATGCCATGCCGCGTTTGAGGATTGATCACCAGAGGACATTTCAGATTCACCGTATTTTCCAGATAATTTTCCTTTACGACACAAATCGCATAATAAGAAAGTTCCTCTTCCCCGGCAACATCCAAACAGGACAGTTCCTGGGGGGTCAGAATGGGAGAGTAGTCGGGACAGAGGAGGAAAGGGTTAATCAAAACGAATTCCACCCTGCATTCCTCCACTGACACCATTAAAAGCATAGAATCATCATCTTCGTTTAAGTTCAGGAGAAGATACTTTGTCAGCTTTGGAAAACCAAAGAGACCGTCTGGAAAAATCACGAGGTCGCTGTTTTCATATTCCACGTCCCCATAATCCGTTTGTATTGTCATACGAACTAACACTCCTATGTGAATAAATTAACACTGCCACCGGGCTCATCCCGGGGAGGGACATAATTGAAACCACCCAAGTACTCCACATGTACCTGCGGCCTTTGGGTGATGATGGTCATCACAAGCGGTGGAAGATAAGTCAGATCCCCCCGGGCCACCCGCATTTCAAAAGAGCCCCGCTCCGCCGTATAAGCGGTACTGTTTTCCACAGAAACATCCTGGACCGTATCGGAAACAGCGGCAGAAACGACCGGAGCTGCCACATCATCGCCCATATTCGAAGAACTCACCGTCTGAGCGGGAGCCGGAACGGGAGCAGGGCGCTGAGCTGCCTGGCGGTAGGCAATCTTCTGAAAGGAATTCTCCTGGTTCTGCGCCGGTGTGGCAATCGTCTTTTTGGAAAAAGTCCTGTTAATCCGCCGCACATCATCAATGGAAATGGGGCTCGCCTTTGAGGTGCTGCGCTGCATGGTCTGGCGTGCAATTGCCTTTCTCCGTTCGATATCCACGGAACCGGAGCTGACCAGTCGTGCATTCTGCGTATAACGCACCATCTGCAGCGGCTCGGTTGTTATCTTAATCAGCGGTTTCATAATATGGCCTCCTTTCTTTTCATTTCAGGCCTTATTTATTTAACCCATAAAGTCGAAGAGGGAAGAGCCCATGAGCTTGGAGCCAACCTGCAGCGCGGCATTATAGGAATACTGGTTGTTATACATCTCCATAATAGACTCATAGGGATCTGCACCCAATTTCTCCCTGTATTGATCCTGTAAGGAATCGGAGATGGAATTGAGCCTATCCATCGTATCGTCCAGAAGGGAGTATTTATTACCCAAGTCGGAGAATACCGTACTGAGGGTATGCTCCGTTTCCGTCATGGAATCAATGGTATTGCCCAGAACTTCCACTAATTTGGGCTTGTCGCCTGATGCGACATAATCGTCAATAGCAAGAGCGGCGGCGCCCACCAATGCAACTGGACTTTCATTCAGACGCTTCTGGATTTCTCCTTTTTTATCGGCAGCGGCTCTCACTGCATCGGAATTGAACCCCGTTAAGAGGTTCAGACCGCCGGTGTAGGTATCCAGAAGCGTGCCGCGGTCACTGATGTCGCCGTATCCGATATCGACGCGTCCCTGTTCAGACATGGCGGTGATCAGACGATCCCAATCCGCATCGGGCTTTTCATCAAGCGTAAATTCATACGTACCGTCCTTGGCGTCGGTTTCCTTTAGGATAAAGGTAAACTCCGTAACGGTATCTTCCCCCGGGAAAACATGACTATAGGTCATCACCATCTGTCCGTCCTGCTGGGACAGGCTGAAGGGTGAGGTAGAGACATCGTTGCCCCCGAAGATATAGAAATCCTCATACTGCATATTCAGATCATTAATCATGCTCTGCTGCTTCTGAAGCAGATCATCCCGGATGGTCTGGATATCGCCGCTTCCGGTGGTAGTAGCCGTCCTGGCATATTGAACCTGTTTTTTGGACTGTGCGAGAAGGCTGTAGATATCGCGGGCGCCGAGCTCCTGCTGATAGACCCGGTTCTGGACATCCTTGATCAGGGAAGCTTTGCTCGTGACATCCTGGAATTGGTTATCCATCTTTTTGCCCGCATAATAGCTTAACGGGCTGTCAGCGGCGGTCTCATAGGCCGCTCCGCTAGTGATCTTGTTCATGCTTTTATTCAGCCTCACGTGTACGTCGTTTACCGAGGCGGTATAGTTTCTGTATAAAGATACATTTGTTACGCGCATATCAGGATACCTCCATCCTTATTATATTCAACGGGAAACCGGAAGGTTTTCCCCACGGCCCGACCGGCAGCGGCAGACAGCCCGTTTCCGGTTCTGTGGCCTGAAACACTGCCTGACCGGCCCGGCTTGTTTTCGCTATGTAAGAGCTTAACGTCCCACCAGCCCGGTACCGTTGATCAGGGTGTTCAGGGCGTCGTCAAGGGTGGTCATCAGACGGGATGCCGCGTTATAGGCGGACATATACATCATCATATTGGACGCTTCCTCGTTCAGGCTTACGCCGGAAATGGAATCCCGGGAATTCTGGATTCCGTTCAATACGGTTATGTTGGTTTTCAGCGCATCCGAATTGTTCCTGGAATCGTTGGCCAGTATGGTGGAAACGTGGTTCATATAATCGGCGAAGGAATTGCCGCGCAGATTAATATCGAACTTGTTTCCGTCTTTATCCGTATACTGGATGTCTTTAAAAAAGTCTTTTTGGGTCGGGAACGTGGTGGTCATAGCTTCCAGGAGGTTTAATACCGTATCCGTAGCGCTTTCCCCGTGCTTCCCCACATGGACATCGCCGCTGCTCCATTTGTCGTTGATGCCGATATTGGCGGCAGTGATCCCTTCGTTTGCAGCCGGATCACCGGTCTTATTGACCAATAAAAGCGCATCCGGATCCTTGTCATTTCCCTCAATATTGATCGAATTCATTACGGCGGCAAAGGAAGCGGCCAGCTTATCGATTTCGTTGCGATAGTACTGATACCCCTTCACGTCGTCTCTGCCGACACTCGTACCGTCCTTCCAAAGCATATCCAGGATGGATTGAACGGAACCGGAATCGCTGGGAAATTGGTTTGCATTGGGATTAAGATCCTTCTGCATAAATTCCGCCGTTTCTCCCCTGGTCTTGCCGTATTTATCCACAGCGGCGGCAGTGGCAGTAAGCTTAATCAGACTGGCATCAAAAGGATCGTTTGTTTCCAAAGGAGGTTCTATTTCGAATTGGCCGTAATTCTGATTGCCTGTGCCCGCAGTGCCCTCCACCAGAAGCAGACGCTGGGTATCTCCGTTGGCATCCTGATAAAGCAGTTCCACCCGCAGATCGTCGGGCCATTCCTTTCTGTCAAGGCGGGTATCACCGTTATAATTGTAGACCTCCGAATCAAAAGCTGCATTGGGATTCCCGTCATCATCCAAACCATCATGATATTTATCTTTATAGTAAGTAACTTCGATAGGAATATAGCTGGCCAGTTCGTCCAGCAGGAGGTTACGCTCATCCATCAGTTCCAGACTCTGCTGGCCGAGGATCTGATTCTGCTTGATCTGCCGGTTCAGGGTGCCGATCTGCTGCAGCATGCGGTTAACTTCCTGCACGGCCCCGTTTTCGTTTGTGCCGGTACCGTCCAGCCTGGAAAATTCGGCCTTTTCGGCTTCCGTGAGCTGCTTGGAGGCATCGTTGAGCAGATTCGTCAAAGCCTGCATCTTGGAACGCAGCTCCGATTCATAGACGGGATCGTTGACTTTGGCCGGATCCTGCATCCCGTTTAAGGCCTCCTGAATATTATCGAAAGCCTGACGGATTCCGCTGATTTTGGTTTCGTCGAAGATATCTGCCAAACGGTCTAAAGAGGTCTGCATGGCATCGGTATAGCCCGATTTCTTGATCTGATTCCTGTATTGGGCATCCAGGAAGGGATCGCGGATCTGGCTTACCTTATCCATATGCACACCAAAGCCCACCACGACCTCCGAACCGTTCATGTAGTGGGAGACCGGGCGGGTATAATTCAGGCTGGATACCTCCAATTGCTGCCGGGTATAACCGGGGGTATTCATATTGGAAAGATTTTGGCCTGTGACATCCAAACGCTTCTGATTCGCCTGGATCGCGGACAGCGCGGTCGAAAAACCGGCGAAAGTTGCTCTTACCATATTCGTTTTCCTCCAAATTTCAAATGAGAGTTTCCTCGTACTCAATCTATATCAACGATTTGCTGCGGCCCTCATACATATTTATTATGCATCTTCGACTGCAGAGGAGCGTTCGGACTGACGCTTCCCGTATTGTCATAGAAACCGCCCTGCTGTCTGGCGACGGCGACCTGGATCTCATGAAGCTTGGCATTGATGATCCGTTCCGAAGCACCGCGGGCTTCTTCCAGACGTTTCAGTTCCCTTTCCAGCCCGGTAAACAGCGGGGAGAGCAGTTGTACCTGTTCCTCCCCGGCCGACGCCAGAATCTGGCGGAAGGTGAGATCCTTCCAGCCAAGCTGCTCCGCCAGGCGTATCCTGTGCTGCTCTTGGCCGCGGAGCTTTAAGATATACGCTTGTTCCTCCTGGATGAAATCGTCCAGACGCTCATGACGGTTTTCGGATGCCGCTTCGGCCTTTGCCTGCTCGATTCGGGCGATCCGCCCGGCCGTTTCGGTTAATTCCTGAAGGATGGCGGCAAATTTTTCCAGGGTATTCTGTGTCTCATGACTCATATAATCCAGTAAACCTCCTGTTGTCTGTGGGGATCAGCCCAGGCCAAGCAACCGTCCGGCAATCCTCTGGGCATCCGGCTGGTAGCTGCCGTCCGCAACCCTCCTGCCGAGTTCCTGTACCTTTTCCTGGCTGGCCCCGTTCCCGAGGCCGACAGCGGTCCGGCGGGCCAGAAGACGGGCAAAAGATTCGTCGTCCATTTGGGCACTCCGGGTTCTGCTGATATTCACCGTATCATAATCGCCCCTGGCAGGCCCTGCGACAGCAGTTTTTCTGGGCTGGGCAGGAACCGCAGTACGGTAAGCAGTGGCGTTCTTCGTAGTCTGAAATATAATATTCATGACTGCCTCCCTTCTTAAAAAATATGAATAAGCATGCTTTTTGCGGGCAATGCTGCCTTTCAAAAGACAGGTTTATCCGCGAAGCGTGGCTGCACTTGTTTCGCTGAAATTAAAATGAAACATTTATTATATTGTATTTATCGGCATTTTTTATGCGGGGATAACCTTGCAGTGTAAGTTTTTGTAAATGAGGGACGCTGGGGGCAGGGAAGGATCCTGTCGGAAATCCGAACCGTTGTATCCGTTCAGCCCCCGCAGGCTTCCGGCAGGATCCTTCCTACGCGCCCCGCGTCCGGAAGCCTGCGGAGGCTGAACGGATACGAACCGTTACCGTTTGTCACGAGAATCCTGTTTTTTATCTTGTGTAAAAGTGAAAAAAATAATATAATGCATGTATGGGTCCGGTGTGCTGTCTGCCATATGTGGGAGTATGTACCTAATTTAAACGGAAAATACGCCGATATATTAAAGATGATATTTGGCTGGGACGGATTGAAAACCGGGCTGGAGGATGTATGGCAAACATTTTACAGGTGACAACGCCGAATCTGAATACCGATAACAGGAACATATTGAGCCCGCAGGATCCGAGGAATAACGCAAACAATCCTGCGATCCATAATCCGGTGGATCCTACCCGTGTAGTCCGGGCGGACGGCAGAGAAGGGGAGCAGACGGGCAATACGGCTCAGGATCCTTTGTTCAATATTATAGATTATGACAGCAATTACGGCGCCTTTGTCAGAAGGATGGAAGAAGACGGGGGAATGGCCGGCCTGCTGGAGCGTCTGTTGTTCACCGATACGGCCGCGCTTGGAGAAGCCGGCAGGGCAGAAGTGGGGGAGCTGGTGGAGAAGTTCCTCCTGTCCATGAGCCTGGACTCTCCGGAAGAACTGCTGGAATACCTGCAGGGACAGGGAGATATGCAGGCACGGTTTGGCGGTATGTTTTTCGACAAGCTGCGTTCCCTTCTGTCACAGAACCCGTCGGATGCCCTTCGTGATGCGTCTTTGGATTTCCTGAAAACTTATAATGACTATGCTTCGGGCGGGCACCTGCTGCAGCAGATGCATACCCTGATGGATGATATCGAACAGCTTTTGCTGCGTCCTTATCGGAATGAGTTCCGGGAACTGGCGGATTCCATGGATTGGGGTGCTCCAAACGGCGAGACGGCAGCGAATACGGGAATCCTGAACGAACGTCTGATTCCGTTCCTTTCCGCGTATATCTCCAGAACCCACGATTACGGGGCCGTTAGGGAAGCGGCGATGCATCTGGTATTCCATGCGGTTCGTTATCAGAACGGGAACCTGGAGAAGCTGATGAAGCTGTTCGACAGCATGATGGGCGACCGCGCCTTTGTCAAAGCTTTTAAGGGGGAAGGCCAGGCAGCCATGCAAAACCTGCTGCAGGCGGCTTCCCGGGAAAGTCATCCGGCGCTTGGTGATTTTGCCGACGGCCTGGCGGGCCTTTTGCTGAGAGGAGCCAACGGCCATGCGGGCTTGGAAAACGTACAGCAGTATTATAATATTATGGACGGCCTGCTTTTGAATGAAAGTGTCTATATGCCGCTGCTCCATTTTATCCTTCCTTTTCAATATGAAGACAATAACGTGATGTCCGAGATGTGGGTGGACCCGGATGCGAGGAGGGGAAGCGAAGAAGAAGGGCGGAATATAAAGATTTTTTTGAAATTTAATATCCAGAACCTGGGAAAGTTTGAAATGGTGATGACATTTCACGACCACGAAACGAAGATGCAGCTTTTCGTCCCTCGTGCCTTGGCGGCGCAGGATAAGAAGATACAGTCGGAGGTGGCTGATATCCTGAAGGACAATGGGATACGTTTCAGCCAGCTGATGGTGCGGGAACGTGTTCGGGACAGACGGGTGGATGAGATTTTCCCGGAGATACGGGAGAAGGAGAGAACGATCAATGTCAGAATTTGATGAATTGATGCGGCAGAAGGCCGTTGCCTTAAAGTATAATCCCGATAAGAACGGCGCGCCGGTCGTGGTTGCATCAGGCATGGGCTATCTGGCAGAGAGGATTACGGAAGCGGCCATGGAGGCGGGAGTTCCGGTCTATGAGGATGATTCTCTGGCAACCCTTCTCACCCAGCTGAAGCTGGGTTCCGAGATCCCAAAAGAACTGTATCAGGCGATCGTGGACATCTATATCTATTTCCTGGGATATGTTCCGGGACAGGAGGAAAAGAAAGAGGAACAGCCGGGCGGCAGTGAGGAAACGGCTCCGGAGCCGGAGGAGCACGAAGGCGATCCTCTTTTGCGGCAGGAATAATGCCCGCAGGATGCATAAGCGGGCAGAAAAACGGATTAAAGTCAGGAAGGAGCCGTCCGAAAGGGCGAACCGCTCGAAAAGACGGGGTGAAAAGAAAAAATGAGTGTTGTAACGCCGATAACAGGTTTGAACGAATCGGTAATCCGAAAGGCTTCGTCCATATCGAATACAGGCAGGGCGTCGGAACAAAGAAGTACGAGGATTTCCGGAACGGAACAGACGGACGACAGCTTCCGGTCCATATTCGAAGGCCTTTACCGTCAGGAAGCCGAAAGCATGGATTCCATTTTTGAGGATGCGGCGGCGAGATATGATATATCGGTAGATCTGCTGAAGGCCGTGGCGAAGACGGAGTCGAATTTTAACGCGAATGCAGTTTCCAAGGCCGGCGCGATGGGGGTCATGCAGCTCATGCCTTCCACGGCCAGATCCCTTGGGGTTACCAATCCCTTTGATGCCAGACAGAACATCATGGGCGGGGCCAAATGCCTGAAAAACAATCTGGATCAGTTTAACGGAAACGTGAGTCTCGCATTGGCCGCGTACAACGCGGGATCGGGCAGTGTACGCAAATACGGGGGCATCCCTCCCTATAAAGAGACGCAGGGATTCGTAAGAAAGGTTCTGGGGTATATGAACGGTTCCCCGCTCTATGCGGGAAAGCTGGTATACGGGAATCAGTCGCAGGGGTTGTTTGGCGCCGCCGCCGGTTCGGGGAATTTTTCCTCCGGAAGCGTATCCGATCTTCTCTTGAGGCTGTACGCGTCTTCCTACGAAAACGGCGGATCGTCGGGTCTGTCTGCCGTATCCCTGGAGGATTTGGAGAACCAGGCTTCCGGCTTATTGTCCGGGGAGGGGAGCTCCTCAAGCCTGTGGGCGGGACTGTACGGAGGAAGTTCCACAAATCTTTTGTCCGGATTGAGCGGAGGTGGCTCCACAAATCTTTTGTCCGGACTGTACGGAGGAAGCTCCGCAAATCTGTTGGCGGGCCTGACGGGAGGGGACAGCCTGCTGTCCGGCGGGAGTTCGTACGGTTTTGCACAGGGAGTTTCGGGATCGATGGAAGACACCCTGGGCCTCTTGCTGAATGCGGCGACGGACGGCTCTATGGACGAAGAGGAATATGCCGGGATGGTACAGGTCCTGCGGATGCAGATGATGATGAATGCCAACAGAAAGCTGGGGTCGGTATAATCCGATTCGCGGTATGAGCAGGGATAGGAGGGGGCGTGCAACGTGAATTTAAGAAATTGTACGATCTGCCTGGTATACGGGACCGATAACAAGCCGTTGTCCAAAGCCAGAGTGGAAGTGAGAAGCGAAGGGGAAATGTCCCTTTATTTTGCCAATTATAAACTGCGCAACATCAAGATTCGAACGATTGTGGATTTCTATGACGGGGCTCAGGGTGTGGTGCGGTGTATCTGTGTGCTGGTAATCAGGAAAAACAACCAGCCGACCAGGCTGAGGGAGCCGTGGATGGCTGACTGTTCGGTGGTCAAGGTTCGTGAGGTCTTTCAGAGACAGAAGGACCTGCGGGTGAAAACGGAGATACGGGCAGAATTTCAATCCGACCTGGGCCACTTTTTCCCGGGAACGATCCAGAACATCAGCGCAGGAGGGATCTATGTGAATGCTCCCTGGGCGATGAATAAAGGGGATCGGTTTGCTTTCAGCCATCGGTTTATGGATAAATTGTGTGATATCCGTGCGGAGGTGCTGCGCATAAGCCCGTTAACCGGCGGAGGATACGGATATGGGTGCAAATTTGTGGATCTGTCTCTGGATACGGAAGCGGTAATCAGGAAATATGTGTATACAAGGCAGATGGAAGCCCAGGCGGAGAGACAGGAACGGCAATAAGCAAAGCGTGCGGGAGCGGGCAGTTGAAATGAGAATAAATCTGGTAATGATCGTAAAAAATGAGGAAAAATCTTTGGAGCGGTGCCTTTGGGCTGCCGCTCCGTTCGTTGACGGGATGATTTTGGTGGATACGGGTTCTGCGGACAAAACGGTGGAGATCGCGCAAAGGATGGGAGCCGTGGTAAAGACCTTTGCCTGGGTGGATGATTTTTCCGCGGCCCGTAATTATGCCCTGGAGCAGTCGGATGCGGATTGGAACCTGGTGCTGGACGGGGATGAGATCCTTCGGGCGGGCAGCCGGAGGGAGTTGGAACGCGCCCTTGCGGGCCGGCAGGGGGAATGGCTGGGCGGACTCACCAGATATGATTCCTACAGGGATGCGGAGGGGGTAAGCGTGAGCGCATCGGTGCTGCCCAGGGTGCTGCCCAGGGGTGTGCGGTATACCGGCCCGATTCACGAACAGCCTGCGGGAAACGCTCCCTGCTACGTTGTTCCGCTCATCGCTGATCATGACGGCTATCTGGATACCGACAAGGGGGAGAGGAACCTCCCCTATCTGGAAAAGGCGGTAAAGGAGTATCCGGAGGATGCTTACTATCAGTTTCAGTTAGCCTCCACATTGCGGAACCTGAAACGGTTGGAGGAAAGCCTTCCCTGGTTCCGCGGGTTCTACCGTCTCGCAGGAAAACGGGAGGCATACAGGGAGGGCGGTATCGTTCTCTACCTATACACACTGCTCGACCTGGGGACGGCAGCCCATCTGGACGAAGCGGCCGAAATCGTGGAGCGGGAGGAGGGGGAATTGGGCGATTGGCCGGACTTCTGCTTTGTGTGCGGCCTTTTCTATATGAAGCGTGTCCTCTCGGATGTGGCGCGATATATCGCTCTGCTTCCGAATATCGAAGCCTGTTATCTGAAATGTCTTCGGATCGGGGAAAATCCGGAACGCGGAGGGGTTGTGGGGACGGGGTCCTTTAAGGCGGCATATAACCTGGGAGCCTGGTATGAGGTTTCGGGCCAGACGGATCTGGCTTTGCAGTATTACCGCCTGTCGGCAAAGGAAGGGTATGGACCGGCTGTCGGAAGGCTGAATGAATTAACTTGAAAGCTTTAAAAGGCCCCAAAAGGGGCCGCCGTTTTAGGATTCCCAAAACGGCGGCCCGCTTGTCCGGGCTTTTTTTATTACAGTCTGGTATCCCACTTTCCGCAGAAAACGGTGTCGCTGGGTGTGGCGGTGAATTCGCTCTTGCCGCAGATCTTATCAATGGCCGTGCGGATGGCGGTCCTGGTGCAGCCATAGGCATTCACGAAGGCATGTACCTGGGGAACGTCGATGAGGTGCGTGGTATAGTTCAGGCTGATTCCCACGGTGGGGACTTCCGTGGCATACCAGGGAAGTTCGCTGGAATGATTGCAGCTCCAGCGCAGGCGGACGTTATTTTCCTGGGCATAGCCCTTGACGTTGATCACGAGGAAGACCACATCGTAGGAGGCCGCAAAATCCTTCATGGTACCGCAGTCCATCATGGTCATCATGTGGGCGGGGCTGGGGCCCTGCTCCGCTTCCAGATCGTGGAAATTGGGAGCCACGTCAACCGTAAAACCGGCCCGCTCCAGCTCCTCCACTACCACCTGCTTGACCGGATCACCCTTATAGGCTTTGGTGGTGGGAGTGGACTGGATGTATACCAGCCGGGCGCGTTTCTGTGTGGCCGGGTTGAAGGGAAGCTGATGCTTTGTGTCTTTTACCAGGGTGATACAGCGCTCGGCGGCCTCCTCTGCCAGCTTCAGATGTTCCGCACAGCCTACGACCTCCTCCTTCCGCGCGGGATCGGGGATGCGGTTTTCCTCCTTATACAGCTTCAGCCTGGCCTTCAGGCCCAGGATTCTATGGAGAGCATCGTCCAGGCGCTCCGCAGTGACGGTACCGTTTTGCACGCCGGCCATCATATATCCGAAATCCTCCGCCGTGTCATTGGAGAACAGGAACATGTCGCAGCCGCTGGCGATCGCCTTGGGCACCGCGATCTCCCGCTTTTCCATACAGGCGATGCCTGCCATGTGGGAAGCGTCCGTGATCACCACGCCGTTGAAGCCCATCTGATCCCGCAGAAGGTCGGTGAGCAGTTCGGGGGCAAGGGTGGCGGGCATAATTTCCTCGTCCTTGATGCCGGGGCGAAGCTTACGGCTCATCTCGGGAAGGGCGATATGCCCCACCATGATGCTTTCCAGACCTTCGTCGATCATGGTTTGGTATACTTTGCGGAAGGAGCGATCCCAATCCTCCACGGACAGGTCGTTGACGCCCAGCACCAGATGCTGATCACGCTCCTCCACTCCGTCCCCGGGGAAATGCTTACAGCAGCAAGCCACGTTGCTGCGGTGGATGCCCTCGATAAAGGCGCGGATGTTTTCGATGACCTGATCCGCATTGTCGCCGAAGCTGCGGGTATTGACGATGGTATTGCGCCAATTCATGAAAATATCCGCGCAGGGATTGAACATCCAGTTGACCCCCACGCTGGAGGCCTCCCGT
Source organism: Lachnospiraceae bacterium (assembly GCA_021770245.1). Classification (GTDB taxonomy): domain Bacteria; phylum Bacillota; class Clostridia; order Lachnospirales; family Lachnospiraceae; genus Eisenbergiella. The sequence goes on from JAETRI010000032.1 coordinate 23,596, forward strand.
CCGGCCACATAGCCCATGTCATAGGCGGTCTGGGTGCCGCCTCCGGCCGCAGCCGCGGCTGCGGTGGCCACGTAGGTTCCGTCGGAAAGACAGCCGTCCCCGCCGTTGTCACAGTTCGCAGCGATCAACAGAGGGATTTTGGAGTTCTCCTGATAGGTTTTATTCTGCTCATAGACCTGGCTGCGGTCGCCGCCCTGCCAGCGCAGCCCGCCCTGGTGCCAAGAGTTCAGGGTGTTTTTGATCTGCTCCGGATCCAGGCTCTTCCTCATCTGGACAAAGAGCTGTCCCACCTTTTCTTCCAGGGTCATGGAGGCGATGGTATCTTCCACCCACCGGATCCCCTCATCGTCCAGATAAAAGGGTTTTTCGCGTAAATTAACCATGTGTCCTCTCTTTCTGCCGCTTTGGCGGCCCTGATTTTGGTATCCTTAATTATACACGAAATTCAGGAAAAGAGTAGCATAGACTGTAAATAATACCCAAAATCCTGTAAATTGTACTCCCAAAACAGGGGAAATTGCCGGGTAATATGCGGCTTGCCGTGTAAAAACGCACTATAGCCTTTTCTTATAGGAATGTTCCAGCATCTGGATAACCTGGTAAAGTGCCATGGCGATGACGCACAGGATCAGAATGGAGGTAATTACCATGTTCAGCTGGAAGAGATGGGCGGCGTGAATGATAAAAGGGCATATCCCTTGATTTGAGAGCGGAAAGAAGATATATTATCACTAAAGGGAAGACTTGTATTGGGACAGGTGGCGGGAGGAGAGGCGGATTATGGCGAGGTCTGTAAGCATAGGACGTCAGGACTTTGAAAAGATCAGGCTCAACGACAATTTTTATATAGATAAAACGGACTTCATCAGGCAGTGGTGGGAAGAGGGGGATGATGTAACATTGATCACCCATATGATACGCCCATGCAGGAGGCTTATGTGGGCGAGTACTGGGAGGAATTGGCGGCGTTTACAAGGAACTTATTTGGCGCAGCCTTCAAGACAAACCTGTATATGGAGCGTGCGTTAATGACCGGTATCACCAGAGTAAGCAAAGAATCCATGTTTTCCGACCTGAATAATCTGGAAGTGGTGACAACGACTTCGGAAAAATATGCGGACAGTTTTGGGTTCACGGAAAAGGAGGTATTTGCGGCACTGGAGGAATATGGACTGACAGGGCAAAAACAGCAGGTCAAGTACTGGTATGATGGTTTCACTTTCGGCAGCAGGACGGATATTTATAATCCCTGGTCTATCATTAACTTCCTGGACAAGGGATATGGTGCGCAGTTGGTTTGAAGGTCCCTCTTCCAACTATAATGATTTTATCAAGGCGTTGCCGGTGGGGGATGTGGAGGCGATGAATACCTATATGAACCGGGTGGCACGGGAGATGTTTAGCTATTTCGACACAGGTACGAATCCATACAGGGAACCGGAGCGGTTCTACCATGGTTTCGTACTGGGGCTGATGGTGGAATTGTCCGACCGGTATACGGTCACTTCCAACCGGAAAAGCGGCTTTTGCAGATACGATGTCATGTTAGAACCAAGGGAGGCATCCAGGGATGATGCCGTTATTCTGGAATTTAAGGTACAGGGTACAAAAGAAAAGGAGCTGTCGGATACGGTATCCGCTGCCCTGCGGCAGATTAAGGAGAAGGATTATCAGGCATCTCTGGCGGCAAAGGGGAGCCCTGAAGAACGGATACGGAAATATGGGTTCGCGTTTTGTGGGAAAGAGGTGTTGATCGCGCGGAGGAGACGTGCATCATAAAGGAAAACGATAAAACGCCAATGGACACTTGGCACATCAGATGTCGAGTCGGAGGCTGCTGCCGCGAAAATTGGGATAAATGGCATGGAACCCCAAAACAGCTTGCCCTGTTCCACGGGTTCGATGCATCAAAATTGCGAGTCTTCTTATTGACCGAGTTATTTTAAATTTAATCAGGTCAATAAGGAGGCATTTTTTATTGGAATTTTGAAAGTGCCTATTGACCGGGCAGGTAGACTTTCCTGATGAAAGCGGAAGAACCCCTGCCGTAAAATGATCCTGCTTACCCGGTAATGGGGATTTCAATCTGCACAATATAATCCTCAATCCGGTCAATGACATTTTCATTAATGCCCATTTCATAGGAAAATCCATGGAGATTCAATTTATGCTCTTTTGCATAACCAAGAATTTCCTGATACCGCTTTGGGATTCCATCCCATTCCCCTTTGTGGAAGGCTCGCAGATATTTTCCGCTAGGCATGATATGCAGGCCGGCCTGATAGGGGAGGAAAGGGATTTCAATGAAAAGTTTGGAATAATTTTCAAAATTGCCGTTTAGCAGGCTGTTAACGGAGATCATGGAACCATAGGAAGCTTTATGCAGGCGTCCAAGCCGGTATTTTTCGGTCTCAGCGGTGATCAGCTCCACTTCCTGTTCAAAGGAGGTATTTTGGTCTACATCCACGGTGACCAGGCAGTGTTCCTCTTTTTCAACGATACTGATTTCTGATAAGTCCATGGTCAGTAGAGTGTCCATATTCTGGTAATGCGTACATAAAGTTGTCCGGACTGCCTGCAGATGGGTGATCTGCATGTCAAGGGCTGTTATCTTTTTCTCCAGAAGGCCCTTTAAACTGGAAGCGGATCGGTTTTTCATGAAGTCCTGTATTTCATTGATGGACACATCCAGTTCCCGCAGCAGCAGGATGGTTTCGAGGACAGGGCTTTGGTAGTAATTATAACAGCGGTATCCGTTTTCGGGGTTGATGGCAGCCGGTTTGAACAGCCCGATCTCATCATACCACATAAGAGTCTTTTTATTGATGCCGTGCATGGCTGCGAACTGGCCGATTGTGAGAAGCTTGTCTTTCTTATTCATAGTCATCTCATCAAATATTTTATAAATTGTATTGACCGAACAGTTACTGTATGGTTTATGCTATCATACACAGGAAATAAATACAAGATGAATGGAGAAAAAATTTATGGAAAACTCGAATGTATATGAAAAGCCTGTAACGCTAAAAAACATCCTGAAATTTGCCATACCTACCATTGCGATGACAGTGTTTATGTCTTTTTACACAATGGTAGACGGTCTGTTTGTGTCGAACCTGATCGGGACAGACGCTCTCTCGGCAATCAATCTGACGGCACCGATTATTCAGCTCGTGACGGCTATCTCTACCATGCTTGCCACTGGAGGAAGCGCAGTCATCATGAAAAAGATGGGTGAGCAGAAAACGGATGAGGCAAAGGAAGATTTTACGTTTCTGATTTTGGTAAATGTCATTGTGGGGATTGTCATGTGCGTGGTTGGGTATCTGGCAATGGATCATATTTTTGCCGGTATGAACCTTTCCGCTGATGTGGGAGGGTATTGTGTGGAATATTTAAGCCATTATCTGGTGTTCACGGTGCCGATCCTTCTGATGAATAATTTCACGCTTTATATGATTGCCAGTGAAAAGGCCAACCTTTCCCTGGTCTGCTCTGTGACAGGCGGTGTCCTTAATATGGTGCTTGACTATGTGTTTATTGCCGGATTCGATATGGGGATCAGCGGGGCGGCGATTGCGACAGGGATGGGATATTCCGTGACAGCGGTTGTTGGATTGTTTGTTTTCAGCCGGAAAAGGAGCCTGCTTCATTTCAAAAAGCCCGTGTTCCGATTCAAGGTTCTTGCGAGTGCGGCTGCAAACGGATGCTCGGAGATGGCGACTGCGCTTGTTACCGGAATCATTACAATGATGTTTAACTGGACGATACTTACGTATGTCGGGGAAGATGGGGTTGCGGCTGTTACCATTATCATGTATGTGCTGATGTTTGCAAGCTCTTTATATACAGGGTATTCTTACGGGGTTGCTCCCATGCTGAGTTTTTATTATGGGGAGCAGAACCATGTAAAATTAAAAAAGCTCATTGCGTTGAGCATGAGGGTGATTGCAGTGATCTCTGTGGTAACGGTTGCGGCTTCTTTTATGCTGACAAGGCCGCTGGTATCCGTATTTGCCCGGCCGGATAATCCGGTGTATAATTTGGCAGTAACAGGAAACAGGATATGCACGGCAGCATTGTTCTTTATCGGATTCAATATTTTTGCCAGCGGGATGTTTACCGCATTATCCAACGGGATTGTTTCGGCTGTCCTTGCATTTTCCAGATCGTTTGTATTTATGCTGATCACGATGATCGTGCTTCCGATTATTTTAGGTGTGAATGGAATCTGGCTGGCAACGCCTGCAGCGGAACTGATGGCGCTTGTATTGTCCGTGTTTATGTTCTTAAAATATAGGAAGAGGTACGGCTACTAAGGAGGATGGAATGAACTACACATTTTATGAACTTGCTATGCTCTTTTTTACCTATTCTTTTTTGGCGTGGCTTGCTGAGACAGCAGTTGCGACGGTAAAAGTAAGGAATTTCAGGAACCGTGGCTTTGCATCGGGGCCGTTTTGCTTCCTTTATGGGTTTACCGGGGTGATTTTGACTGTATTCCTGCAGGAGTTGAAAGGCGATGTGCTGTTCCTCTTTCTGGGAAGTATGGCGGTGGCTACTGCCGTGGAGTGGTTTGCAGGGAAAATACTGGAAAGGATGAAGCAGAAAAAGTGGTGGGATTATTCTGATAAAAGATGGAATTTTGACGGATATATCTGCTTACAGTATTCTGCGCTTTGGGGGCTGCTTGGATTCCTGGCTGTCCAATATGGGAACGGGATTATTTTAGGAGTTTACCACAGCCTGCCGGGCATTGTGGGAAAGGCAGCAATCTGGGGGCTTACGGCGGTGGGAGTGGCAGATTTTATGGGTTCCCTCCTGTTTATCTGCCATATGGAGGAAAAACTGCCGCGGCTGCTTGGCTGGAACCATAAGCTGCAGAGATGGACATTCCGGTTTGCCACAAAGGTTTCAGGACATATTGAAAAAAGAATAGGCAGGTCATACCCTGCTATCCTGCGGGAGAAGGAAGAAACGGTAAAGGATCGGGAACGGTGCGGTTTTGCACAGGTGTTCTGGCTGTTCCTGATCGGGGCTCTCGCGGGTGATATTGTGGAGACAATATTCTGCCGGGTTACGTCAGGTATTTGGATGAGCAGGAGCAGCCTTGTATGGGGGCCGTTCAGCGTGGTATGGGGGCTTGCGATTGCACTTGTGACGGTGCTGCTTTATAAAGACAGGGATAAACAGGAACACCATATCTTTTGGGTGGGCACTTTCCTTGGAGGGGCTTATGAATATATCTGCAGCGTTTTTACGGAGATGCTGTTTGGTAAAGTTTTCTGGGACTACAGCGCCATGCCCTTCAACCTTGGAGGAAGGATCAATCTGCTTTACTGTTTTTTCTGGGGGATTGCGGCAGTTGTATGGATCAAGGGGATTTATCCCAAAGCGGAACGGCTGATCGATATCATTTTAAAGAAAACCGGAGGGGTATTGACGGGAATACTGGTGGTGTTTATGGTGTTTAATATTCTCGTATCTGTACTTGCACTTGTCCGGTACGATACGCGGGCAGATGGAAAGGCCGCAGTATACAAATGGGAGCAGGCCATGGATGAACATTTTGATGATGTAAAAATGGAACGGATCTATCCAAACGCAATACGGCAGTAAATGAGGCCAGGCAAAGGGCAGGGAAAAGAAATGGGGGCACAGCTTATTAGATTGGAGTTAACCGGTAGAATGCCTAATGCAGAATCAGATAGTTATTATGTCGTGCTTACGGACAATGAGAATTTAACTTTTGAAGATGTATCAAAAAGTCTGTATGGCAGTTTGCTTGAGGACAGTAAGATAATGGAAGGCTCTATTATTGTGGAAATGAAATAGCATCCATTTATCACCGAGTTAAATAAAACGATAAATTCAAATTTTTCTGCGGGTAAAAAGATTTTGATTTCCGGCTATCCTATGGTCAGACAGATGACCACGGGGGCCGGAAATTTTTTTAACCCACAAAAAATAATACGGCAAAATTTAAATAGCGTTTTCTGCGGCCTCCCTACACCCGATCATGATGTGATCCTTTATAGGGAATGTTTTGGCGAGGGCATCAGGGGCAGGCTTCCAATCAAGATTCTCCGTGTATTATTACTTAGGCACGAAAACGAAACGGGGAGAGATGTGCTTTTTGTCCAAGTAAAAAAAGTAACGGGAAAAAGACGTTTTTATATTGGGATACCGGTAAAAGTGAAAACCGCTGGATCAGAAGCGTATTTGAAAAAGCAGGTATATCGTTCGGATTTGGTGAGAAGAAAGAAACTGAAATTCAAAATTGAGGACCTTAAAGGTGAGCTTTCGGGAAAGGCAATGAATCTTCAAAGCAAAATATAAAAAAACGAGCATAAAATTTTGTTAAGAGGAATGCCCCGTATAAAAGAAAGGAACGGAAATATGTCAAAAGAAGATCAAAAAATCATGGAGCAAATTTCGAATATCCTGGTTCGTGAAAACGAAATTTCTTCGGAAGAGCAGTTGCGTATGCTGGATTTAATCAGGAAAGAGCGGCAAAGCAGATGAACCGTTTCCCGGCCTGCTGTCTGCCGGATGGGGACGAATCAAAGGGAAACCACTTTGGCAGATAGCAGCCGCATGATTTACAACGTACATATCCACAAGGCAGGGAGAAAGGAGGTGAAACCATGGAAAAGCTGCGTGCAGTCATCTATAACCGCTGCAGTACGGAAGAAGAATCACAGAAGGATGCCCTTGTTAAGCAGATACAGGAATCAAAGAACTGTGTTTTCGAGCAGGGGTGGGAGCTGGTCGATGCTTATGTAGAGGCAAAGAGCGGAACTACGGTGAAAGGGCGGAATGAATATAACCGGCTTTATCAGGATCTCGGGAGTGATAAATTCGACATTATCGTCATCAAAAGCCAGGACCGGCTTATGCGGAACACGAAGGACTGGTATCTGTTCCTTGACCGGATGCAGAAAAACCGGAAACGGCTGTTCATGTACCTTGAACATAAGTTTTATACGCCGGACGATGCGCTTATCACCGGGATCAAGGCTATCCTCGCGGAAGAATACAGCCGGGAACTGAGCAAAAAGATCAACAATGCCCATAAAAACCGGCAGAGGGAAGGAAAACGGTTTGTGTTCACAAACCAGACATACGGTTATAAGAAGCTTCCGGATAAGAGTATTGCGATAGACGAAAGGGAAGCGGAGATGATCCGGATGATTTTTAACCTTTCGGCGAACGGCTATGGAACGCACTGCAGCGCGGAAATCCTATACCGGAACGGATACAGAAACCATAACGGGAAAAAGCTCAGTCCTTCCCTGATCAGGAATATCATCAGGAATCCGATCTATAAAGGAACCATTGTCCAGAATCGGCAGCACTACGATTTTGAGAGCAAACAGGTCTGCAAAAATCCGCCCTCGGAATGGCTTTTCCATGAAAATGCCGTCCCCCCGATTGTGGACGACGAACTGTTTGAGGAGGCTAACCGGGGGCTGGACATAAGGAAACAGGACGGAAGCCGGGGAGGTAAATATCCAAAGGGGAGCAGTCCCGGGAAATATGACCTTTCGGGTAAACTATACTGCGGGCTGTGCGGAAGCCCTTTTTACCGCACCGTCAGGCAGAACAAGGATGGGAAGGTAACGGAATGGAAATGCAGTAATTATCTCCAAAATGGCCGGAAGGAAGCGCAGCTGCGCAGAGATCGGGTTAGGAAGGTAGAGAAGGAGGAGGGTACCGGCTGCGATAACGTACATCTTGATGAAAAGAAGCTCTATGAGGCGCTGGAACAGCTTTGCCGCCGGAAATATCAGGGGCTTGGAATGCGGAAGGATGACCTGCTTAGGGAAACATTGGCAATATTGCGCAAAGCCTTAAACGGAAATGATATATCCGCAAAAAAGGCAGGGCTGGAAAATACGCTGGATAAAATCAACAGACAAAAGGATACACTGCTGGAGAAATTGTTGGAAGGGGTTATTTCCGATGGGGATTTTAAATTAAAAAGGGAGGAACTGGAAAGCAGGAAAGCGGAGATAGAAGGGGAACTCAGGCTTATGGAGGATAACCTTGTACAAAATGCAAGGCTGGAAGCCAGGATAGAATCCATCCGTGAAAAGCTGGAGGGCGGCGTTATAGAACAGGCACAGATAGCGGATATGGTGGGCAGCATCTCTAAGGTCGGAGTTTTCCCGGATCACATGGATGTGTATTTTGATTCATGGACATTGATGGGGCTTCCGGCAGAAAGCGTTTCTTCTATTATAAGAAGTGAGACTGACAAACTTACGGTGATCCGTATCCCACAGGTGTGCAGCACTTCCCACCGACCCATGGTTGAGGCGGAAAAGGAAAGGATATTGAGTATCATGGCCGGAAATCCCAGAACCACGGCTAAGGCGATTGCAGAGGAAATGGGAATCCATCTTTCCCTTGTACACAGAAGGATACGGGAACTGAAAAGGGAAGGGAAGATCAGATACAGTCCCCCCAACGGAAAGGGAAAGTGGCAGATACTGGTTTCCTTACCGGATCACTCTTGATATTGTGAGTAGTTATAAGATATAATTAAGTCAATCCAATGTCCGGCATTTGTTTGGCGGGCTTTTGGATTGATGAAGTGCTTTATGCCGACGGATGTCTAGGGAAAGGCAGCTTATGGCAAGGACGGACAGTGCATCGCTTAAGTCCCAATCATCCGGTATAGAGAAGCGGTGAATATATGATTAGAAGATTACAAAATACAGATACTAAACAGGTCATGCAAATATGGCTGAATGGAAATAGGGAAGCGCACCCCTTTGTTCCGAAAGAGTTTTGGGAATCAAATTTTGAGATGGTTCAGCTGCCGCATTTTATTTTAGAGAGGGCTTTTCGGTACTATCAGAAGGACATGATGAAGCTACGGGGGAAAGCGAATATACGATGATTTGGAAAGCAGACAATGTGGCTGAAGTATCGGAGAAAGATGGATGACTGGGAAGGAAAAAGGTGGACATGGAAGAACAGATAATGGTTAATACCTCATGGGAAGAGATTGGGATATCCAATGACTTCCTTTTTGGAAAAATCATGCAGCAGCCGGATCTCTGCGAAGAGCTGCTGCACAGGATCCTTCCGGATCTGGAGATAGACCATATAGAGTATCCGGAAGCACAAAAGGGGATAAAGCCTGATGTGGATGCAAAAAGTGTCAGGCTGGATGTATATGTTAAGGATGAAAAAGGAACAGTTTACGATATTGAGATGCAGGTGGCAGATACAAAAGAATTGCCGAAAAGGGCCAGGTATTATCAGAGTCTCATTGACCTGCAGCTCATAGATAGGGGGCAGGCCTATAAGAGGCTGAAGCCGGGTTACATTATATTTATCTGCCCGTTTGATATGTTCGACAGGGGGAGACATATTTATACCTTTGAAAATACCTGTCGTGAAGACAGGAGTCTTTTACTGGGAGACGGGATGACAAAAATTTTCCTGAATACGGACAGCGATATGAATGATGTCAGTAAAGAGCTGAAAGCATTTCTGGATTATGTGTCAGGGAAAAAGTCAGATGACGATTTTGTGAAGAAATTAGAGGACGCCGTAAAAGAGGCGAAAAAGAACAGGGAATGGAGGCATGAATATATGACATTATTAATGCGGGATCAGGAGAATATGGAAAAGGGAATGGAAAAGGGAATGGAGAAGGGAATGGAAAAGGGCATTTCGGGAATGGTGTCCACGTTGAAAGATTTGGGAATCCCGGATGCAACCATTGTGCAGAAGCTTCAGGAAAAATTCAGCTTTAGCAGGGAAAAGGCGGAAAAGTATGTCAAATAACTATTTTGATGCCTATTTCTATCATTGACGCCCATCAGCTAAATACCTGGCTTCCATAGATGATCAGATAGCCCAGCCCCTTTCTGGCCGCCAGAAATTCGCCGATGATTACGCCCACCAGGGCCAGACCGATATTCACCTTCATGGTGCTTAAGATGATGGGCACACAGGAGGGCAGGACCACCTTGAACAGGGTATCTCTCCGGCTGCCGCCCAGGGTATAGATGAGCTTGATCTTCTCCGCATCCACCTGTTGAAACCCGGTGTAAAGATTAATGATGGCGCCGAAAAGCGCCACGGAAATACCTGCCACGATAATGGTATTCATACCGGTTCCCAGCCACACGATGAGAAGGGGGGCCAGGGCGGATTTGGGCAGGCTGTTGAGAACCACCAGATAGGGTTCCAGAACTTCGGAAAGCTTGGTGGAATACCATAGCAGGGTGGCGCATATCATGCTGATAAGAAAGACCAGCAGGAAGCTGGCGATGGTCTCGGCCAGGGTAACGCCGATATGGACGGCCAGGTCGTTTTTCTGCCAGAGAGTGAGCAGGCAGGCTGCTACCCTGGAGGGGCTGGAAAAGAAAAACGAGTCGATGATTTTCCAATCCGCACAGAACTCCCACACCGCCAGAAAGGCGATGAGAAGGAACAGGCGCAGAAAGGCGATCATTCGGTGATGTCTGTGATGGGAAGCTTCAAACCGAAGCTGGGCGGCGGATAGGTTTTCTTTTTTATCACTCATCATTTAGTTCCTCCCATAGCATATTGAAATAATTCTGAAATTCCGGCGCGTTGCGTGCGGCGAGCACGGAGTCGTCCGGCAGGGTGAGGCGGATGGGAATTTCCCGCTTGACCCTGGCGGGTCTTTGCCCCAGGACGATTACCCGTTCCGCCAGGCTGATGGCCTCCGAGAGATCGTGGGTGATCAGAATGGCCGTTTTTCCGGCAGCCCGTATAATACGGCAGATATCGGAAGAAACATGCAGGCGTGTCTGATAGTCCAGGGCGGAAAAAGGTTCATCCAGAAGGAGGATATCCGGCTCCAAAGCCATGGTGCGCACCAGGGCGGCGCGTTGCTTCAGGCCGCCAGACAATTCGCTGGGCTTCTTATGCAGAAACGGAGTGAGTCCGTAATCCTCCACCATGTTAAGAACCCGTTCCTTCTTTTGGGCCGTAAGCTGGCCGTTGATTTCCAGACCCAGTGTGACGTTGCGGTAGATATCGCGCCATTCGAAGAGATGGTCGTGCTGCAGCATGTAGCCGATGCCGGGTTTTGCGTCCTGGGGATCGTCGGTATAAAAGGTGATATCGCCGGATTCGGGACGCAGAAGGCCGGCAATGAGGGAGAGGATGGTGGATTTGCCGCAGCCGCTGGGGCCTACGATCGCCAGGAATTCTCCCGTCCGGACGCTGAAGGACACATTATCGAGCGCCTTTACTTCGCCGTTCAGGCTGTGATAGGAATAGGATATATTCTTCAGAGTCAGTATGGTATCAGCCATATCAGTCCTCCATTCTGCTTCTGATGGGATGCAGATAACAGATAGCATGTGATATAAGATATCATATGAAAAAGAAGAAAATCCGTGCCTGATTCTGTCGGAACGAAAAGGGCCTGTCCGGCCTGTATGTGAATGAGGTCTGCTCCTGTTCCGATGAGAGAAGGTTCTGCAGACCCCGTCCGCCACTCCGTTTGGAACGTCGGCCTGCGGGAACCATCGGGGACTGCTTAAGGAAGGATCCTTTTAGAAAGGTTGTTTTATAGGAACAGCTCCAGCAGGAAGACCGCGAGGCAGGAAAAGACGGCCACCTGGAAGAGACTGCGTCCGAACCAGGCGAGCAGGATGCCTATTATAAGCGCGAAGAGTCCCGACCATCTGCTGGCGGTCGCATCCAGGATGGCCGGGAAGGTCATAACGGCCAGAGTCACGTAGGGAACATAAAATAAGAAGGAACGGATCGTTTGGTTCCTGATTTCTTTCCGTATCAGAGTGAGCGGAAGGACGCGGATCAGATAGCTGACGGCGGCCATGATGAGGATATAAAGATATACGTTATGCATTAGGTTTCTCCGTTCTGGTTTTGGGGTTCGTCGGGTACGGGAAAAAGGACGGCTGCTGCTGCGGAAAGTGCTACCGTGAGTACGATAATCCGCATGCCGGACGTGAGAAAACGAAACGCCGGAAGCCGTGCGAAAAGATAGCTGATGAGCATGGAAGTTACCACCAGGGCGGCTATGATTTTATTTCTCCTGGCAGGTGGTATGATGATGGCCAGGAACATGCCGTAGAGGCCCACGCTCAGGGCGCTGACCACATTTGCGGGAAGGACGTTCCCGCTCAGTACGCCGAGGCAGGTGCCCAGCGCCCAGCCGGGCACCGATACCAGGATGGCGCCGTAGGTATAAAAAGGGTTCAGTTTTCCCGGGAACGTCATGGAGATGCCGAAAATCTCGTCGGTCACATCGAAACCGATCAAAAGCCTGTGCAAAAACGGTGTGTCGGAAGAAAGTTTCTGGCTCAGGGAGCAGGACATCAAAAGATAGCGGGCATTTGCCACCAATATCATGGCCGCCATTTCCAGATAGCTTCCCTGGGCGGCGATGACGGTGAAACCCGCCGCCTGTCCTGCGGAGGCGTTGACGAGCAGGCTGGTAACGGTCGCCTGGAATGCGGTCATGCCTGCGTTTTTTGCGGCAATCCCCAGCGTGAACGAAACGGCCAGGTAGCCCAATCCGATCGGTATGCCATGCTGCAGGCCCTTTTTAAAGCAGAGCCGGTTTTCTTTTTTCATAAGTACTCTTTTCCCCTTTACGGATCATTCGCGGCGGGATGTTCTTCCTTGGCCGGAAAGGAAACGGGGAGCCATGGGCCGTTCGTTTTCTTCCCGGCCGGGGCCCGGTAAGCATATGTCTGTTATAGTATAATACGTTTACATGAATTAGTCTAATGAAAAGATTTTATTTGTTCTCAAAACCGGCAGAGAATTTTTTGAATAAAGGGGTTGATTTCATTTGAGAAATTTACCGCTATTTAAAAATGACAGGGGTATGGCGTACTTATCTAATATCAGAGCATGATGGATGGGTTACTTTTTTGTGACTGGGTTATAAAAAAGTGCCTTCTTTTTTTCTGAAAAATAACCCGATATAATAAAATTGCGAACAGGAAAAAAGGAACGCAAAATAAAAGATGGAGGTAAAAACTATGGCGCTTTCAAATTTATCCAGATGGAGCAAGGCGGCGGCACCTGCTTCCGCATGTGGAGCCGGAGACAAGCCGGAAGAGAAACCTGCGGCGTGCGGTTCCGCCTGCGGAGCCGGAGACAAGCCGGAAGAGAAGCCTGCGGCATGCGGTTCTGCCTGCGGAGCCGGGGATAAGCCGGAAGAGAAGCCTGCGGCATGCGGTTCTGCCTGCGGAGCCGGGGATAAGTAGTCAGGATACCGGCTTCGGAGTATTCCCCGGCGGTCTGTGATCTGACGGATCGCCGGGGAATTTTTATGATGCTGATCCACAGCACTGGAAGGAGGTTCCGGGATATGAAGGCGGTCGTTCTTAATGGCGTGACACCTGCCAAGCAGGTTATATTATCAGAGGCAGAGATCCCGAAAGTAAGGCCGGGATGGGTGCTTGTAAAGGTCAGGGCTTTTGGCATGAACCATTCCGAACAGATATTGCGCCTGCATGAGATTGAAGCGGATTATATCGAAAAGCCTATCATTCCGGGTATTGAGTGTGTAGGTGAAATTGCAGATGCGTCAGACAGCAGTTTTTCTATGGGACAGAAGGTGGCAGCCCTGATGGGCGGCATGGGGAGGAGCTTTAACGGCAGCTATGCGGAGTATGCCCTGCTCCCGGCCCATCATGTGTTTCCGGTACAGACAGGACTTTCCTGGAAAGAGTTTGCCGCAGTGCCGGAGACTTATTTCACGGCATGGGGTTCTCTGTTTGAATGCCTGGGCTTAAAGCCTTCGGATACACTTCTGGTCAGGGGCGGCACATGTGCGTTAGGATATGCTGCCATCCAGATCGCAAAGGCTTTGGGGTGCAGGGTGATCGCTACCACCCACAGGCAGGAAAAACTCCCTCTGCTGGCCGGCGTGGATGAGGCGGTACTGGATAACGGGAAGCTGGAGGGGGAGCTGCACGGAGCGACAAAGGCTCTGGAACTGGTGGGGCCGAAGACTCTTGCTGATACACTCCGGTGCATGGAGAAGGGCGGCATTGTATGTAATACGGGAATCCTTGGCGGGGTCTATACCCTGAATGGTTTTGACCCGATCAAATTTATCCCCAACGGGGTATACCTTACCGGGTTTAACAGCAACTGGCCCACGCAGCAGGTGATGGATGATATTTTTGCGTTTATTGACAGAAATAAACTGAAACCCTGTATTGGAGCATCCTATGGGTTCGGAGATATCCGGGAGGCGTGTTTGGCCCTGGATGGAGGGAAAGTCAACGGGAAAATCGTAGTGGAGGTGGTAGGTTGAAAAAAGGCCATTAGGCCTTTTTTTCAACATTTTTGGAGGAATTTGATAATGGCAAAGGAGGGAACCACTGCGTATATGTATGCAGGCGGCTTTTTATCCCCAGGGGGATTACGGCCTGTTCCAGTGCAGTGGATCCTGCCGTCAGGAAACTTTCAAAAATGAAGAGGCGGTCCGTAAGATGATGGAGTGCCAGAAAGATATGCGGATACTTTTGGAGCTGGGCGTGGGATATCACACCCCCGGGATTATCAAGTATCCGTTCTGGCAGATGACGGCGGTGAACCCGAAGGCGACGTATGCCTGCGATATAATCGAATTATATCCATATTGATGCCGCACTCAAAAAGATCGGTAGTCCCTTGGATACGTTTTGTTCGCAGGGATGGGTGGGAAGAATTTTCAACCAAGATAAATTACATAAAAATGTGCGAATACACATAAAATAGGAATGAAGGCTTGAAAGAATTTTATTTCTGTTGTAGAATAGTATTACTAAAATATTTGCATATGCACAAAAATTAGGAGTTAACAAATGGAAATTGAAAGGAATATTTATCTTGAGCAGCTCATTCTGCGAAAAAATAACGGGATGATAAAGGTTATTACAGGTATACGAAGATGTGGTAAATCATTCTTGTTGTTTAACATATTTAAAAAGTATTTGATGGTAAATGGGGTAAATGAAGATCATATCATTGAGATAGCGTTGGACGGCATTGAAAATGAGGAATTAAGAAATCCCAAAACGTGCTGCCAGTACGTGAAAGCTGCTGTCAGGGACAAAGAAAATTATTATTTGCTTTTAGATGAAATACAATTTATGCCAAGATTTGAAGAGGTGCTGAACGGTCTGCTTCGTATGGACAATATTGATATCTATGTGACCGGGAGCAATTCCAGATTCCTTTCCAGTGACATTATAACGGAGTTTCGGGGCAGAGGAGATGAAATAAGGGTTTATCCGCTTTCTTTTGCAGAATTTTATTCCGTTTATCATGGAGAATATGATGATGCATGGAATGATTATATGATTTACGGAGGACTGCCCCAGGTCGCTGGCTTTCAAACGGAGCGACAGAAAGCAGAATATCTAAAAAATATTTTCACGAATGTATATTTAAAGGATGTAGTTGAAAGAAACGACATTCAAAGTCCGGATGGGCTTGGAACGCTGGTTGATATTCTTGCTTCTGCAATCGGGGCACCCACAAATCCAACCAGAATTTCTAATACCTTTGCAAGTGAACGTCAGATCAGCTATACGAATAAAACAATATCCAGGCATATTGATTATCTTGAGGAGGCATTTTTGATTTCGAAAGCCAGTCGTTATGATATAAAAGGAAGAAAATATATTGGCGCTAATTTAAAGTATTATTTTACTGATCTGGGCCTTAGAAATGCGAGATTGAATTTCCGACAACAGGAGCCGACCCATATTATGGA
>JAETRI010000128.1 GCA_021770245.1 Lachnospiraceae bacterium
ACTTAAGACCTCGGGCGCTCTCCCGCCTGCAGCCTCGGGCGCCCGGCAGGGAGCGCCCATGGCCTTAAGTTGACCACATTGCGCTAAGTGCCGGCGTTTTTGGATGGTCCCCTCTGCGATCATCACACGCTGCGGGGACGGGCAGGGGCGGCGCAGAGGCTTCAGGCCCTTCATACGTTTGGCGCGAAAAATCCCTGGCATTCCCGGCCGGTCTGTGATACTCTTTGTTTAAGAACTGACTCGAAAGAGCTCCGCAGAATCGTCCTGCGGGCGTGACAAAGGAGGAATGATATCCATGGAATTGGTCAGCCAGAAAATGAGACAGCTGGCACCGGAGCTGGATCCGCTGCGTATCGGAACGGGCTGGAAGCCTGAAGATCTCGACAAGGTACAGGTTCTGATCGAGAGCACCTTCGGGGACAGCCACCCGGGAAGCGGACATCTCGATATGCTGGTGGAAGAAGTGCGAAAGGGAGTGGCCGCCGCGGGAGGCCACGGTGCCAGATATTTTGCCACCGATATCTGCGACGGGGAAAGCCAGGGCACAGACGGCATCAATTACAGCCTGGCAAGTCGTGAGATGATCGCCAACATGATCGAAATCCATGCCAATGCCACCCCCTTTGACGCAGGCGTCTATCTGGCAAGCTGCGACAAAGGCATGCCCGCAAACCTGATGGGGCTTGCCCGGGTAAATATCCCCTCCGTGGTGGTTCCCGGCGGTACCATGAATGCCGGGCCGGACATGCTCACGCTGGAACAGCTCGGGAAATACAATGCGCAGTACGAAAGGGGCGAAATCGACGCGGAAAGGCTGAACTGGGCAAAATGCAATGCGTGTCCCGGCTGCGGCGCCTGCTCGTTTATCGGGACGGCTTCCACCATGCAGATCATGGCGGAAGCGTTGGGACTTGCTCTTCCGGGAAGCGCGCTCATGCCCGCCGCCAGTCCGGATCTCCTCGACTATGCACGCGCAGCGGGCGAGCAGGCGGTGCGCCTTGCCACGATGCCGGGAATGCGCCCCGGCGATATCGTAACCCGGGAAAGCTTTGAGAATGCCATCCTGGTACATGCCGCCATCTCCGGAAGCACCAACTGCCTGCTCCATCTCCCTGCCATCGCCCATGAATTCGACATTGAAATCACGGGGGAAACCTTTGACCGTCTCCACCGGGGCGCCCATTATCTGCTGGATGTACGGCCCGCAGGACGTTGGCCTGCGGAGGTATTCTATTATGCGGGCGGTGTCCCGGCGGTCATGGAGGAGATCAAAGCCTATCTGCATCTGGACGTGAAAACCGTCACGGGCAAAACTCTCGGCGAGAATCTGGAGGATCTGAAGCAGCGCGGCTTTTATGAGCGCTGCGAAAAATGGCTCCGGGATTTCAACGGCCGCTATCATACGGACATATCCCGGCGGGATATCATCCGCCCCTATGATTCTCCCTTAGGGGTAAACGGAAGTATCGCCGTCCTGAAGGGGAATCTGGCGCCCGAGGGCGCCGTAATCAAACATACGGCATGCCCGCCGGAAATGTTCCGGGCAGTCCTTACCGCCAGACCCTTTGACAGTGAAGAAGCCTGTCTGAAAGCGGTTTTAAAACACCAGGTACAGAAAGGGGATGCCGTATTCATCCGATATGAAGGGCCAAAGGCCACCGGTATGCCGGAAATGTTCTACACCTCAGAGGCCATCAGCAGCGACCGGGAGCTGGGAAGAAGCATCGCATTGATCACCGACGGCCGTTTTTCCGGCGCTTCCACAGGCCCCGTGATCGGACACTGCAGTCCGGAGGCCGCAGACGGCGGCCCCATCGCCCTGGTGGAAGAAGGGGATTTGATCGAAATCGACGTGGCCGAACGCAGACTGAATATTATCGGCATCGCCGGTGAGGTAAAAACCCCGGAAGAAATCGCGGAGATCCTGGACAAACGCAGGGAAAAATGGAAGCCGAGGGCACTCAAATATAACAAGGGCGTTCTGCGCCTGTTCGGGGAACTGGCGGCCAGTCCCATGAAGGGAGCCTATCTGGAATACGGAAAACCAAAAGGGAAGAAATAACCGGACCAATCCCATAACAAACGCATGCAGGGCCGGAGATTTCTCTCCGGCCCTGCATGCGTAAAATGTAATCGGCTCTATCTCAATGCGGGGACGGGAAAGGAAATGTGTCCACAAGGGACAGGACATCCATGAGCTGTTCCATAGACAGGATTTTTTCTTTTTTAATTTCGCTTATCAGGGAGATTATGGGGCGATCAGCTATCAGCACGATAATTATATTACGGTCCGCCAGGGCGAATGCTACATCGGGCAGCCCTTCACTGGCTATGCCCTTTATGGGCACAGCGAGGAGGAAATCATCATTATGAGTATTCTGATTCAAAAGGAAACCTTTTTCAAAACTTTCCTCCCCGTGCTTTCCTCAAACGCAAAGCTGTTCCATTTTTTTCTCGATCCCCAGAACAATCCCTTTTCCGACGAGTTTATTCACCTGAAATTTGAGGAAGACTGTTCTATCCGCTGTCTGTTTGAATTGATGGTGATAGAATACGCCAATAAACGGGAGGATACCCAGCATATCCTCAGGCCTTTCGGACCGGATCGTACAGTATATGGCGGCTCATTCCGATGTGGTGACTCTCAAGGATATTGCAGCGCATTTTTCCTATCACCCCAACTATATTTCCTCTCTGCTGCGACGGGAGCTGGGAAAAACTTTTTCCGAAATCCTGCTGGAACAGCGGATGGAAAAGGGTGCTGCCCTGCTGAAGGAAACCGGCCTGCCCATCGAGGAAATTGCGCTGATGCCGGGGTATCGCAACAGCAGCAATTTCTATAAAGCATTCCGGGAATACTATGGACAGTCTCCCAGAGAGTATATCCAGGAAAAAGCCCTATAGGCAGGCCTGCGGACGGCCTCCGAGGGGAGCCGCATCCGGGAAGGCCACGCACGCCCCCTCGTGCTCCAGCAGCCAGCGCTTCCTTTCCACTCCGCCCGCATATCCCGTCAGCTTTCCGCCGGCACCGATCACCCGATGGCATGGGATGACGATGGAAATCGGATTGTGGCCCACCGCTCCCCCTACGGCACGAGCGGATGTCCGGGAAAGATTTCGGGCGATTTCCCCATAAGTGACCACCCTGCCATAGGGAATTTCGCAGAGAGCTTTCCAAACGGTTCTGCGAAATCCGCTGCCCTCCGGGGAGAGGGGAAGCTCTGCCGCCGACGGCTTTTCTCCGGAAAAGTATCGGTCAAGCCACGTCTTTGTCCGTCGCAAAAGGACGCTTTCAGGCCTCTCCGTCCACTCCTGCCCTGTCAAATCCGGGAAATACTTCTGTCCTTCTATCCAAAGACCAATGAGCGCCTCTTCCCTCTCCGCCAGCAAAAGGCGGCCTATGGGTGAGCTATAATACGCAGTATATACCATCCGTCTCTAATCCTTTCATGCCGCGCCCTGCGCGGCGCCGCGATGAGAAATCACGAATGTGATTTCTCATCTGCGATTCCATTTGGGCCGCCTGCGGCACAAATGGCGGTTGAAAAATAAGCCATCAGGCTTATTTTTCAACCTATCTCCTCTTCAAAATTTTCCACACTTCCTGCCCGTGCTGCCAGCCTCAGCCACCCTCTCAGGGTATCGGGATCCGGTTCGGCGTACAGACGCTTCGATACCCGCTCCGGAATATCTCCGTATCCCTCCAGCACATCCAATATGGACTGGCGGATCCCCTGGCTGATCCCTTCTTCCATTCCCCGGCGGATTCCTTCTCTGGTTCCTTCTTCCCGCCCCTCTTCTCTGCCCTCTTCTCTGCCCTCTTCCTTCAGTTCTTCCACATATTCTTCCCATAACATATAGCTTTGTCTCACCTCCGGCCGGATTTTCACCCGCTGTGTATATCTGTGCAGACATTTCGTTGCCTCGTCCGTCGCATTCTCCTCCCGGCTGTCCTGCAGATACCTCAGCATCCTCCTGATCTCTTCGTTCCCTCCCAGTCCGCCCCGGGCATTAGTGTGAGAAATAGGCCCGATGGCCTATTTCTCACACCCGGATTTGTGCCGCAGGCGGCCCAAATCCGAATCGCAGATGAGAAATCGCATTCGCGATTTCTCATCGCGTTGCCGCGCAGGACGCGGCATATCGGTTAAAGTAATAGAACTGCAGACCGTCCTCATAGTCCAGCTCCTCCACTTCTTCGCACCGGTTCCTGATGCTGTACACCATCTGGCCATATCCGAACGGATCCCGGTCCAGGATCATCAGTACATACAGGTCGGGAAGCCTCTCATAGTCCTTTTCCCCGCTGGGCAGCCGGCTGCTGTCCGTCATCGCCTGGTAGAAACGGTTGTGGCGGGGGAGATCCCCGCTCCGCCTCAGGTGCGGTTCAATGTCGTAGAGGTTCACGGCCACATCCCCTTCTTTCCCCGGGCGGTATACCGTCTCCTCCGCTTTTACGTCCAGACGGAT
>JAETRI010000129.1 GCA_021770245.1 Lachnospiraceae bacterium
ATTTGAAACGCCCCAAGGGGCGGGGTATTGACCCTCGCGGCATTCGCCAAGCCAATGAAATTGGCTTTATGCTCGCGCAAGCGCGGCACTTGGCTCATTGCTCGCGGGAATAAAAAGCAGTTCAAACACGGCTGAAAGGAAAACTGCTCTCATAATTGGCGGCTCTGCTCCCCTGCCGCGCCCGGATCTTCCGGCGCACGGCAAAGGTGCAGAGCCGTTCCTGTGTTTGCTCTGTCCCTGCCTCCCGTTTTCATATCCCGTCCGTGCGTTTGTTCTGTCCCTGCCTCCCGTCTCACATCCCGTTTCTCCTGTATCTGCTCTTCATCCGCCGAAACGGCTCCAGGAAGCGGTTGATATGCGCCCCGATCAGGAGCAGATAAAAACAGAAGTACAGCCACAGCATCACAATGATAATGGTGGTTAAGCTGCCGTACATGTTAAATCCGTTAAAATGCTGTACATAGATGGAAAATCCCCAGGAGAATACGTTCCAGGCGGTGGCGGAAAAGACCGCGCCCGGAAGCTGGTGGCTGAATTTCATCCTGCAGTTCGGGACGAAGGTATACATTACGGTGAAGATCAACGCCATCACGCACCAGGAAAAAATACCCCGGAAATGAAGGAAAAATTGAAACAATTCCTCCATCCGCGGCGCATGCCGCACGATCATATCCGCCAGGAGGTTGCCGAATACCATCACGGTGAGCAGGAAAACCACCATGACCAGAAACACGATCAGATAAAAGGAAGCCATCACCCTCTGCAGCAGATAGTTCCGATCTTCCACCACGCCGTTCATGGCGTTCAGTCCTCTCATCAGCGCCAGCACTCCCTTTCCCGCCGACCAGACCGTTACGATGGCCGTCACGCTGATCATCCCGAAGGTACTGTCGTAAATGCTTTCGATCAACACGACGAAAAGGGGAGAAACCGTGGACGGCAGAATCCGCACCGCCTCCATCAGATCCGATTCCTTTAAAAGCGGGGTAAAGGAAAGGATGGAGCAGACCAGCATAATCATGGGGATCAGGGAGAGAAAGATAAAAAAGGCGGTACTGGCAGCATATGCATTCACATTTGCCCGGTTCATCTGTCTTGCAAACCCTCTTATCAGCCGATAAATCCTCAAAATCCCTCTCATTTACCCCGAACCATCCTCAATATATTTTCTTCACCTCGCTGCCCTCATAGAAGTATGCGAGGATATTCCCGCTGTCGCAGCCGTTTTGGGCCATGCTGCGCGCGCCGTTCTGGCTCAGGCCCACTCCGTGTCCGAAGCCGCCGCCAAATAAAGTATATCCTACCACATATCCGTCCTCTTTTCCAGTCTCAATCACCAAAAAAGCGCTGGGAAGGAGGGAGCCCGCCTGATATTCGCTGCCGTCCTGTCTGACCACCTTGCTTGTGCCGTTACTTAATATGTACCGGATATTATGCTCCGTTTTCACCATCAGGGCGGCATTTTCCCCTTCTATAACCAGTTCCTCCGCCACACCGCCCGCGTTCCTTTTCGCTATGTAGAGATCCGTGATCCGTCCCGGATCTACGGGCTCCTGGTTTTGGAAGCTGCCGTCCGCCTGGCGGACATAAACCGTCCCCGGGGCCGCGGCATAGCGTCTTTTCACATTTTCGTACAACGAAGCGGCATCCATTTCCTCCACCCGGTACGTCCATCGGTACCAGGCCTCGCCGCTTTCAAAATCGGAGGGACGCGCATTCTTAATGAAAGCCGCAAAATTTTCCTCCTGTGTCATATCCTCCGCGCCTCCGATATCCTCCTCGTTGATTTCGGAATCGATGGCATCCCCCTGGGCGTCCGTCACTCCCGCCACATTCACCGCCTTGGCCTGCAGGTACGGGAAGTCCGCCGGAACGGAATTCTGCCAGATTCCCGTATTCGTACCGTATCCGCAGGAGGTGGAATAGTAGAAAGCCTCCGCCAATTCCTCCCGGTAATACAGCAGTTCTCCCTTGGTTTCTTTTACCGCCTTGGTGGTTTCCACATTTTCCGTAATGTTGTTATAGACCTGAAACCCGGCGCTGTCGTCCACATGGGCCCCGTAGGAGGGCAGCCCTGCGTGAAGCATCTTTCCATAAGCATAGGTGCGGGCACAGATCGCCTGGGACTTCAGGGCCTCCAGGGGATAGGTGGAGGGCATCTCGCTGGGAACCACCGCGTATAAATATTCCTCCAGCAGCACGTCGTTGATCACCACGATCCCGTCCGCCTGCCGCTCCAGCTCCAGGCTCCCCCGATAGGCGGGAATTCCCTGGCTGCGCGCCACGTTCAGAAGGCTGATCCGGCCGGTGAGGATGGCCGGCTCTATCCGCACCCTGCCCGCCGCAAACAGCTCGCTCTCCCCGTCCAGCCGCAGTCTTTCTCCCGCAGGAAGCACCTGCTCTCCTCCGTCCGCCGTCCTGATATTCAGGTCGCAGTCCGCCTCCAGCTCCACCGCGTCATGAAACGCCCCGCCGAAATCCGAGGTTTTCACCAGTACGCGGATATTTTCCATGGCTTCCTCCTTCGCCACAAGAGCGGCCTGGATCCGGCCGTCCTCCACCACGAAATCCGTAAAGTCATAACCGATACGCAGATCCGTGATATAATACTTTTTCAGCTGTCCATGGAGCCGGTAGATTTTCAGCGTTTCGGCAAAAGGCAGATGCCCGTATCCCTCGATCTCGGCCCCGTTATCCCGGATCTTCAAAAGCCTGCCCGATATTTTATCCGTCCGCATATGGACCGATGCCAGCCGCCCTTCCAGGAAGCCCAGATCCGCCACCTGCTCCCTGGCCGCTCCCAGAGCCTGCAGCTCTTCTTCGGGCACGTCGATCCTCAACTCATAATCGTTCCAGAAGCAGCGCAGGCCGTCCTTCTCCACCTCCATAATCCAAATATTGGAAATCCCGCTTTCCGTCCCGTCCACGCTCCGCAGGGCATAGAGCACCCCGTCCCGCTCCACCGCCGTCACCGGGCGAAACAGACTGTCCGGGAGCCGCTCTGTCCGGAAGGTATAGGAACGCTCCGCAGAAATCAGTTCCTCTTCCCCCAGCGTTCTTCCCTCCGCATCCGTCACCGCGCTGCCGACTCCGATAGGGGTTAAATCCATATCCCGGATCCGGCCCTCCCCGTCGCAGATCAGCCTTGCCGCATCAAAGAAATCGTACCAGTCGGAAAGAAGCACCCGATCCTTCTTTCGGTAGTAATCCGGTATTTCATAGCCGCAGTCCGGGAAAAGCGCGAGAATCTGCTCCCACACCCGGCATGTCAGCATTCCTCCGCCTTCTTCGGATGCCTCCTGGGTGAAAAGTCCCGAAAGGCCTTCCGTCTCCCCGCGGCCTGCCGTATCCAGGAGCAGCCAGGTTAAGTTCCCCGCTTCCTGCAGGGTCAGGTATTCTCCCTCCGGCCCCGGAGCCGTGATTTCCCGGACGGCTCCGTACAAAAGGCTTCCCAGCAGAAGAATCCCCAGGACGATGGCCGCCAGCTTCCCCCATCTTGCCTGCGTCCCTCCCGGCCCCCCGGAAGCTGCCGAGCGGGGAATCCTTTTTTCATATGTACCCTCTCTTCCGGCGCCTGTTCTTTCCCGGGACATTCCCCACGCTGCGGCGTCCCTCCCTCTCTGCGCCTCCCGCGAAGCCGATGCCCGGTTCGACTCTCCCTGCGCCGTACGCAGGGCCGCTGCCCTTCTGGCCGCCCGCTTTCTCGCGCGCTGCCTGCGGCGCATTTCCTCCCTGACGAACCGTAAACGATCTTTCCCGTCTTCCCTGCCCGGTCTGCGACCACTTCTTTTTTCCATATCAAAAACTCCATATCCGCTTTTCTTCCCGCCGCCGGCATCGATATTTTTCCGCGTGCCGGCCGGATGTAATGGAAAAAAGCAGCCTCGCGGCTGCTTTTCCTCTTTTGTAAGGAAACAAAACCACTCGGTTGTGGCTGTTTCTTGCCCCCGGAATGCCGCCTCCCGTCTCTTGACTCCTAGCTATCTGCTAGGTGGGTTACCGCAACCGACGCTTCTGCCTTCCCCTGCGTAATGGGGGCCTGACATCCACTCGGCAATGTAGGAGTCCCGTTTAAAGTAAATGTAGGTTCAAAACGACAGGAGTTATCGAACATCCCAGGTTGATACTATTATATCCTGAAAATCTGTAAATTACAACAGGAAAAAAAGGTGTTGAAAAATTTGCATATTGGGTAAAGTTTACGCCTACGCCGCCGGAGCCGTCCGGGCTCAGATCCGTTCCTGTATTTAACGGCCGGTCCAAAACCGGTCTTGCACATCAAATGCAAATATTATATGATCTCATTTTTGACACTTTGAGAACCGAGTAAGTGCCCCAAACCATGATAAATACCGTGGTTGTGGCACTTTGTACTGCGTACGCAAAATATAGTAATGTTTTATCTCCTTTTACTTTTTTTCTGGATCCCTTTCATCCTGCGTTTTGTGATAAACTGATAGTCTGTCC
>JAETRI010000130.1 GCA_021770245.1 Lachnospiraceae bacterium
AAAATCACAGTCAAGTCAGGAAACGAAGAATTCACAATGAATGTTACGGAAGAGGAATACCAGAGATATTACCGCCCGTGGTGGCAGCAGAAAAAGCATGAGCAGAGGAACCGGGAAGTGATGGAGCAGAACGGTTATACAGAAGAATCATATGAGGCATGGCGGGATAACGCCTCGGAGGAAGTGGGTATCCCGGACATGGAGCTGCCGGGGGTTGATGATCTGGTGGAGAAAAAGCTGCTGCTCGGAGTGCTTGCGGATGCGATGGATTCCCTCCTGC
The DNA here is from genome assembly GCA_021770245.1 of Lachnospiraceae bacterium. Lineage (GTDB taxonomy): Bacteria > Bacillota > Clostridia > Lachnospirales > Lachnospiraceae > Eisenbergiella. The sequence goes on from JAETRI010000130.1 coordinate 281, forward strand.
CAGAAGAGAGGGAACTTGCCATGAAGGTGTTCGGGGAGGAAATGTCCCTTGCTGACTATGCGGGTATGAAGGAGCAGAACCCCCGGACGCTTTCCGACCATAAGCGGAGAATATTATCCAAGCTGCGGAAATTTTTCTCGGAGCATGGTTTTGAGGTTGACAGCAAATGACCTTTTCCGGCAGAGAAAAAGTCCGTTTGACATATTTTGCAGGAAATGTCGAACGGTTTTCAAGAAAATTTCATTTTAGCCCACCGAAAACAGAAAAAGTGTCATTACGAAAGGTAGGAGGGTAAATTTCGGAACCTTCCAGATTACGGGAAAGGAGGAATGGAGCCTATGGAAAAATCACAGGAGCTCATCGGCATCTTACAGGCGATCAGCATCGTGGCGAAAAGCCTCGCCGCCAAGCTGGTGCAGATCGAGAAGGAAGTGGAAGCCTACGAAGCCGCGAAGGCGGCGCATGACAGGAAAATGAAGAAAGGATGGAGGCGCTGATGCGTAAGAAGGTTTTTATCTGCAGCCCCTTCCGCGGCAACATGGAAGGGAATGCAAGGAGGGCGGCGGCCTACAGCCGCATGGCGTGTGAGGAAGGGCATCTCCCCATTGCGCCGCACCTCTTATTCCCACAGTTCCTGAATGAGGGGATAGAGGAAGAGAGGCGGCTCGGCATCTCTATGGGGATGGAGCTGCTCGCCCTGTGTGACGAGGTGTGGGTGTTCGGGGAAGCAACCGAAGGGATGGCGGCGGAGATCGCCTATGCCACAGAACAGGGAAAGAAAGTCATATTCAAGGAAACGGAGGGAATGTAAATGGGAAGTGAATTATTAAGGATTGCGGAAGGTTTCTCCATCGTTGCGGAAGGTCTGCGCGGCCTTGCCAAAGCGGAGGGAGGCACGAAGGAGAAAGCTGTGAAAGAACAGAAGCAGGCACAGCCGGAAAAAACAGAAAAAGCACAGCAGGAGAATCCCGCCACGCTGGAGGGCATCCGTGCGCTGATGGCTCAGAAGACCCAGGAGGGGAAATCAAAGGAAATAAAGGAACTTTTGCAGAAGTACGGCGCGGCGAAGCTCTCGGCGGTGAAGCCGGAGGACTACCCGGCGCTGATGCAGGAAGCGCAGGTGCTGTGATGGGGAAACACGCGCTTCTCTCTGCATTTCTCCGAGCCGGACGAGGGGCCGCTTTCCAACTTCCATACCTTTATGCCTGATATGATCGACCTGCTCGGCAAAGGCATCCGCGGGAACTTAGGGAAGCTGACCGGTCCCATGAAGGAACTGGCCGGGACGCTCATCCCCGCGACAGGGGCGATGGAGAGCATCTCATCAGCCGGGAATGGCGGGAACGGAAATTCCTCACTGGCGGCAAGGCTGGATGCCATGTATGAAGTGGTGACAAAGTACCTGCCGAGGCTGGCAAACAGTCAGGTGGTGCTTGACTCCGGCGCACTGGTCGGGGAGTTATCTGACGGGCTGAACAGAGAACTTGGAAAGGCGTATTCATGATAAGGAAATTCAGACTCATTAACGGGGAAGGGGTGTCATGGGATTTGAATGCCCGGACATCCTTTTTCCATTCCATTGGAGGTTTCGGCTATAAGGACGGGACGCAGTATGAACAGATCGGCACGGACTTCATCCCTTTGGAGGAATTATTTTCTCAGGGAGTGATGACCGGGCGCATTTTCTTTGGCGGCAGGAATGCCTATGTGAATTACAGGGCGTTCTCCCGGTTCGTCAGGGCAGTGCCGCTTACCCTCGTCTATGAGATGGAGGAGGCTTTCCGCGTCCCGGTGCGGATGACGGAGATTGCAAAAAGTGAATTAATAACAGGAGGGGCAGGGCTGGACTGTGAAGTGGCATTCACGGCAACCGGGCTGTTTTATAAGAATGTTTCCGGCTACAGCGGCACACTCTCCATCGGAGGGAAAATCTATCCCTACGAATACACCTACGCCTATGCGGATGTGACGCAGAACACCCTCATGATCGACAGCGACAGCTACGGGGACAGCCCATGCAGGGTGACGGTGTACGGCCCCTGCGTAAACCCGGTATGGAAGCACTATGTGAACAACGTGCTTTATGAGACCGGGCGGTATGAAGGCAGCATCCCGGACGGGCATAAGCTGGTCATTGATACCACGCAGATTCCCTACAGCATTACGGAGAGGGGCGTCAGTGATGAGGTGGTGGCGGACAGGTACCAGATGTGCGATTTTACCACGGAGCGGTTCTTCCACCTGCAGTACGGCAGCAACCGCATCTCCGTGGTGCATGACGGGCTGAATATCTTAAACGTGATGGTGGAAGGGAGGATCAGCTATGAGACCGTATAACGTGGAAATCTTCACGCCGGATTTTGAGATGGTGGGCAATACCAATGTGAATGAGATTACCTACAAAGAGGACTATTTATCTTCCGATGGCAACACGGTCACGGTGCTTGCCCTGCCCGGAGTGAAAAAGCAGGACTATATCCGCATCAGCAGAGGGGATGAAGAGTATGCCGGGATTGTGACAGAGATCGGCTATGGCACGGATAAGTCAAAGAAGTTACAGACCATTTCCTATAAGCCATTGATGGAGCTGCTGAATACGGATGTGCTTTTCGATGTAGACCTGCAGGGGCAGGGGAGCATGGAGCAGTTCATCTGTGACCGCATCCGTGAAATGTTCATCACCAATGAGGATGGGATGCAGAACATCAAAGGGCTTTCGGTCAGTGCGGCCACTGCCACAAAGGACTGGAACCTGCATATCACGCCCTCTGATAAAGGCGGGCATTACAATATCGTGAACCTGATTGATTCCGTTATTATCCCGGCAATGGAGAAATACAGCATCCTTGTAAAGACAAAGTTGGACATCCAGAACCGGGAAGTGCAGATCACCGTGGGAAAAGCGGCGGCAGGCATCATCACCATAGAGAGCGACCTTCCCAACATCATCAAAAAGAGCGTCACAATAAAGCAGGTCAGTGCCGATGTGAATAAACTGGTAATTTATGATTCTTCCGATTATGAAACAAAAAGGGTGTACTATCTGCATTCTGATCTTGGCTATGACACGAAAGACCATGACCGCATCACGCCTGTGGTGTGTGAGATGCAGGCGGTTTCCCATGAGGAGGGGAGCAGTTTTGAGAGCGCGGCTATAAACGCCGCCCATAACAAGTTTGCCAACCTTTCCTATTCCAACCTCATAGAACTTACCATGATGAACGGTGACGCGCTGGTAAGGCCGGAGGAACTGGAATTCGGGCAGGTGGCAGACATTATTTCAGACGGGGAAAGCTACCGGAGCATCCTCACCGGGAGGGAGCGGGGCAGAAACACAAAGCTGGTATTCGGCACAGTGCGGCTGGACTTGACTAAGATTTTAAGGAGGCAGGAGAATGGCTGACAATATCACACTGAAAACCTATAAGGGCGGCAACGTCACGCCGCAGGATGACGCCATCATCTATGAGACGGCAATCCCCGGAAGCGGCATCTTCAAAGGATGTGAAGTCACTTATGCGAGAGGGAATGTGCTTCATATCTCGCAGGGCTTTGGCATGATTCGTGGCCGGTTCTTTGAGGTGTATGAAACGGAGATTGACGTGCGCCTTGCGGATGTGGGGGAGACGCTGCAGGGGCGGGTATATATCCATCTGGATTTATCTAATGCAGATGAGCCAATAAAGATACTGGCGCAGGCGGCAGCGGAACTTCCGCCATTGGATGCAGATGTGAATATCAATTATAACAATTCCTCTTATGACCTGGAACTTGCCATCTTCTCCGTATCTTCCGCAGGCTTGGACGGGCTGACAAAAGTATTCCCCACGCTGAAAGCCGGGAGCGGCGGTGGAGGCGGCGGAGGGGAGACGCTCACCCGCGCCACTTCCTATTCCGTTGGTGATGCGGTGACAGCAGTGGGCGCTCCGGGATGGGCGACACTGGTCTGCACACAGGCAGGCACCACAGCCGCCTCGGAGCCTTCCGGGTATTCGAGGATCACGAAAGCCGGGGATAAGGTCTTAGACGGAACGGCGGTATTCACGGCAAGGAATATCATCGGGGAACTGGACGGTGTCATTTCCGATGTTTCCAGTATGGGGGAATCCATGACGGAACTGGATTCCAAAGTAACGGAGATGATGAGCAGCACCGGCCTTGTGATGAAACT
>JAETRI010000131.1 GCA_021770245.1 Lachnospiraceae bacterium
GACCGCCCGGAGGATGAGGCGTATGCGGACAGCTATTTCTTCAACGCCAACAGCAAGCAGGCGCCGCAGGTGGTGGATAAAAACGTACAGCCCATCCTTGACCAGTCGGAGGTGTATTCCGGGTGCTATGGCAGGATCAGCGTGAACTTCTACGGCTTTTCCACCAACGGCAATAAGGGAATCGCCGCAGGGCTTGGCAACATCCAGAAACTGCGTGACGGGGAGTCGCTGGGCGGCAGGACGAACGCGGAGGATGACTTTGACGCGGTGGAAGTGGATGACGAGGAAGATTTTCTTGGATAGGAATATCAGGGCGGCGGGTGACTGCCGCCCGTCATCCAAAGTATCTACACAGGAAGGAGCCATGAAATGGGGCGAATCTTAGAAGCCGATATTGAAAGTTTCAGCGATGTGGATTTAGTTAAATGCGGGGTATACGCCTATGCGGACAGCCCTGCTTTTGAGATTCTGCTGTTTGCCTATTCCTTTGACGGAGGGGAAACACAGATCATAGACCTTGCGCAGGGGGAGAAATTCCCGGCAGAAGTGGAGGAAGCCATCTTCGATGTGTCAGTGACCAAGACGGCATACAACGCCAACTTCGAGCGAACCTGCCTGTCAAAACATTTCGGGAGGTACATTCCCCCGGAGTCCTGGCATTGCAGCGCGGTACAGGCGACCATGCTTGCCCTGCCCCGGTCACTGGAGGATGTGGGCAGGGTGCTTGGGCTGGACGAGCAGAAGATGAAGGAAGGGAAGGAACTGATCCGGTATTTCTGCGTCCCGTGTAAGCCCACGAAAGCAAACGGCGGCAGGACGAGGAACCTCCCCTGCCATGCGCCGGAGAAGTGGGAGCTTTTCAAGACCTACTGCAAGCGGGATGTGGACGTGGAGAAAGCCATCCGCAGGAAGCTGCACAATTTCCCCATCCCGGAGGGCGAGATGGAACTGTACCGTTTAGACCAGCGCATCAATGACCGGGGCGTGCTGGTGGATATGGAGCTGGTAAGGAATGCGGTTTCCTGTGAGCGTCTGCATAAGGAAGTGGTGACGAAACGCGCCTATGAACTGACGGGCTTGGAGAACCCCAATTCCGTGGCGCAGCTAAAAGGCTGGCTTGGGGACATGGGGATGGAGGCGGAGAGCCTTTCCAAAAAGGCAGTGGCAGAAATGATAGCGGAGACGGACGGGGAAGTGGAGGAACTGCTCAGATTAAGGCTGCTGATGGCAAAAACGTCTGTAAAGAAATATGAGGCTATGGAGCGGTCTGTCTGCTCAGACGGGCGGGTGCATGGCTTATTGCAGTTTTACGGAGCCAATAGGACCGGAAGGTTTGCGGGGCGCCTGGTCCAAATCCAAAACCTACCTCAGAATCATTTACCTGATCTGGAACTGGCGAGGGAGCTTGTGAAGCAGGGGCGTTTTGAGGATATCGAATTATTATATGATTCCACACCGAATGTCCTCTCGGAACTTATCCGCACAGCTTTCATTCCAAAGCAGGGCTGCCGCTTTGTGGTGGCGGACTTTTCAGCCATTGAAGCCCGTGTCATGGGGTGGCTTTCCGGCGAGGAATGGGTGCTGGACGTTTTCCGTGGTGACGGGAAGCTGTATGAAATGACGGCATCAAGGATGTTCGGCATTCCTATGGCGGAGATCGGAAAGGGCAGTTCGGAGCGGGCAAAAGGTAAAGTAGCTTCCCTCGCCTGCCAATATGGGGGCTCCACTGGCGCACTCGTTTCAATGGGGGCTTTGGATATGGGGCTGACAGAGGATGAACTTCCTCCGCTCGTGGCGGCATGGAGAAAGGCGAATCCGCATATGGTGCAGTTCTGGTGGGACGTGGATGCCGCCGCTATTAAGGCAGTCACCGAAAAGCAGAAAACGAAGGTCGGAAAGATCATTTTTGAATATAAGAGCGGGATTTTATTTATCACGCTCCCGTCCGGAAGGAAGCTGTCCTATGTGAAGCCGAGGATGGCTGTGAACCGATTCGGGCGCGATGGCCTGACTTATGAAGGGATTTCTGAAAATAAGAAATGGAGCCGGATAGAAACCTACGGCCCCAAGCTGGTGGAGAATATCGTGCAGGGAACGGCTAGGGATTTACTGGCGGAGGCGATGCTCCGTGTGGAGAAGAAGGGATACCCCATCGTGATGCACTGCCATGATGAGATCATAGCGGAAGTGCCGGAGGGTATCGGCTCCGTGGATGAGATGTGTGAGATCATGGCAATACAGCCGAAGTGGGCGGAGGGCTTGCCATTGAGAGCGGATGGTTACAGTTGTTCATTTTACCAAAAACAGTAGAGGGAGAAATTTATGGAGAGAAGGAATGCGGAAGGGTACCATGACCCCACAGCCTACGGCGGGATGCGCATGGCGGAGCAGAAAGCGGAAAAGGAAACGGTGAAGATGGTTTATAAAAACGGGAGGATGGAGCTTTATATCCATGAATTCTTCCCATGCAGGTTAGCGGTGGCAAAGAAAGTGTTCCCGCTGATCCGGCGCTTTGCGAAAGAGGATGACAGGGAGAAACTGCGGCAGTTCTTACGGATAAAGGCACGGGAGCATTCCGGGCGGATAAAGGCATTCTCGGAAAAAGCAGAGTCCCTTAGAGCGAATACGGAGGAATGGCATTTCTACCGGAGGAAAGCAAGGGAAGAGCAGATCATCTATAACCAGTGCGTGAAAAATCTGAAATTATTGGAGGGCAGGAAGGAATGAGGATACAGATAGCAACAGGCAATTCGAGGATGGAGAAGCGGTGGAACAACGTGGAGATGGAGCTGGATGAATTTATAGAGCGAATTTCCCACACCATCCGCACGGCGGAGACCGTGGAGCAGTATATGAAAATGACGAAAGCGAAGCAGGACGCCATTAAGGATGTGGGCGGCTATGTGGCAGGGAGGCTGAAAGGCGGCAGACGGAAGAAGGACAGCGTGGAATACCGTACCATGATTGTGGAGGATATGGACCATGCAGTTCCGGGCGTGATTGAGCAGATAGAAATGCTCTATAATTACCGCTGTCTTATTTATTCTACCCATAAGCACACGCCGGAGAATCCGAGGTATCGTTTAGCAATCCCGCTGTCGCGCCCGGTGTCGCCGGATGAATATGTGGCAATCGCAAGGAAGGTGGCGGAGGACATCGGGATTGAGATGTTCGATGACACCACCTACGAGCCGAGCCGCCTCATGTACTGGCCGTCCACCTCCGCTGACGGGGAATTTATTTTCCGTGACATTGAAGGAGAGCCGTTAAATCCGGACGATGTGCTATCACGGTATAAGGACTGGCGGGATTCCTCCGAGTGGCCGGTGAGCAGCCGCCAGCAGAACATCGTCCAGAGGGAGATGCGCAAGCAGGTAGACCCGCTCACGAAGGATGGAGTGATCGGCGCATTCTGCCGGACTTACACGATAGAGGATGCGATAGCCGCATTTCTGTCAGATGTCTATCAGCCAAGCGCCATGCCGGGGCGGTATGACTATATCCCGGCAGACTCACAGGCGGGCGTGGTCATTTATGAGGGGAAGTTCGCCTACTCCCACCATGCCACCGACCCGGCCTGCGGCAGGCTGATGAACGCCTTTGACATGGTGCGGATACACAGGTATGGGGAATTGGACGAAAAAGCGGCGGAGGATACGGAGGCATCGAAGCTCCCTTCCTTTTCCGCCATGAGCGAGTTTGCGGTCAGTGATGAGAACGTGAAGATGACCATTGCCGGGGAGCGGATGGAGAAAGCGGAGAAGGAGTTTTTCGGGGAAAGCGGGGACTGGCAGAAGGAATTAGAGTATGAGAAACGCTCCACGGTGGTGAAGAACACCCTGCGGAACCTTCTGCTCATCCTGAATAACGATGAAAAGCTGAAAGGCATCGTGTTCAACCAGTTAAGCGACGGCATGGAGATCAAGGGGGCAGTGCCGTGGGAGCATCCGGGGCGGTTCTGGCGGGATGCGGACGATGCGCAGCTTATCTCCTATGTGGATTTGAACTATGGCACGTTCTCCATGCGCAATTACAATATCGCCGTGACGAAGGCGGCGGATGACCGCTCCTACCACCCGGTGCGTGAGTTCCTCGATGCGCTGCCGGAGTGGGATAAGGTGCCGCGGGTGGACACGCTGCTCATCGACTACCTGGGCGCGGATGACACGCCATACGTCCGTGCCGTCACCCGCAAGACCTTATGCGGGGCGGTCTGCCGGGTGTTAAGCCCCGGCTGTAAGTTTGACACCATGCTCGTGCTGAACGGGCCGCAGGGCGTGGGCAAGAGTACGCTCATTTCCCGGCTTGCCGGGGACTGGTTCTCCGACAGCCTGAACTTAAGCGACACGAAGGACAAGACGGCGGCGGAGAAGCTGCAGGGGTACTGGATCATGGAGATCGGGGAGCTTGCGGGCTT
>JAETRI010000132.1 GCA_021770245.1 Lachnospiraceae bacterium
CAGCAATGCCGCCGGAAACAGGCGGCTGTTTCGATTTGACAAGGAGGATTTCAAGAAATGATGAACACAGAGAACACGGCTTTACAGATGATCGCCGAAGCCGCCCGGTGCCCGGACTACGGCCCCGACATGGTTAAGGCGCTGATGGAAAAACTGGATATGAACGAGAAAGGCTTTGCGCTCCTGATGAATGTCGCCCCTTCGACGGTCCGGCTCTGGACTAGCGGAGCGGCGCAGCCCAGCGGCACGGCCAGACGGCTCATGCAGGTTTACGAGACCGGGCCGGAGATTGTCGGCAAGATTGCCGGAGGGCAGACGCCGGCAGAGGGGAGAGATTCGTAAATGGCGGAGGAAAGGACATATACGGATTCCGGCACGGGAACGCCGATTGCGGAAAATGAGCAGGTTAAGGCGCTGCTTGCGCTCTTAAAGGAAAATGATTCCCCCGCCTATGCGGACTTCGCAAAACTGATCGAATCTGTCACAGGGATGGAGGACCGCCTTTCCATAGCGGTCGGCGAGCTGGCGGCCATGCGGGAGGACCTGCAGAAAATGCAGGACCGCTCCCTGAAAGCCTCCTTACAAAAGACCTGCAAGACGCTGGAAGGCAATATTGCCTCCATGCAGCAGAAATTATCAGAGCTAAAGGGGAAGATTGTTGAGGGATGCAGGCATATCCTGGAGGATTTTAAGGAACGCGGTACGATTGCATTGAACGGGCTCGCCAATTTCCTGCACCTGAAACCGGCGTTAGAGGCGATCCGCCAGGGGGCGGAAAACCACCAGCAGGTCAGTAACCGGGCAATGGAGAGGATCGACGCTTTCGTTTCCGAGTACCATGAGGCAGGAAAACACCTGAAAAATATGCGCCTGGCGCTGATGGGAAAGGAACCGGTACAGCAGGCAAAGACCGGCGGGGAGATTGCCCGCTATGTCAAGGCCCCCTACCGTGCCAGCCGTGCCTGCATGGGAACCATAAAGAAGAACGCAGAAAAAGCAATAGCCGCGCTGGAAGGGCTGGAACAGCAGGCACAGCGCCGGCCTTCCGTTTTGGCGGCCATGCGGGAACAGGCGGTAAAGGCAGCGCCAATAAAGAACCCGCCGGCGCCTTCCCATGACAAAGGCAGCCGGTGATAAAAACAGAATGAAGGGAGGAAATCAAATTGAAACAGGAACCGCTTCCGCAGATTCACTTAGTCCATGATACGGATTTAGGCATATTTGCCTATGAGCTCCATATCCTGGCCGGGGATTTCCAGCGGGAAAGTGAATTCAACCTGCGCTCACTGGCAGCCAACACCGGGCCGGATTCTATCGCTGTCATGGGAAAAAAACACATATGGCTTGCTGATGCCCTGTCTGCCTACTATCCCACAGGAGAGCTTTACCGGATGGCCGCCATGACGGAATACCCCGGCGCAAGGGCTTTCCTGTTCCACACGGAGCGTAAGGAGGGCGGACGGCTGTACGGGGATGTCCTGATGATGGACCTTGACACGCTGCGGCAGGACATAGAAAGGAATACCCTCTACCCCTACGGCGTCAGCATGGAATACCGGGACGGCACGAAGGCGGAGGCAGGCATTGAAAAATGGGAATCAATGGAGCTGTGCGAAAAGGACGCCCTGAAAACCTGGCGCTACCTCTATGCGCAGGAGCAGGTGACGGAATGGCAGTACCGCTATTCTAATCGGTTCAGCCAATGGAAGGAGCAGGCATTTTCCTATATGCCCCAGGATTTGGAGGAACGGCTGAATGTGGAGTATATGGAGGCGGCACAGAACCCGGATATGGATATGTACCGCATACCCCTGGGGACAGCGAAGCAGATGCTCCTTGACGGCGGTCCGGTCTGCCGCCTTTTTCCCGGAGGGCCGGAAAAGCTACCGCCGATTGCGGCGGTCACGGGGCTCTGGTATGAGAATTACCGGGAGTTCGCTGTCAGGCCGGAGGATTTGGGTGCGGTGGACCGGCTGGTCCGCAGGGAGACGGACCGGATCATGGGAATACGCCCGCAGCATGATAAATCACAGGAACGCCGCCCTTCCCCGGAGCGGTGATTTTTTATGACAGACTGGAGGTGGTAGTGATTGGCGGATAACATGCAGCATGAAGATTTCGGGGAAAAGATCGGCGGCGCAAAAAAAGATTTATGGAAGGACCGCGGGCTCTATGTGAACGACCTGGACGCCATGAATGAGCGTGAGGCCGAGAAATTCGTAAAAAAGGATAATATCTGGAAGAAACCGGATTATGGAGCCATGCTTGATGACGGGATTCCCCTTGGCGTGGTCTATTTTATCAAAAAGGCGAGGGACGGGCTGAACGCCTCCCCGCAGTATTACCGCAGGGACGACACGCCGGAGAAGCGCCTTGCAAGACAGAAAGAATATATCCGGACGGTACGGGAGCTGCAGGGCGTGGTTTCGGAAGTCCGCACCGTGGAGGATGCCATGAAAGCCTATGACCGTTTCTTTGTGGAAAACGGGTATCTGGAACAGGTGCAGGGCTGGGGCGGCGGCATCCATTACCAAGCGACGGAGAAGGGCCGGGAGAACCCGGCCATTACAAACAAGCTGTCCAATGCCCTGATGGTCCACTCTGCCGCGCATTTTGAGCGGAACTTCACACAGAAAGCGCAGAAGGAACAGTTTGGCGTTTCCAAAGACCAGAAGGTGCCGAAGGGCTATGCGATCCATTTCAACGACGGGAAGAATACTTATTCCAAAAATAATGACTGGAAACCTGACACCTATTATGTGACGAAGGGCTATTCCATCTTGCAGACAAACTTTGAATCGCGGGAGGCCGCCCTGAAATGGGTGCAGGCGTTGGCAAAAGGGCGCAGCAAAAGCGGAAAGACGCGGTTTGTGCCTCCCCAGCTCTCCCATGTGCGGCGCACCGGGCCGGATTACAGAAACGGCATGGAGATCACCGGGCAGCACTACCTTGACGCCTTCGGGTTCCGCGGCGGTGAATTTGGGAACTGGATGAACCAGAATGACCGGCAGGCTTCCCTCAACATGGGATTTGAGGCGCTGAAGGATCTGGCGTCGGCCTTGCAGATCAGTGATAAAGATATTGCCTATCAGGGAACGCTTGCCATCGCTTTCGGCGCCAGGGGCAGCGGCAACGCAGCGGCCCATTATGAACCGCTGCGGAAGGTCATCAACCTTACGAAGATGCACGGGGCCGGCTCTTTAGCCCATGAATGGTGGCACGGGTTTGACGATTACCTGGGTACGAAGATGGGCGCGAATGGGATGCTCTCGGAACAGCCCCGCCTCTATGCGCCGTTCCAGAAGCTGATTGATACCATGAAATATAAGCCGGAGACACTGGAGCAGGCTGCGGCCCGCACCGAAGCGCAGACAGAACGAACCCGGAAAAATGCGGCAGGCTGGCTGGATTCGGCGGTGCTCGGTTCCCTGAAACGGCATGGCAATGAGGAACAGATGAAAACCTACGCGGTTCTTAAAGAGTCGTTCCTGTCCGGCGAGGCCGGTTCCGTGGAGCAGATCAGCGCTTTCAAGAAGTCTGTCACCGGGCGGGTGATCCCCAAAAGTGAGCGGGAACGGCTGGAAATATTCGAGCACATGCTGTCCGGGATGCAGGCACAGGAGGCGCCGCAAATCGGGCGGGTGGAAACCGATTTTTACCGGAATTCCATGCGCATGGGTAAGGAGTGCGAAAAGGACGGCGGCTATTGGGACAGCAATACGGAAATGACCGCCAGGGCTTTTGCCTGTTATATCAAGGATAAGCTGCCCTGCCAATCGGATTATCTGGCGGGCCACGCGGACTGTGCCGTTACCTTTGTGGCAGACAAAGGCGGGGAAATGGCAGTCCTGAAAGCCTTCCCGGAGGGTGCGGAACGGAAAGCCATCAATGCGGTATTTGACGAGATCGTGGCAGACCTGAAACGGGAGCAGATACTGACCCATTCGGACGAAACGCTGCCCCTTCCGGCGCAGCCGCTGGCGGAGAATGAACAGATTTCCATATTTACGTCGGACCGGCCTTCGGTCATGGCGCAGCTTGCAGCGGTGAAACCGGCAGAAAAAACTACCCCGGCACAGGCGGCACCGAAAAAGAGCCATGCGCCGGAGATTTAAGGAGGTGGAAGGATTGGAGGAAAACAAAGATTACCGGGTGCACCGATCCGGGGACCTGTCGGAAGGCTACAAGCTGCAGGTGGAACACACGGTATCATGCGAGAACACAGATATTTCAGCGTTGATTGCGCAGGGGGCAGAAACGGTACAGGCCATGCGCCAGGACAGCATTGAGGGAGAAAAGAAAGCCTATGACATCGTGGTGGCGGCAGCGAAGCAATGGGAACAGCAGGCGGCGGCCACGCAGCGGCTTGACCGGGCGCTGGCATACTTACGCACCCCGGAGGTAAAGCATACCG
>JAETRI010000033.1 GCA_021770245.1 Lachnospiraceae bacterium
AGTTTGCGTATAGAGGATGATGTAAAGAAAAAAGCAGAGCAGGCTTGTGCTGATATAGGGATGTCTTTATCAACTGCTATTAATATTTACTTAAAAAAGCTGGGAAGAGAAAAGCGCATACCATTTGAAGTATCCGTGGATCCGTTTTATTCACAGGAGAATATGACCAGACTCAGAGATTCAGTGGCACAAATGGAAGCTACAGGTGGAACGGTACATGAGGTGAACTTTGATGATTAAGTCGTGATCTGACGCGGCATGGGAAGATTTTGAATATTGGATGAAGCAGGACAAGAAAACGTTAAGGCGGATTCTTCAGTTACTGAAGGATATTGATCGGAATGGATATGATGGAATAGGTAAGCCGGAAAGGTTAAGTGGCGATTTGGCAGCCTATTGGAGCAGGCGGATAGATGATGCGAATCGTATTGTTTATCGGATAGAAGATAATACGATAAAGATTGTCCAATGTGGTTCTCATTATAGAGATAAGTAAGGACGGCAGCATTTTGGCAACAGAAAATCAGCAAGCCATAATAATTGCTGTAATTGATGTAAAAATGGGCGTCTATTTGCATAATTTCAATGCTGTTTTGCCCGTCCGCATTTTTGTGGGCGGGCTTTTTTTACGCCTTTCGGTCTCCTTAAGAAAACTTTAAACCAAATTAAAAAAGGGCACAGTGTAAAAATCATTCTGCTGAGTCTGATGCACCATAGGAAAATCCTGCAACGGCAGCATTGCTGTATTTTTCAAAAGCAGCATAATATTCTTCTTCTGAAAGAGTCGTTGTTTCATCTTCTTTTTCCATGGTATAAGTGGCATTTCCATTCTCATCAAATTGCTCATAAATTCCTTCTGCCAGCTTAAGCGTACCGGATTTCTCAACCTCAAAACGCTGCATACCGTGGCCGGAAGCCGCATAGATGCCTGTTTCATCATAGGAAACGGGATATGCCGTTCCCATACTCTCTATGGTTCCTATGTTTTTCACTTCGTTGTCCACCGGATAATACACGTCACATGCAATCGTAACCTGTTTCCCGGTGCCGTCATCATACACCTGTGACGTAACAAGTAAAACCGGCAGAGGAGTATTCGTATTGATAATTACAAAAAGTTCATTGTCCTCCAGGCCGCCAATGGTTTCCTCATAAACATCAGTATCATCTTCATTCTCTTTTCCACATGCGCATAATGACAGGATGGGCATACATAAAATGAAACATGAAACAGCCTTTTTTACTTTAAACATTTTTTCAGTCTCCTTTTTTTCTGTTTTGGGTAACATAGCTTATGAACAGTACCATTCCGATTGCACCTGTAACCATAGATGGTATCATTAACCGCGTATAATCAATAGGGGCATTGGCATATTGCCCTGTTGCGATATATCGGTACAGCATATACTGGGTACTGAGCGTTGTGCTTTGCAAAGCAATTACATAAGCGAAATTTAATAAGCTGACCATAACAAAAATCAGCCCGCCAATGAGTAACAGCGTCATTTTTCTGTTATGAAGATTTATTTTCATCAAATCCTCCAAAGTTATCTGTCCGTCATTTCGGTTTGTCACACTTGTTTCCGCCTCCTTGAGTAGATCATCTAACGACACATGAAAAATCCTGCTTATTTTAACGATGCTTTCCAAATCGGGAGAAGTGATGTCTGACTCCCATTTGGAGATTGTCTGTCTGGACACGTTAATTTTCTCTGCTAATTGTTCCTGTGTCATTCCTGAAAGTTTTCTTAATTGGTTGAGCTTATTTCCAATTATCATTTTCCTTGTCCTCCTTTAAGCGCGATTTTAAATAATTTTCGTGTTTTTTTCTATCACCGTATCTTTGCATTTGCGCTCAATATGGTGACATGAAGGTAAATTGTGTGATTTTTGAAATGCCAAAGTTGTTTTACATCCACTCTGCAGCGCACTTTCTCGCCGCGGACAGACAGATCATCGGCAACGGCTGCCAACATATTTGCCGGGGATGCCGTACCGTATTCCCGGAATACGATCCCCGGAATGTCAGAGAAAACGCCGGAATATTGACAAGGAAAAGGGCAAGGACAAAAGCAAAAAAGAAAGAAGATATTTTGATAGATATTTTCCAAATGTTTTCATCGGTTATTTCCTCGTAAGCGGCTTATATCCCAGCCCCTTGATGGTCAGCAGGGAAACCGGCTTTGACGGGTCTGCCTCGATCTTTTCCCTGATGCGCCGTCCATGTGCGTATCTGTTCCATCATGGAAAAACCGTCGCCGTCCGGGAGCATTACATCCAAAACCGCCAGATCGGGTTTCTGTGCTTTGGCGGCGGCAATTCCCTCTTTCCTGTTGAGGGCAGTAACAAGATATCGAAAGCCCTCATCCGCTAAAATTGCTGTTACCATTTTCAAAAGCTCCGGCTCGTCATCCGCCGGCAGGATCTTTTTGCCGTGTGAAAATGTATTGTCTATCGTGGCACCTCCCTGATTTAACAGCTTGATTATAACATACGCGGTATGGATTATAAATGGAATACTGCAGGCCGGGGAATAAGATGAATATATTTGGGACACCGGATCCCCGGTCTTTTGGCTGAACTTTCCTTACAAATTTGTAGGGAGAGTGTAATCTTGTTGTAAGATTCCTCTGTTATAATTGAGCCTGTCAAAATAAAAGGAAATATGAACTGAGAATCATCGGAAAGTATCATAATAGGTTTTGAGAGGTGCGGAAAATGAAACGGTTGTTTTTACTGAAGGATGATCTGAGCTTAATCAACGGACTTTCCTTTGCAATTAAAAAGCAGGGATATAAATATAGATGTTGCCCGTACCATGGTAGAAGCGGATGACTTATGGACAGAAGGAAGATATGACCTGGCTATTCTGGACGTATCTCTTCCAGATGGCTCCGGCTGTGAGTTTTGCGGGAAACTGCGCCGGACTTCAAGAATCCCCATCATGTTTCTTACTGCATCTGATGAAGAAACGGATATTATCATGGGGCTTGACATTGGCGGTGACGATTACATTACAAAACCCCTCAAATTGGCGGTGTTCCTGTCGAGAATCAACGCACTGCTGCGCAGGAGCGAAAATTTCAATACTGCCGTTACGGAACTACACTCTAACGATATCAATATAAACCTCTTGAAAGGTGAGGTTTATAAACAGGGCAGGCAGCTTGACCTGACAGCCAGCGAATATAAACTGTTGTGCTTATTTCTGGAAAACCCGGATCAGATCCTTTCCCCGGAACAGATTTTAGGAAAGCTGTGGGATTGCGATGAAAGCTATATAGACAACAATTCCCTTACCGTATATATCCGCAGGCTCCGTACAAAGATTGAGGATAATCCGGGAGAACCAAAACGGATCATCACGGTGCGGGGCATGGGTTATAAATGGAATACGGCATTGTATTGAAAAACACCGGAGCCGTTTTTCATTTCCCTACAGAATTGTAGGAAAACTGTAATGTTGCTGTAGGATTCCTCTGTTATAGTTGAGCTTATCAAAACAGAAGGAGGCATTTTTATAAATGGATTTATTAAAAGTCAATGATATTAGTAAAACATATGGAAGCGGCGGAGCAGCGGTACACGCTTTAAGAAATGTCAGTTTTTCCGTTCCAAAGGGCGAGTATGTGGCAATCGTCGGGGAATCCGGATCCGGCAAAAGCCCGATCGAAAATATCTGGAAGAACTGCATTCCGTACTTAACCTGAAGGAACGGCGCAGTCATCTGCCCAGCCAGTTGTCCGGCGGACAGCAGCAGCGTGTGGCAATCGGACGCGCCCTGATTACCCGTCCTGCCCTGATTTTTGCGGACGAGCCCACCGGGAATCTCGACACGCAGAACAGCAGAGAGGTGATTGCCCTGCTGAAAAAAGCTTCAAGAAAGTATGAACAGACGATTGTTATGATTACCCACAGCCGCAGCATTGCGCAGACCGGGTGCTGAAAGTATCGGACGGTGTGGAAAATATTTTTGCAAGGCGAAGTATCTTTGAGGTTCCGGCCAGGTTAGGAAAAGAAGGCTTACCTCAGACGGTGGATTTGTTCTCCTTTGATGATTTTGACTTGGATGCATTGAAAAAGGACGGCAGACTACGAAAGGGGAGCGGCCTCGCCAAAGTCTATGGGAATACCGACTCTGTGCTGGTAATCTGCGATCCAAACGCCCCACTCCAGAAGGGAGATATCATTCAGGTGGACGGCGAAAATCTGACCGTGGCGGGTATACTGAAATCTGACTTGTTCAGCGAAGACGGCCTCTCCCATGGCAGAGTTTCCGTCATTGCCTCCGGCGAAACCTTTGTTCGGATGACCGGCATAACCGCCTATTCTGTTGTGATGGTGCAGACTGCGGGCGATGTGACAGATGAGGATGTTGCCGCCATAAGCGGAGTACTGGACGAAGGCACTGCTCTCCGGGATGAGCGTGCGCTGCGAACTTCCGGTACTTATACCGCTTTTGTTCTGTGCGTCTATGGCTTTTTGGCGATTATCGCTATAGTTACGCTGCTGAACATTATGAACAGCATCTCCATGAGCGTATCTGCCAGGAGCAGGCAGTATGGGCACTGCCCGTTTCCCGTCTACTTATCGTTTTGGCATTTGTTATGGCAGCAACACTGGCCGCCATCCATGCCCCAGCCAAGCGGATGCGGGAGATGGCAGTGACGGAGACCATCAATGAATTATAAAAGACAGGTCTGAGAAACGGACAAAATGTGTACAGCCTTGAAAGGTTTCGGGGACTGTGCGCACTATTTTAAATATGAACGCGAAAGGAAAGACAATATGATGCGAAAATTAGTTTCTGTGGTGGTATCTATCCTGCTGTTGACTGGCCTTGCCGGATGCGGTATTGATCTGGCAGTCGGAATGGTAAAAGAACTTAACGACAATGAAGATGGCATTCGTCGGGAACTCGGTGAATTATGGGACAGCTTCTTAGAGGAAGCAAACGAATGGTCAGAATCCTTTGCAACCCATTCTATAACGGATGACCAGGATTTAATTGGAAATCGGGAAAAAGGCGTTGATAATTATGTTGGGACATATGAAGCCGATTATAGTGAATTTGATGGAGAGGAATACATTTTTGGCGGCACGTCACTTAAACGGGAAAACGGAAGTGATTTGTGCGCAATTTATTCTCTCACGATTCAATCCGGTGAAGCCCGGTTATACCGTATGGATGGCTGCAATGAGATCCTCCTTGCGGATCTTTCAAAAGAAGGAAAATACGAATTTACGATCCATGCCGGGAAAAATTTTATTGTTCTGCAAGGCACACAATTTACTGGAAGTTTGATGCTGACAGTTAGCCCGGAAGACGGGGAGGAATGATAGGATTTTCTGTCTTCCGCATGGCGCAAGTCAGATGGGCCTCCCATACCCGCCACCGATGACGGGTATGGGGTACACACTTTAAAAACAGTTTTCGAAGAACTTGAGGCTCTTGGACTGTCGACACCTGTTCCAAAACCTGAACCAAAGAAACGCGGCCGCAAGCCGAAGCCAAAGGAACAGGTGGAAAATAAACCCAGGCATCCCAGGGGACGTCCAAGAAAGAACATTAACCCGTCTGCCGGAAATCTATAGTCCGGCAGATTGGGTATATCATATTTTTTAAAAGTGTGGCAAGGATGGTATACAATACAAGTCAAAAGGAGCAAAAATGTATCACATAAAAGACGACGTAAGAGCAATAAAGTCAGCGGAACTTCTGTATGAAGGTTTAGAACGGTGCATGAAGAAAAGAGAGTTTGATAAAATTACAGTTGTAGATATTACAAAAGAATCTACCGTAAGCCGTGCTACGTTTTATCGGAATTTCGATTTGGTTATTGATATTTTATATTGGAAATGTAATCAACTTTTTCAAAAGGTTCTCAGTGATTATGTTGCCAGTAAACCTGATTTGAATCAACCCAATAGCCTGATTTTATTTGTATTTCATTTCTGGATGGAACATTCAGAACTACTTGAACTGTTGATATACCAGCGTAGGTCAGATATCATCTCAAACGCCTTTGTTGAAAATGCGGACATTGTCATGGAATATATCCGAGAGAAAATTCAGATACCAAAAATTAATACAAATTTTATCAATGCAATATTCCGCTATTGATAACAGTAAAATTATAGATTAGTTCATTTATGACTTTGTTGGGTAAATTTTGAAAATTACAGCCAGAATCGAAAATGTGTTTTTAATCCCCCTCTTTTTGTGCAGAGGGGGATTTTTGTCATTCCGAATTCATCCCTTGACAATGTGGAAAAGATTTCCACTCCCTTGATGAGATGCGGGGCTCCAAATTGGCAATTAGCTAATGGGGATAATTTATGAAAAGTACAAAAAAGGTCCAGTTACAGTGTACCGGATGATACGTCAAGCAGGGCATGATGAGTGGGCACGGCAAATGCATGAATGGGTGGGTTACTTTTTTGTGACTGGGTTATAAAAAAGTGCGTACTTTTTTCCCCCAAAATAACCCGATATAATAAAATTGCGAACCGGAAAGGGGATAAGCCGGAAGAGAAGCCTGCGGCATGTGGTTCCGCCTGCGGAGCCGGTGATAAGTAGTCAGGATACCGGCTTCGAAGCATTTCCCGGCAGTCCGCGGTTGGGCGGATTGCCGGGGATTTTTGAAAGATTTTCACCTTTTGGGGTTTTGCATAGAAAGATTTGTTGAAAGAGAGGGAGAATCCATGAAAGAATACTTTGCCTTTCAGTGGCATATCACAGATGACTGTGATCAGAGATGCAGGCACTGTTATATTTTTTCCGAAAACAACTGCAAGAAACCGGATTCTTGTAACTGGGAACAGATGCAGGAGATTGTGGCGAACTGTGAGGATTTCTGTGAGATGTACCACAGGCTTCCCTATTTCTATATTACAGGAGGTGATCCGATTCTGCATCCGGATTTCTGGAAACTGCTTGCATTGCTGAAAGGGAAAAGCATTCCATTTGCGATTTTGGGTAATCCGTTCCATTTAGATGACGGGGTCTGTAAGAAGCTGAAAGAATATGGCTGCCAAAAGTACCAGCTTTCCGTTGACGGGATGAGGGAGACCCATGACTGGTTTCGCAAGCCCGGTTCCTTTGATATTACATTGGAGAAGATCGGCTGCCTGAAGCGGGCGGGCATCCGGGCGGTAGTCATGACTACGGTATCCGGCACGAATATCAAGGAAATTCCGGATATCATTGACACGGTAGTGGCGCATAAGGCGGATGTGTTCGCATTTGCCAGATACTGCCCTACCAGTGAGGAAAAGGATACGGGGATAACCCCTGTGGAGTACAGGAAGCTTCTGACTGTCTGCGATAAGAAGTTCAAAGAGTATGAAGCCGCCGGGTGTGAGACCTATTTTAACAAAAAGGATCATCTGTGGACGCTGTACGAGTATGAGACCGGAGAGTTTAAGATCCCGGAGGATGCCGAGGAAGGCATGATCTATGGGGGATGCAACTGCGGCAACTGCCATATGACCATCCTGCCCACGGGGGATGTGTACGCCTGCCGAAGGGTGCTAAGCAGTAAGGTGGGAAACGTCTTCGAGGACAGGCTGGCGGATGTGTGGGTCTGCCAGATGGAGAAGTACCGTGAGTATGACAGGTTTAAGAAATGTTCCAAATGTGAATTGAAGGCATGGTGCCGGGGATGCCCGGCGGTGGCAAGCGGAGCCCACAGCATCCAGGGGATGCCGGGTGACTTTTATGATGCTGATCCGCAGTGCTGGAAAGAGGTTCCGGGGGATGAAGATAGTCATTCTTAATGACGTGACACCTGCCGGGCAGGTTGTATTATCAGAGGCAGAAAAATTTAATATGGAAGCAGCTGTCCCTGGGCGGTAACGGCGGCCATATTTATCGTTTATTTCCGCGTAGCAGCGAGCAAAATGGACATAGAAAATGTAAAAAGGAGTATACAAGGGAAAAGGGATTGGCTTTTTGGGGCTGGCATCAGCGGAGCGGCCGGAGCGGTATCTTGGAGTGAAATAGGGATGCGTATCCCTATGGAAATAAATGTTAAGGCTAATTTTGCATTGCATCATAGACAATGGAAGAAATAATTTTTTCCCCTATCTTTATCATTTCTTCAGGAGATTCTTCAAATCCGTTCAAAATCCACGCATTCAGAATACCAAAAAGGCCATATTTGAAAAAAGCATTGGCATACTGCTGTTCTTTGGCTTCTCTGTGCTCTGTAAAGATAGCGTCGAAAGCCGAAAGCAGTGTTTGTGACAGCCCTGCTTCATACGCAAGGAGAAACCATTCTCTATTAGCATAATTGAATTCGAAAAAGGCTTCCGCATTTTCAAGAGCAAAACCAGTTGTCATCCGAAGCCCGGATTCTTCCGCCCATCTCTCCCAACACATTTTTAGCTTATAAATGATCAATTCTTCTTTGCTTTTGAAATGACGGAAATAAGTGGCTCTCCCAACACCAGCCTTTTTGGTGATCTCGCTGATTGTTATTTTGCTGTACTCTTTTTCTTTCATTAATGCGATCAGAGAATCTGCCATGCATTCCAGCAGGAATTCCGTAGACTCATTCCTTCGACTCACTATATATATCTCCTCTCTAAGATACTTTTTTGCCGCAAAAGTATCAATACTGCCTCTTTGAATTGACACTGCAATGAAACACTGTTAATATCTAAAATAAAGATACAAAAGTATCATTAATAGGTCAAGATGCAGAAAGTGAGAATCGTTATGAGCTATAAGAAAATCGTAGTAGCAGGCGGTGGTGTACTTGGCAGTCAGATTGCCTTTCAGAGTGCTTATTGTGGATTTGATGTAACAATTTGGCTTAGATCTGAAGGTTCCATCGGCCGTACCCAGCCAAAGCTTGATTATCTGAAGAAAACCTATCTGGATACCATCGAAAATATGGAAAACGGGGAAGGCCCTTGGGCTGCAGGTATTGCGGATGGAGACACCTTTGATAAAAAGGAATGCATTGCAAAGGTTGAGCACGCCTATTCCGGTCTGAAGCTGGAGCTGGATATGAAAAAAGCGGTGGAGGATGCAGATCTGGTCATTGAATCCATGGCGGAAAATGAGAAAGATAAGATAGAATTTTATCAAAAGCTGGCTCCGTGCCTTCCGGCAAAGACTGTCATTGCTACCAATTCTTCTACCTTACTTCCTTCTGTTTTCGCAAAATATACCGGAAGACCTGACAAATATCTATCTCTTCATTTTGCCAATTCTATCTGGCAGAACAATACAGCGGAGATCATGGCTCAGGATAAGACCGATTCCCGGTATTTTGATGAACTGATTGAATTCAGCAACGAGATCCGAATGATTGCGCTGCCGGTCCGCAAGGAAAAAAATGGTTACCTGTTAAACTCTATGCTGGTTCCTTTTCTTCTAAGCGGCCTTGATCTCTATGTGGCAGGGGTTTCCGATCCACATAGTATTGATATTGCATGGACACGTGGTACCGGCGCTCCCAAGGGACCTTTCCAGATCATCGATACGGTTGGGCTTACTACCGCGTATAATATCGTTATGCAATATCAGAAGGTACCCGGACTCCTAAGCCCGCTCCTGAAGAAAATGATGATGCCATACAATTTCAAAGAAATGGCGGCCGTATTAAAAAAATACATTGATGAAGGCAAGTTAGGGATGTCTTCTGGAGAAGGATTCTATAAATATTAAAAAAGGTTCGATTATGGCAATAGGAAACAGAGAGCCGGGAAGCCGCATAAACAGCGGACTTCCCGGCCTTTGACAGGGAGTATGATTGTACGCTCCTCTGACAGCAGGACAAACGCATGAATGGCCCTGTGGCCGCATCCGAATGAGAAAATAAACAATAGATAAGTGATATTAAATTCGAAAGGCTATCCAATCAAACGGATAGCCCTTTTTCAATTCCCGGACCAATTTTTCCCCAATATTCTCGGTCATATTTGCGGCGCTGCCTAGATTGAAAAAATAAGCCCGATGGCTTCTTTTCAACCGCAATTTGTGCCGCAGGCGGCCCTAATACGAATCGCAGGGGATACGGCATGAAAGAATTAATATTTCCCAAACAAAATCTAAATGTTATAAAAACATTCAACAGGTATGATGCATCTATCAATAACAAACAAAAAGGAGAATAACAGTATGGCAAAATCAAAGCTCGTGGAGGCAAATGAAAAAATCGCAGAGGGAGTAGTCGGCGGCTACAAAAGGATCGAAGAAGGGGTGGTCGGCGGTTACAAGAAGATTGAGGAAGGGGCAGTGGGAGGCTTCAATAAGATTGCCGATAAGTTTGTGGACAATTTTCTTACGAAAGAGGGGGAGCCGGTAGAAGAGGCAAAGGAACGGATTGCGGCAGAACAGAAGGAAAGAGAAAAAAAGAATATTGCCAAACGGGAGAAACAGGAGCAGAAGTAGGAAGCAGCAGCAAAAGAGAGGCGACGGAAGACAGAAGTCTCCGGACCGGAGGAGAGAAGAAAGGCAGGATTTGCATTATGAAAAAGAGTACGTTTGCAGCGATGATTTTGGGAACTGTCGGAGGGATTTTATTTGCACTGGGAATGTGTATGGCTTTGATACCGGAGTGGAACGCGTTTCGGCCGGGCATTATTATGGGAGTAATCGGGGCGGCCGTGCTGCTGGCTACGGTGTTTGTGTGGAGGAGAATGGAGAACAAGGCTCCGGTCAAGCTGTCCGGTAAGACAATCGGCGCAATACTGATCGGCGTCGTCGGGGCACTGCTGTTGGGCGTTGGCATGTGTCTGACAATGGTCTGGAGCAATATGGCAGTCGGCATCATAGTCGGCATTGTGGGAATCATGGCTCTCCTTTGCCTGATTCCTTTTATCAAAGGATTGAAGTAACAGGAAGGGAGACAGTAGGAATGCAGCATAGAAAAAGGGGCGGCTTGAAGGCGGCCTCTTTTTTGAGTCTGCCGGTTTATCAATCCGGATAAAGCCCCGCTCCTGATTCGGCAGAAGTGCAGGCGCCCAAATCCGAATTGCAGGCGCGAAATCGTATTCGTGAATTTTGTATCTCACCGCCGCAGAGAACGCGGCATGTCGATAGGGGCAGACCGCCCTGTCGCGTAAACGCTCCGGAATGGGGATTAATATAACTTTAACAAAACAGAAACAAAACTGAAATGAAGACATGATATATGTTAAAATAATAAAGTACGAAAGCGTGGAGATACGGCATGGACAGGGAACGGGTGAAAAAAAGATTGAAAAAAATATTCGGGAAAGTTTTCTTTCTGCCGCCCGTTCCCACTCTGCTGATTTCCGTTCCGGCTTATGCGCTCGTTATTTATGTGCTGGCGGAAGAAGACGTGGAGCCGGCCATGGCATATGCAGCGTATTTCCTGTCGGCATACGCATTGATTATTACGGTAACAGGAATTGCGGGTTTCGTGCGTTTTGTGCGTCAGGGAGTGAATCAACATCCCTTTATAAAGAAAATGCTGAATGTTCCGCTGATCAGCAAATATCTGAAGGAAGCGACGTTCCGGGCAGAGGCATCTTTGTATCAGGGATTTTTTATTAATCTCTTATATGCAGGCGTAAAGCTGTTTTCGGGGATCCTTTACGGATCCGTTTGGTTTCTGACGCTGGCGGCATATTATATCCTGCTTGCCCTCATGCGTGCCTCGCTTCTTCATTATGTAAGGAAGGATGGGAAAAGCAAGGTTTCCGAATGGCGCAGGTATCGGTTATGCGGGATTATTCTATTGTTTATGAATGTCGCATTGGCGGGCATCATTCTTTTGGTGGTATACGAGAACAGCGGGTTTGAATATCCGGGGGTGCTGATCTACGTCATGGCGATGTACACATTTTATGCGGCGATCACGGCTGTCCGGAATGTGATAAAGTTCGGGAGATACGGGAGCCCTGTGATGTCTGCGGCAAAGGTGATCAGTCTGACGGCAGCGCTGGTATCCATGCTCTCCCTGACGACAGCCATGCTGACCCAGTTCGACGCTGCAGGCGGCCCTGTGTTCCGCCGGGTCATGACGGCCTCCACAGGAGCGGGGATAAGCGTCATTGTGCTTGGAATGGCGGTTTTTATGATCGTAAGGTCAACGAAGCAGATGAGACATATCAGGCAGGAAAAGGAGATGTAGCATATGATTCATATTCTTATAGTGGAAGATGACCCAAAACTGACCCAGATTGTATGTACTTACCTAAACGACAGCGGGTTCCGTGCAAAGGGATGTCTGGGCGCAAAGGAAGCTTATGAGGAGATGTATAACCATATCTATGATTTGATTATTTCTGACATTATGATGCCTGAGATTGACGGCTTTGAATTTGCCCGGACGGTCAGGGAGGTGAACAGGACAATCCCTATCCTGTTTATGTCGGCAAAGGATGACCTGCCTTCCAAACAGAAGGGGTTCCGGCTCGGGATTGACGATTACATGGTAAAGCCCATTGAACTGGATGAGCTTCTTTGGCGCATAAGGGCGCTTTTGCGCAGGGCGAATATTGAGACGGAAAGGAAGATAACCGTGGGAAATCTGGTACTGGATGCGGACGGAATGAGCGCGGAAATCGACGGGGAGGAAATCGGTCTTACCACGAGGGAGTTTAACATCATTTACAAGCTTCTGTCATATCCGAAAAAGACGTTTTCGAGAGCGCAGCTCATGGATGAGTTCTGGAGCGTGGAAAGCGATGCGAGCCTGCGTGCGGTGGATGTGTATGTGACCAAGCTGCGGGATAAGCTCTCTGCCTGTGACGGGTTTCAGATCGTGACGGTGAGGGGGCTGGGATATAAGGCGGTGCTGCAATGAAAATAAAAGAGAACCTCTTTCCGCCGTCCCTGTTTGCCATTTATTTGGGAACTCTGTTCCTGATGTCCGGTATCCACACCGGATTGCTTGTGTTTATGAACAGGGCGCACTTCGGTGAACTGGCGCAGACAATGATTCCCATGGGATATTGGGGGATCGTGGCAGTGGGGCTTACCCTGTTCACAAGGCAGAAAATGAGGAGTACCTATGAAGAGCCTCTGCATAAAATGGCGGAAGCCACCAGGAAGGTGTCGGAGGGGGACTTTTCCGTATATGTTCCCACGATCCATACGGCGGATAAATTGGATTATCTGGACGTTATGATCCTTGATTTTAATAAGATGGTGGAGGAGCTGGGAAGCATCGAGACGTTGAAGACGGATTTTATTTCCAACGTGTCCCATGAGATGAAAACGCCGATCGCCATTATCAAAAATTACGCGGAGCTGCTTTCGGCAGACCGGATCGAGGACGGACAGAGAAAAGAGTATGCGCGATCCGTGGAAAACGCCGCCACGAGGCTTTCCGAGCTGATCAGTAATATCCTGAAACTGAACAAACTGGAGAACCAGAAGATCGTGTCGGAAATGAAAAACTATGATATATGTAGGCAGCTGTGCGAATGCATTCTGCAGTTTGAGGATATGTGGGATGAAAAAGAAATCGAACTGGAAACGGAAATCGAGGATGCGGCAATGGTAAAGGCGGATGAAAGTCTTATGGAACTGGTGTGGAATAACCTGATCAGCAATGCGATCAAGTTTACGGAGCCGGGAGGACGCGTTACGGTCCACCAGACATCGGACGGGGATTGCATCAGGATAGCGGTGGCTGATACGGGCTGCGGCATGAGCAGGGAGAGTATGGACCGTATTTTCGATAAGTTTTACCAGGGAGATACATCCCATTCAAGAGAAGGAAACGGTCTTGGCCTCGCACTGGTAAAGCGTGTGCTGGAACTGATGGACGGGGATATCCAGGTCATCAGCGAGGAGGGAGCGGGAAGCACCTTTACGGTCACGCTGCCTGCGGCAGGCGGTCCCAATAGTTTTGACGGCAGACCGCCCCGTCGCGTAAACGCTTTGGAACGGGGATTCGAATGAGGAGCAAAAGGAGGCGCGGGGACATGGACGGCACAGGCAGACAGCAAAAAAATTATGTGGGATATGAATACAAAGAAATCGTTACGGACAGCAGCAGACTGTCCTTTCTCCTTGACGGATATGAAAACTTCGGCTGGGAGGAAGACGGCAGCCAGACGGACGGTGGCACGGCCGGAAACCCGCCTCTGCGGCAGCGGGCGGTGCTTCGGATGAAGCGGAACCGGAAGATTGTCAATAAAGTGGAGCTCACAAGGCTTGAGAGAAATTTTGAGGCATGCGTGAATGAGATTGGGAAACTGGAAAAGGCGAAGACCTCTGCAGCGACAATGTATTCGATCATCCTTGGCGTTATCGGGACAGCGTTCATGGCAGGCTCGGTTTTTGCTGTGACGGCACAGCCGCCCTGTTATGTTTTGTGCATCCTGCTTGCCGTGCCGGGATTCCTGGGATGGACTTTTCCGTATTTCCTTTATAAGAAGATTGCAGGAAGGCAGACAGAAAAGATTACCCCTCTGATTGAAGCAAAATATGATGAGGTATATGAAATATGCGAAAAGGGGAACAAGCTGTTATATTAAGGGCCGGACAGGGGGGCCGCCGAGGCCGCAGCCGCAGGACCACCCTGGCCCCTGTCAGCTTAAATACTTGCCCAATACCTTCAAAAAGAGCGAAATATCAAGAGGCTTGGCAATATGGGCATTCATACCGTTTTTCAAAGCGGTTTCCTTGTCCTCCTCCATGGCATTGGCTGTCATCGCAATGATGGGAAGGGTCTTTACATCCTCCCTGGGCAGGCCCCGGATGGTGCGCGTGGCTTCATAACCGTCCATCACCGGCATCTGCACGTCCATGAGGACGGCGTCATAGTAATATTCCTGCGACCGCCGGACCATGTCCACCGCATCGGTGCCGTCCGGAGCGGATTCCACCGTGAAACCGGTTTCCGAAAGGATGTCTTCTGCGATTTCCCGGTTAAGCTCGTTGTCCTCCACCAAAAGGATCCGCTTATTGGCGAAGTGTGTCTCCGTCCAAGAGGGGGCGTCATCCTCCTTTTCGACGAGGTGGTTGGCAGCCAGCAGGGCGGACTTCAGATCGGACATGAACAGCGGTTTGGCACAGAAGGCAGTGACCCCTGCCTGCCTGGCCTCTTCCTCAATGTCCGTCCAATCATAGGCGGTGAGGATGATGATGGGAGCTTCATGGCCGATAGCGGCACGGATGCGCCGGCAGGTTTCGATCCCGCTCATTTCCGGCATCTGCCAGTCAACGATATAGGTATGGTAGGAATCACCTTCGTTATAGGCGCTTTTGGCCCGGTAGACCGCTTCCCTGCCGGAGGTAGTCCATTCCGACCGCAATCCGATCTGCTTGAGCATCCGGCTCACGCTTTCGCAGCTGTCGCAGTCGTCGTCCACAATGAGAGCCCGCAGACCCTCCAGCTCCTTGATCTGAGCCGTATTTTTCTCCACGTCCTGAAGCTTCAGGCTCAGTTCTACCTTGAATTCGCTGCCTTTTCCCTTTTCGCTTTGGACGGTAATGGTTCCGCCCATCATCTCTACGATGTTCTTGGTGATAGCCATACCCAGGCCCGTGCCCTGGATACCGGTTTTCGTGGTGCTGGCTTCCCGTTCAAAGGGTTCGAAGATGTGTTCTACAAAATCCGGGGCCATACCGATGCCGTTGTCCTTGACCAGGAAGACATAATCTCCGTATCCCCGATGGAAGGTGCTTTCCTGCCGGATGCGGAAGCTCACCGTACCTCCCGCAGGGGTATACTTTACGGCGTTGCTCAGCAGGTTCACAAAGACCTGGCTCAGCTTCAGGGAATCGGCGATAACGTCTTCGTTATTCACGTCGAAGGTATCGATAAACAGCTCCAGCTGTTTGGCCTTTACCTGGGGCTGGATGATGTTCACCAGGTTATGGGTCAGCTCCGAGATGTTGCATTCCTGTTCCTTGATTTGAACCTTTCCGCTCTCGATGCGGCTCATATCCAGAATGTCATTGATCAGGCTGAGGAGATGGTTGCTGGAGGAAAGAACCTTTTGGAGGCAGTCCTTTACCTGCTCCTTGTTGTCGATATGGCTCGTCGCGATGGTCGTGAAGCCAATGATGGCGTTCATCGGGGTACGGATATCATGGGACATATTGGATAGAAAGGTGGTTTTGGCCTGGTTGGCCCTTTGTGCCTGCATCAGCGCATCCTGAAGGGCCTGGGTCTGCTCCCGCTGTTTCCGTACCTGGGAGGTAATGTCCTTGGACACGACCATGACCATGATGTCTCCGGAAGTGTCCTCCCGGGTCATGATAAAGGATTGACGCACACACATGGGACGGTCGGCCTCTGCCAGGCTCCAGTAATCCACGTTAATCTCCCTCTCACCCTGCTCAAAGCGCCGCTGGAGTTCATCTAAACGGACCGCATTGCTGTATTCCTCCAGCGATTCCGCCATAATGAAGGCTTTCCACTTTTCGAAGCATTCCGAAGCGGGGCAGGGAGCTGCCAGACCGACTTTTTCCAGCAGGGAGACCTGGCGTCCTCCGATCATACAGGTGACGTCATGGTCGATGAGGTCCCGGGTGAGATTAAACTCATAGGTACAGAAAGCGGTGGAGGTGATGGCGATCCGATACTGCCGCTCCTTACGGTTCATGACGGAAAGCTCCTTTTTGTTCTGCAGCTCCCGCTGCTTGAGCTCCGTAATATTCTGCCGGACAAACAGGAGCCGGATGGCCTGCCCGTCTTCCCGCTGGAGGCATACCGCAATTAAATGCTCCCAATTCTCTTCCCCGTTTCGGCTGACATGGCATTCATAGGTGAAAGTGTCCTGCTCCGAAAGGATCTTTGTGATGGAATCGCTTCCGAAGGTCTGCCGGAAACGTTCTTTCCCTTCTTCCCCGATGATATCCTGCGCATGGATCCGTATGATCTCGTCGTAGGACCCCTCCATTGCCAGGCTGCTGCTCAAAGGCCGGATCCCGGCCATATAGGAATAGCTGTTGTTTTTCAGATCCACCGTGAGATAGCGGGAGGAAAAGAGCGTATTCAGGCCGTCCAGCACATAGCCGAACTGGATATTCTGCTTCTCCAGCATTTTCCTTCTCCTCCGGCTCTGGAACAGCAGGACGAAGATATAGACGGCAAACAGGCAGATCAGAATAACCTGCAGGACCATACCGGTGTGGTTGGCTTCCCGGATCATAGATTGTGTGACACGCTGTGGGAAGGCCTGGACAAGGATGTATTCGCTGCTAGGGATATGGAACACGCACAGGTTGTCCGTCAGGCTGCCCGGGCCGCAGAGGAAGCCGGTGCTTGGCGCATCGCTTTGGAAAGCTTCCCGGACGACCTCGGCGGTCGCGGCGTCGATACTGCCGGAATGCAGCAGCAGGTCGGACAGGGGCAGGTCGTGGCGGCCGCCGTCCGAGCTGGCGATGATATTCCCGTCCCGTGTGCATAAAAAGGAGTCCACCGGTTCGCCGAAATAACTGGTGGTCAGCATGTCCCGGAGATAATCTTCCGCAAAATATAATCCCAGCAGCATTCCGATGATCTCGCCGTCTCGCTCCACAGGGGCGTAAAAAACGGCCATCACCTGATCGTTTGGCTCGGCTCTTACCATTTCCAGGCCGCTTTCTCCCCGCATGCCTCTGGCAAAATAAGCTTTGTCCGAACTGTCGCTGGTTTGCCCGTCCGAGGCCAGGTTCAGCCCGGCAGCGTTGATAAAGTGGATGGCGTCAAAGGATGCGTGTTCCTCCATCCCCCTGAGCAGCTCGGCGGTAATTTCCGAACGGCCCTGGCCGGTGCCAAGCAGATAGGCATAGTTGCGTATCCTCAGAAGGGCATTGGTGAACTCGCTCTGGATCCACTGGGCTGTCTGGCTTCCGGAATCCATGGCGTAATTCAGGTTTTGCCTTTCGATCCGCCGGTTGTTTGCGGTGGAATACCAGGAAAACAACAGGCAGACTGCCGCCAAAAGAACACAGATATACAATATGTTTTGCCAGGTTTTCTTTGTCGTGTGCATAGAAATCTCCTTATGTCCGTATCCCGACTTGTGTATGGATCCTGCTGTTTCCATTGTACCAGAAAACAGGAAAAGTACAATATGCGCCGCATAAAGAAAGCAATTTTCCAAAGAGCCTGCTTTGCCGGTTGGGCGATTCCTCATCGTGCCGCCGCAAAGGGCGCGGCATGGAAGGATTGGCATCTTCCGGCGTTAACGGCATTCCCACCCGGTACTGTCCCGGGGGACGAGATGCACCGGAGTTAGGATATTCTGAAAAAACCCGGGCTCCTGCTTCATGCGCTTTAGCAGCCGGACCGCCATACGGGCCCGATACGCGCCGTCCTGCCTTACGGAGGTGAGGGCCGGCGTAACCTGTCTGCAGACAGCGCTGTCGTCAAAGCCGGCGATGGAGATATCATCAGGCACCCGGATGCCGGAGCTTTGCAGAAACTGCATCAGCTCTGCCGCATAGGGGTCGGATACGGCGAAAACGGCGCTGTACCGGCGCAGCTGCGAAAGACGGCCGCGGTAAAAACGCTCCCGCTCTTCCCTTCTCATAGGAATCTGTAGAAAATCCGCCCTAAGTCCCAGGCCTTCGCACAGACCCTCATAGCGTTCCAGATCCATACAAGTCCGATTGTCCGACACGCACAGAACCCTTCGGTGCCCCAGGGAACGGAAATGCTGCCCCACCTGCCGTCCTCCGTCGCGGTCGTCGATTTGGATATTGCAGATCCGTCCCTCGTTTTTAAAATACCCGTCGTAGACCACCAGGGGAATATGGATTCTGTCCCGGAGCTTCTGATATTCGTCCGCACAGAAGGACAGAATGATTATTCCCTCCATATTCCACATGGAGGCGAACTTCTCCGCTTCCATGATGTCGTGGGCTTTTTTGATCATTAAAAAATAGTTGTTTTTCTCGATTTCGTCGGATAAATCGTTCAGGGAAGCGGAAATGAAGGGGTCCGTCATCAAATGCCCTTCATATTTTTCGTGATCTTTGATAACCACGCCGATGATGCGGGAATCGTTCCGGGCCAGCAGGGTTGCCGCCATGTTGGGAATATAACCCCGCTCCTCCAGCTTTTCCTGTACCCGCGCCACGGTACGGTCGGAGATCTTCTTCGTCTTTCCGTGTATCACATTGGATACGGTGGCCGTACTGACGCCCAGTTCGGTGGCAATATCGATGATCCTCACTTTATCCTCTGCCCACATGCTGCGTATCCTGCCTTTCCGTTTCGCGGTTTGGGAAACCGTTCTTTGCGCTGGGTAAAAGTATAACACCCGGGAGAAGTCCTTTCAAGCTCAGGGTAGGCCGGGATCACGCCAAACGCAGGAACGGCCCTGTGCCCGAACGGCACCCCGCAGGATTTTTCAATCTATCACATCAATTCAATTGGAGAATCCGGCCTTTTCTGTTATGATGGAAGCAAAGAACGCTCGGCCGTACGCATCCGAAAAAAGGCGGGGATTTCAGATGCGGACGGGAGAGGGGAACCGGGTATCAAACAGGGAGGTATGGGAATGATAGTCAAAGCGGAAAATACCGCTCAAACGCAGCGTCTGTTTGCGGGATGGGAGGAAACCATGATCTGGTCCTGCCTGCAGGGTGTGATGGGTGAGATTTATGCGCCGGAGGGAGAGGATCCGCCGTGCGCCATGGCCATTCTGGGGGATTTCTGTTTTTATGCGGGAAAACCGGAGGACGAATTGGTCCTGTTCAGGCCGGAAAACAAAAAGGGACAGAAGTTCCTGATCATGACTCCGCAGAATGAGGGATGGGCGGAGCGGATAGAACGCTGCTACGGAGAAAAGGTGCGAAAGGTATCCCGGTACGCGTTCCGGAAAGAGACGGACTGTTTTGACAGACGGAAGCTTCTGGAAATGACAGAGAGGCTTCCTGAGGGATACAGCCTGCAGAGGATAGACGAAAGACTCTATGACCTCTGCAGGAAGCAGGACTGGAGCAGGGATCTGGTTTCCCAGTATCCGGATTATGAAGCCTATCGGAAATACGGCCTGGGCGTCGCAGTGCTCAGGGACGAAGAACCGGTTTCCGGGGCATCCTCCTACACCAGCTATCGGGGCGGAATCGAAATCGAAATCGATACCCATATACGGTATCGCAGGAAGGGGCTGGCTTCGGCCTGCGGGGCCGGGCTGATTCTGGAATGCCTGGCCAGGGGGCTGTATCCCAGCTGGGATGCTCAGAATCTGTGGTCGGCCGCTCTGGCGGAAAAGCTGGGATATCGTTACAGCCATACTTACACGGCCTATGAGACGGTGTAAAGGGGACGGATCGGTTTCTCAGATCTGGGTCTTCCAGAATCCGTGAAGGTTGCAGTAGGCATAGGCTGCCTTCGGAGAATCGCCCTCCTCCAGGGTAAAATGTGCCACGGGTTCTCCGTCCGGGGAAAGGGCGGCGCGCAGGGTATATCCGTTTTTGGTGCTAAGGCTTACCCAGGCGATATGATGTTCGTTTCCCATGGGATGAAAAGCGCTGCCCACCTTCACGGTTATCTGTCTGCCGTTTATCTCGACCACGGGCAGATGCTTTTCCGCCGCGCCGTCAGTGGTGTTGGGAGAGAGAATCTCAAAGGGCCTGCAGGTATCGGGGAGTGCGCCGTTCGGGACGCCGCCCAGGGCCTCCAGGATGACAGTATGGTTCTGGTCTGTTAGATAAATCGGTTCGTTCATAAAAAATCCTCCATTTTCCGCGGTAAAACAAGCGGCTTGTGTCTGTGCGCCCCGGCAGGCATTTCCGTGGCTATCGTATCCGGCGGAAAGCCGCCCGCGTCCGCGCGCGTGTTCAAACTTCATGGGGATCAGTATGCCCGAAAAGCGGGAAACTCATGTATGACGTTTTATAACTTCCTCGATAAACGCGCAGGCCTGCGCTGCGCCTTTGCAGGCCTTTAGATCCTGCCCTGCCCGGCGGGCGCATCCGGCATAAGAGGGATCGGACAAAAGCGTCATGACGGCCTGCCGGATCCGTTTGGCTGATGCATGCTTCACACGGATGCCGGCCCCCAGCTGCCGCACGCGCAGGGCCACGGCGGACTCTTCGGAATGCTGGGGGAAGAGGAGCATGGGAACGCCGTAGAAAAGGCTTTCATTGACGCTGTTCATCCCACAGTGGGTGATAAATACGTCGGCCTGGGAAAGCACCTTCGGTTGATCTACAAAAGGAAAGGCGAATACGTTGGAGGGAAGTTCTCCCAGCAGGGAAAGATCCGTGTTTCTGCCTGCGGACAGAAGAACGTCGCACTCCAGTTCCCAAAGCCCCCGGATACACTGCCGGTAAAACCGGACATTGTTGTTCAGAACCGTTCCCAGGGCGACATAGACCAGGGGACGTTTGGGGGCGGAGGGCCGGGAAGCGGACGCGCCGGAAAAAGCAGGCTCGTTCAGACAGGCGGGGCCGACAAAGACATACCGGTCGGAAAAGGTTTCCGCCATGGGCTGGAACTGCCGGGATGTGTAGACGATGGTATCCGTTTCGTTGTCGTTTTCAAGGATGGACAGGAGGCTGGCGGAATCATATCCGTGCTGCTTTAGAAGCTGCATTTTCCCGTTAATGCGGGGGATGCCGAGAAGCATACGGAACATTTCCCCGGGACCTCTTTTCATCAGACGGGCCGTATGACGGTTAAAGGCCATGGTGGTGGTGGAACAGACCAGAGGGATCCGATATCTCTTGGCAAAAAGCTTCCCCCAGAAACAGACGGAATCCGAGACGATGCAGTCCGGCCGGAAGGCTTTGATATCGTTTTCCACCAGTTCCTCCAGACGGAGCGTGGTATCCGCGACCATTTCCACAAGGGAGGCGAAATCCCTGCCCACCCTGCGGTCCAGATCTTTCGGGGCCGGCGGAAGGAATTCTTCACAGGAGACGTAACAGGCTCCGGCCTCCCGGATCTTGTCGGCAAATTCGGGGAAAGAGTAATAACGTACCTTGTGCCCTCCGGCGACGAGCCCGCGCACCACGGGAATCGTGGGGGTCGTATGGCCGTATGCCGGGATGCAGAAAAACATAATATTGCTCATAAAAATCTCCATTCCGGAGCGCTTACGCGACGAGGCGATCTGCCATCAAAGCTATCTGACATGCCGCGTCCTGTGCGGCTCCTTGATGCGGAACTTGTCAGGTGGGCTCTTCGTCCGAAAAGATCTCTTCCATATATCGTGCAAACGTGCTTTTAGGGGGAATGGCGATCCCCCTTTTCTCGTCCGCCAGCAGGATTAACGTATCGCCCGGATGAATGTCGAAGATTTCCCGAGCCTGTTTGGGTATGACAAACTGCCCCTTCTCACCGACGGTTACGGTCCATGCATATTTTCCCTTGGGTCCGTTCATGAATGTCCTCCTTCTACAGGGTAAATGCATGTACGACCCTGCACCCTTGCCGTGCCGGGGCCGGGCAGGGCCGCAGCAAAGGTGCAAGGGCATTCATGCGTTTGTCCTGTTCCTTCTAACTCCCATCTGCCCGCCTCGGCGGGCATTCAAATCAGGCTAAGGAAACTTTCGTTTCCTGTGAAATCGAAGATTTTACGCTGCTGTCTCATAAAAGTATGATTTATTATACTTATCATACTTCACAATCCCCAAAGAGTCAAGGGCCGGACCGGTTTTTTCTTTGTAAAAAATGACACGGTATCAGTTTAGCCCCTCCCGCGGGCTCCCGGACGATGGGCGCAGAGAGGGATCCTTTCGGAAGCCCGCTGCTCCTTTGGGCCGTTTCTGAAACCGCCGTGCCCGGCTTCGGATCTTGCGCATCCGCAAGGAAGGCTGCCGGATGGAATTTTCGGCATAGGCAAACTAAAGAAAACTTTTTGCAAAATATACTTGACATAAAGACAACTAAGATGTATTTTATGGACAGAAAATACGACACAAAAAGAGATGGGAGGACTGCCGTTGAAGAATATACGGATGAAAGTGGCCAGGGTGGAAAGGGATCTGTCTCAGGAACAGCTTGCGGAAGCGGTGGGCGTGACGAGACAGACCATAGGGATGATTGAGGCCGGAAAATTCAACCCCTCCCTGCAGCTGTGTATTAATATCTGCAGGGCATTGGGAAAGACGCTGGACGATCTGTTTTGGGAAGAGGCGTTTTTTGAGGAGTAACTCCCCGGCTTACGGATCCGCAGGCCCGCTTTGGCAGGAAAATGAGAACAGATTGAACAATAAGCCTGATGGCTTATTATTCAATCACAGTGTGTGCCGCAGGCGGCTCAAAGTAAATCGCAGATGAGAAATCGCAGACCGTTCGATTTCGCGTCTCTTGCCCGTACAGGCGGGCGGAAAGGAGTAAAGATGATTCGAAAGAAATGGGATGAAAGACAGAAGACGGATATGCTGCGCGCCGAGCATTATGCTTTTCGGACGATGTGGTGGATTCTGGCAGCGGGCCTGACCTATCAGGGATATATCCTCGCGGCCCCTTTTTCGGAAATGAAATGGGAACTGGCGGCCTTTGCGGCCGGCAGCGTAGTGGCCCTGACGCTGTCCATGCGAAAGGGGATGTGGGACAGCAGGATCAAATTTACCGTTCCAAACTGCCTGCGGCTCAGTGCCGTCTTTACCGCGGCATTCGGTGCCTTATACGCCATAGGCAAATACAGACAGTACGAGGCCTGCAGGGAAGACGTGGCAGGCGTGCTTCTGCCGATTACGCTCGTCTTTTGCGCGGCCGTTTTTGTCCTGTGCTTTTTGACATTGTATCTGACAGGGAGTTATACCAGCAGGCGGGAGAAAAAGATCGAAAAGGAACTGGGGATGGAGGAGGAAGAGTAGACGGGAAGGCGTGCTGGAAGTGGGTATGAGACATATTCAATTTGCCATAGAAGAAAAAATCTTTTTCGCTTTTTATTTCACTCAAACTATTATACAGGCGTTTCCCTTTCCGAGTGGCTTACAGAGAAAAATTTTGACCCTTTATTTCCTATTTTGGAATAATGTATCTGATAGAAGAAAGAGGCCTAGATTGAAAAATAAGCCCGATGGCTTATTTTTTAATCGCAATTTGTGCCGCAGGCGGCCCAAATGGAATCGCAGATGGGAGCAAATATGAACAAACTTTTCAAACGCGATTTTACAATGGTTGTTATCGGCCAGATAATCTCACTTTTCGGCAACGCCATACTGCGGTTTGCTTTGCCGCTCTGCCTGCTTCGCGAGACGGATTCTGCGTCTCTATTCGGAGCGGTAACAGCCTGCGCATTTATTCCAATGGTGATTTTTTGGCAGTTTCGATGTACTCCAAAAAGGTTTTTGCGATTCTTGAAAAGGAATCCACCGTAAAATAAAATGCTAAAAGTATGCCGGAAGATAATCATGAAGATAATCATAGGGAAGCAATCTAAAACGCCTCTGCTGCCGTCTGCCGACGTTTGGCGAAAACAAGGGATTGACTATCGGCCGTCGCAGTGTTAGTATAGACCAAAATAAAGAATACGGACAGATGGGAGCAAGGTTGAAAGGAAAGCGCTTTCAACCTCCCTGATTTGAGTGCGTGCTTCGCACACAGGCGGGAGCAAGGTTGAAAGGAAAGCGCTTTCAACCTCCCTGATTTGAGTGCGTGCTTCGCACGCAGGCGGGAGCAAGGTTGAAAGGAAAGCGCTTTCAACCGGCATTTGTGCCGCAGGAGCCCCAAATGGAATCACGGACATGAAATTGCATACGCGATTTCACGCCGCGGTGCCGCAAAGGGCGCGGCACGAAAGGGAATAAAATGAAGAAAGCCATAATTGCCGTACAACCGCACAGGGACGATGATCGTCAGCGTTTGTGCCTGCAGTGTTAGGGTGTATCCGTACCTCTTTCGGTAACGGATATAGAAACACACAGGTACAGGCGCTTTTCGTGTCGTACCTGTGTGGGAGGGATTGTCGATGGCCGAATCCACACAGAAGGGTGGAGGAGGCTTTTTTTATTGGCAGAAAGCCACAGGGTTTCAAGGGCGGCGCCCGGGAAAGGATGTGATAGCATGCGACATACAGACGATGTCCATATGGATTTCTCCGTTTTTCATCGTATCTGAAACCGCTTTTGCCCAGAACTGCGGCATGGCCGGAACCGGTAGAGCACAGGGGCCGGCATGTTCCCTGCGATCGGCATTTTGGCGGTTTTAAAAGCGGCTGCCCTAAAACCTGCCGCCGGCTTTTTTCCCGGCGGTCTTGAAAAAAACGGAGTAATTATATATGATGAAAGAAAACGGTTCCACAACCTATCCTTTTGAAACGATCCCGATTTCCGCACTGTCCGCAGTCCCGGGGAAGGAGGAGCCGGGCGCGCATATCGGTGAGGAGATCACTTTGTGCGGCAGCATCCATAAAATCAGGAGAATGAGCGGCTTTGCCTTTGTGATCCTGCGCACCTCCCGCGACCTGTTCCAGTGCGTTCTGTCTCCGGAGTTTTGCAGCGTCCCGACGGACGGGCTCAAGGAAGAGATGTGCGTACGGATCCGGGCTTTGGTGGCAAAGGAGGCGCGTTCCCGTACCGGCTGGGAGCTAAGGCTGACCGCTGTGGAGATCCTTTCCCGGCCGGCTATGGAGCTGCCGGTCGTGGTTAATCAAAAGAGGATGACGGCCTCCCTGGAAACCATGCTGGATCACCGCCCGGTGGCTTTAAGGAACGAAAAGGAGCGGGCCGTCTTCCGCCTGCAGCACGGGCTTTGCCGCGCCTTCCGCGCCTTCCTGGAAAACCAGGGATTTACGGAAATCCACACGCCCAAGCTGGTGAGCCAAGGAGCGGAGGGCGGAGCCAATATTTTCCGCCTGGATTATTTCGGAAAGGAAGCATACCTGGCGCAGAGCCCGCAGTTCTATAAACAGATGATGACAGGGGTTTACGAGCGGGTGTTTGAGATCGGGCCGGTTTTCCGGGCGGAAAAACACGATACGGCAAGACATCTGAACGAGTATACCAGTGTGGATTTTGAGATGGGGTATATAAGCGGTTTTGAGGAGATCTGCCGGATGGAGGCGGCCATGATCCGCTATGCGCTGGAAACGCTGGAGGAGGAATACGAGAAGGAACTGGCGCTGCTCTCCGTAAAGCTGCCCAGGGTGCGGGAAATCCCTTCCATCCGTTTTCACGCGGCAAAGGAGCTGGTGGCAGAGCATTTCGGCAGGCCGGTCTGCGAGAAGGAGGATCTGGAGCCCGAGGAAGAGAAGCTTCTGTCGCAGCTGGTGTGGGAAGAGACGGGCAGCGATTTCGTCTTTGTCACCCACTATCCCTCATCCAAAAGGCCTTTTTATGCCATGGAGGATCCGGCGCATCCGGAAGTGACCCTGAGCTTTGACCTGCTGTTCCGGGGGCTGGAAGTGACCACCGGGGGACAGCGGATTCACGATTATGCCGCACAGCTGGCGAAAATGGAGCAAAGGGGAATGGATCCTTCCCTGTTTGCGGGTTATCTGGAAATGCATCGGGCGGGAATGCCGCCCCATGGAGGCCTGGGGCTTGGTCTGGAACGGTTTACGGCCAGGCTGCTGGAACTGGATAACGTGCGCCGCGCCTGCCTCTTCCCCAGGGATATCCACAGGATCATGCCGTAAGGCGGCGCAGGACTGCGATAAAATGTAAGATATAATTCCCTGATCCGTGTGCGTGCTTTGCACGCGGAGGGGAACAAGATTGGAATGTGTGCTTTGCGCGCCGAGGGGAGAAGAATATGAAAATAACCTGGATGGGAACGGCTTCGATTCGGATCGAGGCCGACGGAGAGGCCCTTTTGTTCGATCCGTTCGTGGAATTGGCGGGAGCAGGCAACCCCAATACGTTGGACGATTTCCTTTCCGATACGGATATCTGTATCACCCATGGGCATGTGGATCATCTGTTCTTCGTACCGGAACTGGTGGAAAGGGCGGACGCCACCGTATACTGTACCCGGGCGGCGGCCCGCACGCTGGAAAAATATCTGGAGGACGGAGGAAATCTTGTACTCGTCTCCCCCGGCATGCGCTGGCGGCTGGGACGGATGCGGATCACCGTGCATCGGGGAGCGCATCTTCCGTTTTCCCTGCGTCTGGCCGGAGAAAGGCTTCGGAGGTGGAGGCGCCCGGGGCATCGGGCGTTAACCTGTCTGAGAAACCTGCTGTTTCTGGCCCGGGCTCACCCACGCTTCCCGGAAAAGGGGGAGACGGTGGTTTACGAAATAGAGGCGGAGGGAAAAAGGATCCTGCTTTTGGGGAGTATGGCACTGGACGAAAAAACCGTATATCCGGAACAGGTGGATCTGCTGATCCTGCCTTACCAGGGAGGAAGGGACGCCGTGGAGAGGGCCTGCGAAATCATCGAAAGACTCCGTCCGCAAAATATCCTTCTGAGCCACTTTGACGATGCGTTCCCGCCGGTCTCCGAAGAGATGAATACCGGGCGGCTGCGGGCCCGGCTGGAGGCGCAGTATCCCGGGATCCGGGTGGTTCGACCGAGGGCCGGGAAAACGGTGCATTTCTGACCCCTCCGGATGCCGTCCCCCTTTTCGGTCAGAAAAAGGAGGAAAAACGGCGCAGAAGACGCGGCATGAAAGGATTAGCGTAATGGCCAAAAAACGGGTTCAATATCTGGATATTGTAAAAGCGGTTTCCATCTTCCTCATTG
Organism: Lachnospiraceae bacterium; assembly: GCA_021770245.1. Taxonomy (GTDB): domain Bacteria; phylum Bacillota; class Clostridia; order Lachnospirales; family Lachnospiraceae; genus Eisenbergiella. Next base: position 27,518 of record JAETRI010000033.1, read on the forward strand.
TGTTCGTTCATTTTGTCCTGCTTTCGGAGACAATCCCTGCGAACTTTTGCATGATGGCCTGTCTGGCGGGTGTTCCCATGTTTTTCATGGTAAACGGCGCCCTTCTTTTTTCCAGGCCTCTGGATCTTGGGAAACACATAAAAAAGACGCTCATGGTCTATCTGGTCCTGGTCGTATGGCGGCTTTTCTACCTGCCCATTGTCGGCCCGGCCTGCCAGGTGGAGGTGCTGTCCTTCGGAAAAGGAAGGCTTTTGGCCTATCTGTTCGCCTTCGGGAACCTGGAGGGGCTTCAGATCGGGCATCTGTGGTTCATGGAAGCGCTCCTGGCCGTATATGTGGTCTTTCCCCTCTTTCGGATCGCCTTTGACCGGGATGGGGGGGACGGGCTTCTTCTTTTCTTCGCTGTTTACGCTCTGACGATGACCAACGGAATGACGGGGCTGCGGGTGGCGCTGGACGCCCTGGCAGGAGCCGGTATTGCGGCCGGACTCGACACGGCGGGGCTGGAGGTACTCAATCCCTTCGGGATGTATGCCAATATGCTGGGTTTTTTCCTGCTGGGGGCCTGGATCCATCTGTCCTGGGCCGGGGGAAGGAACAGAAAGAAATGGAGGCTGCCGGGGCTGGCCGCGGGCCTTTTGGGGCTTACGGGAATGTGGGCCGTGAAATGGTATACCAGCGGCAGCCCGGCCTGGGACGGGAGTTACCTGGATCAGGGCTATCGGCATATCCCCGTTATTTTCATGGCCGTCGGCTTTTTCCTCTTTTTCAGAAGCCTTACGATCCGCAATCCGTTCGCGGCCAGGCTGGTGGAGGCCATAGCCTCCCGGACGCTGGGGATCTATTATCTGCACTGGATCTTCGGCTGGCTCTTTGTTCCCCGCCTCGCCCTGGTATTTTCCGGCTACAATGTGGGAACCAATATCCTGCGGACCTTTGCGCAGCTGATTCCGGCGTTCGCGCTGACTCTTCTGCTGGAGCGGATTCCCGTGGTAAGGCATCTGGTGACGGGATAAAACGGACAGGGGCGCCTGCCCGTATCCTTTCCGGCCAAAGCACGGCGGGTGCGCTCAGTGCCGGCGTTTTTGGATGGTCCCCTCTGTGATCATCACGCGCCGCTGGGACGGGCAGAGGTGGCGCAGAGGCCGCAGAGCCGTTCATGCGTTTGTCGTGGATAAACAATCCGCGGTCAAGGTTTGCTTATCCGAAGGGCTTGTGGTATAATGAGCGTCAGCAAGGGGCTAAAGAATGGAAAGCCGCCCATGGCGGCAGAATGAGAGGGAAAATGGACAAACCGGTATTGGTGATCCTGGCAGCAGGAATGGGCAGCCGCTACGGCGGCTTGAAGCAGATCGACCCGGTGGACGATCAGGGACAGAAAATCATTGATTTCTCCATGTATGATGCGCACCGGGCGGGCTTTGAAAAAGTGGTATTCATTATCAAAAAGGAGAATGAAAAGGATTTCCGGGAATGCGTGGGCGATAAGGTCAGCAGGCATATGGAAGTGGAATACGTGTTCCAGGAGCTGGGAGATGTCCCGGAGGGGTTCCGGATCCCGGAGGGCAGGGTGAAGCCCTGGGGAACCGCCCATGCTATCCTGTGCTGCAGACAGGTGGTGAAGGGTCCTTTTGCCGTGATCAATGCGGACGATTACTATGGGAAGAGCGCCTTCTCTACGCTGTACGAATTTCTGACCACCCATGAGGACGACGAGAAGCATCGTTATGCGATGATCGGCTATGAGCTGAAGAATACGCTGACGGAAAACGGCTCGGTGGCCAGGGGATGCTGTGTGACGGACGAAAGGGGCTTCCTTCAGACCATTGCGGAGCGTACGAAGATTGTAAAGACGCAGGACGGGGCGGCCTATACGGAGGACGACGGAGCGACCTGGGTGCCGCTTTCCCTGGAAACGCCGGTGTCCATGAACATGTGGGGCTTTTCCGCGAGCATCCTGGACGAGCTGGAGACGGCCGTAAAACGCTTCTTCGCGGAGGATGTGGAGAAAAATCCGCTGAAAGCGGAATGTTTCCTTCCCATCGAAGTGGGCAGGCTGCTGGAGCAGGGAAAGGCCACCGTGGAGGTCCTGCCCTCCCGGGATAAATGGTTCGGTGTGACCTATAGGGAGGATAAGCCCTTTGTGATGGAGTCCATCGCCCGCTTAAAGGCGGAGGGAGTCTATCCGGATGTCTTGTGGTAACCGGTGCCGGTGCATCGGGGTATGAGATGCCGCAGGCGGCGGCAGGATTAGGAGGCAGTTATGGCAATTTTGGTGACGGGCGGAGCCGGATATATCGGCAGCCATACGGTGGTGGAGCTGCAGAACGCGGGCTATGAAGTGGTGGTTGTGGATAATCTGTGCAATTCCAGCGAGAAATCCTTAAAACGGGTGGAGGCGATTACGGGAAAGAAGGTTCCCTTTTATCGGGCGGATATCCTGGACCGTGGCGCCCTGCAGGAAATATTCGAGAAAGAAAAGATCGATTCCTGTATCCACTTCGCCGGGCTCAAGGCGGTGGGGGAATCTGTGTCCAAGCCCTGGGAGTATTATGAGAACAATATCGCGGGAACCCTGACCTTGGTGGATGTGATGCGCAAAAACGGGGTGAAGAATATCATTTTCTCCTCCTCCGCCACCGTATACGGCGATCCCGCAATGATCCCCATTACGGAGGAGTGTCCCAAGGGACAGTGCACCAATCCCTACGGCTGGACCAAATCCATGCTGGAGCAGATCCTTTCCGATATCCAGAAGGCGGATCCGGAGTGGAACGTGGTGCTGCTGCGCTACTTCAATCCCATCGGCGCCCATAAGAGCGGCACGATCGGGGAGAATCCCAATGGCATTCCCAACAATCTGATGCCCTACATCACGCAGGTCGCGGTGGGAAAGCTGAAACAGCTCAATGTATTCGGGAACGATTACGATACGCCTGACGGAACCGGTGTGAGGGACTATATCCATGTGGTGGATCTGGCGAAGGGCCATGTGAAGGCTCTTAAGAAAATAGAGGATAAATCCGGCCTGAGCATCTATAACCTGGGGACAGGAAAGGGATACAGCGTGCTGGATATCGTGAACAATTTTGAAGAAGCCACCGGGGTGAAGATCCCCTATGAAATCAAGGAGCGCCGTCCCGGGGACATTGCGACCTGCTATTCCGATGCGACAAAGGCGGAAAAAGAGCTGGGATGGAAGGCGGAATACGGGATCAGGGAAATGTGTGCCGACTCCTGGAGATGGCAGTCCCAGAACCCGAACGGATACGCGGACTGACAAAGGTACTGCCGCCAAACGCGGCCCCGGGATATGGCCGGGATAGAAGGAAATAAACAAAAGCTGCCGCAGAATGGATCAATACCGCGGCAGACAGCCATGGCGTAAGTACGCACCGGCTGTCTGCCGCGGGAACCGTCCATTTTGCGGCAGCCCTTTTTATGCCCGTTTCCGGGCGGACAGACCGTCCGGGAGGGTTACAGCGTGCTTCCGAAATCGGAGATCAGAGCCTGTCCGGTGATGGCGCGGGATTCGTCGCTCGCCAGGAAGAGCAGGATGTTCGCCACGTCCTCCGGCATGCAGGGCGGTACGCGCAGATCGGAATGCTTGCCCATCTGTCCGAACATGTCCGCGTCCAAGTTGGCCGGATTCATATCCGCCACCATGGGCGTTACGATGGTGCCGGGGCAGACGGCGTTACAGCGGATCCCCATGCCTGCAAAACGCAGGGCCGTATGGCGGGTGATCCCTATGATAGCGGCCTTAGAGGCCACATAGGCGGCACCGCCGCAGCCCATCACGCCTGCGATGGAAGCCACGTTTACGATGGAACCCGATCCTGCCTTTGCCATTTCCGCGCTGGCTTCCCTCATGCAGTACATGGTACCCTTGGTGTTGGTGTCGATGATCCGGTCCATATCCTCATCCACCACCCGGTCGATGGGCTTTAAGCCGGATTCCAGTATCCCCGCATTGTTTACCAGCACGTCGATTTTACCGAAAGCCTCCAGAGTTTTGGCGATCAGGTTCTTCGCGTCCTCCGGCTTGGAAATATCTGTGACAACGCTGAGGACTTCCCCGCCTGCCTCTTTAATCTTGGCGGCCACTTCCTCAAGCTGTGCCTGACGGCGCGCGCTGATCACCACCTTCGCGCCCTCCTTTGCGAACAGCAGGGCGGTGGCGGCCCCTACACCGGAATTCCCTCCGGTGACCACGGCGACTTTACCTTCTAAACGTCCCATAATATTACCTCCTGAGATTGAAATGTTTTATAGCTATACGGTATCATTTTCCTAATTTTTTGTCAATCCGTTCCTTTTCGCGGCACGGCAGACGCAGGAATGGCAGGCACAGGCGGCAGGAGCAAGAGCGGCCCGTCAGCCCGACTCGCCCCCTTTTTCGCGGCACGGCAGACGCATGAAAGGCCCTGCGGCCCCTGAGCCACCCCTGCCCGGCTCGCCCCGCGTGATGATCCATCGGGGCTCGTAAAGATGCACAAAGAAAGCGTCTGATTTTTGTCACGGGTTACGCGTTTAACCCTTGCCTGTTTATCCTGAACCGTTTTATCATAATTACAACTGCTGAGACGAAGATCGGTTGAAAAATGCCCTGCGGCCTTTTTTCAACCCGGCAGTTTGTGCCGGAGCGTCACAAATTGTTATGATGGCAGACGGGAATTTTCTTCCGTAAATGCTCGTCGCCCGTCGCGAAAACGCTCCGGAATGTGAGGTTAAGATTAAAATTTTCAATCTTACGGATTTGGGCCTATTCCCGTTTTGGGAAGACCCAAAACGGGAAAGGCATGGGGAGAAAAATATGGAAAAAAGGGCTCTGGTAACTCCGGAGGATATGAAAACCGCTTTCAGGGAGGCAGGCGTCCAAAAAGGCCAGGCGATCATGGTGCATACATCGCTGAGCAGCCTGGGCTATGTGTGCGGTGGCGCACAGACGGTTATTGAAGCATTGATTGGGAGTGTCGGTGATGAGGGTACGATTATGATGCCGACACAGTCATGGAAAAATTTAGATCCCGCGGCAGGCGTCTATTGGCAGGAACCGGAGGAATGGTGGCCTGTGATACGTGAATACATACCTGCTTATGACAAACGGATTACGCCGACAAATACGATGGGCGCCGTAGCGGAAATGTTCCGTCAATGGCCGGGGACACTTAGAAGCGATCATCCCGCAAGATCGGTAGCGGCATGGGGACGTTATGCACGGTTTTTGACAGAAAACCATGACCTGTCCGATATTTTTGGTGACAGTTCGCCTGTCGGCAGGCTGTATGAGCTTGACGGGTATGTTCTGCTGATCGGCGTTGGTTATGACAAGAACACCTCCCTTCATCTGGCGGATGCAAGGGCCGAATATCCAAACAAGCATACGGTTATAGAAAGCAGCGCCGTACAGTTTGACGGGCAGCGGGTATGGAAATCCTATGAAACATTGGCCGTAGACGGAGAGGATTTTCAGGCAATCGGAGAGGCGTTTGAGCGGACGGGGCAGGTGCGGCAGGTACCCTTAGGAAACGGTATCCTTTCCATGATGCGCCAAAGGGCATTGGTAGATTTTGCCGTGAAGTGGATAGAAGAAAACAGAAAGCCTATGGACGACGGGAGACCTTAGATTGAAAAATAAGCCTGACGGCTTATTTTTCAATCGATATTTGTGCCGCAGGCGGCACAAAACGAATCGCAGATGAGAAATCGCATCCGCGATTTCTCAGACATGAATCAAAGATTCATGTTGCACTGCCGCAAAGGACGCGGCATGGAGGATTAGCATGGATAAAAGTTATAACCGGACACTGTATGCCTGTTTTACCGGATGTATTGTGCAGGCGATCGTAAACAATTTCGTCCCGCTTCTTTTTCTGACTTTCCATAGCGCGTATGGCATTCCGATGACACAGATTACACTGCTCATCACATTTAATTTTGGCTTACAGCTGTTAGTGGATATTCTGTCGGTAGCCTTTGTCGACAGGATAGGCTATCGTGCATCCATGGTGATTGCCCATATCTGTGCAGCGGCAGGCCTCATATTCCTGGCCGTCCTGCCTGACATGTTCGGAAACGCGTTCCCGGGGCTTCTGATTTCCGTTGCCGTATATGCCGTGGGCGGCGGACTGCTGGAGGTATTGGTCAGCCCTATCGTAGAAGCCTGTCCCACAGAAAATAAGGAGAAAGCCATGAGCCTGCTGCATTCCTTTTACTGTTGGGGGCATATGGCGGTCGTGCTTGTATCGACGGCCTTTTTTTACCTGTTTGGCATAGAAAACTGGAAGATGATGGCTTGCATTTGGGCGGTTATCCCTTTTGCCAATATGATTCTGTTCACAAAGGTACCTATCGCTTCTTTGATAGAGGAAGGGGAAAAGGGGCTGACAATCGGACAGCTTTTTCGCAGGAAGATATTCTGGGTGCTGATGATCATGATGGTGTGTGCCGGAGCAAGCGAACAGGCAGTCAGCCAGTGGGCATCCGCCTTCGCGGAAACAGGGCTGCACGTTGGCAAGACAATAGGGGATCTGGCGGGACCGATGCTGTTCGCATTTTTGATGGGGAGTGCCAGAGCCTTCTACGGAAAATACGGAGAACGGATTGATTTGGACCATTTTATGATCGGCAGCAGTATTTTGTGCGTCATTGCATATCTATGCATTTCGCTTGTGCCAAGCCCGATCGTTGGTTTTATCGGCTGTGCCCTGTGCGGCCTGTCCGTCGGCATCATGTGGCCGGGGATATTCAGCAAGGCTGCGGCTTGGGATGCCAAAGGCGGCACCGCCATGTTTGCGTTACTTGCATTAGCGGGGGATGTTGGATGTGCGGGGGGACCTACCGTAGTCGGAATGGTTTCCGGTGCTTTAGACAATAATCTTAAAATGGGTATTCTGACAGGAATGATATTTCCTGTACTTTTATTGACAGGGATATATCTGTGCCGGACATGGAATAGAAAGGCGCAGACCTGCTCCCCGGGGAGAACTTTCCGCTAAAAGGCCGGGGGAGAGGCCTTTTTGGCGGATCGGTTTACGGTAAGATTTGCGGAAAACCCGCTTCAGGCCACGTAGCGGAACATGAAGATGAAGTGGCAGATGCTTCCGCCCATGACGAAAAGATGGAAAATCTCATGGGAACCGAAATATCTGTGCCGGGAATTGAACAGAGGGAGCTTTAGCGCATAAATGACGCCGCCTGCGGTATAGATCAGTCCTCCAGCCAGAAGCCAGAGGAACGCAGCCCGGGGAAGCGTATCCCAAAGCTGTCCGAACACTCCCAGGCAGGCCCATCCCATGGCTATATATATAACGGAAGAAAACCATTTCGGGCAGGTGATCCATACCGCTTTTACGGCCATGCCGAGAATAGCGATACCCCAGACCACGGCCAGAAGGGTATATCCGGAACGGCCGCCCAGCACCACCAGACATACGGGCGTATAGGAGCCGGCGATCAATACGAAGATCATCATATGATCCAGCTTGCGGAAAAAGCGCAGGATGCGTCCGTCCGCATTGACGGTATGATAGGTGGCGCTGGCACCGTATAAAAGGATCATGCTGAGGATGAAGACGGCCATCGCCGTCATGATGGTTTTCTGGCCGGATAAAACGGCCTTTATAAGAAGCGGGGTGGATGCCAGGATTGCCAGCATCATGCCGATAAAATGTGTGATTGCGCTTCCGGGTTCTCTGATTGTCACTGTCATAAGCTACCTCCATACCGCGGTTTTTGCGTTACTGTGACTTGAATGCAAAAATTATAATATGTAAAAATAATAATATATAATATGGTATTAAAAACCACTTGTTGCATATGACAATACTACACCTTATCATTTTCTGTGTCAACGAAAAATATTCTTAAGAAAATCCGGATCCTTCCTGTGCGCCCAGCGTCCGGAAGCCTGCGGGGGATGAAATACTGCATTTTTCATGCCTTCGCCGGGACACCTTCCGGACATGAAAAGGGCTGCCGCACCGTTTCGGTACGGCAGCCCTTTGGCAGCAGGCTTTATGATATGCATTGCGGCCCTTTTATTACCGCTTATATGGCTTACGGGGAACCGGCGGCCTCCCATTTCCCGGGCTGATAGGAAGCGCAGATCCGCTCGATCTGCCTTAGGCCCACATTTAGAGTCTCTAATCCGCCTTTTGCACAGCGCAGATGCGGCCTTAATCCTCTTCAATCACCTGTATTTCCAGATAATCAAAATCAATCTGCTCTATGAAGTTATCCTGGTGAAAACGCGCTTTGTTATGGCGTTTGAATTCATTGACGGTGGCATCCAGCCAGATGGGTTTTCCCAGATCAAACCGGATGCAGATCTCATCCAGAGCGTGAAAAACCTTATGTGTGCGCGTGTCCCGGGAATCGTCACAGATGACGGTATCCCGTAGCATACGGTTTTCTTTCCATATTTTGGCCCATAAACGAAACATGGTCATTTCCTCCTCTTCTTCGCTCCTGCGAACAGATCCGCGGGCGCCGGCATCTGCTCCAAAGTATAGCGGATTTGGATGACGAAGTAAAGAATGTTATGCGATAAGGCCCATCAGACGCATAGGCGGAAAAGCAGATACGATACGGTTTCGTTCCTGCGTTTGTCCTGATCCGCCCCCTAAAGGAGTAATGGCTTATGGACGGAATTTTTGTGGCAAATTGTTATAAAAGAGAGAAAGGAATCGGAAGAACGAGATTATATTTTGTGTGATCTTACAAAAAGAAAAGGGAAGGAATAAAATTTTTGTAAAACATACACATTGCACATTCATATGTGCTATAATAACAATGGCAGGGGAAAGAAAACCCGTCCGAAATCAAAATTTATGGAACTGAAGGATGTGCAGATTTGCAGGGGAACTTCCAAACTTGCTGTTGGCGGCATATCGCAAGCTTCGTTTGCGATATGCAGAGGGTGAAGTTTGAAACTTTGTTTCAAACTCTTTATTGGCGGCAGTATCGCAAGCTCCGCTTGCGATATGCAGAGGGTGAAGTTTGAAACTTTGTTTCAAACTCTTTATTGGCGGCAGTATCGCAAGCTCCGCTTGCGATATGCAAAGGGTGAAGATTGAAAATGAAAAATTTTCAATCCGGGATTTGTGCCGGATAACATGGAAGCGTTACCTTATGCATAAAATCCCCTGAATGGAATGCCGCCTGGCGGCGGCAGAATGAGAGGAAAAATGGAATTTGTACCGGATAAGGAAAACCAGGTGGACAGCTGGCAGGAGGTTACCCTGGTCTATCATGCAGCTCTGAAGCAGATCCATACGAAGCTGGATATCCTCAACGATGAATTCCAGCATGTACACCGCTATAATCCGATTGAACATATTAAATACCGTATGAAAACGTCGGAGAGCATTGTGAAGAAACTCAAAAGACATGGTTACGAGTCCACCATTGAGAACATGGTAAAATATGTGAACGATATTGCAGGCATTCGGGTAATCTGTTCTTTTACGTCAGATATTTATCGGATAGCGGATATGATCAGGAATCAAAACGATATCCGGATTATTGCAATTAAGGATTACATCAAGCATCCCAAGCCCAGCGGCTACAAGAGCTATCATATGCTGGTCTCCACCCCGGTTTTCCTGTCGGACCGGATTGTCGATGTGAAGGTGGAAATCCAGATACGAACGGTGGCCATGGATTTCTGGGCAAGCCTGGAGCACAAAATCAATTATAAATTTGAAGGAAAGGCGCCTGAATATATTCGGGCCGAACTGGTAGAATGCGCGAGGATGGTTGCGGAACTGGACGCGAGAATGCTGGCGCTGAATGAGGAAATCAGGGATATCAACGAAGCGTGGGATGCATAAACGTGAATCATAAACAGGCGGAATAAAACTCCCGGAGCGCCGGTCCATCGGCCGCTCCGGGAATGCTTTGTCCCGCCTGAAAATGAGGAGTGCCCCGGCACTAAAAGCACCGGGGCTATTATGAAAAAATTTATCTATGTCTCTCATCTGTTTTGTTAAGGAAAGTATAACAACTAAATATGAATAAAATATGAATAAGATGTAAAATCATAGTTAATCATTCCAAAAAGAGGAGGCTTTTCCGTTAAAAGCAGGACAAAATACACAAAAGAAGGCATCGATTCCGCAGGACAAACACATGAACAGCCCTGCACCGCCCCTGCCCGTCCCCACGGCGTGTGATGATCCATCGGGGACCCGCTTTCGCTCAGCCAAAAACGCAGCGGTACTAGATAGAAAAATGACCTACGGTCATTTTTCTATCGGGAATTTGTGCTATCGCACAAAGTTCCCTTTGTACTGAAAGCCGCCATAAGGGGCGTGCTCGCTAAGTGCCCAATGTGGTCAACTTAAGGCCATGGGCGCTCCCTGCCGGGCGCCCGAGGCTGCAGGCGGGAGAGCGCCCGAGGTCTTAAGTTGACCACATTGCGCTAAGTGC
>JAETRI010000034.1 GCA_021770245.1 Lachnospiraceae bacterium
CCTTAACCTCCAAAAGGTTATTTCTGCCAACAATCATGAAAAACACTTAATGTATGAAATTTTCAAGGTACTAAGAATTTGAATGGTCGAAGATCTTTTATTCGACCCCAACATCACCTTTATAGGAAATTCCGATGTTAGGAGATGTATAAAAAATAGAAGCCTATCGAACATGTGTTGGAAAGGCTTCTGTCTTGGGTATGACAATAAGAGGGGCGTGATTTTAGAAGATATAGAAACCTTCCACACCCGCCCCGTCATCAATTTTGGCAATACCCTCGATTTCATGATAGTCCCGGCTGGCGAGCAGGACGACGGGAATATTCGCAGCAATAATCTGCCGGCAGAAATCACATCGGCTTTAAATTTTTATTAAGCCTGTCCACCATCCAGGCGATCCGTTTTTCCCGTCCTGCATCCGTCTTTGCGTCAAAATAAGCCCGCGTGTAAGTTTTCTTCACGGATAAGGGCATTGCCTTAAAATTCGTGCAGGCGGGCTCATGTCCCTCCAGCAGTACGGAAAGCCGGGCGATCTGTTCCTCCGTAATCTCCATGGGCTTAGGGGCATACCACTGGCCGTTCTTTTGGGCTTCCTCTATTTTCCGCCGACCGAAATCGGTCATGAGCCCCCGCTCCTCGAGGCTTTTGGCCAATGCCTTATTTGCCTCCGACCACTTGCTCTTCTCTCTGCGGATAGAGAAATATTTCTTATAAGTTTTATCGTCAATGCTTTGCATCTGGCCGTCAATCCATCCGAAGCAGAGCGCTTCCTCCAGCGCTTCTTTGGCTTTTATGGTTTTCGGTCCGCCGGCTTTGCCGAACAGAAGCCAAACGCCGGCATTAGACAAACAGTGATCGGAAAGCCACTTCCTGAATTCTTCTCTGTTGGCAAATTCCATAATATCGCTCATGATTGCTCCCATCTGCGCACAAAGCACACGCCCTTTAGGTAAATGAATTCTTTCTAAGGAAACACTGATTAAATCAACGCTTTGGCTGTCCATCCGCCACCAAATATAGTATAATGTAAGTATCATAAATACTAAGGATGGTACATGGCATGAAACAACAAACCTTTAGCGATATTGAATATTCCAACCGCCGGAAAAAGACCAAACGAGAGGAGTTCCTTGATTCCATGGATGAAATGATCCCATGGGACCATTGGGTAGGCATCATCCGCCCATATTATCCATCAGGAAAGCGGGGACGGCCTCCGAAAAGCATCGAAGCCATGCTGCGCATGTATCTTATGCAGAACTGGTTCAACCTTTCGGACGCAGGAATCGAAGACGCCATATATGACAGCTATGCGATGCGGAGTTTCATGCATCTTGATTTCCTTGCACAACAGGTGCCGGACGCCACGACCCTTCTCCATTTCCGGCACCTGATAGAAGAGAACGGGATCGGTGAAAGGATATTTGCTGACGTAAAGGCCAGGTTTGATAGGGCTGGCCTGATCATGCATGGCGGGACAATCGTGGATGCCACCATCATCGCTGCCCCAAGCTCCACCAAGAACCAAGAGGGCAAGCGGGACCCGGAGATGCACCAGACCAAAAAGGGGAACCAATGGTATCATGGAATGAAAGTCCACTCTGGCACCGATGCGGGAAGCGGATATGTCCACACAATCACCGGAACAGCTGCCAATGTCCATGATATCGACGAAGCGGCAAAACTCATCCGGGAAGACGACGTAGTCGTCTATGGAGACTCCGGGTACAGCGGGGTGGAGAAACGGGAGGAAATCAGGAAAGACGGACATCTTTCAAGTGTTGAGTTCCGTACCAACAAACGATCGTCCAGCATCAGGGGCTGCAGCTCTTACAAAGGAATCAACTGGGACAGGGAAATGGAACAGCGGAAGTCGTCCACACGCTGCAAAGTAGAGCATCCATTTCTGATCGTCAAGAAGTAGTTCGGTTATGCCAAGGTCGCGTACCGGGGCATAGCCAAGAACATGAACCGGTTCCATATCCTGTTCGCCAGCGCAAACCTGGTCATGTGCGCCAGGGCCGGGCGGAGCAGGGAATTTTGTATGGCATAAGTGTGCCCATTGGGGGAAATTCCCCATAAGGAAATGGAGATTCTGGGGACTTTGCAGGGTATTTGAAGGTTCTTTCTTATGTTTGGGTATGATTGATGAAAGCAGGTATGAAAAACCTGCTTTTTATATGAAGCCAATATCGCTAAAAATTTAGCTATCAGGGTAATTGGGGATGTTAACCACGTTATTAATCAGCGTTTCCCTAACGTTCATCTTATCATAGGTAAGCACAGAAATCCATGGAATTTGTCCGAATTTCGCCTGGCCCAAGAGAAATCGCAAAGCCAGTTTCTGATGTGAATGACGTAACAGTCACCATCACCCCGGTAAGCGGGGCGGAGTATAGCTTTGACGGCGAAACATGGTCGGATGTCAATGTAAAGACCGGCGTCAGCGTCGGGGAGACCGTGACCGGGTATAAGCGGTATCGGGAAACGGATGATTACAATGCGGGCAGTGCAGTATCTGCAAAAGAGACAATGCCGAAGTTCACGGTAAAGACGCCCGTGATTTCCCCGGCAGGGGGAAGCTATACAGGCAGCGTCAGCGTGGCCATTACCTGCGCATCGCCGGATGCGGAGATCTATTACACCACGGACGGCAGCACGCCGGGCCGCAGCTGTGCACGCTATACAGGGGCATTTACGGTATCAGTCCCGGCAACGGTAAAAGCGGTTGCCATAAAAGACGGACTGAATGACAGCGCCGTTGCAGCAGTTTCCTATACGAAGAAAAGCGGAGGCGGTTTTGGCGGAAACGGCGGCAGTTCCGGCGGGAATGAAAACAACGGCGGTTTTGGCGGCAATGAGGAAGGGCAGGGCAGCGGCGGCAATGACCGCACGAATCCCGGCAATGGAAATACCACGCCGCAGCCGTCCGTGACACCGCCCACGGACACAACTGCCAATCCGGGGAATGAAACCGAACCGGGAACAGGGACAACGCCGATGAATCCGGGCAATGGAACGACGGCAGGACCGAAAAGCGCGCCGGGCAGCGGCGCAGGCACGTCCGCAGAGGGGATCGGGCAGCCGTTTATTAAAGATGCAGACGGCAAGATCGGCTGGGACGTGATCCGTGCCGAGGAAGAAAAGGCAGAAGAAGGCAGCGTTATCAGCGTGGATATGAACGGCTCTACCGTGGTTCCCGGAGATATTTTTGACAGCATCAGAGGAAAGGACATCACCATTACCTTTGATATGGGCAACGGCATCCTCTGGAACGTGGACGGAAAGAGCATCACCACTGACAAGGCGGGCGACATTGACTTTACCGTAACAACAGGAACAAATGCCGTCCCGGTGGATATCGTGAACAACGCCGCCGGGAAGCGTTACAGCATCCAGATAAGCCTGTCCTATGAAGGGGAGTTCGGCTTTACGGCAGTGCTTTCCATAGGCCTTGGCAGGGAGAACGCCGGATATACGGCAAGCCTGTATTACTACAAAGAAAGCACCGGGGAGCTTGAATTTATCTGCTCGGATGAAGTTGCAGAAGACGGCACCGTATCGCTTGCCTTTACCCATGCGTCGGATTATGTGATCACGATAGACGGGGATGGGGAAGAAGAAAGCGGCAGTCTCACGGAGCCTGCACAACCGGAAAAACAGGACGGAGATAGTACCAAACCGGCAGAGGAAATCCCGCAGGCCGGACAGGCGTGGAGGCCGTGGCGGCTTATCGTGGCCGGTGCGCTGGTGATCATCATGGGAATCGGTATATTCTTTGTGATGAAGAAGAAAGGGGATAACGAATGACGGCATCCTGAAGCTGTAAATGCGGTAACAGAGTTCATTTCAGGACGGTACAGGAAAACGGCAGGATAGAAATACCTGCGGCACTAATGGAAGGGGGCTGATAAAAGCCCCTGTCCTGGTGGCCGACCGGCAGTATGACAGTACAGAGAAAACAGCCGCAGCCAAAGCGGGACGGATTGCGATCTTCCCCGATGAAGGAATAAAACCGGGCTCGAATATGGTACATATCTGAATCTTATCGGAAGTGTTATCAAACTATAAATCCTTTTTTTGGCTTGCTTTTCCCAAATAAACCAGACTAATATTATCCACATATTCTTATCCTCTAAATCCGGATTTGTTGAATCGCGCAACGCTGCCATTTTACCGCAACCGCACACACAATTCCATTAAATTTGCTTGATCTCCTTTTGCCCCATTATTAGCAATCCTCATCTGTCTTGCCCGTTCCCTCTGTTCTGCGCTGACTATCCTTAGCTTATGGCAGCTGACATATGGCTTCGGAAACGAATAGGTCTTGGATGCCTCGTCCTGCCCTGTCAGCTTGGATCAGTCGTTCCATGCCTGTGGCCGGAAGCGTCGGAACGAATCAATTCGGCAAATGTTTCTAAAGTTTCAATAGTTCTTTTGCGGATGCGCTGCTTTCCCGTTCGATGAGACAGGTAGGAAAGGTAACGGCAGGAGGAATTGTGTGATGTTCAATCATGTTTTGCAGCATTTCAATGGCTGCTTTTGCGATGGCCGGCCTTTGGATTTCCATGGTGGTAATCGCCGGCGTGCAGAACTGGCTCAATGTGGAATTGTCAAATCCGACTACTTTGACATCCTGAGGAATCCGGAAACCGAGGCCCTGTACCTTTTGCATGGCAATGCAGGCGAGTTCGTCATTGCGTCCTAAAATGGCGTCCACGGGATTTGTCCGGATATACTGCTCCACCTTGCGGGCAATGCCCTCCCGGTCGCAGCATCCCGTAATGACATTTCTTTCCGGAGCGGAAGATAGACCAAGCAGCTTCATTTCTTCCGTAAATCCGCGGTAGCGCAGATCGTTACCGTCACTGAAATGTCCGTTGCGGCTGAAACGGTCGATATAAATCATATTTCTGCAGCCTGCATGAAACAGATATCTGACACTTTCCTTTGTCCCTTCATACAATCCGCTGTCAATTTTGGCAACACCTTCTATTTCATGATAGTCCCGGTTGGCGAGCAGGACGACGGGAATATCCGCATCAATGATCTGTCGGATATATTTGTCGGGAAAGCTGATGGAGCTGATGATAACGCCGTCATAGCATCTGCTGATGATATCGCTTACAAACTGCTGCGTATTCCGGTTCCCGCACAGAGAAATGATATAGCCAAGATCATAAGCGCTTTTTTCCAGCTCGTTCAGAAGCAGACTGAAATGCTCGGTAATAATCTGGTCGGTGATAAAGATGATATGGTTTGTTTTCTTCCCCTTCAGGGCGCGTGCAATGGAATTGGGACGATAGCCCAGCCGGCTGACCGCCTCCAAAACCCGTTCCCTCTTTTCTTTATCCACATAACGGTTGTTGTTCATGACGTAAGATACGATGGTTTCACTCACACCCGCTTCCAGCGCAACATCTTTTCTTGTGACCGGTGTATGCCTGTTGTCCATGCAGATGACCTCCCGGGTAGAAACTGCTGAAAATGCATATTTGTTTTGATTATATCCGTAAATGATTGTTAAGTCAAACGGAGCTGCAGAAGCGGCCAGGGCAAATGCAGACAAATGAATTGACAATAAACAAAAATCGGGTTAGAATCAGGATATACACACGTGTTTATACTGGCATAGGGAAAATTTGTGCCAGGTAACACGGAAGTGTTACCTTATGCACGAAAGTTTTCTTTGAATTGAGAGCCGCCTTGCGGCGGCAGAATGGGGGTTAAGATGGACAAAACAAATAGGCGCAATGTCATAATCGTATATGCGGATGATTTGGGATTCGGGGATTTAGGCTGCTACGGCAGTCACCGGATCAATACGCCCAATCTGGACCGGCTGTGCGAGGAGGGGCTTAAATTCACCAACGCTTATGCAACCTCTGCGGTATGTACGCCCTCCCGCTACAGCATTCTGACAGGACGGTACCCGTTTCGAAACAATAGGGCGCACATACTGCCGGGGAACGCAGGATGTATTATAGAGCGTGAGCTCGACACCATGCCCCGGCTTTTTCAGCGGGCCGGATATCATACGGGGATAGTGGGGAAATGGCATCTTGGATTAGGAGACGGAAACAGCCCTATCGACTGGAACCGGGAAATTAATTTAACCCCGATTGATCTTGGATTTGACGAATCCTTCATTTTTCCGGCGACGGCTGACCGGGTCCCCTGTGTTTATGTGGAAGGGCGTTCGGTTATGAATCTGGATCCGGAGGATCCCATTGAAGTATCATATGAAGACGAATGTCCGTTTGACGATATTCCGACGTATCACAAAAATCCGGAACTGCTGAAAATGTATTCTTCCCATGGCCATGATATGAGCATTGTGGGAGGCATCGGAAGGATCGGATATATGCGCGG
This sequence comes from Lachnospiraceae bacterium, assembly GCA_021770245.1. GTDB lineage: Bacteria > Bacillota > Clostridia > Lachnospirales > Lachnospiraceae > Eisenbergiella. Next base: position 6,373 of record JAETRI010000034.1, read on the forward strand.
CGGGAAAAAGGCGGTCTGGAAAGATGAGGAGCTGGCGGAAACCTTTCTGAACAGGGCAGTTCGTTTCATAGAGGAAAGCCAGGGCAGAAATCAGCCTTTCTTTTTATATTATGCGCTGCATCAGCCTCACGTGCCCCGGGTACCGTCCGCCCGTTTCCGCGGAGCGACCGCACTGGGCCCGCGCGGTGATGTCATTGCCGAATTGGACTGGTGTGTCGGGGAATTGATCAACAAACTGAAAGGGCTGGATATCTGGGAAAATACCATGATCATTTTTTCAAGTGACAACGGGCCGGTACTGGATGACGGATATGTGGACAGAGCCTTTGAACTGAACGGTACGCATCGGGCAGCGGGGCCGCTGCGCGGCGGAAAATACAGCAAGTTTGACGGGGGAACGAGGATTCCGTTTCTTGTGACATGCCCGAATCTGGTTCGAAAGGGCGTATCCCATGCGCTGGTGAGCCAGGTGGATTTGTTTGCCTCCTTTGCGCATATGCTCGGTGTGCAGCTTACGCCGGACAGCGCGGTTGACAGCCAGGATATGTATGCAGCCCTGATCGGGGAGGATCCTGCCGGAAGGCAGGAGCTGATGGTGGAAGATGTGTCCTGCGGGAAAATGCTGCGGCGGGGGAACTGGACTTATCTTTCTCCAAGCGAGGGCCTGCCGTATATGGGCAACGTTCGGATTGAAACGGGTTTGTCCGAAGACCCGCAGCTGTACAATATGGATTATGATATCGGGCAGCAGACAAATGTGGCATGGGATTATGAAGAGGTAGTAAAGGATATGGAAGAGCGCCTGCAGGCAATTATAAGGAGCAGGAGAACCCGATAGCGGAAAGGAGAGGTATAAGATTGAAAATCAAAATTTTCAATCTTATGGATTTGGGCCTATTCCCGTTTTGGGAAGACCCAAAACGGGAAAGGCATGGGTATAAGTATGATCACGATGTACTTAGCCGTTATCCGGCACGCTTGCGATGAGAAGGACGATTGACCATGAAAAATGAATATGATAACGAAAAGTTTTTTGAAGAATACGGGAAAATGCCCCGCAGCAGAGACGGCCTGAGCGCTGCCGGAGAATGGCACCGGTTAAAGCCTTTGTTTCCTTCGCTCCGGGAGAAAACCGTCCTTGATTTGGGGTGCGGCTATGGCTGGCATTGTGCCTTCGCGGCAAAACAGGGAGCGGCAGGAGTGCTGGGGCTTGACTCGAGCATAAAAATGATTGAGGAAGCAAAAAAGAGAAATGCAGGAAAACAAATCGAATACCGTGTCTGCGAAATAGAGGAATATGAGTACCCGGAATGTATGTGGGATTGTGTCGTTTCCAATCTGGCCCTGCACTATATTGAGGATATTGAGAAAATCTTTCAAATGGTACATAGGACATTGAAGCCGAAAGGCGTGTTCCTTTTTAACATGGAACATCCCGTTTTTACCGCAGGAGTCGGACAGGACTGGATTTATACAGAAGCGGGAGAGCCCCAATATTGGCCGGTTGATCGTTATTTCATTCCGGGAGAGCGAAACACACGCTTTTTAGGGTGCAGCGTAGTAAAACAGCATCACACACTCACACAGATATTGATGGGCTTACTGAATAACGGCTTTGCGCTTGAAGCTGTGGTGGAGGCGGAGCCGCCCGAAGAAATGATGGACGTTCCGGGAATGAAAGACGAATTACGCCGCCCAATGATGCTGTTGGTAAAAGCCATAAAAAAATAGATTCCTGCGGCAGGGGAGGGCATGACCTTCTTATCGTATATAGATGATATGCTAGGGCGTGTTTTCCCAGGTGCCCCGTCTGTAGAATCCGATAGAAAGTATGGCGGCAGCACACCATCCGATTGGCCATGCACACCAGATGCCGGTTGCACCCAGCGCTGTTTTGGATAAACAGAAGGCAAGCAGTACACGCAGGATTAAATCCGTAAAAGTCGCTATCATAAATTTTTTCATCATGCCGGCTCCTCTTAAAATTCCATCCGCCACTAACTTTGCGGAAACCACAAAATAGAAAGGGGACAGAATTTTCAGACAGGCAATGCCTGTGTGGATGGCAAGCTTAGTTGGAGTATCCAAAAAGAGCTTTAACACGATGCTTCCTCCGAAGAAATAGAGGAGGAACAGAGGAAGGCCCAGCATCCATACCAATTTTACACCGACGCCAAAGCCCTGCCTTACGCGGCCGGGCTTCCCGGCGCCGAGATTCTGTGCCGTATAATTTGAAATCCCGTTCCCAAGCGTGGTAAACGAGGTGATTACCAGGTTATTCAACTTTATGGCCGCAGAATATCCGGCCATGACAGGTGCACCGAATCCGTTAATAATGCTCTGGATCATGATATTTCCTATGGAAATGAAGCTCTGCTGCAAAGTGCTTGGAACGGCAATCGCTACGATTTGTTTAAAAAGCCGCAAACTGAAAAGAGGAGCTCTTTCTTTCCTTTCAACTTTGGATAGCCTGAGGAATACTGCAATCATTGCCAGAATGCAGCTGATTCCCTGACATAGAAACGTTGCCCATGCCACTCCGGCAACTCCCATATGAAATGCCTTGACAAACCAGATATCCGCTGCAATATTGGATAGGGAAGACACCATCAGAAAGTAAAACGGCGTTTTGGAATCCCCGAGCGCAGAGAAGATACCGGTAGCGATATTGTAGAAGAATACAAAAGGTAATCCCCATGAATAAATATCCAGATACAGCTTTGAATCCGCAAATACTTCTTTCGGAGTCCGGATGAACCGAAGCAGCATACCGGATCCGGCTATCCCGATGAGCATTAACAGGGCGCATACAAAACCGCTGAAAATACAGGCAGTATAAACTGCGGTCTTCATTTCTTTATAGTCCTTGGCACCGAATAGCTTTGAAACGACTACGGAACATCCCATGTTGCAGCCGAAGGCAAAGGCAATAAAAATCAATGTGATTTCATAGCTGTTGCCTACCGCTGCAAGTGCATTCTCCCCTATGAAATTTCCGGCAACCAGGCTGTCGGCAATATTATAGAGCTGCTGAAAGATAATGCTGCCAAATAAGGGCATACAGAATTTCCATAGTACGGTCTGCGGCTTCCCCGCGGTCAGATCTTGATTCATTTCCAGAGGCCTCCTTTTCTTTAAAACAGTCGTCGTCAGACTGACAGTTCCAGAAAGCAGATTGTTTTTTCCAATCGGCAGTATTATAATTCGTAACAAGATATGTGTAAAATATAAATTCTGCGATTGTGATATATGAAATTGACATGTGAGGAACGTCAATGAACATCAGCTATGACTATTACAGAGTTTTCTATTATGTCGCAAAATACAAGAGTTTCACCGGAGCTGCCAAAGCACTTTTGAACAACCAGCCTAACGTTACCAGAATGATGAAAAAACTGGAAGGAGAACTGGGGTGTACATTGTTTGCAAGGCATCGACACGGTATAAAACTGACTCCGGAAGGGGAAAAGCTGTATGCGCATGTTTCCGTCGCCTTTGAACATATCCTGTGCGGAGAGGAAGAAATAGCCAGAGATAAAAGCCTGCAGTCAGGAATTGTTACGGTGGCAGCCAGCGAAATTGCGCTGTATTGTGTACTGCTTCCTGTTTTGAAAACCTTTCGGAAGATTTACCCGGGCATCCGTATCAGGATACTGAACCAATCTACGCCGCAGGCAGTTGATGTGTTAAAAAAGGGACTGGCAGATTTCGCGATCGTAACGGAACCCTTTGAACTTTCTAATGGATTGGGGTCAAAGGTACTCCGAAGCATCCGGGAAGTGCCGGTATGCAGCGCGGCTTTTTCGCTTCCTGCAGGTACGATTCTTACAGAAGAGCAGATAAAAAAATATTCATTGATCGGACTGGGGGAGCAGACTGCTTCTTTTCGCTTTTATTCCGATGTTTTCAACAGAATGGGTCTTTCCTTTATGCCTGATGTAGAAGCAGCTACGGCAGATCAGATTTTGCCGATGATAAAATCTGATCTGGGGATTGGCTTTGTGCCATTGGATTTCCTGAAAAAAGAAGAAATGGGGAAGCTGGTGATACTCAATATGAGACCGGAGATTCCTGCGAGAAATATATGTTTGATAAAACGGAAAGGGATTTCGCTGAGTCTTGCGGCTTCCGAATTGGAACATCGGATTTTATATAGGGATATCGATCCCTCCCCTACATGACGCAGGCGGGGGCTTTGACCCGCCTGCGGGGTGCCTGAACCGCTGCCGGAATATGTCCGAATTTTGCCTGGCAGCCAAAGATTCATTGCATTTAAAAGGAGGAACGGATATACTATAAGCAATGCAGGCGGGCTGCCAAGACAGGCGGAAGGGAAGGACGGGAATGACAGGGAAAATCGGCATCGGAAATCAGGGCCGTTCATACATTTGGCTCGTGCCGGATCCTGCCACGGCTTGCGAAAGCCGCAGGCATATGTTAGAATGATTTCAATGGATGGTGAATGGAATGCCGCCTGACGGCGGCAGATTGAGAGGAAAAATGACACAGGAAATCACGATGAAAAGCACCCTGCGGGAGGTATATGCCCATCCGGTGGGAAGGGACATACTCAAAAAGATCCTGCTTCAGGCCGGAATAGGGGAACAGGCGGTCATGGGCAGGCTGACCGGAGGCATGACCCTGCGGGCCGTGTCGGCCCTCACCGGGAAATTCCTGGACAAAGCGTTCTGGAAATCCTTTTTAGAGCTGATGAACGGTGAGGCGGATGTCCCGGAGGAAGCGCCTCTGGCTGAAGTCAGCCGTAAATGGTGGAAGGAAGCGGTCTTCTATCAGATCTATCCCAGAAGCTTTGCGGATTCCGACGGGGACGGGATCGGCGATCTGGACGGGATACGCGGGAAGCTGGATTATCTGAAAAGCCTGGGGGTGGACGCGCTGTGGCTGTCCCCGATCTACGATTCCCCCAATGATGATAACGGCTACGATATCAGGGACTACTACAAAATCATGGATGAATTCGGCACCATGGAGGATTTTGACCGGCTTGCGGGGGAAATCCATGCCCGGGGAATGCGGCTGGTGATGGATCTGGTGGTGAACCACACTTCGGATGAGCATATGTGGTTTAGGGAGGCGGTTCACAGTCCCTACAGCCCATATCATGATTATTACCTGTTCCGGGAAAACGAAACCGGGAAGTCGCCGAACAACTGGACTTCTTTTTTCGGCAGGGGAGAGTACGGGGACGCCTGGAGGTATATTCCGGAAAACGACGAATGGGCCCTGCATCTTTTTTCCAAAAAACAGATGGATCTGAACTGGGATAATCCCAGGATGCGCGCCGATGTGATCGCCATGGTGAAGTGGTGGCTGGACAGGGGCGTGGACGGCTTTCGGCTGGATGTGATCAATTATATTTCCAAGACGGACGGACTGCCTGACGGAAACGAAAGTGTGGGAAAACTGATCGGGTATGTGGGGATCGAGCATTATTTTTACGGCCCCCGTCTGCATGATTACCTGCGGGAACTGCGGGTAAAAGCCTTCGATCCCTACGATGCGTTTTCCGTAGGCGAGACGCCGGGGGTGGGGATGCAGATGGCAAAGCTTCTGACGGGAGAGGGACGCCATGAGCTGGACATGGTTTTTTCCTTCGACCATCTGGAAACGCCGGGGCATACCCGCTTCGAGGATTATCGATATGACCTGAATTATTTGAAAAGCTATTATATGGAATGGATGGAGCAGTATGCCGGCCGTTATTGGATGTCGCTTTTCTATGAGAACCATGACAACCCCAGGATGATCTCCAAGGTCAACCCGGATCCCGGGGTGCGCATGGCGCTGGGAAAGCTTTTGGGAACCATACAGTTTTTCCTGAAAGGGACGCCCTTTGTCTATCAGGGACAGGAGCTGGGGGCCGTAAACGGTACGTTTACGGATATTTCCCAGATCAGGGATGTGGAGAGCCGGAACCTGTATGAGGAATTTTGCAAAAGCATGGGAGAGGAAGAAGCCTTTGCCAGAATACTCGCGGGGACGAGGGACCACGCCAGGATCATGATGGACTGGCAGGAGGCGGCCGTCCAGAGAAAAGACAGGGATTCCATGTATTTCTACTACAAGAAACTGATTGCGCTGCGGAAGAAATACCCGGCGCTGGTCTATGGGGACGTGGAATTCGTATACGCGAAGAAAAAGGATGTTTTCGCCTGGTTCCGGAAGCTGGACAAAGACGTGTGGTATGTGGAATGCAATCTGAGCGGCAGGCGGATCAGGCGGCCCGCCTGGCCGGAGGGCACGGACGGGGGAAAGAGCCCGGATCGGGGCGGATTCCGGGGCGTACTGACGAATGCGGCGCACAGGGAGAAGGGATGGATGCAGCCCTACGAGACGGCGGTATATCACAGAAGCTTATAGAGAAGATCATGGGGATAGCGGGAGCCGGATGCGGCATGTCGGTTAGTTAAGTTATTTATATAAACGAAGAGGCTCCTGTCAAAGGAAACAGAAACAGCCGCGGATGCGGCAGAACGGAGGGAAAATGAGCAACGAATTACTGCAGGCAAACGGGTATATGCCCTGGGAACGCAATCCGGGCTGCTTCAAAATCAACAAGAGGGCGCCCCATGGGGATATCGTCCCGTATCCGTCGCCGGAGGCGGCCGAGGCATGCGACCGGGATGCCAGGGCGGTGACGGATCTGAACGGAATCTGGAAATTCCTTTTCTTTGAAAATCCGCAGGCCTGCGATGCGGCTTTCCCGGAAGGGTTGGGGCAGGTGATGGATACCCATACCTGGGGGCAGATTAAGGTGCCTGCCAACTGGCAGATGGAGGGGTACGATTATCCCCAGTATGTGAATGTGAAATATCCCTGGGAACTGACGGAGGATATTATGCCGCCCCAGATTCCAAGGAAATACAATCCGGTGGGAATCTACTGCCGCAGCTTCTGGCAGAACAAAAAAGAGGGGGAAAAGGTAATCCTTCACTTCGACGGGATCGAATCCTGCGGGGAAATCTATGTGAACGGCCGTTTTGCGGGATATACGGAAAGCTCGTTTACACAGGCGGAATTCGATATCACGGATCTGGTCTGTGAAGGGGAGAACCAGCTGGTGGTGCGCGTACTGCGCTGGTGTGACGGAAGCTGGCTGGAGGATCAGGATTTCTTCCGCCTGTCCGGAATTTTCAGGGACGTGTACCTCTACGTCCTGCCGGAAACCCATATCGGCGATTATCGGGTGGATGCCCTCCTGGACGGGACCTATCAGGACGGTACGCTGGATGTGGAAGTGGACGTGGCAGGGGATGCGGCAGGCTCCAGCGTGCAGATCGCCCTGTACGGACCGAAGGGAAGGGAGATCCTGAACTCCGGAGCCCTTCCGGCAGCGGGCGGGAAGGTATCCTACAAGGCAGCGGTGGAGACGCCCTGGCAATGGAGCGCAGAGCATCCGTACTTGTATACGGCGGTGGTGACGCTTTGCTGCGGGGAAGCGGAACATATCGTTTCCTGCCGCTGCGGATTCCGTACCTTTGAATTGAAGGACGGAATCATGCTGATCAACGGGAAGCGGATTATTTTCAAAGGCACGAACCGGCATGAATTCGGGGCCGAATTCGGCCGGGCCATCACCCGGGAAGCCATGGTGGCGGATGTGATAAGCATGAAGAAAAACAACATCAATGCGGTGCGTACTTCCCACTATCCGAACCATCCCTATTGGTATGATCTGTGCGACGAATACGGGCTGTATGTGATCGATGAAAACAACCTGGAAACCCACGGGACCTGGACTTACGGCGTACCGGAGGATCAGCAGCCCCTGGTCCTTCCCGGCAGCAATCCCGACTGGACGGCAGCGGTGGTGGACCGGGTGTCGGATATGTACTACCGGGACCGTAACCATCCTTCCATCCTGATCTGGTCTCTGGGGAACGAGTCCTACTGCGGAGAAAACTTCCGGGCCATGGCGAAATTCCTGCGGGACCATGACCACACCAGGCTGGTGCATTACGAAGGGGAAGGGCACTGCCCGGGATATGAGGATGTGACGGACATGATCTCCACCATGTATACCCCTGTGGAGGAATGGGTGAAGCTGGATCAAAACGAAGCGAAGAAGCCCGCGATCCTGTGCGAGTATTCCCATGCCATGGGGAATTCCTGCGGGAGCCTGGTGAAATATACGAAGGCCTTTGAAACCTATCCCAGGCTGCAGGGCGGCTTTATCTGGGATTATGTGGATCAGGCCATCCTGACGAAGGACGAAAACGGGAAGGAATACCTGGGATACGGCGGCGACTTTAACGAGGGGTATCACGACGGGAATTTCAGCGGCAACGGCCTGATGTTCGCGGACAGGACGGAAACACCCAAGATCAAGGAAGCCAGGATCTGCTATCAGAATATCTCCTTTACGGATGCGGACTGGGAGAGCGGGGAAGTCACCCTGCAAAACAGGAGCCTTTTCACGGACCTGGAGGAATACCGGTTCGTCTGGAGTCTGTATGTGGATGAAAAGATGCGCCTTAGCGGCGATTTCCAGATCGCCTGTGCGCCCGGGGAGAGCGTGAAGGTGCGCCTTCCCTTTGCGGGAGAATTGGCGGAGGACGGCCTTCCTGCGGGAAGCGAGGCCTTCCTGAATCTGGAGGCGGTCTTAAAAGAAGATACGGCCTGGGCCAAGGCGGGTTATGCGGTGGCGAAGGGACAGTTTATGACCGGAAGCAGGAACAGCGCTGCGGATTGCGCCGAAGCGGAAGGGGAACTGCGGATTTCGGATACCTTCGGAGCCTGGATCATTACGGGAGAGGATTTTGAATATCGGTTTTCCAAGAGGAGCGGGGCATTCTACAGCATCCGCAGGAACGGGATGGAATATCTGAAGGAGCCCATATCCTGCAATTTCTGGCGGGCCAGCACGGATAACGACAGGGGCAGCAGGCATTCCTGGCGTTCCATGGTATGGAGGTATGCAGGGCAGCAGGCCTTCAAGTGGGTAATGGAACCCCGGAAGGAGGAAGGCTGCGTGGTGGTGCCCATGAAGTTCATCCTGCCCATTTCCATGGAAATCACCATGGAAACGACGGTGACGATCCATCCGGACGGGACGATGGTGTTTGACAATGCCTGGTCGGGCGGGAAGGACCTTCCCGATATCCCGGAAATCGGCCTGATGTTCACCCTTCCTGCCGGCTTTGACCGCATGGAATGGCACGGCAGAGGGGAACATGAGAGCTATATCGACCGGAAGGAGTCCGCTTTTGTGGGTACCTGGCAGTCGAAGGTGGCGGATCGGATGGTGCCCTATCTGATGCCTCAGGAATGCGGAAATATGTTGGATGTGCGGCGGCTTACGGTGGTAAACCGCACGGGCGGCTGCTTAACCTTTACGGGCCTGCCCACGGTGGAAGCAAACGTACTGCCGTATACGCCGGAGGAAATGGAGACGGCAGGCCATCATAAGGATCTGCCCCGTCCGGATAAAACGGTGGTGCGCATTAACTATAAACAAATGGGCGTGGGAGGAGACGACAGCTGGAGCCCCCGCGGCTGTGCCCATGAGGAGTTCCGGATCAAGGCGGAAGACGCGTGCCGTTTCTCCTTTGCGGTGAAGCCGGAATAGAAGAGGCCGCCGGAGCGGCCCGCAGGACATCAAAAAGAGGCCGCTTCGGCGGCCTCTTTTACGATGACAGACCCGCTTCTTTCAGGGACTGCCGCCAGTACTTTTCGGGGATATCGGGCCAATGGCATGCACCTTCGCTTTCTTTGCATAGTTCCATGGCCCGGATCAGAGGGCCGGAATGATCCGGCGTGCCGTACCGCAGGAGATGCTGCGTGATTTGGCACCAGCAGGGCGCCTTTTCATTAAGACCGGTGGTATGCATTTCATCGATTACGGCTTCCACGTCATAGTCCAGACTTTGAAAATCGGGTATAAAACGGCTGTTCTCTCCCCGGAGGATCAGAAACTGGGCTTGTCCGCCGCTGCCGGAGGGCATACCGACGGAGCCCGGATTCAGCGCCTGCTTTTCTCCGTGCCGGATCATTCCCTGCCTGTGGGTATGGCCAAACAGAATATAAGGATGGATATTTCTCTCCATGAGGGCCAGGGTATCGGGGCAGTTTGGCTGCATTTTTTCGTTGACCCGGTTCGGAGAGCCGTGACACAGCGTCATGGGCGGCAGCCCGGGAAAGGCGAGCTCCATTTTGTAATCCAGGCTTTCGAAGAAATCCAGATCTGTGGGAAGCAGATTGTGGTAAGTATAAAAAAGGCATCCCGTGGTGGAATCATATTCCCGCCAGCCCTTTTCTTTGCTCTTCCTGTAATTGATCCAATATTCTTCTTTATTCCCCTTTATAAAATAACAGGAATAGCTTTCTTTCAGGTCATATAGGATTTCCAGCGTCTTGCGCGGAGAGGCCAGCTCCCCGTTATAATCGCCCAGGAAGAGAAAGGTACGTACGTTTTGGGCCAAAGCCGCGTCGATACACCGCTTCAGGGCAACATAGTTGCTGTGGATGTCGGAAATAACTGCGATCTGCATGGTTCCTCTCATTCTGCCGCCGTCCGGCGGCTTTTCGTTCAGAGGCATTTGTGCGGCAGCTTAAATGCCGGGTTTGCCCTGTGAGAAAAAACTCTTTCTATTTTCAATAAAATAGTATATAATTAGAAAAGCAAAGTCAAGCTTTGCATCTATATATCAGAAAACATATCTCGTTGGTGTACAGGATACTCCTGTATGCCATCAGGCAGGCACGGACGGGGCAATGCTGTATTTGGCTCCGGCAGGGCCGGTTTTCCAGATTGAATCACCACATTTTATCAGACGTAAGAAGTTTGGATGTAAACTTCCAAACTTACTATTGGCAGCAGTACCGCGGGCTCTGCCTGCGGTATGCAGGGGTATAAAAGAAATACCGGACGTGTTTTCAGGAAAATGAATGCGGACTATATTCCGGATTCGTAAATCTGCGGGAGAAAGCAGGGAGGAACAGCATGAGTATGAGGGAAAAATATCAGTCTCTGGCACTTGTGGATCTCAAAGAGATCGCAAAGTCCAGGGGAATCAAGGGAACCTCTTCTATGAAAAAAGCGGACGTCATCGATGCGATGGTCGCGTTGGACGAAAAAGAAAGCGAGCGCAAGAGCGTTGAATCCGTACCCGGACAGGGCAGGGAGTCCGAGGAGAAAAAAGAAGGGGCGTCGGGCAATGAGGCGGCAGCCAAGGAGGACAGGGCGTCGGACGGACAAGCGTCTGGGGAAACAGGCCTGCGGAGGGGAAGCAGATCAACGGGCAGGGGGACATCCGATGATAAGATATCCGGTGCGAATGCCAGGCAGGCATCCGGCGAGAAAAGCGGGACCGGAGAGAACGCGGCGCAGAGCGCAGAGCGGAGTAAGGGCCGTCAGTCTTCCGGCCGTGGGATGGGCCGTCAGCCTTCCGACCAGGGGGTGGGCCGTCAGCCTTCCGACCAGGGGGTGAGCCGTCAGCCCTCTGAGCAGGGCATGGGCCGCCAGAGCGTGGACCAGGCGCCGAGCCGCGTCGGCGCGGATCCGGCAGCATCCCGTCAGAGCGGCCCGCAGACGGAAAACAGGAGGCCTATGCCCAAAAAGCAGGATACGTCCGGCAGGGCAGAGAATCATCCCGCCGCCCCGGAGCGCGGAAACGGCTCCAGAACGCAGGGCGTGGGGAACGCCCCATACAGAAACGGGGACAAGCGTACGGTGCGCAGATATCCTCAGGGACAGCCGGAAAACGGACAGCGCAGGTATCCGGAGACGCGCAATGCTGCGGAGACGGGGGGAGCAGCGGAAACGAAGACGGTTTTGGAGGCGAGAACCGCTGTACCGGCCGGAGAGTATACGGAGGTGCGGAATCAGCCGGAAACCGTGCGTCAGGAGGGCGCGGTGTTTGCCGGAGGAATTCCCTCCGGCAATGAGGAGGAGCGTTTCCCTTCCGAATTGGACAGCGGTATATCCGCCAACGGTATCCTGGAGGTCCTGCCGGACGGATACGGATTTATCCGCAGCGCAAACTATCTGCCCGGAGATAACGACGTTTATGTGGCGCCCAGCCAGATCCGCCGGTTTGGACTGAAAACAGGGGATATTGTGGTGGGAAATACCCGGGTTAAGACGCAGAACGAGAAGTTCAGCGCTCTGCTCTATGTGAAGTCCATCAACGGACAGGCCCCCGACGAGGCGACGAAAAGATTTAATTTTGAAGATATGACGCCGATCTTTCCCAACGAGAGAATTCGTCTGGAATTGTCCCGTTCCTCCGTATCCATGCGGATCATGGATCTGATGAGTCCCGTGGGAAAGGGGCAGAGGGGTATGATCGTATCCCCGCCTAAAGCCGGTAAAACCACCCTGTTAAAGCAGGTGGCCCAGTCGGTGAAAACGAACCATCCGGACATGCATTTAATCATCCTGCTGATCGACGAGCGCCCGGAGGAAGTGACGGATTTCCGGGAGGCGATAGAAGGGCCGAATGTGGAAGTGATCTATTCCACCTTTGACGAGCTGCCGGAGCATCATAAAAGGGTAGCGGAAATGGTGATCGAACGGGCCAAGCGCCTGGTGGAGCATAAGAAGGACGTGATGATCCTTTTGGACAGCATCACCCGTCTGACGAGGGCCTATAACCTGGTTATCCCGCCCAGCGGCAGGACGCTGTCCGGCGGTCTGGATCCGGCCGCCCTGCATATGCCCAAACGCTTTTTCGGTGCGGCGAGGAATATGCGGGAGGGAGGAAGCTTAACGATCCTGGCGACGGCCCTGGTGGATACGGGCAGCCGGATGGATGACGTGATCTACGAGGAATTCAAGGGGACGGGCAATATGGAAATCGTCCTGGACCGGAAGCTTTCCGAAAGGAGGATTTTCCCTGCCATCGACATCCCCAAGTCCAGTACCAGAAGAGAAGACCTGCTGCTCTCCCAGGAGGAGCTGGAGGCTACGGGAGTGCTGCGTAAAGCGCTTAACGGCCTAAAGCCGGAGGAAGCCGTGGACAAGATCCTGGACATGTTTACGCGTACCAGAAACAACGTGGAGTTTGTAAATGTGGTCAAGAAGATGCATTTTGTATGACGGGAGCAAGAATGAAAATTGAAATTTTCATTCTCCCTGATTGAAATGCGTGCCGTGCACGCGGACGGGAGCAAGAATGAAAATTGAAATTTTCATTCTCCCTGATTGAAATGCGTGCCGTGCACGCAGACGGGAGCAAGTAAAGAAATGTTAAATGATAAGGCGGAACTTTTTGAACGGACTCCGATTCCCCAAGCGGTGGCTAAGCTGGCCGTGCCTACGATTCTCAGCTCCCTGGTGATGGTGCTGTACAATCTGGCGGACACTTATTTCGTGGGGATGATGAACGATCCGGTACAGAATGCGGCGGTGACGCTGGCGGCTCCGGTACTTTTGGCTTTCAACGCGGTAAACAATCTGTTCGGCGTGGGGACCTCCAGCATGATGAGCAGGGCGTTGGGGAGGAAGGATTACGATACGGTATATGCCAGTTCTGCTTTCGGTTTTTACTGTGCGCTTTTCAGCGGTATCCTCTTTTCCTTTTTCTGCAGCATCGGGAAAACCCCTCTGTTGAGCCTGCTGGGGGCGGATGCGGTGACTTTGGAGGCCACGGGAGCTTATATGAGATGGACTGTGACCTTCGGCGCGGTTCCCGCCATCCTGAATGTGGTGCTGGCGAATATGGTACGGGCAGAAGGATCGGCGTTTCATGCGAGCGCAGGCACCATGAGCGGGTGTCTTCTGAATATCCTTTTGGATCCCTTTTTTATCCTGCCCTTCGGACTGAATCTGGGGGCGGAGGGGGCCGGACTTGCCACGTTTCTGTCCAACTGCGTGGCCTGCGCCTATTTTCTGGTATTGTTGTTCATGAAAAGGAAAAATACCTATGTCTGCATCAATCCCGCCAAATTCACGCTGCGCAGCGGCGTGGTGCTGGGTGTGTGCGGCGTGGGAATCCCCGCTTCCATCCAAAACCTTCTCAACGTGACGGGAATGACCATCCTGAACAATTTTACCTCTTCCTATGGGCCGGACGCGGTGGCGGCCATGGGGATTTCCCAAAAGGTCAATATGGTTCCCATGTATGTGGCCATGGGGGTATCCCAGGGGATCATGCCGCTCGTGAGCTATAATTATTCCAGCGGCGACCATAAGCGGATGAAGGATACTGTTTGGTTTGCGGCCAAGACCGTCCTGGGATTTATCCTGGCGGCAGCAGTCGCCTATTATCTGGGGGCAGGCCGGATTATTACCCTGTTTTTGGACAATGAGGCTATCATCGCCTACGGGACGCGCTTCCTGCGGAGCTTCTGCCTGGGCCTTCCTTTCCTGTGTCTGGACTTCCTGGCCGTGGGCGTGTTCCAGGCGGTGGGAATGGGAAAGGAAGCGCTGATCTTCGCAATTATGCGTAAGATCCTTTTGGAGATCCCGGCGCTCTACCTGCTGAATTTCCTGTTCCCCCTCTACGGACTGGCCTATGCGCAGTTTGCGGCGGAAGTGGTGCTGGCGGCCGCTGCCGTGGTGGTGCTTTGGCGCCTGTTTAAGGGGCTGGAAAAGCAGCGGGAGCAGACGGAGTAAAAGATTCTTTTCAGGCTGTATCGATCGTGTTATAATTAACGTTTAGCAAAAAACAACAAGACACTTTGCGAAGGGTTCAGGAGGACGCATATGGCTGGCGGAGTGACGAAGAGGACGCAGGGAAAAAAGTCGCAGGCAAGGGGTACCAAGGCGACGCAGAAGAAGAGCACCGGGGTGCAGACGAGAAGGATGCCTTCCCAGGCGGAGAACGTGGTATTGGCCATGGACATCGGGACGCGCAGCATCATCGGTATGGTGGGCCGCGTGGAGGAGGGCCGTGTGAAGATCATTGCCATAGAGCGGGAAGAGCACGCGGAGCGGTCGATGATCGACGGGCAGATCGAGAACATAGACAAGGTATCAGCCCTGGCCGAAAAGGTCAAAAAGAGGCTGGAGGACAAGGTGCGCTTCAAGCTGAACCGGGTCTGTGTGGCGGCCGCGGGACGGGCCCTCCGGACGAAGAGGGCGGAATACGAGATGGAGCTTCCGGGTACTCAGCTGATCGATGATGAGATCATAAGCCGTCTGGAGGCGGGGGCGATCGGACGGGCCGAGGAGGCCTTCGATGCGGAAAGGGAAGCGGGAAAGGACACCAGGCGGTTCTATCTGGTGGGATATACGGTCTGTCAGTATTTTCTGGACCAATACCCCATATCCAGCCTGAAGGATCATAGGGGACATCATATCAAGGCGGATCTGATCGCCACCTTCCTGCCCAGCGAGGTGGTGGAGAGCCTTTATACCACCATGAACAAAATCGGGCTGGAGGTGGCCAGCATCACGCTGGAGCCGATTGCGGCTATCAATGCGGCGATCCCGGAAAATCTGCGCCTGCTGAACCTGGCCCTGGTGGATATCGGAGCGGGCACGTCGGATATTGCGGCCTGTACGGGAGGCAGCGTGACGGGATATACCATGGCTACCGTGGCGGGAGACGAGGTCACGGAGACGCTCATGCGGGAATATCTGGTGGACTTTCCCACGGCGGAGGGCATCAAGGCCAGGATCGGCCAGGAGGAAGAGATTTCCTATACGGATATCCTGGGATTTGAGCGGAAGCTTTCCGCACAGCAGGTGGCCGGATGCATCCAGAAGACCTCAGACACCCTGTGCGCAGAGATTGCGGACAAGATCGTGGAGATCAACGGAGGCGCTCCGTCGGCCCTGTTTCTGGCAGGAGGGGGGAGCAAACTGGCAGGGCTGCGGGATTCGCTGGCGTCGGCCCTCCAGATGGATGCCAGCCGGGTGGCCATCGCAGGGAATTATTTCCAGGCCAATGCCTATTCCGAGGAATATGATCTGAACAATCCGGAATATGCCACACCGCTGGGCATTGCCATTTCCTCCGGCCTGAACCTGATCAATGACAGCTTCCGGGTGATCTTAAACGGCCGGCCTGCCAAGCTGTTCCGCAGCGGCAGCTTCACGGCGCTCAACCTGTTGATGATGAACGGATACAGTTTCCGGGACGTGCTGGGCCGTTCCGGCGCGAATCTGACCGTGACGGTGAACGGGCAGCGGAAGGTATTTTACGGCACGCCTGCCCGCCCGGCCAGCCTGTTGATCAATAAGCAGGAGGGCCAGTTATCCGCTGTCATCCATGCGGGCGACAACATTGATTTCGAACCTGCCGTTTCCGGCGCTGCTGCCAAAGCATGCCTGCAGGATGTGGAGGGTGCCCGGGAAAGCAGGGATATCACACTGAACGGGGTACGTGTCCCTTTGCACACACCGCTGAAAAACGGGGATGTGATACGGATGGAGCCGCCCGGAGGGCAGGAGCCGGCCGGAGAGCCGCGGCAGGAGGAAGGCACAAAGGAAGAGAATGAACCGGCCGTGACGGCAGGGCGGGAAGAGGAAGATCAGGCAGGGAGGACGGAAGAGGACAAAGAAACGCAGAAGGCAGCGGGCGGGCAGGAAAGCCCGGAAGCGGTCATCCCGTCCCAAGCCGTCGCAGGAGAGCCCGCCCCGCGGCCTGTGGAGCCCCGGGAAATCCCGCAGGACGAGCCGGTCGTGACATCTTCGAAGGAAGCCTCCGCACAGGAGCCCGCCGGGAAGGAGGGCGCGCCCGTTCGGACGCAGTCCCGGGAAATCCGGTTCCGGCTGAACGGCATGCCTCTTGACCTTCCTCGGAAAGAAGACGGCAGCCCGTATTATCTGATGGATTTGATCCAATATTCCGGAATCGACCTGGATCATCCAAGGGGGACGGTCCTGCTGCTCGTGAACGGTATGCCGGGGATGTTCCAGCAGGCTTTGCGCGAGGGGGACCGGGTGGATATTAAAGAAGAACTGAGCTGATTTCCCAGAAAAAGGGACCCCGGAATACACCCATACGGCACCCGTGTACGATGCAGGATCCGCCGTATTTCGCTTTCGGTTCCTTTTATGGTACATAGAAAAAAGGAATTGGGCTTTTGACGTGGAATAATAAAGTAGTGGAGTGCCGCGAAACGGCGCGGGGATGTTAAAAACGAAAGGAATTTGACGCGTCCGTCCGTTCAGGAAAGACTGCGTCCAAAAGACGGTCGGACGGAATGGCCGGAGGGCGGCTGCGGTATGGGGCCGCAGGCGGCCAAAGGGTATCAGGCATATGAGATAGAAGGGGTAGGCGGATGGCGGTAATTCGTGAGAATTTGGAAAAGTGGGAGTCGGAGTATCTGAGCCCGTATGCCTCCCTGAGCAGGAATTCCCTGGGAAGGATGAAGGACGAGGAGCCCTGTGATATCAGGCCCGTTTTTCAAAGGGACCGGGACCGGATCCTTCACTGCAAGTCGTTCCGCAGGCTGAAGGATAAGACCCAGGTATTCCTGGCGCCCCAGGGGGATCATTACCGGACGCGGCTGACCCATACGCTGGAGGTTTCTCAGAATGCGAGAACCATAGCCAGGGCGCTTCGGCTGAACGAGGAGCTGGTGGAGGCCATCGCCCTCGGCCACGACCTGGGGCATACGCCCTTCGGCCACGCGGGGGAGAGGGCGCTGGGCCGGGTATGCCCCTATGGGTTCGAGCACAGCGAACAGAGCGTGCGTACCGTGGACGTGCTGGAAAAGGACGGGCAGGGGCTCAACCTGACCTTTGAGGTGCGCGACGGGATCCGCAACCACCAGACAAAGGGGATGCCGGCGACGCTGGAAGGCCGGATCGTGCGGATTTCGGACAAAATCGCCTACATCCATCACGACTGCGACGACGCTATCCGGGCGGGGATCCTGAAAGAAGAGGATATCCCCCGGGAGATACAGGAGGTGGCGGGGCGGACCACCGGGGAACGGCTGGACCGGTTTATCCACGATATCGTGACGAACAGCTTCGGGAAAAACGAGATTGCCATGTCCCCTGCCGTGGAGGAAGCCATGAAAAAGCTGCGCCGTTTTCTCTTTGAACACGTTTACACCAATCCCCATGCCAAGAGCGAGGAGGGAAAGGCGGAGATCCTGGTGGAAACGCTTTACGATTATTATCTCCATCATATGGAAAAACTGTCTCCGGAGCTGCGGGGGCTGATGGAGAGAGGGGAGGCAAAGGAGCGGCTGGTATGCGATTATATCGCGGCGATGACGGACCGCTTCGCTATCGCCCGGTATGAGGATATCTATATTCCCAAAAGCTGGGTGGTCATGTAGCGGCGAAAAGGGGTGAAGACCTCGGATTTGGTGACGTTTTTTGTCCCAAAGCTTTCGCTGATTAAAATGCCGCTTACGCGGCGGAATGAGAGGCAGCATGTGTATTATCCGGATGAGCTGATAGAAGAGGTGAGGACAAGAAACGATATTGTGGAGGTGGTCTCTGGGTATGTGCACCTGCAGAGAAAAGGCGCGAACTATTTCGGTCTGTGTCCTTTCCACAACGAGAAATCCCCCTCCTTTTCCGTATCGCCCGGAAAGCAGATGTATTACTGCTTTGGCTGCGGAGCGGGCGGAAATGTGTTCACCTTCCTGATGGAATATGAGAACCAGACCTTTCCGGAGGCCGTGAAAACGCTGGCGGACCGGGCGGGCATCAGTCTGCCCGAGGCGGAGTATTCCGAAGAAGCGAGGCGGGCGGAGGGAAAGCGGGCCCGGCTTCTGGAGATCAATAAGGAAGCGGCGAAGTATTTCTATTTTCAGCTGCGCGCAAAACAGGGGGAGGCAGGATACCGTTATCTGAGGGGCCGGGAGCTTACGGATGAAACCATCAGGAAATTCGGGCTGGGCTTTGCCAACAAGACCAGCGACGATCTTGTCTCCTATCTGAGAAGCAGGGGGTATCCGCAGGACCTGATCCGGGATGCAGGACTGTGCAACGTGGACGAAAAGCAAGGGATGTATGACAAATTCTGGAACCGGGTTATGTTCCCCATAGAGGATATCAACCACCGGGTCATCGGTTTCGGCGGCCGGGTGATGGGAGACGGAACGCCGAAATACCTGAATTCGCCGGAGACGCAGATTTTCGATAAGAGCCGGAATCTGTACGGGCTGAATTTTGCCAGGACATCCCGAAAGGGGAACATCATCCTCTGTGAAGGATATATGGATGTGATCGCCATGCATCAGGCCGGATTCGACCAGGCGGTGGCATCCCTGGGAACCGCTTTCACGCCCGGACAGGCGGGCTTACTGAAGCGGTATACGAAGGAGGTTCTGCTTTCCTACGACAGCGACGGGGCGGGGGTAAAAGCGGCCCTGCGCGCCGTCGGTATCCTGAAGGAGGCCGGGCTTTCCGGTAAGGTGATCAGCCTGGAGCCCTATAAGGATCCGGACGAATTCATCAAGAATCTGGGGAAAGAGGCCTTTCAGGAGCGGATCGATCAGGCAGAAAACAGCTTCCTCTTCGAGATCCGGATGATGGAGCGGGAATACAACTTATCCGATCCGGAGGAAAAAACCGGATTCCATCGGGAAATCGCCAGGAAGCTTTGCGAGTTCCCGGAGGAGGTGGAGCGGGAGAATTACATAGAGGCGGTGGCGGAAAAGTACCACATCGGTTATGAAAGCCTGCGGAAGCTGGTGGGGAGCACGGCGGCCCGGACAGGGCTGGTAAGGCCCGTGGAGAGGCCGAAATCCGGAATACAGAAAAAGAATACGCCAAAGGAAAACGATAAACGCACCCAGCGGCTGCTTCTAACCTGGCTGGTGGAGGAACCCCAGGTTTATCCGGCCGTTTCCCGGTTCCTTTCCCCGGAGGACTTTACGGAGGAGCTGTACCGCAAGGTGGCATCCAGGCTCTTTGAGGGGCTGGAAAAGGGAGAGGTGAATGCCGCGGCGGTGATCAGCATGTTTCCGGAGGAAGAGGAGCAGAGGGAGGTTGCCTCCCTTTTCAATACGAAGCTGATCGAGCCCGAAACCAGGCAGGAGAAGGAAAAGGCATTCCACGATATCCTGGTCCGGGTCAAAAGAATCAGCTATGAATACAACACCAGCCGCATGGGCGGGGATATGGAGGCGCTAAACCGCGTGATTGCGGGAAAAAAGGCCCTGGAAGAACTTAGCAAAACGCATATTTCCATTGAATGAGGATAACAATAGAAACAAGTGCAAAAGGGCGGAGAGCGCCCCGGCCGTAAAACCGGAGCGTGAAGAAATGCGCGCCCTGATGTAAAGACCGCCTGCGGCGGCAGAATGAGAGGAAAGATGGCAATCAAGGCACAGGAAAAGACGGAAGAGGGAAAGAAGGAAAATGTCCAGGCCGAGATGACTCCCGAGGAGCGGGCAGCGGTGGAGGCCCGTTTCCTGGAGAAGGTCAAAGGGATCATCCAGATCGCAAGAAAGAAGAAGAATATCCTGGAATATCAGGAAATCAGCGACTATTTTGCGGACATGCAGTTAAACGAGGATCAGTTTGACCGTCTGTTGGAGCTTTTGGAGCACAGCAACGTGGATGTGCTGCGGATCACGGGGGATGAGGACGATATTCCGGACGAGGAGATCATCCTTTCGGAAGAGGACGAGGTGGATATGGAAAATATCGACCTTTCCGTTCCTGACGGCATCAGCATCGAGGATCCGGTGCGCATGTACTTAAAAGAAATCGGCAAAGTGCCGCTTCTGTCTGCGGAGGAGGAAATCGATCTGGCCCAGAGGATGGAGACCGGGGACGAGGAAGCCAGGAAGCGTCTGGCCGAAGCGAACCTGCGCCTGGTGGTCAGCATTGCCAAGCGTTATGTGGGACGTGGCATGCTGTTTTTGGATCTGATCCAGGAAGGGAACCTGGGGCTGATCAAAGCGGTGGAGAAGTTTGATTACCGGAAAGGGTATAAATTTTCCACCTATGCCACCTGGTGGATCCGCCAGGCGATCACCCGGGCCATTGCCGACCAGGCCAGGACGATCCGGATTCCGGTGCACATGGTGGAAACCATCAACAAGCTGATCCGGGTGAGCCGGCAGCTTCTGCAGGAGCTGGGGCGTGAGCCGGCGCCGGAAGAGATCGCGGAGGAAATGGGAATGCCCGTGGAGCGGGTGAGGGAAATCCTGAAAATTTCCCAGGAACCCGTGTCCTTAGAAACCCCCATCGGGGAAGAGGAGGACAGCCATCTGGGCGATTTTATCCAGGACGACAACGTGCCCGTGCCTGCGGACGCCGCCGCTTTTTCCCTGCTCAAGGAGCAGCTAAACGAGGTGCTCGGCACGCTGACGGAACGGGAACAGAAGGTGCTGCGTCTGCGTTTCGGACTGGATGACGGACGCGCGAGAACCTTGGAAGAAGTGGGAAAGGAATTCAATGTAACCAGGGAGCGTATCCGTCAGATCGAGGCAAAGGCCCTGCGGAAGCTGCGCCATCCCAGCCGCAGCCGGAAGCTGAAGGACTATCTGGACTGAGCGGCCTTACGCAGAGGCTTCCTCTGGACAAAGAGCCGCATCGCGGCGGCAGAATGGCGGTTAAAGGGTTTCGATGATCGACTCCGGCCGGAGGGGCGTCGAAGCGGCGGAGTGTGGAAAACGGATATGGAATTATCAAAACGGCTTCATATGGTGGCCTCCATGGTGGAACGGGGCAGCGTGGCGGCGGATGTGGGATGCGACCACGGCTATGTATCCGTCTGGCTGGTGCAGGAGGGGATCTGCCCCCATGTGTTCGCGGCGGACGTAAATCGGGGGCCTCTCGCGCGGGCCAGGGAGCATGTGGAGGAAGCCGGTCTGACCTCTTACATAGATCTGATCCTTTCGGACGGGCTGGAGGGGCTGAAGGAAAAACCGATCGATACCCTGCTGGCGGCCGGGATCGGCGGCCGGCTGGCAGCGCGTATCCTGCAAGAAGGGGCCGAAAAGCTGGCCGGAATGAAACGGGTCGTCCTGCAGCCCCAGTCCGAACCCTGGCTGGTAAGGAGGGCCCTGGAAGAACTGGGATATGAGATCACGGATGAGGATATGGTCCGGGAAGAGGGAAAGTTTTATGGAGCGCTGAAAGCGTCCAACCGCCGCTTCCTGTCGGAAACGGAACAAAAGAAAGGAAGGGCGGCGAAAAGGAGGCCGGAGGGCATGGATCTGACGGAAGCGCAGTGGATGCGGCTGTCGGAGCGATACGGCCCTTTTCTGATAAGAAAGGCACATCCCGTGCTGAGGGACTGCCTGGAGGAAACGCTGCAAAAGCACGCGGGGATCCGTGAGAAAATCGGCCGTAATGCCTCCTGCATAAAGACGGCGGCGCGGCTTCATGCGCTGGAAGAGGAGGATGCGTGCCTGGATGCAGTATTGGGCTTTATGGATGCCGGATGGAAGAATGAATGCGGATGAGGAAGCGCCTGCGCGGGTTTTGCAGAGCGGGGTTGAGACTCCCGATGTATGGAGGTGGCTATGGGAACAATAAAAATAACGATAAACACAACACAAAAAGAATACAGGACTCCGCTGACCTATGAACAGCTTGCCGAGGAATATCAGCAAAAATATGCACACAGGATCGTGCTGGCGGTGGCCAATCAAAAGATCAGAGAGCTTCATAAGAATATCACCAGGGATGCGGAGGTTGCCTTTGAAACCATTGCGGACCGGGTGGGACACGACACGTATGTCCGCAGCGCCTGTATGCTTCTGATGAAGGCGCTCAGCGATGTGGCCGGATCCCCTGTTGGGGGAGAGGCCGCCATGGAATATACGGTGGGCCGGGGATATTACTGCATGCCGAAGGGAAGCCTGGCACAGCGGGTCGTACGGATGCAGGAGGGCGGAGAGAGGATTGACGAAGCCTTTGTGGCTCAGGTGAAGGAGAGGATGCTCCGCCTGGTGGAGGCGGATTTGGCCATCGTGAAAAGGGCTTACCCCACGGACGAGGCGATCGAATTGTTCCGTGCGCAGGGAATGGACGATAAGGTGCGCCTGTTCCGTTACCGCCGCGGCTCCTTTATCAACGTATACTGCCTGGACGGCTATTATGATTATAATTACGGTTATATGGTACCCAGAACAGGATATCTGGAATATTTTGATCTGATCCCCTATAAAGGAGGGATGATGCTCCTGCTTCCGGACAGGACCCGCCCGGAGGAGGTGGATGCCTTTGAACCCCGTGAAAAGTTTTTTGAAACCCTGATGCGCTCCGGCAGCTGGGGAGGCAAAATGGGGATCGAGACCGTGGCCGACTTAAACGACCGGATCTGCGGCGGGGAGCTGTCGGAACTGATCCTGGTACAGGAGGCGCTGCAGGAACGCAGGATTGCCCAGATCGCGGGAGAGATCGCCGATCGGCAGAACGTGAAATTCGTCATGATAGCAGGCCCCTCTTCCTCCGGGAAAACCACCTTCTCCCACCGCCTGTCCGTCCAGCTTAAAACCCACGGACTGACCCCCCATCCCATCGCGGTGGACGATTATTTCGTGAACCGGG
The DNA here is from genome assembly GCA_021770245.1 of Lachnospiraceae bacterium. Taxonomy (GTDB): domain Bacteria; phylum Bacillota; class Clostridia; order Lachnospirales; family Lachnospiraceae; genus Eisenbergiella. Next base: position 29,759 of record JAETRI010000034.1, read on the forward strand.
AGGATACCCCCCTGGATGAGAACGGAAATTATAATTTTGAGTGCCTGGGAGCAGTGGATGTGGAGCAGTTTAACAGGGATATGTCTGCCCTGCTCGCCGGGGAAAAGGTCAAGATGCCCCGGTTCAATTTCAAGACAGGCCAGAGGGAGATGAACGGGGATACCCTTCAGCTCGGAAGGGAAGACATTCTGGTGATCGAAGGGATCCACTGCCTGAACGACAAGCTCTCCCACTCCCTGCCCCTTTCCAGCAAATACAAAATTTATATCAGTGCCTTAACCAGCCTGAACGTGGACGACCATAACAGGATATCCACCACGGACGGAAGGCTGATCCGGCGCCTTGTGCGTGATGCCAGGACAAGAGGGGCTTCCGCCACCCATACGCTGCGCATGTGGGATTCCGTGAGGAGAGGGGAGGAGGAGAATATTTTCCCTTTCCAGGAGAGCGCGGATGCCATGTTCAATTCGGCGCTGATCTATGAACTGGCGGTGTTAAAACAGTTTGCGGAGCCGCTCCTATACAGCGTGGAGCGCAGTGCGCCGGAATATTTCGAGGCAAAGAGGCTGCTGAAGTTCCTGGAATATTTCCTGGGTGTGAGCAGCGAAGGGCTGCCGGTCAATTCCATCATCCGGGAATTCGTTGGGGGAAGCTGCTTCAGGGTGTAAATTTGTGTAACAGGCAAGCCACCCCGCAGGCCCCCGGACGCCGAAGCGCACAGGGAAGGATCCTGCAGGGTGGCTTGCCTGTTATAAATTTTTCCGAAAGATGGGAGAATATGCTTGCAATGCACCGGATGCTATGTTACAATAAAAAAGCTGTTTATGGCAGCTGCCCCGTGGGAAACGGGTTCGCGGATGAGAACAAAGTTATATTTTATGACAGGGAAATAGAAGAGGTGAAATCATGAAAGAAGGAATCCATCCTGCCTATTATCAGGCAACCGTAACCTGCAACTGTGGGAACACATTTGTAACGGGTTCTACCAAACCGGAAATTCACGTGGAAGTCTGCTCCAAGTGCCATTCGTTCTACACCGGTCAGCAGAAAGCGGCGCAGGCACGCGGACGTATTGATAAGTTCAACCGGAAATATGGTATGAATTCATCAAACGAATAAGAATTACCAAAAAAGGTTGGGGTGTGAGCATCTCAACCTTCTTTTTTAACAGGAAGACGGCCGGGGGCCGCAGTCGGCCCGGGGAATTGCGAGCCGCCCTACGGCGGCAGAATGGCGGTTAGGATGCGTAAAAAAAAGAGAAAAAAATGCGGGCATTATTCTGGAATCGGCGGTCAGGCCGTCCTGGAAGGTGTCATGATGAAGAATAAAGAGGAGTATGCGGTATCGGTACGGAAGCCGGACGGCTCGATCGAGACGAAGAAGGAGCGTTATGAAGGGGTCTGGGGGGATCATAAGCTGACCCGCCTGCCGTTTCTGCGCGGAGTTTTCAATTTCATCGACTCTCTGGTGCTGGGGATGCAGACGCTCACCTGGTCGGCCGATTTTTATGAGGAGGAGACGCAGGAGGACGGAGCGCAGAAGGAATCGAAGGAAGGAGGGGATAAACTCATGATGGGGCTGACGGTGGCATTTTCCGTCGTACTTGCCGTGGGGATTTTCATTGCCCTTCCCTTTGGCATCAGCCTGTTATTCCGTTCCTATGTGAGAAATCAGTCTCTGCTGGCCATCCTGGAAGGGGTGGTCCGGCTGTCCATTTTCCTGATCTATGTGGCGGCCATCGCTTCCATGAAGGACATCCGGCGGGTGTACCAGTACCATGGGGCGGAGCATAAATGTATCAACTGTCTGGAAAGGGGAAGACCGCTTACCGTGAGAAACGTGATGCGCAGCTCCCGCCTGCATAAGCGCTGCGGCACCAGCTTCCTTTTGTTTGTGATGCTGATCAGTATTCTCCTGTTTCTGTTCGTTCGGGTGGAGAGCCCGATCCTGCGGCTTGTGGTGCGGATCCTTCTGATTCCCGTGATCGCGGGGATTTCCTACGAGGTGATACGCCTGGCCGGGCGCAGCGACAATGTGCTGGTGAATCTGATCTCCAAGCCGGGCCTGTGGCTGCAGCGGCTGACCACCAGGGAGCCGGACGAGGCTATGGTGGAGGTGGCCATCGCTTCCGTGGAGGCCGTTTTTGACTGGAGGGCCTATCTGGAGGAGGAATTCGGACGCAGGGCGGACAGGCCGGAAAAACCGGACGGACCGGAAGGGGAGCCGGCGGTACAATGAATTATAAAGAATGCTATGAGTGGGGGAAGGAAAAGCTGGCGGAGGCAGGAATCGGGGAAGCGGGGCTGGACGCCAGGCTGCTTTTGGAAAGCGTGTGCCGGACGAAAGCGGGCGATCTTTTGGCGCATGGGGATGCGGCCGTGTCAAAGGACCGGGAGGAGGCCTATGCGAAGAAGATTCTCAGAAGGGCGCAGCGCATTCCCCTGCAGCATATCACCGGAGTGCAGGAATTCATGGGGCTGGAATTCCTGGTGAATGACAGGGTGCTGATCCCCAGGCCGGACACGGAGATCCTGGTGGAGGAAGTGATGCGCCACCTTACGGATCAAAGCCGGATTCTGGATCTGTGTACGGGCTCGGGCTGCATTCTGTTCAGCCTGCTGCATTATTCCAACGGATGTGCCGGAGTGGGAGCCGATCTGTCTTCGGACGCCCTGGCTGTGGCGGAGGCAAACCGGAAAAGGCTGGGGGTGGAAGGGGCCGAACTGATACAAAGCGACCTCTTTGAGGCGGTGGAGGGAAAGTTCGATTTTATCGTATCCAATCCGCCCTATATTGCCAGCGGTAAGATCGGGGAACTGATGGAAGAAGTCCGCCTGCACGAGCCGGTCATGGCTCTGGACGGCGGGGAGGACGGACTGCTTTTCTACCGCAGGATTCTGGAGGAGGGCCCGGCATACCTGAAACGGGGCGGAGGAATGTTCCTGGAAATCGGATATGACCAGGGGACAGCCGTGCGGGAACTGATGGAACGGGCAGGCTTTTGCGAAATAGAGGTTGTGCAGGACTATGCGGGACAGGACCGGGTGGTCTGCGGCCTTTGGTATTAATATTGTAGAAGGAAAGAAAGCCCCGCGGCCGGGCGGGGATCGGATACGGAGAAAGGAATGATCGGATATGTTTGACAGACTGGAGGATCTGCTCCGGCGCTATGAGGAGATCATGAACGAACTGAATGAACCCTCGGTGACGGCGGATCAGGAGCGGTTCCGGGCCCTGATGAAGGAGCAGAGCGATTTGACGCCCCTCGTGGAATCCTATCGGGAATACAAGAAGGCGAAGCAGGACGAACAGGACAGCCTGTCCATGCTGGAGGAGGAGAAAGACGAGGAGATGCGGGAGCTTCTGAAGGAAGAGCATGCGGAGGCGAGGCAGCGGATCGGGGAACTGGAAGAGAAGCTGAAGCTCCTGCTCCTTCCCAAAGACCCCAACGATGAGAAGAGCGTGGTGGTGGAGATCCGCGCAGGAGCGGGCGGGGACGAGGCGGCCCTTTTTGCCGCGGAAATGTACCGCCTGTACGTGAAATACGCGGAAGGGCGCCGCTGGAAGGTGGAGACCGTGGGAGCGGACGAGATCGGGATCGGCGGCATGAAGGAGGTCAGCTTCATGATCAACGGAAAGGGCGCCTATTCCCGTCTGAAATACGAGAGCGGCGTGCACCGCGTACAGCGGGTGCCGGAGACGGAATCCGGCGGCAGGATCCATACCTCCACCGTCACCGTGGCGGTGATGCCGGAGGCGGAGGAGGTGGATGTGGTGATCGACGAGAAGGATGTGCGGATCGACGTGATGCGCGCCTCGGGAAACGGCGGGCAGTGCGTCAATACCACGGACTCTGCGGTACGTTTAACCCACTACCCCACAGGGATCGTGGTATACAGCCAGACGGAGAAGTCCCAGCTGCAGAACAAAGCCAAGGCCTATGCCCTCCTGCGCGCCAAGCTGTACGATATGGAACAGCAGAAGGCCCATGATGCGGAAGCCCAGCTGCGCCGCAGCCAGATCGGGACGGGGGACCGGTCGGAGAAAATCAGGACCTATAATTTCCCCCAGGGCCGTGTGACGGATCACAGGATCAAGCTGACCTTATACCGCATCGACGATATCATGAACGGCGACATCGACGAACTTCTGGACAGCCTGATCGCGGCCGACCAGGCAGCCAAGCTGACCAGGATGAATGAAAATTGAGAAGGGACAAGGGTATAAGAGGGAAAGATTTTTCCAATCTTTCACTCCCTCTGATTTGTATGCGCGCCAAGACGCGCAGACGGGAGCCGAAAATGAGCGATTTTTATTTACTGCCCAGGGACGGGCAGTTCTACAAGGCAAACCTGCACTGCCATACGGTGCTTTCCGACGGAAGCTTAACGCCCGAAGAGATAAAGGAGGAATATCGGAAAAGAGGATATTCCGTCGTGGCGTTTACGGACCATGACCATTATGCGTGGCACAGGGAGCTGGACGATGACGGCTTCCTGGCTCTGGCAGCCTATGAGACACAGATCGAACAGTACCCGGCCTGTGAGTCGGACTGGCCTAAGCTGAAGGTTTACCATCTGAACCTGTATGACAGGCACCCGGAAGAAAGAAATCCGGATGCAAAGCCGCCCGCGCTGCCCGAGCGGCGTTACGAGGATTTGGACTATATCAACGGATATATCAGGCAGATGGGGGAGGAAGGCTTCCTGGTCTGTTATAATCATGCCTACTGGTCCCTGCAGACCCATCGGGACTACAGCGGGCTGCAGGGTCTGTGGGCCATGGAAATCTATAATCACGGTTGTGAGCAGGACGGCCTGTACGGCTATACACCCCAGGTCTACGACGAGATGCTCCGGTCAGGGCAGCGGTTATATACGGTGGCGACGGACGACAACCATAACCGGGATCCCTTCGATTCCCTGTTATGCGATTCCTTTGGCGGCTTCGTGATGATCAAGGCGGAAAGCCTTACCTATTCTGCGGTTATGGGAGCGTTGGAACGGGGGGAATTCTATTTTTCCTGCGGCCCGCAGATCCTGGAGGCCTATATCCATGAAAACAAGCTGCGGGTCAAGACCTCGCCTGTGGAAAAGATCTATGTAATTCAGGAAGGGCGGGACTGTTACAGAGAGGCGGCGGCTCCGGGAGGAACCATAACGGAAGCGGAATTCACCCTTACGGGGCATGAGGGATATATCCGCATCGATATCCGCGATTCAAAAGGGCGGCATGCTGGGACGAACAGCTATTGGATGGAAGATATCCTCGCGGCGAAACTGTCCGAAGGATAGAAAATAAAAAAAAGAAGGAGGATGGGACGATGTATCTGATACCGAAGCCACAGACAATCACTTACGGGGAAGGGAATTTCCGGCTCACCTATGAAAGCTATCTCGTGCTGGATCCCGGCTGTGGGGAAAGGCTGACCCGTCAGGCGCTCTTAACGATCCGGGCGCTGGAAAAGGAGCTGGGGTTTGCGCCGATGTTAACCAGAGGCGAAGCCAGACCGGGGGATGTGCTCCTGAAGCGGACGCAGGCGGAGGAAGAGGAGGGCTACAGCCTGAAAATCGACAGGGATAACGTGACGATCACAGGAGGGGGAGCCGGGATCTGGCACGGCATTCAGACTCTTTTGCAGATCGTGGAGCAGTGCGGCCCTCTGCTTCCGGCCTTAACGATCGAAGACAGGCCGGATATCCCGAACAGAGGATTCTACCACGATATCACCCGGGGAAGGATTCCCAAAGTATCCTTCTTAAAGGAACTGGTGGACAAGATGGCCTATTATAAGCTGAACCAGCTTCAGCTCTATGTGGAACATACCTATCTGTTCCGGGATCTGAGCGAGCTGTGGAGGGACGATACGCCGCTCTGTGCACAGGATATCCTGGAACTGGATGCATACTGCGCAGAAAGGGGCGTGGAGCTGGTGCCTTCTCTTTCCAGCTTCGGCCATCTGTATAAGCTTCTTTCCTCCCCCAGCTATGCCCACCTGTGCGAGCTTCCCGATGCGGACAGCCTGCCCGTATCCCTGATGGGGCGGATGTCCCATCATACCATCGACGTGACCAACCCGGACGGGATTGCCCTGGTCAAAAGGATGATCGCGGAATTCATGCCCCTTTTTTCCTCCAGGCAGTTTAACATCTGCGCGGACGAAACCTTCGATCTGGGCAAGGGCAGGAGCAAGGCCGCCGCGGACGAGAAGGGCGTGGACCGGATTTATATCGACTATGTCAAGGAACTTTGCGAATTCGTGGTGGAAATGGGCAGAAGGCCCATGTTCTGGGGGGATATCATCTGCGGCTTCCCCGAATTGGTCAAGGAGCTTCCTCCGGAAACGGTCTGCCTGAACTGGGGGTATGATCCAAAGCAGAGAGAGGACGAGTCCAGATGGCTTAGCGACGCGGGGGCGGTGCAGTATTCCTGCCCGGGCGCAGGAGGCTGGAACCATCTTCTCTACCCCATCTTTTCTTCCTATGAAAATATTCGGCGGATGTGCGGCTATGCCGGCAAATACGGGTCCATAGGCGTGCTGAATACGGACTGGGGCGATTTTTTGCATGTAAACCAGCCGGAGCTGGGCATCGTGGGAATGATCTACGGGGCGGCTTTTTCCTGGAATAAGGAAATTCCGGAGTTTGAGGAAATCAACAGGCAGATTTCCAGAATCGAATTCCGGGACGACACGGAGAGCGTGGTCGGCATACTGGCGGAAGCGGAGGAGGGCTGCTGCTTTGACTGGGCCAGGGCCGTGCGCTTCATGGAGCTGCATACCATATCCGAATTCCGGGAGGAAAACCGCGAATATGTGGAAGAGGGCAGGACAGCCATGGAAAGGGCACAGGAGGCGGATGAAAAACTCCTGCAGATGACCAGGAAGCTGTACACCATCCTTCCCCGCCTGCACGGAGACAAAAAGGTGATGAAATCCTGCCTGGTGGGCGCGGACGGAATCCGCCTGCTGAACCAGGTGGGAAGAGTGGTCTATGCGCAGGAATACGGGATGAAATTCCCGGCCCTTCCGGACAGGCGGCTTCTGGCGGAAAGCCTGGAAAAATGGCTGTATCATTATAAAGAAATCTACCGCAGGGTAAGCCGCGAGTCGGAGCTCACCAGGCTGCAGGCGATGATCCTGTGGTATGCGGACTATTTGAGATGCGGGACGGAAGCGAAGAGGCCGTAGGGCTGTTCCTATGCTTTTTTTGTGGCATAAACCTTCAAAAGCGCTTCTGTCCGGGAAATTTCCGACGGAAGCGCTGAAAAAAAGGAGGAAGCCAGTATCCGCACCGGATACTGGCTTAAGTTATGAAAAAGAGTATTTATTATGAAAAAGGTATTCAGCTCTTCTATATTTTTAGTCTACATGATAATTATGACCTGTTTATGTGAAAGTATTGAAGAAATTGTGAACCCAATTAAAAAAAATCATGAAGTATGTTACGC
>JAETRI010000238.1 GCA_021770245.1 Lachnospiraceae bacterium
GAGGTCCTGCGCCGAAAATGTCCGGGGCTGAAACACGACACCGAAGCTGAGGAACCGCAAGGTTGGTAGAGGAGCATTGCATATGGGAGGAAGCAGTACCGGAAGGAGCTGTGGACTGTATGGAAGAGAGAATGCCGGAATGAGTAGCGAGAGGAAGGTGGGAATCCTTCCGGCCGAATATCCAAGGTTTCCAGAGTAAAGCTGATCTGCTCTGGGTAAGTCGGGGCCTAAGGCGAGGCTGAAAAGCGTAGCCGATGGACAACAGGTTGAGATTCCTGTACTACGGTATGACAGAACTGTGGGGACGCATGTGGAAAGCATAGGCGCGGAATGGAAAGCCGCGTGCAAGCGGAGAAGCTGTGCGGGAGGAAAATCCCCGCATAAGGCGAATACGTGATGCGGACCGAACTAAAGTAGGGAAGTATGTGAGCCATGTGCCAAGAAAAGCCGCTATTGTTTGTATCGTACCCGTACCATAAACCGACACAGGTGGATGAGGAGAGAATCCTAAGGCCGACGGAAGAAGCATTGTCAAGGAACTCGGCAAAATGACCCCGTAACTTCGGGAGAAGGGGTGCCTCTGAGAAGAGGCCGCAGAGAATTGGCCCAAGCAACTGTTTAGCAAAAACACAGGTCTATGCAAAACCGCAAGGTGAAGTATATGGGCTGACGCCTGCCCGGTGCTGGAAGGTTAAGAGGAGGGCTTAGCGCAAGCGAAGGTCTGAATTTAAGCCCCAGTAAACGGCGGCCGTAACTATAACGGTCCTAAGGTAGCGAAATTCCTTGTCGGGTAAGTTCCGACCCGCACGAAAGGCGTAATGATTTGGGCGCTGTCTCGACCCGCCGCCGTGACCCGGCGGGGGGACAATGCCAGGCGGGGAGTTTGACTGGGGCGGTCGCCTCCGAAAGGGTATCGGAGGCGCTCAAAGGTTCCCTCAGAATGGTTGGAAACCATTCATAGAGTGCAAAGGCAGAAGGGAGCTTGACTGTGACACCGACGGGTGGAACAGGTACGAAAGTAGGACTTAGTGATCCGGTGGTATAAAGTGGGATTGCCATCGCTCAACGGATAAAAGCTACCCTGGGGATAACAGGCTTATCACTCCCAAGAGTTCACATCGAC
>JAETRI010000035.1 GCA_021770245.1 Lachnospiraceae bacterium
AGAGATCATAAGACCCCTTGAAGAGGACGAGGTAGATAGGCTGGAGGTGGAAGTACAGTAATGTATGGAGCAGACCAGTACTAATCGGTCGAAGGCTTATCCTGAGAGAGAGTTGCTTAAGAGGGAAGGAAAGAAGGAAGAAGTTTTGAGTCAATGTTCGGTTTTGAGGGTATGGCAAAAGAGATTATTTTACCTCATCTGGGAGACAGATGAGGTTTTTTTCTTGATGGAACGTCGTTCCTGTGATACGATTATTCGGGAACGTGTCCGGGTAGCACGGAGGTGTTACCTTATGGACAAAATCTCCTGAACGGAAGGCCGCCTGGAGGCGGCAGAATGAGAGGAAAGATGACAGAGGAATTGCAGGAGCGGATTGCGGGAGCACAGATGGTATTGGTGGGCATCGGGAAAGAGATGGAGGATCCCGCTGCCGGTCTGTCGGAGGATCCTTTTTACCGGAAGCTGATGCGCCGGGCAGAGGAGGAAGCGGAGGGAGAAAACGAGCTTCTTGCGCTGCAGCAGTACATCCGGCTGCATTATCTGCGTCGTCATGCGGATTCGGACAGACGAAATGCGTATCAAAGGCTTTCCGGGCTTTTGAAGGATAAAAATTATTTCGTGGTTTCCCTTTGTACGGACGATCTGATTTTTTCCTCCGGACTGGAGACGGGCAGGATCGTAACACCCTGCGGCGGTTTTCGTGCTCTTCAATGCATGGAGACGGATCAGGAATCCCGGCCGTTATGCCGGACGGATCAGGAACCTCTTGTAGTTTGCGAGGAAGTTTGGAATCAGGTAATGGACGATTTGGATCGTTGCGAAGGAGAAATCGATAAAGTGGACTTCCCCGTATGCGCGGAATGCTGCCACCTGCTCGCTTTTAATCAAATAGAGACGCCCGGATACAGGGAAGAGGGATATCTTTCACAATGGTCGAAATATAAACAATGGCTTCAGGGTACGCTGAACAGAGAGTTGTGCGTTTTGGAACTGGGTGCGGGAATGGAATATCCTATGGTGATCCGTTTTCCCTTTGAAAAGATTGTTTTCTTCAATCAAAAGGCTTCTTTTTTCAGAGTCCACAGCAGGCTTTATCAGATGACGGAGGAACTGAAAGGAAGAGGAATTTCCGTTAAAGCCGATCCGGTCCGGTTTCTTCTTTCGGGCTTCGAGAGTCAGGGATGAAAACAGCGAGGAGGAAAAGGCAGTGACAGCGATTATAGATTACGATGCCGGAAATATCAACAGTGTGGAAAAAGCATTACATACATTGGGGGAGGATACTGTAATTACCGGTCGGAAGGAGGAGATCGAAGCCGCTGACAGGGTAATCCTTCCGGGAGTCGGCGCGTTCGGCGACGCGATGGAGAAGTTAAACGGCAGCGGCCTTGCACAAGTCATCCGCCGGGTGGCCGGGCAGGGGATGCCCTTTTTGGGGATCTGCCTGGGCCTCCAGCTCCTCTTTGAGAGGAGTGAGGAAAGCGAGGGGGTGGACGGTCTCTCTCTTCTGCCGGGTGAGATCCTCCGCATTCCGGACGCAGGAGGGTTGAAAATCCCCCATGTGGGATGGAATTCTCTGGAATACCCCAGGGAGGGGAGGCTCTTTCGCGGGATCCCGGAGGGGGCTTATGTATATTTTGTCCATTCCTATTACCTGAAGGCAGGAAAAGAGGATCTGGTTACGGCCGTTACGGAGTATGGAACGAGAATTCATGCTTCCGTGGAAAGCGGGAATATATTTGCCTGCCAGTTCCATCCGGAAAAGAGTTCTTCTGTGGGGCTTAGTCTTTTAAATAATTTTATTTCTATTACATAGAGGATGCGGGACCTGTCCGCAGGATGGCAGATGGGTATGCGCTAAAGTGCGCAGATGGGAGCAAGCGATGCATACAAAGAGGATTATCCCCTGTCTGGACGTAAACGACGGACGTGTGGTAAAGGGTGTAAATTTCGTGAACCTGCGGGATGCGGGGGATCCGGTGGAAATCGGGGCCGCTTATGATCGGGCCGGCGCGGATGAACTGGTATTTTTGGATATTACGGCGTCCTGTGATGATCGGAAAACCGTTGTGGACATGGTCCGCCGGGTGGCCGAGCGGGTTTTTATCCCCTTCACGGTGGGCGGCGGCATTCGGACAGTGGAGGATTTCAGGACGCTCCTACGGGAGGGGGCGGATAAGATATCCGTCAATTCCGCAGCCATAAACAGGCCGGAGCTGATACGGGAGGCGGCGGACAAGTTCGGAAGCCAGTGCGTGGTGGCAGCGATCGACGCCAGACGCAGACCGGACGGGAGCGGTTGGAATATCTATAAAAACGGCGGAAGGGTCGATACGGGGATGGATGCGCTGCAGTGGGCGGAACGGGTAACGCGGCTGGGCGCAGGGGAAATCCTTCTCACCAGTATGGATTGTGACGGGACGAAATCCGGCTATGACATGGAACTGACCAGAAAAGTGGCCGATCTGGTGCCTGTGCCTGTGATCGCCTCCGGAGGGGCCGGACGGCCGGAGCATTTTTACAACGTATTAAGCGAAGGAAGGGCGGATGCGGCTCTGGCCGCCTCTCTGTTCCATTACAAGGAGCTGGAAATCGGCGAGGTCAAGCAATATCTGAAGAGCCGCGGCCTTTCGGTACGCTTATAGAGGAAAACGATTACGAAAGAGGCAGGATATCGTCATGGGAATGATAGAAAATGACTGGTTGGAAGAAATCAGCGGGGAGTTTGGGAAACCTTATTATAAACAGCTCTTTGCGTTTGTACAGAAGGAATACACGACCCGGGTGGTTTATCCGCCGGCGGATGAGATCTTTAATGCGTTTCATTTTACACCCCTCAGCCGGGTAAAGGTGGTAATCCTGGGGCAGGATCCTTACCACAATGTGAACCAGGCCCACGGGTTGAGCTTTTCCGTAAAGCCCCAGCAGCGGTCCATCCCGCCGTCCCTGCTAAACATCTACCAGGAGCTGCATGACGACCTGGGATGCTATATCCCCGATAACGGTTATCTGAAGAAATGGGCGGATCAGGGCGTGCTGATGCTCAATACGGTGCTGACCGTTCGGGCACACCAGCCGGCCTCCCATCAGGGAAAAGGCTGGGAACAGTTTACGGATGCGGTGATCGAGGCTGTGAACCGCCAGAACCGGCCGATTGTCTATATGCTGTGGGGCCGCCCGGCCCAGGGGAAAATCCCCATGCTTACCAACCCGGCCCATCTGGTGCTCAAGGCGCCCCATCCCAGCCCCTATTCCGCCGCGCGTGGATTCTTCGGGTGCAGACATTTCAGCCAGGCCAATGATTTCCTGAAGGAAAAGGGGATAGAACCCATAGACTGGCAGATCGAAAATATCGGACGAAAGGAATAACAGAAGGAGAACAACCGGAATGAGCAAACGGCCATTTGTGACAAAGGAACAGATTGAAAAAATCGTGAAGGAGTATCCGACTCCCTTTCATATTTATGATGAAAAGGGGATCCGGGAGAATGCGGAAAAACTCCGGCAGGCTTTTGCCTGGAACAAGGGCTTTCGGGAGTACTTTGCCGTAAAGGCTACGCCAAACCCCTTTCTCATCGATATCCTGCGGGAGTACGGCTGCGGCTGTGACTGCTCTTCCCAGACGGAGCTGATGCTCGCGGACGCTCTGAATATGAAGGGGGAGGACATCATGTTTTCCTCCAACGATACGCCCCGGGAGGAGTACGCCTATGCGGCAAAGCTGGGGGCGATTATCAATTTGGACGATATTACCCATATCGATTATTTGGAAAAAATCGTGGGTAAGCTTCCGGAAACGATGAGCTGCCGGTATAATCCGGGCGGAGTCTTCCAGATCAGCAACAGCATCATGGACAATCCGGGCGAATCCAAATACGGTTTCACCACGCAGCAGATGTTCGAGGGCTTTCGTATCCTGAGAAAGAAGGGGGTTAAGTATTTCGGCATCCATGCGTTTCTGGCGAGCAATACGGTGACAAACGAATATTATCCTCTTCTGGCGCGGGAACTCTTTGAACTGGCGGTGCGCCTGCACAAGGAGACGGGAGCGACGATTCGGTTTATCAACCTCTCCGGAGGAGTGGGGATCCCGTACCGGCCCGAGGAAGAGGGAAACGATATTCTGGCCATCGGGGAAGGCGTACGCCGCGTATACGAAGAGATTCTCGTTCCTGCGGGCATGGGAGACGTGGCTATTTATACGGAGCTGGGCCGGTTCATGCTGGCTCCCTACGGACATCTGATCACCCGCGTAATCCATGAAAAGCACACCCATAAGGAGTATCTGGGCTGTGACGCCTGCGCAGTAAACTTGATGCGGCCGGCCATGTACGGCGCCTATCATCATATCACGGTGCTGGGAAAAGAGGATGCTCCCTGCGATCATCTCTATGATGTGACGGGTTCCCTGTGCGAAAACAACGACAAGTTCGCCATAGACAGGATGCTTCCTGCGGTGGAGATCGGGGATTACCTGGCCATTCACGACACGGGGGCCCACGGCTTTTCCATGGGATATAATTACAACGGGAAGCTGCGGAGCGCCGAGCTGCTTTTAAAGGAGGACGGAAGCATGCGGCTGATCCGGCGGGCCGAGACGCCTGCGGATTATTTTGCCACTTTTGACTGCTTTGATATCCACAGCCGCCTGGTCTGACCGATGCGGGGCACAGGGCCGTTTATGCGTTTGCCCCGGGGTGGAGAACGGTAATAAAATATTAAGAAATTTTTGTAAAGTTGTGAAGAAATATTGACAGAAATAATTCGTTAAGAGTAAAATGTCAATGTATACATAGAAGAGGATTAATTCTGACAGGATGAAGGGTGTAGGAACGGCCGGAAGAGAGGCGTCGGGACGCCGCAGACACGAGATGAGAAAAGGTTGCCATATAGCAGGAAGAGTACTGGGAGCAGTGTGTGTGGCATTGCTTCTGACTGTCAGGATATCGGTGGACGCCGTGGCATATGCAGATGTTACGGCGTCTCATACGGAATCCTCCCTGTGCCAGATGGAGCGGGCCAGGAAGAAGATCCAGAAATTAACCTGCCTGCCTGATGCCGTTCGCAGAACGGTCGATATGAACAGGAGGGACCGGCAGATCATCGATCTTGCGCCCGGTATTTTGACGGGATATAAGGTCGCCTGCCTGGGAGATTCCATTACGGCGGGGGCCGGAGGGACGATAGACGAAACCGGCCGTTTAATCGGTTATTGCGATTATTTGTCCTTGATACTTGGGTGTGAGGTAGTTAACCTGGGCATGGGCGGAACGACGGTCGGGGATTATTTTATAGAAAACGCTTTTGTAAACCGTTATGGACAGATTCCGGAAGATGCGGACATTATTATTCTGGAAGGCGGGCTGAATGATTACCAGGTGTTTGCCCAGGGACTGTGGAACGGGTTCGGGGATGTCGAAAACCGGGAACCCGGAACCTATTGCGGTGACGCCTATACGCTTTATCAGGGGCTCAGGGACGCTTATCCCAATGCGGACGTTTTTGTGGTGACGGCCAGCCGTAGCTACTTGGAAACGCTGTATCAATCGGTGGAGCCCTACAGGCTGCAGGACTTTATGGACGTACAGAGGCTGTATGCAAAGTGGATGGGGTTTCAGGTGATCGATCTTTACGGAATGGGTTTTCTGGACTGCCGTGAGGAGGCGGCGCGGGAACGATGGCTGATCGACATCGTCCATCCCAACGCGGAGGGACATTTGCTCCTGGCGGAGAGGATCGCCTCGGAACTGGTTTATTATTATTCGCATCAATGATCCCTTTGTTTCTTCGGCTGGAAGGAGCCGCAAAACCGGGGATTTTGATGATAGAGGCAGAGAAATTTGAAACAGAATAAAAAAAACAGAGCGTACAGAGGATTGGAGGTTAATCCGAACTGGGTGCCCGAGAAAAGCTGGGCTCCCGAAAAAAGGAGGAACGCTGTCCGGGCATGGAAGCCGGAGAAAAGACGCCGTCCGCGCAGATCGCGCAGAAGAGGTCCGGGATCGGGCATATGGAAGGCAGCCCTTCTTTTTCTTCTGATTGCGGCCGTGGCCACAGGAGCGGGTTTCCTGATCTTCCGGGGCATTCAGGACCTTCGGCCCGAGGCAGGGAGCGGAGCGGTGGGAATCTGCATGGAAGGGAACGAAATGTCCATTTCCTGGCCGCGGGCGGAGCATATGGATGTGTGCCGTCTTTACCTGTATGAGGAAGAAAAGGAAGATTACGTCCTGGAAGGAGAATATGACGGACATGCCGTCCTCTCCGGTATAGAGCCGGGAGTGGAACTCCGGCTGAGGCTGGAGGCCAGGCGGCAGGTAGAACTGTTCGGAAGGACCTATGAGCTGGCAGGATATCAAAGGGATATTACGGTCACCCCGGTGGAAATAGACCGCCCGGTTCTGATAAAGAAGCCGGATACGGAGAACCGAAGGATGATCATCAGCTGGCAGAAAAGCCCGAATGCCGTTTATGAGGTCTATCGGGTGGATGAATCCGGGGAACCGCAGAAGATTGCGGAGACACAGGAAAACAGCACGGAGCTGCGTTTTGACGGGGAGGAAGGGCTCCCGGAGAGGGAAAAACCCGTCAGGATAGCCGTTCGCACCAGAGTGTTGGAGGAAGACTGTATTCTCTACAGCGCCCTGTCCGCCGTGGCGGCGGTGGAGCGCAGGGATCTGCTGGACGATTCCGTCGCCCTTTCCTGGGAGGAGAACGGCGATGACCGGTATGTGCTGCGCTGGGAAGAGAGCAGCGCGGACCGCTATGAGCTTCAGCAGTGGTCGGATAAGGACGGATTGTGGGTTTCATGCAGGTCCTATAGCTGGAAGGACGAGCTGAGCTATGATACCGGATTGCTGCCTTCCTGCACCCAGGTCCGTTTCCGGGTGGTCGGTTACGATACGGACGCCCAGCGGGAGAGGGCAGAATACCTGGCGGTTTCCGAAGAAGCGGTCTTCCGCACGCAGCCCCGGGCGCTGTATTGTACCATATGGCCGATTATGGCTCTGGATTTTTGGGAGGATGCGCAGGGAGCCGTTAAGGCAGGATCGATTCCGCAGGGAACGGCCCTGTGTGTGCTGGGCGAGGAAAACGATAAGTTCCGGGTACGCTATGAGGGTTCCTACGGATATGTGGATTCCCGGTTCTGTATGATCAATCTGCCGGAATATCTGGGAAATCTGTGTGAATATGATATTGCCAACAGCTTTAGTTCCATATTCCGAATTCATGAATGTGATATTCCGGAAATTACGGACGAGGTTGTTAAGGGATATGAAAAGATCTGCCTGGGGGACGACGATTTTCTGGTGCCCTATCTGTATCCCTGCACGCGTAAGCTGTATGAAGCTGCGCTGCGGGTGAGGGAAGACGGCTATTGCCTGCGCATTTACGACGCGTTCCGTCCCAATGAATCGACCAGATACCTGTATGATACGGTGGAAGCCCTGTTGGACGAACAGGTTCCCGGATCGGAGGAAGAAGCGCAGGAATGGGCCGACAGGGGACTGACGGAAACGTGCCTGACCGTCCTGGAGGAGCTTCGTCCCGAGGTGTGTATGGCCCTGCGGGAACTGCGTGAGGAGGCGCTTCCTGCGATTACCGCCCTCCCTGCGGAGTTTCTAACCTGGACGGGCTATCTGGCCCTGATGGGCGTGGATCCGGCTGCGGCTGTGGAAGAGGGTGCGGAGCCGATTGCGGCTCCGGGTGCGGAAGGGGTCATCGGTGCATGGCAGTTTGTCCAAAGTACCACGGGGCAGGAGCTGTTAACGCCCGAGCAGGCCGCGGCTTATATGGTTTTAACGCCGGAGGAGCAGGAGCTTCTGCGCGGATTTACCATAGAGGAGATCGGGACTTTGAAGACCCTGAGTCTCGAAGAGCTTTCCGTATCCAGGCTTTATCTGTCGGAAAGCATGATTACTTATCGGGAAGTGATGACGGACAACCGTTACCGGCTGGGCAGCTTCCTGGCGGCGGTCACATCCGCCCATAACAGGGGCATTGCCCTGGATCTCACTCTGGCTAAGCTGGAGACGGACGAAGAATTGGAAATGCAGTCCGCGATGCACGACCTGAGCTGGCATTCGGCTCTTGCCCAGAACAATGAGAACGCAAACCTGCTGGCCAAATATATGAAAGGCGCAGGGTTCAACGATCTTTCTTCGGAATGGTGGCATTTTCAGGATGATGAAACGCGCGGCGCCATCGGTCTGAATACCTATCTGGACAAAGGGGTATCGGTGGAGGGCTGGAAGAAGGACGATAGAGGCTGGAAATACCGGCTGGCGGACGGCGGGTATTATAGAAATACGACCGCTGCGGTGGAAGGAAAAAACTGTACTTTCGATGAAGCAGGGTATGTAACCGACGGAATGGAAGAGGCAGAATAAGAGGAACAGGAGGAGACGGGAGTGGGAAAACAAAGGATATGGGCGGTAGGCGCCGCCGTCATGCTGGGGTTGTTCGTGAGTCTGGGCGTTTCCGCGCAGGCAAAGGAAAAGGCGCTCTGCGGATTCGTACAGGAGGAGAAGGGCGTTCGCTGGAGGAACCTGGACGGTACCTGGGCCGTGGACTGCTGGCTCGATGTGCTGGGGAGGAAATACCATACGGATAAGCGCGGCTATATCCAGGTGGGCCTGACGGAGGTGGACGGAAAGACTTACTATCTCAATCCCGACGGGACGCTGGGAGTGGGCCTGATCACCGTCGGGGAGGACACTTACTTTTTCCAGGCTGACGGGACCATGGCGGTGAACATGACCATAGACGGCAACCAGTTCGGAGAGGACGGGAAGCTGGTGGCGCCACAGCTCGGAAATACCACGCTTGCTCCCGTTCTGGATTCCATTATCGCGTCCGTCACCACGCCGCAGATGACGGACGAACAGAAACTGGCGGCCTGCTATAACTATATGATCAATGCCTGCAGTTATAAGAGAACATACGAAAAACCGTCCGGAGACTGGACCTGGACCTATGCGACGGAGATTCTGACCACCGGCCAGGGAAACTGTTACCGGTACGCGGCAGGGTTTGCCTGCCTGGCAAAGAGGCTCGGTTTTGAGACGAAGGTGATCACCGGACAGGTGAAGGCCCGCAGGGGCGGCACCACGCCCCACGGCTGGACGGAAGTGAAGCTGGGGGATACCTGGTATATTTTTGACACGGAGCTGCAGGATGCGCTGGGTGTGAATTATTATAAAAAAACGTATGCCAACTACCCGACAAAACCGCTGATCAAAGAGGCGGAATGGGAAGTTTATTTCTGAGTATTGGGGGAGTTAAGATAAATGGCATTTAGTTCGATTCCGTTTTTGTGCGCATTCCTGCCGGTGGTATTCCTTCTATACTGCATGCTTCCGTCCATGAAGGCGCGCAATCTCCTTCTGATCCTGGTCAGTCTGATGTTCTATGCCTATGGAGAGGGGATTTACGTTTGCCTGATGATCGGCTGTGCTTTCCTGAATTACCTGTTTGCGCTGGCAAACGAGCGCTGCGGGGGAAGAACGGGAAAATTACTCCTTTTTTTGGTAGTCGCACTGAATCTGGGAATGCTGGGCGTATATAAATATGCGGGAATGGCAGTGGAAACCCTGAATCGGATTGCAGGCCTGGACTGGCCCGTGCCCACCGTAAGGCTTCCCATCGGTATTTCTTTCTTCACGTTCCAGGCATTGTCCTATGTGGTGGATGTCTACCGGGGAAAAAATAAAGCGGAACGGCATTTTTCCAGGATCCTTCTGTACATATCCTTCTTTCCCCAGCTGATCGCCGGGCCGATCGTAAAATACAACGATATCGCGCAGCAGCTGGAGGAGCGCCGGATCACGCCGGAGGGGTGTGCACAGGGCTTGCGCCGCTTTATTGTGGGTCTTTCCAAAAAGGTACTCCTGTCCAACACCATGGGCTCCGCCGCGGACTATGTCTATGCGCTTCCTGCCAGAGAACTGAGTGCGCCGTCGGCTTGGATCGGGGCGGCTGCCTACATGCTCCAGATTTATTTTGACTTCAGCGGTTACAGTGATATGGCCATCGGGCTTGGCCGGATGTTCGGATTCCGTTTTCTGGAGAATTTCCGTTATCCCTATATCGCGGGGAGTATACAGGATTTCTGGAGACGATGGCATATTTCCCTGACGGACTGGTTCCGGGAATATCTATACATCCCGCTGGGCGGGAATCGGAAGGGAAAGACCAGGACATGGTTAAATCGGTTAATTGTATTCTTCGCCACCGGCCTTTGGCATGGGGCAAATTGGACGTTCGTCCTCTGGGGGCTTTTCCATGGCGCTTTTCTGACGCTGGAAACCATTTTCCCGAAAATTGTGAAAAAGCTGGGATGGCTGAGGCATCTGTATGTGCTTCTGGTGGTATGTGTAGGATTCGTCCTGTTTCGGGCAGATAGTATGGCGCAGGCAGGAGTGATGTTACGGACCATGTTTACCGGGTTTCATCAGACCGGGGAGATGGCAGCGGCCACGGCGGCCGTCTGTGACCGGCTGTTTATCGTGACCTTCTTTGCCGCGGCAGCAGGCGCCATGCCCGTGAAGGAATGGGCGCACAGGCTGCAGGAAAAACAAAAGTACGGCGCGGTTTTGAGAGGAATGTCCTATGTGGGTTCCCTGTTCCTTCTCCTCGCCTGTATGATGAGCCTGGCAGGAGGAACCTATAATCCCTTCATCTACTTCAGGTTTTAAAGAGGCACAGCATGCAAAAGAAGAGGATTGGATATCTGTTATACATAATGATCGTACTGGGTATTTGCCTGCTTCCCCTGCTGGCGATGGGGATTCGCCCGGATGTGGGAAACCGGGAAAACAGGACGCCCGCTCCCTGGCCTTCTCTGTATAAGGAGGATGGGTTCAACTGGGCATATCTGCAGGAAGCGGGAGATTATTTTACGGATCATTTCGCTTTCCGCCAGGAACTTGTGTCCGCAGACGCCAGGATCCGGACGGAGCTTTTTGCGGTATCCCCGGTGGACAGCGTAATCGTAGGAAAAGACGGGTGGCTCTATTATGCGGCAACCCTGGACGATTACCAGCATAAGGATAGCGTATCGGAAAGAATGTTGTTCAACATGGCCCACAATCTGGCCTTAATGCAGGAATATACGCAGCTGCTGGGAAAGACCTTTCTGTTCACGGTGGCGCCGAATAAGAATTCCCTATACGGCGATTCTATGCCGGACCGTCTGAATTACCGGTTAGGGGACAACAGCGATATGGAACGGCTGATGCCCTGGCTGGAACGGGAGAAGGTCAATTACGTGGATCTTTACGAACTTTTCCGAAGCCGGGACGAAGTGCTCTACTATGCCAGGGATTCTCATTGGAATCAAAAAGGGGCAGTGCTGGTCTGCAATGCGCTTCTGGATGCAGCGGGCAGGGAGCATGAGAATTATGAAGAGATCGCCTTTGAGAAAACGACGGATTATCTGGGGGATCTGAATCTGATGCTCTTTCCCGTGACGGCCAGGCCGGAGGAACAGATCCGCTATCAGAAAGAATTTACCTGGGAATACAGCCAGGGAGACGATGTGGAGGATAACTTCATCCAGACAACATGTGAAAACGGGAATGGAAGTCTGCTCTTATACCGGGATTCCTTCGGGAACTCCATGCTTCCCTATTTGGCAGAAGAATTCCGGACGGCTGTTTTTTCCAAGCAGGTTCCCTATCCGATGACGGATCTGGTGACCTATGATCCGGATTTGGTGATTGTGGAACGGGTAGAAAGGCATCTGCCCACCCTGGGAAGGATCCCGCCCCTGATGAGCGGATTGTCCCGTTCCCTGCAGGAGGAGAAAACCGTTGTGGACAGTGCGGCCACTCTCCGATTCTCTAAAGAGGGAAGCTACTGGAAGATGGAAGGTCTGGCTGATGCGGCTTATATGAATACGGACAGCCCCATCTATCTGGAAGTGGAGGATGCCGCAGGAGTAAAGACCTACGAGGCTTTCTGCGTCGCCCTGTCCGATGAGGGAACACAAGACTATGGATATCAAATGTATCTATCCGAAATCCTGCTGGAGGGAGACACCTTCCGCATCCGGGTGATGACACAAAAGGATGACCGGCTGCTGGTCCTGCACGAAGAAGAGATCCGGACCGGGGACGAGAGGAAGGATTGAAAATATAGAATTTTCAATCTCCTTGATTTCAGTGCGTACTTTGCGCGCAGAGGGGAGCACAAATGAGAAAAGGAGTAATGATTTTACTGGCGGCAGTCATGGTATTGGGATGTACCTATACGGGAATGGAGGGATCGTCCCGGAGCGCATCTTTTATCCTGGAGAATGGTGCCGGCCGTACCGTGACAGAAACGGCGCCTGACATGGCGGCAGAAGAAGTGGAAGAGACGCAGGCGGAGGCCGCCCAGGCTGTAGAAACCCCTGCTGAAGAGTCCTCGGCCCCCGCAGAATCCGAAGAAGAAAGCCAGGCCGAAGAAAGCAGGCCGCAGGAGGAGAATGAGGAAACCTCTGTGACAGAGGAATCTGCGGAGGACGGTTCCGATAAGGAAACGGATCAGCCGGCCCCCGCAGAGAAGAAAACCGAATCTGGTCAGACAGTCCCGGAGAAGAAACCTGCAGATACGGGCAGCCAGACAGCAGCAGCCCAGGCGGAAGCGGAGGCCCAGGCAGCGGCGGCAGCTCAGGCGGAAGCGGCAGCCCAGGCAGCGGCAGCAGCCCAGGCGGAAGCAGCGTCTCAGAACCCGGGAGAGGTCACCGAGGTAAGCCGTACCTATATAGAGGACTGCGGGGAAGACAGTGGCTACTGGGAGATCATCTATTCCGACGGAAGCGTGGAATATATCGACGGCTGAACGAGTCCGGGCAGGGGTTTTAGGGTCATTCGTGGTTCGTCTTGTCAAATTCTTAAAACCCCTTGCCAGAATCGGAAAGATATGGTATGATTTAAAATGGCTGTTAGGTGTAGAAATAGTAGGCCGGCATGTCGGAATGGCAGACGAGGCAGACTCAAAATCTGTTGTGGGCAACCACGTGTGGGTTCAAGTCCCACTGCCGGCAGTAAGGTGAATTGACAGATCCAAAAGACCAGAAATGGCCGATTGAACGGATTTGTCAATTTTTTTTACCTTTTATTCGTCAATGTCTGGAAAACATATATCATAGGAGGAAAACAGAAACGTGAAACAGTTTTATGGCATGAGCCAAAACGGAAGTTTGGAGGAGGCGGTCCGCGGGCTCCATAATCCTCAGTTTATCATGCTTCTTTCGAACGATACGCAGTTTGAGGAGCATGTGGCTGCCCTGGAGAAGCGTTATCCTGGGGTTCCCAGCATCGGATGTATCGGAATGAGTTATCGTACCAGCGTGGTGGAGCATGGTGTGGGCGTGATCGCATTTTTGGATGGGGTCACTGCGGCGGCAAACGTGCTGGAACAGGTATCCTCCATGCCTGTAAGGTATATTCGGCGTCTTGAACAGGATATGCAGAAGGTGGGCGGTTCGGAACGCGATACCATATGTATTGATTTTTGCGCCGGAAACGATGCCTGTGTACTGACTACGATCAATACAGTGCTGAGACAGCGGGGTATTTCTCTGGTGGGCGGAACCGGTGACCAAGGTAAGGTGTCAGCGAACGGGAAGATTTATCAGGATGCGGTGGCCTATGCGCTGATCAAAAACCAGAATGGCCGTGTGAAGGCTTATAAGGAGAATATCTATCATCAAATGGGGAATTACCGATTCATTGCCTCCAATACGGATCGGGCCAATTACATACTGGGATCGTTGAACGGACAGCCGGCAAAACAGGTATATCAGAACATCCTGCACGTGACGGATCAGGAAATCCTAACCCGTACATTCCAAAACCCCTTTGGAAAGATAAATGGGGATGATACATGTATCATTTCCATTAAAGAGGTTAAGGGTAATGCGCTGGCCTGTTTCCGCCAGGTAAACGATTCCGACGTGTTGATCCTGTTGGAGCTGGGGGATTATAAGGCCATCACCAAAGAGACCATTCAGAAGATCTGTCAGGATTTCCCTCATCGTTCCGCTGTCTTTTCGGTAAACTGTCTGTTCCGGTATAAACTGTTTTCCGAGCGGGGATACATGCAGGCCTATCTGCAGGATATGGCGTCGCTGGGCAGTCATGCCGGTTTTGTGGGGTATGGGGAGCATTATAACAATCGTTTTGTTAACCAGTCCATGACCTGCGTGGTATTTGAGTAAGGAAAGGGGTACGGTATGTTATTTTGGAATAAAGAGCGTAGAAAGCCTGACCAGACTCACGATGCGGATGACCTTTATCCGCTTTTGCATGTGGCAGGCGGCCTGAAGGAATATCAAAAGGAACTGGTACAGAAGGAGGTTGCGTCCCTTTCGGAACTGGGAATGGTCGGTACTTCCTTTTCCGGTGTGCTAAAAGAGGCGGATAATTTTCAGGATAAGCTGCAGGATCTGGGGCAGTCCTTTTCCAGCATTGACCAGACGGCAGAGCAGTTTACCGATGTGAGGGGGAAGATCGCCGAAAGCGTTTCCCAGGCCCAGAGTCAGATGGAGGATCTGGGAAAGGTTTCCGTACAGGTACAAAGTTCCTTTGAGGAGATGGCCGAGACATTTACCTATTTGCAGTCCGCCATAAAGGCCATCCAGCAGTGTATGGGTAAGATCGTATCCATAGCAGATCAGACGAATATCCTGGCGATCAATGCATCGATAGAGGCTGCCAGAGCAGGGGTGGAGGGAAAAAGTTTTGCCGTGGTGGCGGAGCAGGTAAAACGGCTTGCCAAGGAAATCAAAGAACTGGCCGGTGAGGTGGATACCGGTATCTATGAAGTGGAGAACAGGGCCGGCGAACTCAGCGGCAGCATCCAGACTGCCCAGCAGACATTGGGCCAGGGAGTGGATATCGTGGGGCAGACGGATGAAAGTTTCCGTAATATAACAGCTGCCGCGGAAGGATCCATTTCCGTGCAGACACAGATTTCGGATGTGATAGAGACGTCCCAGAGGGATATGCAGGTGATCTGTCAGTTCTTTGACCAGATCAAAAACCAGTATCAGGAAGTCGTCAAACATATCGACCGCGCCAGCCGTCTTGGCACCACCAAAAGCGCCATGTTTGAAGATATGGACAACATGGTTTCCCAGATTCCGCCTCTGATCAAAGAGATAAAAGCCGGATATTGAGAAATATGGATTAAATTAAAGAGGGGAAAAACGCATGTATCGATTGATCAGGCAGGAAGGAAGAGCCAAAAGAGGAGAGTTGACGACGGTTCACGGTACGATCCAGACGCCGGTATTCATGAACGTGGGAACGGCTGCTGCCATAAAGGGTGCGGTGTCAACGGAGGATCTGGAGGGGATCAAGACCCAGGTACAGCTTTCCAATACCTATCATCTGCATGTCCGTCCCGGCGACGAGGTGGTAAAGAAAATGGGAGGCCTGCATCGGTTCATGTCCTGGAACCGGCCGGTCCTGACGGATTCCGGCGGGTTCCAGGTTTTTTCCCTCTCCTCTCTGCGTAGAATCCGGGAAGAGGGCGTCTATTTCCATTCCCACGTGGACGGCCGGAAAATCTTCATGGGGCCGGAGGAGAGCATGAAGATCCAGTCCAACCTGGCTTCCACCATCGCCATGGCCTTTGACGAATGTGCGCCTGCAAAGGCGGAAAGGGATTATGTGGAAGCTTCCGTAGCCAGGACCACCAGATGGCTGGCCAGGTGCAGGGAAGAGATGAAAAGGCTGAATTCCCTGGAGGATACCATCAACAGGCAGCAGCTTCTGTTTGGCATCAATCAGGGCGCCGTTTACACGGATATCCGGATTGACCATGCCAAAAGGATTTCGGAGATGGAATTGGACGGATATGCGGTGGGCGGACTGGCCGTGGGGGAGACCCATGAGGAGATGTACCGTGTGTTAGAGGAGACGGTCCCGTACCTTCCGTCAGACAAGCCCACTTATCTGATGGGGGTGGGGACGCCGGCCAATATCCTGGAGGGCGTGGAGAGGGGGATTGATTTTTTTGACTGTGTCTATCCCTCCCGGAACGGGCGGCACGGCCACCTGTACACGAACCGGGGCAAGATCAATCTTTTCAATGCGAAATACGAGCTGGACGGACGCCCCATCGAAGAGGGATGCGCCTGTCCTGCCTGCCGGAGATATTCCAGGGCCTATATCCGGCATCTGTTAAAGGCCAAAGAAATGCTGGGAATGAGGCTGTGCGTGCTGCATAACCTGTATTTCTATAATACCATGATGGAGGAGATCCGCGATGCCCTGGATGCAGGGTGTTTTGCGGCGTACAAGAAGAAAAAGCTGGACAATATGGCACAGGGGGAAGAACGGTAGGAGACCGGGCACTGCTAAAAGGGGCTGTCGGGAAATAGATAACCCCATCCCGGCAGCAGGACCGTTTTCTACGGCGTCAAATGTTTAATTTCCCGTTCCGGCATACCTTTGCACACCCATTGTCCAGATTCCTGCGGCAGCGGCTAAGAGCAGAAGGGAGACGAGCGGAGAAAGATACTGCCAGACGGGAATTCCCTCAGCTGTCTGCCAAACGAAAAAGCCGTTGAGGCTCTTGGAAAGTTCCGTCGGTATTTTTTTATGCAAGAGGATCACGCTCGGATAATAATTGATAAAAGCAACGGGAAGAAAGCAGGTTACGAATATCTGGAAATATTTACCGAATATATTAACCGGATATTGCTGCATGAGAACCGTGAACCGTTCTGCGATATGCATGGCCGCATTGGAACGGGTGGTCCAAAAGCACAGGCTGGCTCCGATCCAGTTAATAGCGGCCTGGATCAGGGCGCCGGAGAGGACGCACACGATAAAATAGATCCAGGAAGCGGCCGGCCAGCAAAGTTTGAGCCGGTTTCCGGCGAGAAGGAAGCCAAGGACACCCACCAGGAAATCGCCCACGCCGGTATAACTGATATCCTTTCCCAACAGCTGCAAAAAAGGACTTACGGGGCGGAGGAGGAAGGCGTCAAAGCTGCCGCTTACGATCATTTCCTCCAGATCGGACAGATGCCAGAAAAAGACGCCATAGATTCCCCTGGAAAGCATCCAAAAGCTATAGAGGAACAGCAGATCCCAGATATTCCAGTTTCCCAGCGCATGAAAATTGTAAACCAGAATACCGATCAGGGATAGGTTTACCGTATTCAAAAGAAGGATGCTGACGATCCCTACGAGAAAGTCCGCTTTATACTGCACCTTGCCCAGAACCGCTAAGCGCAGGAACTGACCATATAGACGGATATTTTTCATGAAACGCTCCTTTCCTTAACCACCCTGAATCATGACCCTGTCGAAAACGTACCTCATCAGCCGGCGGGATGCGGCCCACAGCAGGAGTACCCACAGGAGCTGTACCCCTAACGCTTTGCAGACAGCCTCACCGCGGTAATTCCCAATGTAGATCGACATGGGTATGGCATAGATGCATCGGAAGGGGAGCAGATTTCCAATCAGGCCCAGGATGCCCGGAAAGATCCACAGGGGAACCATCTGACCGGAGAAGAAGCGCAGGATCGCGTTATAGCCCCAGTTGATATTTTTTATGCTCATGGTGACCATACCCAGCAGCCCCAGCATAAAATTTAAAAAGAAGCTGATAAGTATTGCCAAAAAAAGGCTGAATAAAAATCCGGCGAAGCCGGACAGATCCGGTAACTGCAGGGAAAACAGGAAGAAAGCGGCAATAAGGGAAGGCAGGACTAAGAATAAAGAGCGTACCGACAGGCTTCCCATATTCTTGGCAAACATATAAAATTGAAAATCCAAGGGCTTTATGAGATCCATTTCAATGGTTCCCTTGCGGATTTGTTCCATCATATAAGTCTGCGGCCCCCGGGCCGGATGCAGGATGGATTCCAGGGCAACACCCAGGACGGCATAGGAAGTCATCTGTGAAAGCGATACCCCTGTGGCGGCGGGATCCGCTGCATACAGAGCTTTCCAGACATATCCTACGCTGTACATCATCAGGAAGGTATAGATAAAATTGAGCCAGAAGGAGACGCGGTAAATGCTCAGGTCATAAAATTCATTGCGAAGAAAGGCCGCACCTGTCCGTAGGCTTATTCCGTTATTTTTTCTCATATAAATTTCTCACAATCATTTCCAGCTGCGGTTCGATGACTTCAATATCGTGGATTGCATGCTGCTTCCCGATGGTGCCGAGCAAATCCATGGGAGTGGATTCAAAGCGGTCAAAGGAATACCACTTCCGGTTACCCTCACTGCGTGTCAGAACGGCCCCCGGTACCGGGAAATTGGCTATGGGCCGCTCAAACTCCACCATCAAGGAGCGGGTGGAACCGAATCGACGTATCATATCGTCCAGATTTCCGTCATACATCAAATGGCCGTCATCGATCACAACAACTCTGGTGCAGAGCTTTTCCATATCGGCCATATCGTGGGTGGTTAAAAGAATCGTGGTCCCCTTTTCCCGATTAACCGAAACGATGAAATCATGGAGATATTTTTTAGATACCACATCCACTCCTATAGTGGGTTCATCCAAGAACAGGATCTTCGGATTATGTAATAAGGCAGCGGCAATATCTGACTTGACCCGCTGTCCCAAACTCATCTGCCTTACAGGCTGGTTTAGCACATCCGTAAGCCCCAGCATGGGAATGTAACGATCCAGGTTCTGTCGATAGGTATCGGGGTCGATCTGATAGATTTCCCGGAGCAGCCGATAGCTTTCGATCAAAGGGACATCCCACCACAGCTGTGTCTTTTGTCCGAATACCACTCCGATCTGTTTTGCGTTTTCCATCCGGTGTTCAAAGGGCCGGATGCCGTTCACAGTCACATGGCCGGAGGTGGGTTTTAAAATGCCGGAAAGCATTTTGATGGTGGTGGATTTCCCAGCGCCGTTTTTCCCGATAAATCCCACGATTTCCCCTTCTGCTACCTGAAAGCTTAAATCATCCACAGCGCGTCGGACCGTGTAGCTGCCTGAAAAGAGACTTCTCACCGCAGCAAATTTGCCCTTTTCCCGAACGGGAATTCTAAATTCTTTTGTTAGATGTTCTATTTCAATCATGCATATCCTCGTTTCCCGATCCGTATCCGGTAGTTTGTGTGTGTCTAATAAGAGATGTTTTATCTTAGCATAATCCAGGGGGGGGGTTGTCAATAGTGGGACCGAATGACTCTGTGACAAACGCATGAATGGCCCTGCGGCCCCGCGACATCCCTGACCGGCCGCGCAGGGCCATTCATGCGTTTGTCCTGCGAATAACACACGCCAAACTGCCTGCTGTATATAAAAATTTCCATGGATCGACGGAAAAAGCTTGCCCTGCGGCCTTTTATAAGGTATGATGTTCTATAGCTTGTTTGAAGATACGTTTTCGCAGTCTGTCCGTCTGCCCGGTTCGTGCCATGCGCTGCAGGACGTAATCGACGAACAAAAATCAGGGCGGCTTCAAAGGCCGGCCATTAAATCAGATACGCAGGCCGCCGCCGGCGGCAGAATGAGAGGAAAACAGAATGGGTATTTTAGCGAATGATGCGGCAATGGGAGGCCCCGGAGGCATCGTTGTGATCCTGATGTATGTCGTTATTTTCGGCGCGTTTTTTTATTTTGCCATGTACCGTCCCCAGAAGAAAGAACAGAAGAGGATGAACACCATGCTTTCGGCGTTGGAGATCGGGGACAGCATCTTGACGAACAGCGGATTTTACGGCGTGGTGATCGATATCACGGATGACACGGTCATCGTGGAATTCGGAAATAACAAGAACTGCCGTATCCCTATGCAGAAATCCGCCATCGCGCAGGTTGAGAAGCCGGATGCGGAATAAGGAACTGTTAAAGAATTAATCTTCACATCTGACTTGTCTAACTCTTTCTATGCTGCGTTGTCGTCAATCGGCGTATCCCGGTACGCCTCATTCCTCCGCCTTGCATAAAAAGATTTATCCAGCGTCATCTGTAAAGTTGATTCTTAACGGTTCCTAAGGACGGTGCGGGTTGGTGATTCTGCCCGAAACGGTTTGAATATTCGTTGTGGATATAGTAATATATATTTCTATTACCTGAAGTTATTTCGGCCATATCGAAAGGATATGGCTGATTTTATTTCCTGTCGGTCTTTTCCTGTTGAAAATCTGCACTTTTTAGGCTATGATAAAAAAGATAATCGCATCCGACCGGCCTGCCGGGCCGGTGCGGACGGTCTGTGGGCCGTGTCCGGGGATGATAAGGCTCCGGTAAGTTTGAAACTGCGTTTCAAACTCCTTATTGGCGGCATATCGCAAGCTCCGCTTGCGATATGCAATGGGTATAAAATAAAAAGAAGCGAGGTTGAAAACGGATTATGGTATTACATATCGGATGTATTCCGGGCGACGGGATCGGCCCGGAGATCGTGAGGGAAACCCGGAAGGTTCTGGACCGGGTGGCGGAAAAGTATGGCCATGAAATAGCGTATACGGAAATCCTGCTGGGGGGCGCTTCCATCGATGTGCATGGCGTACCGCTGACCCAGGAAGCCATAGAAGCCGCGAAAAAGAGCGACGCGGTACTGATGGGTTCCATCGGCGGCGATGCGGCCACCTCGCCCTGGTACCAGCTGCCGCCGGATAAGCGTCCGGAAGCCGGACTCCTGGCCATCCGGAAGGCCCTGGGGCTGTTCGCGAACCTCCGGCCTGCGCTCCTCTATCAGGAACTGGCCGGAGCGTGTCCGCTGAAAGAGGAGATCAGCCGTGCGGGATTTGATATGCTGATCATGCGTGAGCTGACGGGCGGCCTGTATTTCGGGGAGCGTCGGACTACGGTGGAGAACGGATTGCGCACCGCCGTGGATACTCTCACTTATAATGAAGAAGAGATCCGGCGGATCGCGGTGAAGGCCTTTGATATCGCCAGGAAACGCAGGAATAAGGTGACCAGCGTGGATAAGGCAAACGTACTGGATTCTTCCAGGCTGTGGCGCGATGTGACAAGTCAGGTGGCACAGGAGTATCCGGATGTGGAACTTTCCCATATGCTGGTGGATAACTGTGCCATGCAGCTGGTGAAGGATCCGGCCCAGTTCGATGTCATCCTCACGGAGAACATGTTCGGGGACATCCTTTCCGACGAAGCGAGCATGGTGACGGGGTCCATCGGAATGCTCGCCAGCGCCAGCCTGAACGATACGAAGTTCGGCCTGTATGAGCCCAGTCACGGCAGCGCGCCGGATATCGCGGGGAAGGACATCGCCAATCCCATCGCGACCGTGCTCAGCGCATCCATGATGCTGCGCTACAGTTTTGACCTGGACCGGGAAGCGGATGCCGTGGAGGAAGCGGTTCAAAAGGTGTTGAGGGAAGGATACCGCACAGGAGATATTATGTCGGCAGGCTGCGTTCAGGTGGGTTGCACCGGGATGGGCGATTTGCTGGCGGAACGGATATAAGCGGGCTGTTTTCATAAAAAATAAGGTAGGAGGAAAAGGACATGAGAAGTGATTCCGTAAAAACAGGAGTACAGCAGGCTCCCCACAGAAGCCTGTTCAATGCGCTGGGCATTACCGAAGAGGAGAGGAAACGTCCCCTGATCGGAATTGTGAGTTCCTATAATGAGATCGTCCCGGGCCATATGAACCTGGATAAGATCGTGGAAGCCGTGAAGATGGGAGTGGCTATGGCGGGCGGGACGCCCATCGTGTTCCCTGCCATTGCGGTGTGCGACGGGATCGCCATGGGACACATCGGTATGAAATACTCCCTGGTTACAAGGGATCTGATCTGCGACAGTACGGAGTGCATGGCCACCGCTCATGGTTTCGACGGCCTGGTGATGGTACCCAACTGTGACAAGAACGTGCCGGGCCTTCTGATGGCTGCGGCCAGGGTGAACATTCCCACCATTTTCGTATCCGGCGGCCCCATGCTGGCCGGACACGTATGCGGCCATAAGACCAGCCTTTCGTCCATGTTCGAGGCGGTGGGAAGCGTGGCTGCGGGAACCATGAGCATGGAGCAGCTGGAAGAATTTGAAGAGAAGGCCTGCCCGACCTGCGGTTCCTGTTCCGGTATGTACACGGCCAATTCCATGAACTGCTTAACGGAGGCCCTGGGTATGGGCCTGCAAGGCAACGGCACCATTCCGGCAGTCTATTCCGAACGGATCCGGCTGGCCAAGCATGCGGGCATGAAGATCATGGAGCTGGTGGAAAGGGACATTAAGCCCCGGGATATCATGACCGAAAAGGCATTCCTGAACGCGCTGACCATGGATATGGCCCTGGGCTGCTCCACCAATTCCATGCTGCACCTGCCGGCCATCGCCCATGAGGCAGGCGTAGAGCTGAACATGGAGATTGCGAACGAGCTTTCTGCCAAGACCCCGAATCTGTGTCACTTGGCTCCGGCAGGCCCTACCTATATGGAGGATCTCAACGAGGCCGGCGGGGTATATGCGGTAATGAACGAACTGAACAAGAAGAATCTGTTATATACCGACCTGATTACCGTATCGGGTAAGACGGTGGCGGAGAATATTGAGGGATGCATCAATAAAGACCTTTCGGTGATCCGTCCTGTGGAAAATCCCTATTCGCAGACGGGCGGGATCGCTGTGCTGAAGGGGAACCTGGCGCCGGAGACTGCGGTGGTGAAGCGTTCTGCCGTGGTTCCCGAGATGATGGTGCACGAAGGCCCGGCCAGGGTGTTTGACTGTGAAGAAGATGCCATTGACGCGATCAAGGGTGGGAAGATCGTTCCCGGAGATGTGGTAGTGATCCGTTATGAAGGCCCGAAAGGGGGCCCGGGCATGCGGGAGATGCTCAATCCCACGTCCGCCATCGCGGGAATGGGAATGGGCTCCACGGTGGCCCTGATCACGGACGGCCGCTTCAGCGGCGCATCCAGGGGCGCATCCATCGGCCACGTCTGCCCGGAGGCGGCCCAGGGCGGCCCTATCGCCTTGGTGGAGGAGGGGGATATCATCAGCATCAATATCCCGGAAAACCGCCTGGATATGAAAGTGTCCGAAGAGGAACTGGAGAGAAGACGTGCAAACTGGCAGTCCAGGCAGCCCAGGGTGACCACCGGATATCTGGCCAGATATGAAAAGATGGTGACCAGTGCCAACAGAGGCGCCGTGCTGGAGATCAGATAAAAAGGTACCAAAAAAAAGCCTTTGGCGACGATGCCGCCGGTGCGGCAGAAATGAGAGGGAACATGCAGCTTACAGGAGCAGAAATCATTGTGGAATGTCTGAAAGAACAGGGCGTGGATACGGTGTTCGGCTATCCGGGAGGAACGATTCTGAACGTATACGATGCTCTGTACAAGCATCAGGATGAGATCTTCCATGTGCTTACCTCCCATGAGCAGGGGGCGGCGCATGCGGCGGATGGCTATGCCAGGGCCACCGGAAAGGTGGGGGTATGTATGGCCACCAGCGGTCCGGGAGCCACAAACCTGGTGACAGGGATCGCCACTGCCTATATGGATTCGATCCCTGTGGTGGCGATCACCGCCAATGTGACCCTTCCCGCGCTGGGAAAGGATTCCTTTCAGGAGGTGGATATTGCGGGCGTGACCATGCCGATTACCAAGCACGGTTATATCGTCAAGGATATCAGTATCCTGGCAGATACCCTGCGCAGGGCATTTCAGATTGCGGTTTCCGGCCGGCCGGGCCCTGTCCTGGTGGATGTAACCAAGGACGTGACGGCAGCGGTATATGAATATACCCCGAAGACGCCGGAGCAGCCGGTTTATGAGAAAAAATATAATGCCCGGGAGCTGGAAGATGCTTTGGAACTGCTGGACAAGGCGGAAAAGCCGTTTATCTTCGTTGGCGGCGGTGCGATTCTCTCCGGTGCGGCAAAGCAGGTGAAGGAGTTTGCCGCCAGACTGAACGCGCCGGTCTGCGATTCCCTGATGGGGAAGGGGGCATTCGACGGAAATCATCCGCTATACACAGGCATGATCGGTATGCATGGGACGAAGACCTCTAATTTAGGGGTGAGCGAATGCGATCTCCTGGTGGCCCTGGGAGCCCGGTTTTCCGACCGCGTGGTGGGCAACGCGAAAAAATTCGCTGCTCAAGCCAAGATTTTGCATATCGATATCGATGCGGCCGAGATCAATAAGAACATCAGGGCCGACGTGGCCCTGGTGGGCGACCTGAAAGACGTGCTGGAAGACATTAACGAAAGGCTTGCACAGAAGTCACATCCTGAATGGACGAAGCATATTATTGAAATGAAAAAACGCTATCCGCTCTCTTATGACGGGCAAAATCTGAGCTGCCCCTATGTGATTCAGGAGCTGGACCGGATCACGGAAGGGCAGGCAGTGGTTACGACGGATGTGGGACAGCATCAGATGTGGGCGGCCCAGTACTACCATTACACCGCCCCCCGTACTTTCCTCTCTTCCGGAGGGCTGGGAACGATGGGATACGGGCTGGGCGCGTGTATCGGGGCCAAAATGGGAAGGCCGGATAAGATCTGTGTGAACATCGCCGGAGACGGATGCTTCCGTATGAATATGAACGAACTGGCTACGGCCAGCCGCTATCACATCCCGATCATCCAGATCGTGATGAATAACCATGTGCTCGGCATGGTGCGCCAGTGGCAGACCCTGTTCTATGATCACAGATATTCTCAAACCGTGCTGGCGGATAAAGTGGATTTCTGTAGGGTGGCGGAAGGGCTGGGCTGCATGGCTATTCGGGTTACCAGGAAGGAAGAGGTGGCCCCGGCCATTGAGAAAGCCATTGCGGCCTCCGCCCCGGTGCTGATCGAGTGCGTGATCTGTGAAGATGACAAGGTCTTTCCCATGGTATCGCCCGGAGCCGCCATCGATGAAGTGTTTGACGGCGACGATCTGGCAGGAAGGCAGGCATAGCCGGAAAAGGAAAACCGCCGCGGTTCTCAGAATGTCTCCTGGCAGGGCATGCTGCAGGGGCCTTAAAGCGGTTCCTGCGGCATGCCCGCGGAAATTTAACAGGGTAGTTGACTAAAGTGCCCGGAATGTGTAGAATAGACGATGTGTAAAAAAAGAATGCCGAATAAGCGGCAGGATGGGAGGAAATGTGGCTAGAGTATATAATTTTTCAGCAGGGCCTGCTGTATTACCCGAAGAGGTACTGCGGGAAGCGGCGGAAGAGATGCTGGACTATCGCGGCAGCGGGATGTCCGTTATGGAAATGAGCCATCGCTCCAAGACCTACCAGGGCATCCTGGATGAGGCGGAAGCCGATCTGCGGGCGCTGGTGGGGATTCCGGAGGATTACAGCGTGCTTTTCCTGCAGGGAGGGGCGAGCCAGCAGTTTGCCATGATCCCCATGAACCTGATGAAAAACCGGGTGGCGGATTATATCGTAACAGGGCAGTGGGCGAAGAAGGCCTGGCAGGAAGCCTCTAAATACGGAAAGGCCAATAAGATCGCTTCTTCCGAGGACCGGACCTTTTCGTACATACCCGACTGCAGCGACCTTCCCGTTTCCGCGGATGCGGACTATGTATATATTTGTGAAAACAATACGATTTACGGAACGAAGTTCAAGACATTGCCCAACACCAAGGGAAAGACGCTGGTGGCGGACGTGTCCTCCTGCTTCCTTTCCGAACCGGTGGATATCACCAAATACGGTGTGATGTATGGCGGCGTGCAGAAGAACATCGGGCCTGCGGGCGTGGTGATCGTTATCATCCGTAAGGATCTGATCACGGAGGATGTACTTCCCGCCACGCCCACCATGCTCCGCTATAAGATCCATGCGGATGCGGGCTCCCTTTACAATACGCCTCCGGCCTACGGAATCTATATCTGTGGAAAGGTTTTCAAATGGATCAGGAAAATGGGCGGCCTTTCCGCTATGAAGGAGCATAACGAGAAGAAAGCGGCGATTCTGTACGATTATCTGGATGAGAGCAGGCTGTTTCGGGGAACCGTGCGCAGACAGGACCGCTCCCTGATGAACGTACCCTTCGTCACAGGCAGCGAAGAGCTGGATGCCGCCTTTGTCAAGGCCGCGAAGGAAGCGGGATTTGAGAACCTGAAAGGACACAGGAGCGTGGGCGGGATGCGGGCCAGCATCTATAACGCGATGCCTTTGGAAGGCGTGGAAAAGCTGGTGGATTTTATGAAGGAATTTGAAGCGCAGAATTTGTGAATCGCCAAGGAAGCGGACGAGGAGCGAGGTTATGTTTAAATATCTATGTTTGAATCCGATCTCCAAAGTGGGATTGAAGGGCTTTACGCAGGAGTACGAAAAGACGGAAGCAATCGACGAGGCGGACGGCGTTCTGGTACGGAGCGCCTCCATGCACGATATGGAGCTTCCCGAAAACCTGCTGGCCGTAGCCAGGGCAGGAGCGGGTGTGAACAATATTCCGCTGGAGGAGTGTGCCTCCAGGGGGATCGTGGTTTTCAATACGCCCGGAGCAAATGCCAACGGCGTCAAGGAAATGGTAATCGCGGGCATGCTGCTGGCGAGCCGGGATATTGTGGGCGGCATCCAATGGGTGAAGGAAAACTGCGGCATGCCCGACATCGGGAAAGCGGCGGAGAAAGCCAAAAAGAATTTCGCAGGAACGGAAATCGGAGGCAAGAAGCTGGGCGTTATCGGCCTGGGAGCCATCGGCGTCAAGGTGGCAAACACGGCCGTAAATATGGGCATGGAGGTCTTTGGATACGATCCCTTTGTGTCCGTGGCCGCTGCCTGGAATTTAAGCCGCCATGTGAAGCACGTGCTCAATGTGGATGAGATCTATTCGGAGTGCGATATTATCACCATTCATGTACCGCTGATGGATTCCACTAGGGGGATGGTGAGCAAAGCGGCAATCGGGAAAATGAAGGACGGCGTGATCCTTCTGAACTTTGCCAGGGATCCTCTCGTGGACGAACAGGCCGTCCTGAAGGCGATCGAGGAAGGGAAGATCCGCAGATATGTGACGGATTTTGCGAATCCCACGGTGGCGGGCCGGGAAGGCTGCATCGTTCTGCCCCATCTGGGCGCGTCCACGGAGGAATCCGAGGATAACTGCGCCGTTATGGCGGTACAGGAACTGATAGATTATCTGGAGAACGGAAATATCAAGAACAGCGTGAACTTCCCCGCCTGTGATATGGGAGTCTGCAGCCAGGCGGGCAGGATATCCATCGTCCATAAGAATGTGGCGAATATGATCACGAAATTTACCGCCCTTTTCGGCGATATGGGAATCAATATTTCGGATATGACCAACAAGTCTAAGGGTGAGGTGGCCTACACCATGATGGATGTGGAAGAACGGCCCCGGGAAGAAATCATAGAAAAGCTCCGGCATATCCCGGGCGTGTTCCGGGTACGTGTCATAAAATAATGCGAAATAAAGAAAGGGCAGGCGGAAGAGCCTGCCTTTTTTGGATGGCCCCTTCTGTGGTCATCACAC
This sequence comes from Lachnospiraceae bacterium, assembly GCA_021770245.1. Taxonomy (GTDB): domain Bacteria; phylum Bacillota; class Clostridia; order Lachnospirales; family Lachnospiraceae; genus Eisenbergiella. The sequence continues at coordinate 27,404 of JAETRI010000035.1, forward strand.
GCCGCGGGGCCGGGCAGGGGGCCGCAGAGGCCTCGGAGCCGTTCGTGCGTTTGTCCTGGTTTGCCCCGGGATTAGGATTGACAGCATTGCGGCCGGAATGTATACTTAATATTGGGAATTTAATGACTGCCCAGGTATCAGTGTGTTTCCTTTCGGAAAAGCAGCGTGAATCCGGCAGCTTTTTTTGTATCCGGGAATCGTTCTGCCGCCGTCCCGGTTTAACGGGGCGGTTTTGGAAAGGGATAGGCAGGCGGCCGCCAGGGAGCGGCGGAATGGGAGGAAGGATGGCTGAGATAAAGCCGTTTTCGGCATACAGGCCGGCGAAGGGGCTGGAGGAGCAGATCGCGGCGCTGCCCTATGACGTCTACAGCAGCGAGGAGGCGCGGGAAGAGGTGGCAGGCCATCCGCTTTCTTTTCTGGCCATTGACCGGGCCGAAACACAGCTGGAGGAGGCGGCGGACCCTCATGGGGAAGCAGTGTATCAAAGGGCGGCCGCGCTTCTGGAAAAGCGGATCAGGGACGGCGCCTTTGTCCGGGATGAGGCTCCCTGTTACTATATTTACGAATTGGAAATGCAGGGACGCAGGCAGACCGGGATCGTGGGATGCGCCGGTGTGGAGGATTATCTTCAGGGGGTGATCCGGAAGCATGAGAATACCCGCCGGGATAAGGAAGAGGACAGGGTGCGTCATATAGAGGCCTGCGGTGCCCAGACCGGCCCCATATTTCTGGCCTACCGTGCCCGGGAGGGAATCAACCGGATCGTATCCCGGTATCGGAAAGAAAAGCCTGTCTGTGATTTCGTTTCTCCGGATAAGGTGGCTCATCGGGTATGGGTGATAGGGGATGCGTCGGACATCGCCTGCCTGCAGGCAGAATTTGCACAGGTTCCCGCGGTCTATATAGCGGACGGCCATCATCGCTGCGCCTCGGCAGTGCGCCTGGCCCTGGCCCGTCGTGCCGGAAAGGCGGAAAGTCTGGACAAAGAGGCCTGTGAAGGGATCCTGTCGGTACTCTTCCCGGACGAAGAACTGCTGATCATGGCCTATGACCGCGTGGTTAAGGATCTGGGCGGGATGACGGAGGATGCGTTTTTAAGCCGGGTCGGAGAGGTTTTTCGGGTGGAGGCCGTGGACGGCCCGCTGCGTCCGGAGAAAAAAGGAACCTTCGGAATGTATGTATCGGGCAGATGGTACTGCTTAAGCCGGAGGGACGGGCCGGATCCGGGAGACCTTTCCGTGGTGGATTCCCTGGACGTATCGATCCTCCAGAGAGAACTGCTGGATCCGATTCTTGGAATCAAGGATCCGAAAACGGATCAGCGGATCGATTTCGTAGGAGGCATCAGAGGCCTGGGAGAGCTGGAGCGCAGGTGCCGCAGGGATTGCGCCGTGGCTTTTTCCCTATATCCCACCTCCATCGAGGAGCTGTTTGCCGTGGCGGACGCGGGGCTGCTGATGCCGCCGAAGTCCACCTGGTTTGAACCGAAGTTAAGAAGCGGGCTTTTCCTCCACAGCCTGTCGGAACCGGAAACCCTTCCGACCGGGCGGGAGTAAGCATATAAAAGAAAGGGGAAAGGGTATGAAAGAAAAGCTGTACAAGCTGATGAACTGGCCGGAGATCGAGGCAGTGATCTATTCGGAGGAGGATAACCCGCATAAGCTTCTCGGACCCCACGCGGCGGGCAACTCTACCCTGTTCCAGGTCTTTATGCCGGGAGCACAGAAGGTGGCTCTGCTTTTAAAAGAGACGGGGAAGACGGTTGAAATGGAGCTGGCGGACGAAGCCGGTTATTTTGCCGCCCTCATCCCGGGAAAGGAAGTGCCGGATTACGTCTATCGCGTTACCTGGCCGGAGGGAGAGGAAGAGGAGGTGGGAGATCCCTATCGTTTCGCTCCCGTCATAACGGAAAAGGATACGGAGCTGTTTGCTGCGGGAATCCATTATGAAGCCTACCGGATGCTCGGCGCCCACGTGTGCAGTGTGGACGGAGTGAAGGGCGTGCATTTCGCGGTCTGGGCCCCCAATGCCCTGCGGGTAAGCGTGGTGGGCGATTTCAACCGTTGGGACGGACGCGTACATCAGATGCGCAGGCTGTGGGATTCCGGCATTTTCGAGCTCTTTATCCCCGGAGAGCTGGAAGGGCAGAATTATAAATACGAACTGAAGACAAAGGGAGGCCTTACTTACCTCAAGGCGGACCCCTATGCTTTCGGCCAGCAGCTGCGGCCGGAGACGGCTTCGGTCATCCGGGATATTTCGGGATTTCAATGGGAAGACGGGGAATGGCTGGAAAAACGGGAAAAAGCGGATTATACCTGTGAGCCCGTAAACGTATATGAACTCTATCTGGGTTCCTTTATGCGTCCGCAGGACGGGAGGCCTTATTGCAATTATCGGGAACTGGCCCCCGCCGTCGCCGCTTATGTGAAGGAGATGGGGTATACCCATATCGAGCTCATGCCCGTGATGGAGCATCCCTTTGACGGTTCCTGGGGTTACCAGGTGATCGGTTATTATGCGCCCACGGCCAGATATGGGACGCCGGAGGACTTTATGTTTTTCATAAATGAAATGCATAAGGCCGGAATCGGCGTGATCCTGGACTGGGTGCCCGCCCATTTTCCCAGGGACGTTCAGGGACTTTCCGCCTTTGACGGGACATGCCTGTATGAGCACCTGGATCCGCGCCAGGGAAGCCATCCCCATTGGGGTACGCTGATCTATAACTACGGCAGGCCGCAGGTATCCAACTATCTGATCGCCAACGCCCTGTTCTGGATCGAGCGTTACCACGCGGACGGCATCCGTATGGATGCGGTGGCTTCCATGCTGTATCTGGATTACGGGAAGCAGGACGGGGAATGGGTGGCCAATATCTATGGCGGCAACCAGAATCTGGAGGCTATAGAATTTCTGAAGCACGTGAACAGCATGATCCATAAGCGGAATAAGGGGGTCCTTTCCATCGCGGAGGAATCCACCGCATGGCCCATGGTGACGGGAAGCCTGGAAGAAGGCGGCCTCGGCTTTGATATGAAGTGGAACATGGGATGGATGAACGATTTCCTGGGCTATATCAGGCAGGATCCCTATTTCCGTTCCGGCTGCCATAATGCGCTTACCTTCAGCATGATCTATGCTTACAGCGAACAGTTTATGCTGGTGCTCTCCCATGACGAGGTGGTGCACGGGAAAGCTTCCATGATCGGGAAGATGCCGGGCAGCAGGGAGGAGCAGTTCGCCAACTTAAAGGCCAGCTATGGCTATATGATGTGCCATCCGGGCAAAAAGCTCCTTTTCATGGGACAGGAGATCGGGGAATACGACGAGTGGAACGAAGAGCGCGAGGTAGAGTGGAACCTTACGGAGTATGCGGAGCATAAGGGGCTGCAGGAATTCGTCAAGACATTGAACCACCTCTATCGGGAACAGCCGGCCCTTTATCTGAAGGACACCAGCTGGGACGGTTTTGAGTGGATCGACTGCATCAGCGCCAACGACTGCGCCATCACCTTTGTGCGTAAGACGGGGAAAACGGAAGAAATGCTCCTGGTGATCTTAAATTTCGCCAATGTGGAACGGGAAAACCATCAGGTCGGCGTGCCCTTTGACGGGAAATATAAGGAAATTCTGAATTCGGACGAAGTGCGCTTCGGCGGACAGGGCAGAGTGAATCCCAGGGTCAAGACGGCGCGGAAGGAAACCTGGGACGGCAGGGATTATTCCATTAAGATCATGCAGGCGCCCCTTAGCGTGAGTATTTTCTCCTATCAGCCTTATACAAAGGAGGAACTGAAGGAAATCGCCAGGAAACAGGCGGAGAAGGAAAAGAAGGCGAAAGAAGCCGCCAGGAAGAAAAAAGGGAAAACGGCCGAAAAGAAAAAGACGGCGCCCAAAACCCTGAAGGAGGAACTGGCCAATAAGGTGTTTGAGACGGATGCCCTGATCTCGGAAAAAGGGGAATATGAGAAACCCGTAAAGGTGGTAAAGAAACCCAAAAGGACGGCAGAATGAAGGGACTGGAACATTTTCTTGCCCGTCCGGCGGTTTGGGCCCTGGCCGGGGATGCGACGCAGCCTCAGGAACTGTTCCTGGGGGAACGGCTTTTGCGGGCTGCGCCCAAGTCCCTGATGGATCTGCTCATCCGGGTTGTGTTTTGCGTGGCCTTTTTCCTGATCGGAGCCAGAGTGATCGCTCTTCTGCGCAGACTCACCCGGAACGCATTGTCCAGGGCCAATGCCAGCCAGGAGGTGAAGCAGTTTCTGGATTCGGCAGTGAAGGTGGGTCTGTATGCGTTCCTGATCTTCCAGATCGCCATCCGCATGGGAATTGACGCCGCCACCATCGCCACTGTGCTCGGCACGGCCACGGCCACGGTGGGCCTCGCTTTCCAGGGCAGCCTGAAAAACTGTATCGGCGGGATCATGATCATGATTCTGCATCCGTTCCGGGTGGGGGATTATATCGTGGAATCCGCTTTTGGAAACGAGGGTTCCGTAACGGAGATCACGATTTTTTATACCAGGCTTGCCACGGTGGACAATAAGATCATCCTGCTGCCCAACGGCCCTCTGGCGGATGCCAGCATTACGAATGTGACCAATGAGGACTGCCGCAGGCTGGAGCTGAAGGTAGGGATCTCCTATCGAGCGGATATCCGACAGGCAAAGGCCGTGCTGGAGGGGCTGATCCTGCAGGAAGAACGGGTCCGCAGAGATAAAGAATATCTGATCTATGTGGATGAACTGGCAGGCAGCAGCGTGGTGCTGGGAACGCGCTTTTGGACGGGTACCGGGGACTACTGGCCGGTGAAATGGGATATGCTGGAGGCAATCAAATATGCCTTTGACGAAAACGGAATAGAAATCCCTTATCCTCAGATGGATATTCATATGAGAGCGGAGGAAACGAAGGACATATCCTAACGTACGCTCCGGCCCGGAAAGTGGACGGCCAGGACAAACGCATGAATGGCCCTGCGGCCCCCGCACCATCCCTGCCCGGCCCGCAGGGCCATTCATGCGTTTGTCCCGGCGTCCGGGAGCCTGCGGGGTGGATGAACCGTTACGTGAGCATAAAAGCATAAAAGAAAAGCATAAAATAAAAAATTACCCCTTGCCAAAAGGGGAATTTGATATTATAATACATCTTGTCGGTAAAATGCTGGAATAGCGCAGTCGGTAGCGCAACTGATTCGTAATCAGTAGGTCGAGGGTTCGAGTCCCTTTTCCAGCTTTATATTGATAGAAACCATGATCTGTGCGGGTCATGGTTTTTTGCTGTATTACGCCGTTTTCCCCAGGATCGTTCATGCGTTTATCCTGCGCCCGGCGGGAAAAGAGTTGGCAGACAGGAGGGGGATATGGTATAATGTCGCCAGACATGATACTGGCCCGTAGCGAAGCGGAGTGGCCATCCCGCTAAGCGCCATGCCGCAGGCATGGTATAATGTCGCCAGACATGATACCGGCCCGCAGCGAAACGGAGTGGCCATCCCGATAAACGCCGGATGGCGAAAAGGATTTTGCAGTACGGAAGTAATTAAGGAAGTGATGGTTATGAAACGAGAGAAGCATAAGATTCTGATAGCAGACGATTCCGAGATGAACCGTTCCATCCTGGCGGATATGCTTGGCGATGAGTATGAAATCATCGAGGCGGAGAACGGGGTGGAGGCGATCGGATGCTTTCAGCAGATGGGATCGGAAATTTCCCTTGTTCTTTTGGATATTGTCATGCCGGAGATGGACGGGTTTGGGGTCCTGGAAATGATGAACAAGTATCATTGGATCGAAGATATCCCGGTCATCATGATTTCCGCAGAGAATACGGCTGCTTATGTGGAGCGCGCCTATGAACTGGGCGTTACGGATTATATCAGCCGGCCCTTTGACGATCTGGTGGTACACCGCCGCGTCATTAATACGATCATGCTGTACGCCAAGCAGAAGAAGCTGATCGGGATGGTGGCCGACCAGCTGTATGAAAAGCAGAAAAGCAACAACTTAATGATCTCCATCCTGAGCCACATTGTGGAATTCCGGAACGGGGAAAGCGGACTGCATGTGTTTCATATCCATACGCTTACGGATCTGCTGCTGCGGCATTTGACCCAGATGACAGACCGGTACAATCTTTCTCAGGAGGATATCTCCACCATCACCATGGCGTCCGCCCTGCACGATGTGGGGAAGATCGCTATCCCGGAAGAAATCCTGAATAAGCCCGGCAGGCTGACCAAGGAAGAATTTGAGGTGATAAAGACCCATACGGAAATCGGAGCAACCATGCTGGAACAGATCCCCTTTAACGGCGACAGCGGACTGCTCAAAGTCGCTCACGAAATCTGCCGCTGGCATCATGAGCGGTATGACGGCAGCGGCTATCCGGACGGGTTGAAGGGAGACGAAATCCCGATTTCCGCCCAGATCGTTGCACTGGCGGATGTGTACGATGCCCTGACCAGTGAACGGGTGTACAAGGCGGCTTATTCCCATGAGACCACTGTCCGGATGATCACCAATGGGGAATGCGGCGTCTTCAATCCGCTGCTCCTTCAATGCCTGCTGGAAGCCTCCGACAGCATTCAGGAAGAGCTGCAGGCGGATTATATGGATGCAGACAACAGAGCCGAGCTGCATAATATAGCCATGGAGATGACACGGAAGGAGGAACTTTCCGCATCGGACCGGACCCTGATGCTCCTGGAACATGAACGGATTAAATATCAGTTTTTTGCGTCCATCTCCGAGGAAATTCAGTTTGAATATACGGTGGATCCTTCCATGGTCATCCTGTCGAGCTGGGGGGCTGCAAAGCTGGGGCTAAAGGAAACCATTATGGATCCTTTCCACGATGAACAGTTCATGGCGCTGGCGGATGAGAGCACCTGGAAGGATCTGGTGGAAAAGCTGAGAAATACCACGCCGGAAGATCCGATCATCAAGGAGGAATATAAAGTCCGGGTGGGCGGAGAAGAACGCTGGCACCGCGTGATCTGCCGGGCCACCTGGATGATTGGGGACGAGGAACCGGTCTATCTGGGCACGATCGGGAAGGCGGTGGATATCCATCAGGAGCGGCTGCAGCTCATGGATCTGGAGAAGGCGGCCTCCCATGATGCATTAACCGGCCTGATGAATCATGCCTATGCAAAGAAGCATATCCGCGAGCGGATGGCGGAAGGGATAGAAAACGAATACGCCCTGTTCGTCCTGGATCTGGACTACTTCAAATCCGCCAATGACCAGAGGGGACATTCCTTTGGGGATCATGTGCTGCAGTATATGGCGGAAAAACTGAAAGAAAGCATCCGCAGCGGGGATCTGGCGGCCAGGATCGGAGGAGACGAATTCCTGATCTTCCTGGAATATAATACGGGCCTGGAGGCGCTGGTAAACCGGATCTATCATTCCCTTCTGGGCGAATATGAGGGATTCCGTATCTCCATCAGCATGGGCGTTGCCAGAGGGAATGCATCGATCACAGATTATGATACCCTGTTCCACTGTGCGGATCAGGCGCTCTATGCGGCGAAAAGGGCCGGGCGCGGCCGGTATTGTTTTTATGATGAATCCATGAGAGATATGCTGTCCGTCCTTTCTCCCATTGAAGGGGAGCGGACGAGAAGATGAGAGGATGCCGGGCAGAGGAAGATACTATTATCTGATTTGAGGGCGTGCTTTGCACGCAGATGGGAGCAAGAATGACGGTAAAAGAATGTTATGCGGCTATGGGCGGAGACTATGAAGGAATGCTGGGCCGGTTCCGCAGTGAAGACCGGATTGTCAGATTTTTGGGCAAGTTCCTGAACGACAAAACTTTTGACACTCTGTGTGCGGCACTGGAGGCCGGAAATCAGGAGGAGGCCTTCCGAGGGGCGCATACCCTAAAAGGCGTCGCGCAGAATCTGAGCATGACCCGCCTCTACCTTTCCAGCGAAAAGCTGACGGAACATCTGCGGGCGGGATCCTGCCAAGGATCGGAGGAGCTTATGGCCCAGGTGGATGCGGATTACCATGAGGCCGTTTCGGCGGTTCGCTCTTTGGACGCATGAAAAACCCTCCTTTGTATCATAATAGATACAAAGGAAGGTGGAGCGGATGTTTACATTAGGATTGGTGGAATACCTCACATTAAAAATGGGATGCGAATACCCTTCGGATCTCCATTACGTCAGTGACAGGGAAAAAATCTGCAGAATTGTAAATGAAATACCGACAGGACAGTGTACTCGCAGGGAATGGCAGGATGCAGCGCAGTATCTCGCGGACGTGACGGATTGTAAAACGGCCGCGTCTGCCCGTGCGGCCGTGCTGGCATGGGCCGGCGGGAAGTACGAATAAGGGACGCAGGTTTGTCGGTACGGGGGATGTAGGAAAAGAAAACAAACAGGAATCAGTGCACAGATGGGAGCCAAGGTTGAAAGAAGAACACTTTCAACCTCCTTGATTTGAGTGCGTGCTTTGCACGCAGGTGGGAGCAAGGCTGAAAGAAGAACACTTTCAGCCTCCCTGATTTGAGTGCGTGCTTTGCACGCAGGTGGGAGCAAGGCTGAAAGAAGA
>JAETRI010000133.1 GCA_021770245.1 Lachnospiraceae bacterium
CAGAGGGGAGCATGGTTGAAAGAAGGACGCTTTCAACCTCCCTGATTCAAACGCCCGCTTTCGCGGGCAGAGGGGAGCATGGTTGAAAGAAGGACGCTTTCAACCTCCCTGATTCAGACGCCCGCTTTCGCGGGCAGAGGGGAGCAAAATGATAAAAAAGAAAAAAGAGGATACCGCTACCATCGTCACAACCATCGACAGGCTGCCGCCCGGCTCCGACGAAGACATTCTCGCCGAGCGGATATCAGGTAAGCTTCCGGACGGCATCACCCCCCGGATGCTCTATGGGGATATCCTGCGCATCGCCTTCCCCACCGCCATCGAGCTGGCCCTCACCTCCCTCGTCTCCATGGCCGATCTCATCATGGTAGGCGGGCTGGGCACCTGGGCCATCACGGCCGTGGGGCTCACGACCCAGCCGAAATTCGTCCTGATGACCATGGTAATGGCCATGAACGTGGGAGCCACCTCTCTGGTTTCCCAGGCCAGAGGTGCCGGAGATCAGGATAAGGCCAGGCTGTATACCAGGCAGGCGCTGCTCATTAACCTGGCGCTGGCAGTGCTTTTTTCCGCGGCAGGCGTTCTTTCTTCCAGAGCTCTGGTAGCATTCATGGGGGCCGCGGAAGACCGGGTCCTGGACGCGGGCGACGCCTATCTGAAGATACAGATGGCCAGCTTCGTCTTTTACGGCATCACTTCCACCATCACGGCCGTACTGCGCGGGATCGGGGATTCCCGCACCGCCATGTATTATAACTCCGTGGCCAATATCGTGAATATTCTGCTCAATTACCTGCTCATCGGCGGTAAATTCGGCTTTCCGGCGCTGGGCGTGGCCGGCGCATCGCTCGCCACTGCCATCGGCCAGTTCGCCGCCTTTCTTCTGGCCGTCGCCGCCCTCTGCCGCAAAAACTGTTATCTGCATACGGGGCTGGGCGACGATTTCCGCCCGCGAAGGAAGGAATGCGGGGAAATCATCTCCATCGCCCTTCCGGCCGCTTTGGAACAGCTGATGATGCGCGCGGGATCCATCGTCTTTTCCAGAACCATCGCTTCCCTGGGAACCCTGGAGTTCGCCGCCCATCAGGTGTGTATGAATATTCAGTCCTTAACCATGATGAACGGCCAGATCTTCGCCGTTTCCGCCACCACCCTCATGGGACAGGGGCTGGGACGCAGGCGTCCGGATATGGCACAGGCATATGCCACCCGGTGCCGGCGGTGCGGTATGTGGGTGGCCGTTTCCCTGGGGATTGCGTTCGTCCTCTTCGGCCGGCCGCTGTCCTCCCTCTATACAAACGATCCCTTATGTATTTCCATCTGTCTCAATATTCTTTGGATTGTGGCCTTTATCCAGCCCTTCCAATCCTCGCAGTTCATTGTCTCCGGCGCCCTCAGAGGAGCCGGAGATACGGGTTTCGTGGCCAAGCTGACCTTTTTCACCGTCCTGCTCCTGCGGCCGGGTCTGGCTATCCTGGCCGTGGATTATCTCCATCTGGGCCTGTCCGGGGCGTGGATGGCCATCGCCACGGATCAGGTCCTGCGCGCCGTGGCCATTCTCCTGCGCTACCGCTCCGGCAAGTGGAAGGTTCTGTGCCTTCGCAGAGGCCGGGAAAAAAGGGCCCAGGGCATCTTCAGGCCTTCTGCCGGCGCCTCTGATAAAAATTGAACCCCACGGCCACTGCCACGATGAATGCAGCCAGGCAGGTAAACATTTTTCCGTAGCCCACCAGGGAGGATATCTTCCCCGCCACGATCGGGCCCAGCCCCTGCCCGATATCCGCTCCGATATAGTAGGTGCTGGTGGCCACCCCCACCCGCAGGGCATCCACCCGCTTGATACATGCCGACTGCAGCGATATCTGGCCGCTGCCCTGACCTACCGCCTTCAGGACGGCCGCCAGCAGCATCACCCACAGTACGCTGCCCCGCCCCACAATCGCCATGGATACCGCGCTGGTAAGCAGAGAAATGTTCACGATAAGCGTTAAGGAATTCCTGTCGGCGATCTTTCCCGCCACCAGACGGATGCAAAACAGCGCCACGGCGTTTACGGAGAAAAACAGGGCGATCCCCGCAATCTTTCTCTCCTCGCCCAAAAGGAGCAGGAACGAATTAATGACACCGTTTCCCAGGGAAAAGAGCCCCGCCACCAGAGCATAGACGATGCATTCCTTTGCAATCAGGTTGTCCAGGCGCAGCGGTTTGCGCTCCTTCTTCTCTTCCTTCCCGCCCGCAGGTTTATCCACTCCGAAAAGGACCAGCACCGCCAGTACCGTCATCAGCGCGATGATTCCGAACAGCGCCCGATAGCCCAGACGGTTTTTCACGGCAAGGCCCAGGCTGGGCCCGCATACCTGGGACAGCACCTGGCCCAGCCCGTAATAGCCCAGCCCTTCCGCCAGACGTTCCGACGGGACATAATCGCACAAAAGCGCCATATTCGCCGTACCGCTCACCCCGAAGGCCGCTCCGTGCAGGATCCGCACCAGAAACATGGTCCGGATTCCCGGGGCAAGGGCATATCCCGTCATCGCTACGCAGATCATAACCGTGGAAAACACACACATCAAACGTTTATCCAGAATATCCGTGGCATAACCGCCGAGAGGCCTGATGAGCAAAGCCGACAGGGAATAGATTCCCACCAGCGTCCCGGCCGCCGTCAGACTGGCCCCCAGTTCCACTCCGTAGGAGGAAATCAACGTGGCGATCATGCTGTAGCCGAAGGAGGTAATCAGGCTTACCACGATCAGCAGGATATAATTTTTCCCAAACAGCTTTTCTCCCTTTTGTTTTATCTTCATAGTGTACCTCTTTCTGCTAAATAGCTTTTTCGTTTTAGCAAACCGGTATAAAGAAAACCCCTTTTCGGAGTTTTCTTTTTCCCTTTGTTTTGGTTTCTACGGTTCCAAAAAACCGCCGCAGCTCTCCCGGAACACATATTCCGCATTCAGGATGCGGCTCATCGGCATATCGATGTCGTTCTCTATCACGAGAATAATCAGATTCAGCGCGCTTTCCGCCACCTCCTGCATGGAGATATAGTTGGAACTTATCGTCGGCGAAAAACAGTCGAAGGCGTCGCTGTCCCCATAGGCGAGGACCTCCATATCCTCCGGCACGCATATACCGGCTTCCTTGCAGGCCCCCAGCACCCCTAAAACCTGCTCCGGCGCCATCACGTACACGGCTTCGGGCTTCCCCTCGCTGCGCAGCAGCTCCTTCATCGCCTTATGGCCCGACAGATAGTCGCGCCCCTCCGTCTCCTGTACCCATTCCTCGCAGATCTCTATGCCGCACCGCCTGCTCATCTCCATGTAACCCAGCTTACGCAGCGTGGCGCTTTGTCCCTTCTGCAGGCTCCCCACCAGCCCCGCCGAACGATGCCCCCTCTGGGAGAAAAGCCGCGCCACGTTTTTCCCCACCTCGTAATCCTCCACATAGACGCAGTGGTAACGCGGTTCATTGCGCAAAAGCAGTAAGATGGGCAGATCGAATTCGTTGGCGTTGAGGAATTCCGCATCCTGCTCCGAAACGCCGCAGATGATGATCCCGCTGAACCGCTGATGGGTCATCAACGCCCGGTAATTGCTAAGCTTCCCGAATTCAAACAGCTGCACGTAGAATTCCACCCGATATCCCTTTTCCTGCGCCGTCTTGTGAAGCCCCCGGAAAAAACGTCCCATCACGTCGTCCGCATAACCGCTGTTCCAGAAAACCGCGATCACTCTCGCCGTTTCCTCCCCGCCGGTGGTCCGCAAACGGCGGGCGTAGATGTTGGGCTGATAGTCCATTTCCTTCGCCGCCTCGCGCACTCTCTGCTGTGTCGCCTTGGAAATGCGCATCGCGTCGCCGCGGCCGTTGAGCACGATGGATACCGTTCCTGCCGAAAGGCCGAGCCGCTGGGCAATTTCCTTGATCCTTGCGCCACTTCCTTTTCCCAAAATGCCTTTACCCCCCCCCCCTGTCATATTTAGCTATTTCGTTTTAGCTTATCCTACTCTCTTTTTTCCTTTTTGTCAAGCATTTCCCTGATTTTCTCGCGGGATTGCGCGGGATGTATTACGGTTCAGATCCCCCGCAGGCT
>JAETRI010000134.1 GCA_021770245.1 Lachnospiraceae bacterium
CTCCACCACAAAGCAGGGCGGGGCCGCACCAGGGGCGCAGGGGTGTTCATACGTTTGTTTTGCACCGGACGGCCTGTTGATGCATATAATGAAAACAAGTAAAAACAGGTGGTTTCCACTATGGCCGATTCTACATATACCATTTTTCTGGATCCCGGGCACGGAGGCAGTGATCCCGGGGCCGTATATAACGGAAGGCAGGAGAAGGACGATACCCTTGCCATCGCTCTTGCCGTCGGGAAATATCTGGAGGAGTACGGCTTTCCGGTCATATATTCGCGTACGGAGGATGTCTACGAATCCCCTTATCGAAAAGCCGAAAAGGGAAATGCCTCCGGCGCGGATATTTTCATCTCCATCCATCGGAATTCCAGTCCTATTCCTAACCAATATTCCGGCGTGGAAAGCCTGGTGTATAACGAATGGCTGCCCGCCGGCACCATCGCCACCAACATCAACCGTCAGCTGGAAAAAGTGGGATACAAAAATCTGGGCGTAAATCCCAGGCCCAATCTCGTGGTCCTGCGGGACAGCAATGCTCCCGCCGTCCTGGTGGAGGTGGGATTCCTTAACAACGACAGCGATAATGCGCTGCTGGACAGCCAGTTTGACGCCACTGCAAGGGCCATCGCGGACGGCATCGCCGGTACTCTCTGGAGCTGGTAGGCCAAGTTTTGCACCTTTGGCCCGGAACCGGATCCGGGCCTTTGTGCGTCTCTGTTATCCCTCGTCCGCGCCGGAAGACGTTTCGATCCACAGTGTTAAAACCTTCTTTTGAGAAGGTTCCTCATATTTATACCGCCATATTTCTTTCGATTATGCACTTTATCACTTTCAAAGCCTCAAGATCCACCTTTTCATCGGGTGCAGACGAAGTCATAGGAATATATGTATTGTCTTCCACGCTGTTTCCTGTAATGGATTTGTACCAGACCGCCGCCAGGGCATACCTTCCATAGATATAATTCATATGGAATCCATCTCTGCACAGTGATATACCCCCTTCCTCGTAAATAAAAGGCGGATTCTCCCGTAATTTCTGGATTATATCGCCACAGGGTATCAATCTCAGGCCATGCCTGTCCGCCGCCGCGTTATATGCTTTACGCAAACGCTCATACATTTCCTGCTGGCTGTTATGATATCTGGGAAAATTACCATGAGTACTGTCAATCTCATATGCCCATGTCTCTTGCATTAAAATCTCTGCCTCCGGAACCTGTTTTCTGATATAGCAGACAAGATTTCCCAAAAAAGGTTCATAGGTCTCAGACCAGCCGCTGTCATGGCTCGCCTGCTGCGTAATGATATAATCCCACTTTTCCTCACGCAGGGCTTCCTGCACAGATATATATTTTTCAGTGGATTTTCCGTTTAATTCATATAAGTAATCTTCCGCCCCGCTCTGCACGTTTGACCAGTGACGCTCCAGATTACAACCCCCAATATAAAGATTCACCACCTTTGTATCCACACCGCCCGCTTCCGCTATTTTGTGCAAATAATGCGTTGCATCCTGCGAAAAGCTGTTTCCGATTGACAAAATATTGATCATAGGTTTCTCCTTTCTCATTTTTTCTTACATAAAAACGTCTGTCGGGAAACAGATACGAAAAAGGGAAAAGAGAGAATCCCATAGGATTCATGGGATTCTCTCTTTTTTAAGAATTAAAAGCCAAAATCGGTACTAACCGACCGCCCCTTTCATTATGTTTGGCGAAGCGGTATTACTTCCCGCTCGCCGCATAATAATCGTCAAAGAGCTTGTTGACTGCAGAATGGGTATCCCCGCAAATGGAAGGAAGATCTCCGCCCCAGGCCGCTCCGGCCTGCTCGAAGCCCTTCTCCACGGCTGCCTGCATCTTCTTCATCTTCTCCACATCGTCTCCGGCAACGGCCTTGGCGAAATCGAAAATTCTCTGGGAAGTCTGCTTCACACCCCAGTAACCATCCTCGGAAATCGCCTCCTGAGCTTCCGCCTTCGTCTTGGCGTCCACAGTATAGTTACCGCTGGCCATCATCCTCCAGAAATCATCTCCCTGGGCCTGCCCAAAGGTAATGCCCTGCTTCTGGAAATTCTGCACCATCATATTGGTGAAACGGCTCATCTGGTTGTCCAGATCCGCTTTCAGGCTGCTCACCAGGTCAGCGCGCTCCGCATCGGTCATCTTGGTAACATTCGCATCCTTGCTCAGTTCCACACGATCCGTATCCGCTTCCTTCTTAGGCGCTTCTGCCGTCTGTCCGACATTCTCCGCAACCGCTGTCGCGTTTTTCACCGCCTGGGATGCGGCGGGCTGCACGCCCTGCGCGTATTGCTGCCAGGCCACATTATTATTTACCTGCATTCATATCCTCCTTCCTTACGAAAGAAACCTTTTCCTTACATTCAATTAGGAATCTATTATTAATATCGGCATTGCCTGCATAAAAATAACCATATACCCTCAAAAATTTGTATCAGTCCAGCCGCATTCGCAAGGTCCGAAGCCGGGCACGGCGGCTTAAGAAGCAGCACCAAAGGGACAGATGGCTTCCGACAGGCTCCTTCCTATGCGCCCCGGCGTCCGGGAGAGTGCGGGACGGAGGAATGGATACAAAGATTTCCATATCGGCACCGGCATTCAGCCGGAAATCTTTCCTCTGAGGATATATTCTTTTAAATCCTTGCGGAAATCTTCCCAGGCCCCTTCGTTCTCCACGAAGTAGAGCGGACATTTTTTCCCGCCCACATCATAATGGCGGAGCACATCCTCAGGCGAAAGGTCGTATTCGTTCAGAAGCCAAGCCGTCAGTTTCACCAACGACAGGTAAGTGGCATCCGTGAAAGAGCCGTCCTCCGATAAATAACAGCACTCTATGGAAATCGAATCGTAGTTCCTCGATTTCACCGCATAGCCGATCTCCTCCAGAGGCAGGCACTGGATGATTTCGCCCTCATATCCGATCACGAAATGGGCGCTGGCCGAAGTCTCTCCGGACGTTCCCAGATTCTCAAAATAACTTCTGTTCTGTCTGGCAGAGGTTCCCTTATTTGCAGTATAGTGTACAAAAATATTCTTCACCGTCTCCAGAGGCTCGCCGGGCCTGGAATAGGGATTCATCCTAAGAAAATTCTCCTCTATTACGGGACGGACGGCATTGTTTTCCCGTATCAGCTCTTCCCGTTCCTGTTCCTGGCTTAGCGTTTCTTGAGGCGCGTCCCCGTAATCGGCCAACAGGGTTATCACCTTCCACGTCATAGCCCCCAGCCCCATGCCGCACACCAGGGCAAAAGTAACCGCTATCGCCCTGGCAATCATCATCTGCCTTCTTCTCTTCCTGCGCCGTGCCAAAATTTCCTTTCTGTTTCTTCTTCTCGGTGCGGGCCGTTCCTCCCGTCTGGAAATGTCAATTACATCCATAACCCCTCATCCTTTGTAGCCTTTTCCAGAATGTTGTCAGTATAGCATGAAAGAGGGCTGCTTTTATTTAAATAAAAATGAAGATTCTTTTAAGATTTTCTCCTTCCGGTTCATCCTATAATCTACGGAAGACTCCTCCCTCTGGACAAAGGGATGACCTCCATACCGCACTTTTCTCTGCGGACGTCCGGTATGCGAAACGGATGAACGGCTCTGCGGCCCCTGCGCCATCCCTGCCCGTCCCCTCGGCGCGTGATGATCACAGAGAGGACCATCCAAAAACGCCGGCACTTAGCGCAATGTGGTCAACTTAAGGCCATGGGCGCTCCCTGCCGGGCGCCCGAGGCTACAGGCGGGAGAGCGCCTGAGGTCTTAAGTTGACCACATTGGGCACTTAGCGAGCGCGTCCTTCGCGAGCTTAGTACCGCTGCGTTTTTTGCTGAGCGAAAGCGGGTCCCCGATGGATCATCACGCGCCGCGGGGACGGGCAGGGATGGCGCAGGGGCCGCAGAGCCGTTCATCCGTTTTGCCCGGGCCGCCGGCAGGACAAACGCATGAATGAATGAATAACTAAGACTTCCCACACCGTTAAGGTGTGTTGAACCTTGAAAATTCAATATTTCAGCCAATAAAAAAGGCATAAATACAATCCGTTTGGTATAATGGAGTTGTCAAGAAACCATTT
>JAETRI010000036.1 GCA_021770245.1 Lachnospiraceae bacterium
TTTATTCCCGCGAGCAATGAGCCAAGTGCCGCGCTTGCGCGAGCATAAAGCCAATTTCATTGGCTTGGCGAATGCCGCGAGGGTCAATACCCCGCCCCTTGGGGCGTTTCAAATTCTATGCCCCGCTGCTTGCGGCGGGGTTATTGACTTGCCGCTGTGACCGCCGAAAACCTCAAAATCCATGGTGTCCAGTTTGGAATCGATCCTGGCAATCTCATCCTTGGTCAAAATGACATTACCTGCTTCAAAGTTTTCTTTCAGGCGTTCCGGCTTGCGGGAACCCGGTATGGGCACAATATAAGGCTTCTTGTTTAACATCCATGCAAGGGATAACTGTCCCATAGTTGCATTTTTCTCTGCCGCCATTCTTGTCAGCATATCCAAAAGTTCCCTTGCTTTCGCATAACCTTTTTCGGTATATTGCGGCATGGACGCGCGGTAATCCTGACTGCCTTCAAATTTAGTGGCAGGGCTGTATTTTCCCGTAAGGAAACCGTTTGCCATTGGAGAGAACGCAACATAGGCAATCTTCAACTCTTCACATACGGGAAAAATCGTTTCATGCCATCGTGCCATCATGGAATAGCGGTTCTCGATCGCGGTAACGGGGCAGACGGAATCTGCCCGCCGCAGATATTCTTCCGTTGCCTCCGAAATTCCCCAGTAACGGATTTTTCCCTCTTTTATCAATGCCGCCATGGTTTGGGCAACGGTTTCCGGCTCTACTTTGGGGTCAATCCGGTGCTGGTAATACAGATCAATGTAATCTGTTCCCAGTTTTTGCAGGCTGCCCTCCACACTTTTCCTGATGGTTTCCGGGCTGCTGTCCAGCCTCAAAGAGCGGTCGGCATTGTGGCTGACCCCCATCTTCGTGGCGATTACCACCTTATCCCGAATCCCTTTGACTGCTTCTCCTACAAGTTCTTCATTGTAGGAGACTGTCCCGTCGGCGCTGACGCCGGTATAGGCTTCCGCCGTGTCAAAAAAGTCATACCCGATTTCATAGGCTTCCCTGAGTATTTTAACTGCTTCGCCTTTTTCCGTCGGGTCGCCGGACGCATGGGAAAATCCCATGCAGCCCAACCCAACAGGGTTGATATACAATTCGCTGCTTCCGAGTTTCCTTTTTTCCATTTCTAAGGCCTCCTTTTTCTTTCATGATAGCCTGCCGGGGGAAAAATCGGAAGTCTCTTTTCGGAAGCTGGTTTATACCATTTGGTATAAACTGCCGCTGTATAAATTCCGGAACGGTTTTGCGACACCCTATTTGCATTCTCCAAATGATATTTGACCCTATATCTTTTATAAAACAGCCAGCCGCCGCGTGTTCCCGGGATAATCAACGTGAGACCGGACACCGGCGATACGCAGGAGATCCATAGATAACCTGCCCACTCCTCCCGGAACTGACTGTTTTTATTATTATATCTTTACAGGGAATGGAATGCAAGAAAAACCGGATGCAGATCCAGGATAAACGCATAGCAAGCGGAAAAATAAAAAAGCCGGAAAATCGCTTGTGGCGTCCGACATTTCCTGATAATATATTCACATGGGGTACTGCCATAACGGGTAGGCGGTCAGTTTTCCGATGCAAACGCAGAGGGGACTGCCCCTCTGACTACGGGTAAAACCGGGAAAGGGGGGATGCTTGATGAGCTTGGGATCATCGTGTCAATCCTGCTTGCTTACATAAATCACACAAAAAAGTAACCGCCCTTTGGTCGAGGAACGCGGTTACTTTTTTGTAACTAACTTTCGGAACTGACCGTCTATCGGCAGTATTCCCTTTTGTGCTTTTATTGTAGCAGATTTCCCTGCGCCTGTCAAACGCTGTGGAGCGTTCCGCTGAAATCATTTTATAGCGGATTCCGCATAAAAGCAAAGGCTTTTTGTCGAATGTCGAATTGGGTGGAGTAAAGAGGGGTAAAAGTCATCAAAATCTAACAGCGGCACAGGCGGCTATCCGGTTTTACGTTTGCCACGATCCTACAGACCGGAAGCTGTCAATTAAAAATATCTCTGATTATCATTTCGACGGTATCAGATAAACTGATATCTTGTGAAATGATCTGCCCCATCTTTTACCCGTAATATGTCTCTGCGGATAACATCTTGAGAAATAACCATGATGTTATGACCTAATTTGTGTTGCAGCGCTTTGGCAACTGTTGTCTTGCCGCTTCCTGAATTTCCCCGTATAATAACCAATTTTGACAAACTGTTTTCCTCCCCGAATTTGTCAGATACTTTTATAAAATTCCCGCAGTAAAGATGCTAATTTTTCCGGAGACTCCAGATTTACTTCATGACCTGTTTTCGGGATTTCTTTGAATTGGGAATGCTTCAGAATATCTGCGAGTTCGATTGCCGCTTTTTTGTTAGTATTGTCCCTTTCTCCACACACAACCAATACCGGACAGGAGATTTGGTTCAATGAATCACTAAAATCAAGTTCTGCCATGGTACTGCACAGACTTATAAAATCAGGTTTTCCAAAGCCGGTTTGCCGAAACATCGACTGCGGCATAAAACGAAACAGCGTATTTTGCAGTTTTAATAATCGCGCCGGCATCTTATACTGTGCTGCAATCAAAACTAATGCCTTTACTTTTTGGGGATAGTCTATAGCATAGTTAAGTGCCAATACACCACCCAAAGAGAGGCCACATAAAATGATGTCTTCATTTTCTGCGTTACACATTTCTGAAAAAACGGAGTAGAGTGTGGGATATGTTGCCGCTTTGCCGTTGACCATTTCTGCCAAATCCAGGCACACACTATGATCCAACACCTCTGTTGCTTCTGTCACCTTATTCCAACTGTCAGCATTTTGTCCCAATCCATGCAGGTATAAGTATTTCATCCGTTCTCTCCTCAAACCCCGATTTGCCGTTGCTTTATTATTATATATCTGCTTTCCCCAAAATGAAAGCAAATTGTCTGACCGCAGTTCCTAACGGGTAAAACTTTTTTGTCGAAATCCCACGGCGGATACCCGTACTATCCTGCACCGTTCGACAGAAAAAACAAGGGGCAGGCCTTTATAATGAACCCATACCTACAGGAGGTGAGAGGTGAGGTACATTATATATATAGACCGCCTGTTTGCGCTTCAGGCGGCACAGACCCTGGCGCTCCTCCTCTTAACAGGCATGTTTCTGCGCGGCTATGGAGCGACGGCGCCCGGGCCCCTTTGGCGGATGATCCTGTATTCAGGGGTGGAGGCGCTGTTTTTTTGCGGCGTATTCCTTCTGCCGGGGATGGACGGCAGGATCAAGAACCTGCTGTTCGCGGCGGGGACGCTGCGCCATCCTCTTCCATGGGGCTGCATTCCTGCTGGGAGGGATGATGTACGCCTGGTCGGGCATGGTGGGCAGCCGCCTCATGGCCCACACGTTTCCGGCCGCCGTCTGCGCCATGGTGAGCGCAGCCGTTATTGTACTGGTGTGGAATTGGGAGAAAGAGAGAAGGGAAAAACTGCTTGCCACGGTGGAGATTCTGGAAGGAAACGTACGGGTGGTGACGCTGGCGCTCATTGACAGCGGAAACAGCCTGTATGATCCCTTAAGCGCCAGGCCAGTGAGCGTGGTGGAACGGTCGGTGCTTGAGGGCAGAATCCCTCTGAACCGGCCGGAGAAGTTCCGCCTGGTTCCGTATCATACCCTGGGAGGCCGGGGCGTGATGCAGGCGATCGAGGTCGCGGAAATGAGAGTAAAAAGAGAAGGACAGGATATCCTGATTGAAAAAGCACTGCTGGGGCTGTATGACGGCGAGATTACCAGGGAAGGGACCTACCGCATGATCCTGCATCCCGCAATGCTGAAAACCGGAGGAATGAGACATGATATTAAAAGTAGCAATACCCGGAAAAATACAGTTTAAAATGATACGCAGGGAGCCGGGCTTCCTTCTGTCCGGCCAGGGGGATATCCACTATATCGGCGGGGCGGAAGTACTCCCGCCGCCTCTGGAGGCGGATAAGGAAAGCGAGATCATAGGGGATCTGGGGACGGAATACGGGGATGAGGCCAGGAGTATCCTGATCGAACATAACCTGCGTCTGGTGGTATACATAGCGAAGAAATTTGATAATACCGGCGTGGGGGTGGAGGACCTGATTTCGATAGGGACCATAGGGCTGATCAAATCCATCAATACCTTTAAACCGGACCGGAACATCAAACTGGCCACCTATGCTTCCCGGTGCATCGAGAACGAGATTCTCATGTATCTGCGCAGAAACAACAAAACCCGTATGGAGGTATCCATTGACGAACCGCTGAATGTGGACTGGGACGGAAACGAGCTGCTCCTTTCCGATATTCTGGGAACGGACGAGGACGTGATCTCCAGGGATCTGGAAAATGAGGTGGAACGCCGGCTTTTGATGAAAGCCATCGGAAAGCTCTCCGAGCGGGAAAAGACGATTATCAACTTAAGGTTCGGTCTGAACACCCCGGACGGTCGGGAAATGACGCAGAAGGAGGTCGCCACCCTTTTGGGAATATCCCAATCCTATATATCCAGGCTGGAAAAAAAGATCATGAAGCGTCTGAAACGGGAAATGGTGAAAGAATGAAGCTCACCAGATTTTACCTTTTCCGGTGAGGTATATTTGGACGGGAATGTGAGAACTCTCTAAAGTAGTAAATCCAAGGAGGGTTCCGGCAATGGCATTGAACAAGGTGGAAATCTGCGGCGTAAATACTTCAAAGCTGGCGGTGCTTACGAATGAGGAAAAAACGCAGCTGTTTGAACGGATCAATGCGGGGGATGAGGAAGCGAGGCAGCAATACATCAAAGGCAATCTGCGTCTGGTGCTCAGCGTGATCAAACGCTTTTCCAACAGCAACGAAAATGTGGATGACCTGTTCCAGATCGGATGCATCGGCCTGATTAAAGCGATCGATAATTTTGATTCCACTCTAAACGTGAAATTCAGTACCTATGCGGTGCCCATGATCATCGGAGAGATCCGCCGGTTCCTTCGGGACAATAACGCCATACGGGTGAGCCGTTCCCTGAAGGATACGGCCTATAAAGCCATCTATGCCAAGGAAAACCTGATGAAAAAAAATCAGAAGGAACCCACCATCGCGGAGGTGGCGTCGGAGATCGGCATTTCCAAGGAAGACGTGGTATATGCCCTGGACGCCATCCAGAACCCCATGAGCCTGTATGAGCCGGTCTATACGGACGGCGGCGATACGCTCTATGTGATGGATCAGATCAGCGATAAAAAAAATAAGGAAGAGACCTGGGTGGAAAACCTTTCCCTCAGCGAGGCCATGAAGCGCCTGAACGAGCGGGAACACGAAATCATTTCCCTGCGCTTCTTCGAGGGGAAGACCCAGATGGAGGTGGCGGAGATCATCGGTATTTCCCAGGCCCAGGTATCCAGGCTGGAAAAAAATGCCCTAAAGGTGATGAAGAACTATTTAACGGCGTAAAAGGAACATGCGCTTATCGCGGCGACAGGTTGACATGCGCGGAGGAATCGGGTATATTTTGGGAAAAAGAAATCCGAGGACGGCTGCGCATGATTTATTTATCCGGTTTTCACTTTCCCCATGAAGAGCAGGAGTACGACTTTTCCCTGGGACAGAAGCGGACCTGCTATGATACCTATTATCCTTTCTTCATCCTGTCCCGCCACCATCTTACCGTGCTGGATTTTGAACCGGTCACCATCCTTTACGGAGGGAACGGCTCGGGCAAAACCACGGCGCTGAACGTGATCGCCGAAAAACTGGGCCTGGCCCGGGACACGCTCTATAACCGATCCAATTTTTTTGAAGCATACACGGAAAGGTGCAGCTGTGAGATTCGGACGCCGATCCCGAAGAACAGCAGGATCATCACCAGCGACGACGTATTCGATTTCATGCTGAATCTCCGGAGCATCAACGAGGGGATCGACAGGAAGCGGGAAGAGCTGCTGGAGGACTATCTGGATGCCAAATATAAGAATTTCCGCATGCAGTCTCTGGCAGATTACGAACGGCTCAAAAAGGTGAACTTAGCCCGGAGCAATACGCAGTCGCGCTTTGTACGCAAGAGCCTTCCGGACAACGTGCGGGAACACTCCAACGGGGAAAGCGCTTTCCTGTATTTCTCGGAAAAAATACAGGAAAACGGCCTGTATCTGCTCGACGAGCCCGAGAACAGCCTTTCGCCCGAAAAACAGCAGGAACTGCTGAGATTTCTGGAGGATTCGGCGCGTTTCTTCGCTTGTCAGTTCGTCATCGCCACCCATTCCCCATTCCTTTTATCCATGCGAGGGGCGAAAATCTACGACCTGGACGAGGAAACGGCGGATGTGAAGCGATGGACTGAACTTCCCAACGTGCGGGCCTACTATGAGTTTTTCAAAAAATACGGAGATCAATTTGAAAGCTGACGGCTTTTCCCGTACCCGGAAACCATTTGAATTTCCGGCATATGATACGAATAAGAAAAGAATGCCGGATAAACCCGGCGGAGTACGAGGAAAGGATGCTTTACTCCGAACTGAAATGTAAGGAAGTCATCAACCTTAGGGACTGCAGGAAACTGGGGCGGGTGAGCGACTTTGAATTTGACCAATGCTCCGGCTGCATCTGCAAGCTGATGGTGGGCGGAGGCGCGAAGTGGAAGAATCTGTTTGGCTGCGATGACGAATATACGATCTGCTATAAAGATATCAAGCAGATCGGTCCGGATATCATAATCGTGGATTTGGTTTGTGACTGAGAAGCGGTATCTGCCGGCCTTTTCTCTTCGCTTTTTCCATGGCAAATATAAGAATGGCCCTGCGCTGTCCCTGCCCGATCCTGCGGCCCTCTGCGCCATCCCATGCCCGGCCCCGCGGAGCGTGGTGATCACAGAGGGCCGCAGGGCCATTCATGCGTTTGTCCTGATTTTTTCCTCCCTTCGGTTGACTTCTTTGGCGGTTTCTAGTATATTTGGAAAAGAGGCTGCATCCCATACGAACCATCATGCCGCGTCCTTTGCGGCTGCGCGATCTGAAATTCGCGAATGCATTATGAAAGAGGAAGATGCGGACAGGAAAGGAAACAGTTTGAAACCGCGTTTCAAGATCTTTACTGGTGGCAGTATCGCAAGTTCCGCTTGCGATATGCAGGGGGATAAGGACGAAAAATTTTTCAAATCTTTCACTCCCCCTGATTTGTCTGCGCGCCAAGGCGCGCAGATGGGAGCCAAGTATGAAAGAAGTGCGCTTTCATACTATTGAATTTGTGCCCGCTTTAGCGGGCATGGGATGTAAAGATTGAAAATTAAAATTTTCAATCTTACGAATTTGGGCCTATTCCCGTTTTGGGAAGACCCAAAACGGGAAAGGCATGGGGATAAAAGATGAAACTTCCGCAGAAATTCCCTCTCCGATTGGCTATGACCGTCGGCGGGGTTGTTCTTTGTGCGTTGGCCGTGGGTTTTTTTAAGTGTTCCCTTTTCGGCGTTGACCCGTTCCAGTGCCTGGCACAGGGAAGCTGGGGCCGCTTTTTCGGCGGGATGTCCTATGGGAGCTATTATACGATCCTGTGTTTGATCATGCTGGCGGCCGATCTGTTCCTGGATCGGCATTACATAGGCATTGCCACTTTTATCAACCTCTTTCTGACGGGTTATATTGCGGATTTTTCCCAGGCTGCGATCAATCGCCTCCTGCCTTCCCCATCGCTGGTCGTGCGTGTGGCGCTTCTTCTCATCGGGGTAGTGGTGATGTGTTTTGCCGCTTCGCTGTATATGACCTCCGATCTGGGCGTATCCGTTTATGACGCGCTTCCCATCATCATTTCCAACCGGAGCGGGAAGCCCTTCCGGTTCTGCCGGATCGGCAGTGACTTAATCTGCGTAATCGTCGGGACGCTCTGCGGGCTCCTTCCGGGACTGGGGACCCTGGTTACGGCGTTTTTTATGGGGCCCATGATTGAATTTTTTAACAATGTGTTTTCCAGGCCGCTTCTGTACGGAAAGCGGGCGGCGGAAAATGACGGGAGCAAGATTGATTTCTGATTGGAATGCGCGCTAAAGCGCGCGGACGGGATCAAGATTGAAAATCAAGATTTTCAATCTCCCTGATTAGGATGCGCGCTAAAGCGCGCAGACGGGAGCAAGATTGAAAATCAAGATTTTCAATCTCCCTGATTAGAATGCGCGCCAAAGCGCGCAGACGGGAGCCAGGTATGAAGTGTCCCTTTTGCAGTCATGAGAATACGAGGGTGATAGATTCCCGTCCCGCGGATGAGAATAATTCCATCCGGCGCCGCCGGGTGTGCGACGAGTGCGGCAAACGGTTTACCACCTATGAGAAAATCGAGACGATTCCCCTGATCGTTATTAAAAAGGACGACAACAGGGAGAGCTATGATCGTACGAAGATCGAAGCGGGTGTACTGCGCGCCTGCCATAAACGTCCGGTGAGCGCCAATCAGATTTCCAGGCTGGTGGACGAGGTGGAGACGGATATTTTCAGCAGGGAAGAAAAGGAGATCCCCAGCCAGGTGATCGGTGAGCTGGTGATGGACCGCATGAAGGATCTGGACGCGGTGGCCTATGTGCGTTTCGCGTCGGTGTACCGGGAATTCAAGGATATCAATACCTTCATGGACGAGCTGAAAAAGGTGATGGGGGCGAAGGAGTCGGTTTGAATAATAGGGAAAAACTGGATTGGAAGGTCTTCTTTCAGGCGGTGGTCACCATCGCACTGCCTATCGCGTTTCAGAATTTTCTGTCCACCACCGCGAGTATGGTGGATACAATCATGATCGGGAGCCAGGGCGAATTGTCGGTGGCGGCGGTGGGAATCTGTTCCCAGATCACGTCCCTGTTTTTTTCCTGCTATTTCGGATTCGCCGGAGGAGCGCTGCTCTTCTTTTCCCAATATTGGGGCGCGGACAACAGCAAAGGGATTAACAGGACCTTTGGCCTGTCCCTGGCCTGTATGCTGGTGGTGGCGCTGGCGTTCGGCGGGGTGGCGGTGAGCCATCCCGGCTTTCTGTTGCGGATCTATACGGACAAAGAGAATATCATTGCGGTGGGGATCCCCTATATACGGATTGTAGGTTTCGCCTATCCTCTCCAGGTAATGGCGCTGATCATCAGTTTCCTGATGCGCTCCACGGAACGGGTGAAGGCCCCGCTTGTATGTTCCGTTCTGGCGCTTCTGACCAATTTCGTGCTGAACTGGATCCTGATCTACGGAAGGTTTGGGATGCCCCGGATGGGTGCGGCCGGCGCAGCCGTGGGAACCCTGGTTTCCGGCATGGTGAATCTGGCCGGGCTTTTGTTGTTTTTGTGCAGAGACAAAAGCGCCGTGACGATTCGGCTTCGGGATATGTTCTCCTGGGGCGAGGGGTTCTCGGTGACTTATCTGAAGAAATGCCTGCCGATCATCTGCAACGAATTGTTTTACGGGATCGGGCAGATGCTGATCAATATCGTAATTGGCCATCAGGCGGAGGCGGCCATCGCTGCCATGGCGGCTTTCCGGGTGCTGGAGGGATTCGTGTTCGCTTTCTTCGGCGGCTTGGCGGATGCCAGTTCCGTTGTGGTAGGAAAGGAAGTGGGCGCGGGAAATCATATGAGAGGGTATCAGTATGTGAAGGGATTTGCCCTGTTATGCCCGGCCATTACCTTCTGCATCACCGGCGTGGGATTTTTGTTCAACCGGCCGCTCCTGGGGCTGTTCGGGCTGGGGGCGGAAGCCATGTATTACGGAAAATATATGATCCTGATCTACCTGGCGGCCGGAACGATCCGTACCTGCAATTACATCATGAACAGTTGCTACCGGGCTGGGGGAGAAGCCGTATTCGGGACCGTACTGGAAATCGTATGTCTGTTTTCCATCAGCGTGCCGGCCACCTGGATTGCTGGAATGGTCCTGCACCTTCCGTTTTTGGCCGTATTTTCCTTCCTGTATACGGACGAGCTGATCCGGCTGGCTTTTGAGATATGGTATACCGCAGGGGGCAAATGGGTGAAACCTGTGACGGAAGAGGGGCGGCGGGCGCTGCCTGCTTTCCGGGAGGAACTGGCCGGCAGGAGAAAGAAGCAGGCCTGAGGATTAGGGCTTCGGAAAGAAAAGGAGACGGATAAAATGGCTGCACCCATCCGGCAGGCGCAGCCGAAAGGCAGGACTTGATAAGCATTTTCGGAGAGGGAAAGGAGGCTGTCATGAGATACAGGGAATTGGGAAAAACGGGCTTGAAGGTGAGCGAAATCGGACTGGGAGGAGAGTGGCTGGAGCGTCATAATACCGAAGAGGTGAAAGCGGTCGTCGATCGCTGCGCCCGGGCGGGAATCAATATCCTGGACTGCTGGATGTCGGAGCCGAATGTACGTTCCAATATCGGGGCGGCGCTGGAGGGCCGGCGGGAAAACTGGATCATCCAGGGGCATATCGGTTCCACCTGGCAGGGCGGCCAGTATGTGCGTACCCGCGACCTGAAGAAGGCGGAGGAGGCGTTTTCGGATCTGCTGGTCCGCATGCGCACAGACTATATCGATCTGGGGATGATCCACTTCGTGGACGAGAAGGCGGAACTCTCCGCGATCCTGGAGGGGGAATTCCTGGAGTATGTGAAAGACTTAAAGAGGCAGGGGCGTATCCGTCATATCGGGCTGAGCACCCACAATCCGGATGTGGCAAGGCTGGCGGCCTTAAGCGGCGAGGTGGAAATGATCCTTTTTTCCGTAAATCCGGCCTTTGACATGCTTCCGGCCAGCGAAAACATCGACGAATACTTCAAGGAAGAATACGATGAGTTCATCGGCGGCATCACGCCGGAGCGCGCGCAGCTCTACCGGATCTGCGAGCGGCAGGGCGTGGGGATCACGGTGATGAAGGGATATATGGGTGGCCGGCTGTTTACGGCGGAGGCCTCGCCCTTTGGCGTGGCGCTAAGCCCGGTGCAGTGCCTGCATTATGCCCTAACCCGCCCCGCGGTGGCCAGTGTTATGGCGGGCTTCGATACGCCGGAGCACGTGGATGCGGCCGTGGCCTATGAGACGGCTTCCGAGGAAGAGAAAGACTATGCCAGCATTCTGGCCGGCGCGCCCAGGCATGCTTATTCCGGCCAGTGTACCTACTGCGGGCATTGTGCGCCCTGTCCCTCCGGCATTGATATCGCCATGGTGAACAAGCTCTATGACCTGGCGCAGATGCAGGAGGAGATCCCGGCTACCATCCGTGCCCATTATGAAGGGCTGTCTGCCAATGCCTCCCATTGCGTGGGATGCGGCGGATGCGAGACGCGATGTCCCTTCGGCGTGCATGTGGTAGAACGGATGGCCCAAACGGCGGAGCTGTTTGGGCGCGGCGAAAAGGAGGCCTGAATTGTCAGCCGCAGGCCGGCGGCAGAAGGTGAGGAGAGATGACGTTTGTATACCCGGCGGTTTTTACGCCTGACGAGGACAAGAAAGGATATCGTGTGAGCTTCCCGGATCTGGCCTGCTGCACCGCATACGGAGCCGATCTGGAGGATGCGGTGGATAACGCCGCGGACGCGGCTTATAACTGGATCCTGTCGGAGATGGAAGAGGAGGACTGCAGTCTGCCGTCTCAGACAGCGCCGGAGCATATCGAGTTAAAGGAAGGGGAGACGGTCCGCCAGATCATGGTGCGGGTCAAGCTTCTTCCCGATAACGATTAAGAAGCCATGTCGATACAACAAATGAGGCGAGGAGATTTACCGATGAAACACAGGTTCAGGATGACAGGGACGGCGCTGGCTTTGTCGGCTGCGCTTTTGGTACTGTCCCTTCCGACGAGAATTTGGGCGGTGGAGAGCGGCAGCCCTCCGGTACAGGGAGAGGAAGCCGGAGAAGGGCAGGAAGCACAGCAGACCGGAGAGGACGGTGGGGAGGAAACGTCTCCTTCTGACGAGATGCAGGATCAGAGCTGGCCTGTCGGGCCGGGCATCGAGGGGGAGTCAGGGATCCTGATGGAGGTATCCACCGGTACGATTCTCTACAGCAAGAATATCCACGCCCAATACTATCCGGCCAGCATCACGAAGATCCTGACGTCCCTGCTCGTCATAGAAAACTGCGACATGGACGAAATCGTGACGATTCCCCACGAAGCGGTGTACATGGACGAGGATAAGGGTTCCCATATTGCGCTGGACGAGGGAGAGGAACTGACGGTAAAGGACTGCCTGTACGGCGTACTGCTGGCCTCTGCCAACGATGCGGCCTATGCCCTGGCGATCCATGTATCGGGCAGTATAGAAGGCTTTGCAGCCCTGATGAACAGCCGGGCGCAGGAGCTTGGATGTACGGACAGCCACTTCATGAATCCCCACGGTCTTCCCAATGAACAGCATCTAACCAGCGCCTACGATATGGCGCTGATCACCAGGGAGGCGCTCAAACATGAGGTTTTCCGGGAGATCTCCGGAACCGTATTTTATGAAATCCCTCCCTCCGAGAAGCAGCCGGACCAGATTCCCCTGTCCAACCATCACAAGATGCTTACGTCCGGCCCCTATCATTATGACGGCGTATTTGCAGGAAAACCGGGATATACGGTGGTTGCGAAGAATACGCTGGTTACCTGTGCGGCCAGGGACGGGATGGAACTGATCTGCGTGACCATGAAAACCCAGGGGAAGCAGGTCTATGTGGACACTGCAGCCCTCTTCGACTTCGGTTTTGATTCCTTCCATAAACTGGACGTGGGGGAGAACCTGGCCGGTCTGGCTTCCGTACGCGTCCACGCAAGGACGGAGGGAGAAAAGGACGGTGAGCCTTCCTTAAAACGTCTGCCCCTGAAAGTGGCGCAGGACGGTTGTGCGGTGGTTCCTGCTCAGGTTACCTTTGCGGATCTGGATCTGGATCTGTACTATGATACGCAGAATGCCGCGCCGGGAGAGGAAGCCCTGCTGGAATGCAGCTATGGCGGCCGGCCGGTGGGAAGCACCATGATCGCACTGGCGCTGCCCCTGACTTCGCCGGAGAGGACGCGGCCGGAGGACGCACAAAAAGCGGCTTCCCGGGTAGAGGCGGGCGAAGGGACGCAGGGGCCCGAAAGGGCGGAAAAGCCTGAAAGGGTGGAACGGAAATGGGAACTGGGCTGGCAGTATGTTGTGGCCGGGGCCGCCTTGGCAGCCGCACTGGCAGCGGCCGCTTTTCTGGCGGGCCGCAGGATGGTCTGGAAAAACCGATGGCGGAGGCGGAGCGAAAGCTTCTCTTCTTATTCCGGCTTCGGTTTCAGCTCCGGCCACAGAAGACGCAGACGAAGGAGCGGATGGCGCAGACGAAGATAACGCATAGGGGTTTCCGGTCGCCGGGCCGCACGATAACCGCATGAATGGCCCTGCGGCCTCTGCGACACCCCGGCCCTGCGGAGCGTGATGATCCATCGGGGACCCGCTTTCGCTCAGCCAAAAACGCAGCGGTACTAAGCTCGCAAAGGACATGCTCGCTAAGTGCCGGCGTTTTTGGATGGTCCCCGATGGATCATCACGCTCCGCAGGGCCGGGGTGTCACAGAGGCCGCAGGGCCATTCATGCGCTTGTCGTACGGCTCCAAAGGGATTCGAATTTGTGTAAAACTACCAGATCGATCGAGAAAAGATTAGTGAATTGTGCTATTGCAAGAAAGAGAAGATTGTGTAACAATTAACTTGTCGGACAACCGATGAATTGCACTCCGAAGAAATCAATCGTAGGTTCTGTCAGAAGACCTCCGGACGGGCCGGTTACGGCGGGAGAACAGCCTTTATAGAAAAGAGACCAGGCAGAATGATAAATCAGATCAGGAAAAACAACGTATCGGATCAGATCTATCAACAGATGATGGAGATGATTATCAACGGAACATGGAAAGAAGGACAGATGATTCCTTCGGAAAACGTGCTGAGTGAAGAGTTCGGCGTCAGCCGGGATTCGGTCAGGCAGTCTATCCATAAGCTGAGCGCCCTGGGCCTGTTAAAATCGAGGCAGGGGAAGGGAACCTATGTGCAGAGAGTGGATATCAGTTTCTATATGAATCTGCTGGTGCCCTCCCTTTTGCTGAACGAGAGCGACAGCATCACGGTATTGTCCTTTGCGAAGAGTATCCAGGTGGAAAGTACCAGGCTGGTGTGTCGGAACGCCACGCAGGAAGAGATATTGAATCTTCATTCCTATCTGGATCAGATGGAAGCGGAGAAGGATTATGAGGCCTATTTTAACGAGGATATGGGATACCACAAATATCTGTCCTTCCTGACGGGCAATGTGCTCTTCATCAAGGCGATGGAGATCACAGCGGTGCTGCTGCATGAATATCTGCGGGATATCGTGGCGGTACACGGCAGTAAGAGGAGTATCGAACAGCATATGAAATGTTATCAGGCCCTGCTGGACCGGGACGAGGACAGGGCGATCAGAGTGATGGGGGAGCATTATGATATGCTGATAGACAGAGTCATGCACTTTTTACATAAAACAGAAACGACATAAACGGGATGCGGGAAAGGAGGGGAGGCCGCGGATGCGGAGACCGCGATGCCGTATGGCAGCAGGCGGATTTCGCACCGCGCCGCCGCAAGGGGTGCGGTAAGGGTATCATTACGCATCAAGATGTCGGACAACCAACAAGTTAAGGGCCCGGATGCATATGAGGGCAGGACGGGAGAACCCCGGATTTGTACGCGCCAAAGTGCGCAGATGGGAGGAAAAATGATCAGAAAAGGATTTTCGACGCCAGCAGCGATACTGATGATCGCGGCATTGACACTGACGGGCTGCGGAGGTGGCAAGACGGCAGAGAATACTCCGGCAGCGGAAACATCCCAGGAGACGGAAGCGTCGGAACGGGAAGCGACGCAGGAAGAAAGCCAGGCGTCGGACGATGCGGCGGAGAAAGAAGGGACGCAGGACAAGGTATACGGCAAGCTGACCATCTCCGGTGTAACCGGTAATCCGGATCAGTATTTGGTGGATGCGGCGGCCATGGTGACGGCCGCGCATCCCGAAGTAGAGGCGGAATATCCGCCCTGTGACACCAATACCAGAGAGCAGGTGATTAAGACCGCCATTTCCGCGGGTGATCCGCCCACTCTGGGATATTATTGGGGAACCCGGGTAAACTCTTTCTATGACAACGGGATGTGTCTGGATCTGGCGGATCTGATCGATCCCGAACTGCTTGCGGGAATCAATGACCAGATGCTGGCGCCCTGTAAAGGGGATAACGGCGAAATCTATGCAGTTCCGCTTAAGTGTGTCTATCATACCTGTTATTACAATAAGGAAATCTTTGACAAGTACGGCTTTGAAGAACCCAGGACCTGGAACGATCTGACGGAGATCTTCAAGAGGCTGAAGGAGGACGATATCTTCGGTTTCTCCACCAATTCTGCCTCCATGCAGGACTGCCTGTATGGGATCACCTACGGGGAGCTGGATGCGAAGGTGGGGCCCGGGACGGCCTATGGCGTTGCCAACGGAGACGTTTCCGTGGCGCCCGGTACGGATGCGGGCAATGTGATCGCGGACTGTATTAAACAGGTACAGGAATGGTACGAGGCGGGCTACTGGTATCCCGGGGACGGAGGCATCAACTGTTCGCCGGATGATGCGAATGCGGCCTTTGCCCAGGGCAGATGCGCGGTGATCTTCAATTTCAGCGGTTCCCTCGGAACCCTGGTCCCTTCCTGCGACTTTGAGATCGGCACCTTCTTAAAGCCCACCTCGGATGCGTCCATAGAATCGGAGGAAAACACGGAGCCCGATGTGTTTTTCATCCCTTCCAATGCCACTCCGGAGCAGGTCAACACGGGTGTTGCTTTTATTGAAGCGCTTTTGAGCCAGGAGATCCAGCAGGCGGTAGTGGAGGGAAACCAGATCCCGTCCATGACCATCTATGAATATACGGACATGAGCCCGATCCTGGCGGAGGTAATCGATATTTTCAATACGAGTAAGATCGAAGCCGGCCTGAATCCCACCAGGACCAGTTCGGAAATGCAGACCTTCATCAAGCAGCAGATCTTCGCTGCGCCCTGCAGCGGTCAGATGACGATCGATCAGACGCTGGAGGAGATGGAGCGGATCCGTCTGGCGGCCGGCGGACAATAGGACGGGGATTTTACCGGGAAGCGGAAGGCGCTTCCCGGTAAATCAGAATAGGAGGACAAATTTGCGGGAAAAAGCAAAAAGAATACCCAAAAGTATGCTGATAGGATGGGCCTTCCTGCTTCCCTCCATCCTTCTGTATGTGGTTTTTATGATCTATCCGCTGCTTAGGACATTCTATTTGTCTTTAACCAGCTGGAGCGGCTTCGGTGAGGCGGAATATATCGGCTTTTCTAACTTCCTTTCCTTGTTTACGGATACGATGTTTCTGCGGGCGCTGAAGAACACGCTGTATTTTGCGGTCGTATCAGGCATTCTGAGCGTGCTGGCGGGTATCCTCATGGCCTGGCTGAATCTCTTTATCAGGAGACTGGAAGGACAGGTCACGCGGACAATCCTCTTCGTCCCCAATATGATCGCACCCACCATTACGGGCCTTTTGTTTATGTTTATTTTCACGGAGGATATCGGCCTGCTGAATAATATCCTCCGGGCCGTGGGGCTGGACCGTCTGGCCACGGCCTGGCTGGTCAATCCGAAGACCGTGGGCCCTTCCATTGTCGCGGCACAGATATGGAGACAGTTCGGCCTGACTATGATCCTGTGCTTTGCCGGGTTCCAGGGAATCCCGGCCGGGCTGATCGAAGCGGCGCGGATCGACGGGGCGGGTGTCTTCAAGGTTTTCACCCGGGTCATGCTCCCTCTGATCAAGCCGCAGATCGAACTGGCGACCATGTTCACGCTGTTGGGCGGGCTGAAAATCTATGATTCCGTGGTGTCCCTCACGGGGGGCGGCCCGGCCCGGCAGACAGTGGTCCTGCCCATGTATATCATAGAAAACGCATTTACCTATTCCAAGTTCGGATATGCCAGCGCGATGTGTGTGGCGTTTCTTTTCATCGTGCTTGTGTTCATCATCCTGTTACGATTCGTATTCAGAGGAGAAAACTATGAATATTGAATACAAGAAAGAAGAGAAAGGCATGTTTTCCAACCGTTATGTCAGGCTCCTCTCCAGGATATTTACCGTGCTTCTGTGCCTGGTGGTGGTCTATCCGCTGGTCTTTACGATTCTGGTTTCTTTTAAAAACAATCAGGAATTCTACTCAAATATCTGGGGGCTTCCCCGGATATGGAGATGGGAAAACTACAGCTATGCATGGACGGAAGGAAAGATCGGGCAGTATGCCATAAACAGTGTGATCGTCACGCTGAGCGCGGTGACCGGGTCGGTTCTCGTTACGGCCTTTGGCGGATATGCGCTTTCCAAGATGAGGATTCCAAAGGCCAATCTGATCCTTTCCGCATTCATGGTGTTTAACTTCGTACCCGGGGTTGCCTATTATATCCCGCTCTACTCGCAGATGATCGGGCTCCGTCTCAGCGGGACGCTGTTCATGCTGATCCTGCCCTATCTGGCATGGCAGATCCCGTTCAGCGTCTATATTTTTAAAAACTTTTTCGATTCCATCCCCTCCGAACTGACGGAGGCGGCGAGGATGGACGGGGCGGCGGAACTTCAGGTTTTCTTTCAGATCATGCTGCCGCTGGTGACGCCGGCGCTGGCCACCGTCACGGTGTTCAACTTTATCAGTATCTGGGGGGAATATATGTGGGCCAGCATTTCGGCGACGTCCTCCGCGAAGATACAGACCATCCCTGTGGGGCTGCTCTATTTCCGGGGGGAATACGGGATCGAATGGGGCCCTTTCGCGGCGGCGATTACGATCATTGTTGTTCCGCTGATCGTTGTTTTCATCTATTTTCAGAAGTATTTCGTTCAGGGGATCACGTCCGGTGCCGTAAAGGGATGAGAGTATACGAAAAAAGGCCGCCTGAGAGCGGCGGAAAGGAAGGCAGAATGTATCTGGCGGGAAGAAGTCATATCATACAGGATCGTTCTCTGATCGATACCATGAGGATGTTCCATGGGATGGGCTATGGCGGCCTGGAGTTGAGCCTGCAGCACGGCATGGGAAAATGGCTTGATACGAATTATCTGGAAGACTATGTGACGTGGGCCATTTCTACCTGTCGGAAAAGGATCTCTATGCGGCCATGGAGAGGGCAAAGGATTATATCTGCTATTCCCACATCGACAATATGTGCATGGGAGAGCATTGCCATAAGCTGCCCTGGGAAGGGGACATCGACCTGCCGGCAGCATACAGGAAGCTGAAATCCCTGGGATATGACGGGCCGGTTTCCCTGGATATCTATATTCAGGATTATGCGGCCGTGGCGCCGCAGTGCCTGTCGTATATTAATGAGAATGTATTCGGGCTTTTATAGATAAGGATGCAAAAGAAGATCCTGAGTTGAGTGCCCGCCAGGGCGGGCGGATGGGAGAATCGCAGATGAGAAACCGTATTCGCGATTTCTCAGACATGAATCAAAGATTCATGTTGCGTTGCCGCAAAGGACGCGGCATGAAAGGGGTTAACATGAAAAAAGTTTTAAAGCCATATCAATTCCGGGAGTATGCGTCTTCCGGGGAATTTGCGGCGGCCATGGCGGCGGACGGGCTGGAGTTTCCGGTGTCCGATGATCTGGGGATCTTATTTGAACCTCTGGTGATCGGGAACAAGGTGATTCCTAACCGCCTCTGTTCCCAGCCCTGCGAGGGATTTGACGGAGAACCGGACGGTTCCCCGTCCGACCTGGATTTCAGGAGATACATAAGGATAGCCGGGGGCGGCGTAGGCCTGCTGTGGTGGGAATCGATTGCCATTTCCGAGGACGGCAGGTGTAATCCGCTGCAGATGGTGATACGGCCTTCTACGGTGGGTAAGATCGGGGAAATGGTGGATGCGGCGAACGCGGAGGCAAGGAAGAATTTCGGCAGGAGACCTTATAACGTGCTGCAGCTGACCCATTCGGGAAGGCGCAGCAACAATAAAAACTGGGAATCCACCCCGCTGGCGGTCTGCGAGAACCCCTATATGGATTCCCATACGAGTATTGACGGCAGCAGGGGAGAGATCCAAATTGCCACGGACGATAAGATTGAGGAGATTGTGAGAGGCTTTATCGACGGGGCGATTCTGGCCGCGCAGGCCGGATTTGATGCGGTGGATATCAAGATCTGCCACGAATACATCCTGCGGGAACTTTTGTCCGCATTCACCCGCCCGGGTAAATACGGCGGAAGCTTCGAAAACAGGACCAGGGCTGTTTTTGAAATTATTGACGGCATCCGTGAACAGCTGGGGGATTCCCTGGACGTCTGTGTGCGGCTGAACGCCTATGACTGTGTGCCGTATCCGTATGGATGGGGCATGAAGATGGAAGAGGGCGTGGTGGAGCCGGATCTCACCGAGCCGATCCGGTTATGTAAGATGCTGGTGGAGAGAGGCGTACGGATTATCGATATCACTACGATGATGCCCAGGTACAAGCCCTTCGGAAGGGGCTTGATGGCGGAACATGAGGAGGGGCCGGAGGCGCAGATCAATCCCTATGAGGGTGTATATGAGCTGATGAAGGCGACCAGGACGATTAAAGAAGCCGTGCCCGAGGCATTCTTTGTGAGCACCGGCATGACCTGGCTGGAGCAGTTCGGCGGGCATGTCACCGCCGGAGCGATCCGGGACGGCTGGTTCGATATCGGCGGTTTCGGCAGACAGTTCATGGCGTATCCGGATTTCCCGACGGATCTGAAGAGGGAAGGCGTTATGCACAGAGAAAAATGCTGCATGCTCTGTGATAAGTGCTATGACCTGATCCAGAAAGGCCATTGTCAGACCGGCTGCGTCATGAGGGATCAGGAGATTTATTTGAAGTTGCTGCGGGAAAAGGTACTGGGCAGGTAAAACCGGCGAAGGGAGGTAAAACGAGAGGGATGATGGACAGGATCGACCGTGGATATGAAATCGCCAGGGAAATGTATGCCGAGATCGGTGTGGACACTGACCTGGCGATGAAAAAGCTGGACGAGATACCGGTCAGCATGCATTGCTGGCAGATCGATGACCTGAGCGGATTTGAGAATCCGGATAAAGGACTGACCGGCGGGATAGCGGCTACAGGAAGGGATCCCAGCAAGGCGAAGAACAAAGACGAATTTTACAGGAACCTGGAAAAAGCGCTGTCCCTGGTTCCCGGAAAGAAAAAGGTGGCGCTCCATGCGATCTACCTGGATAATTTCGGCAGCTTTGTGGAGCGGGATGTGATCGAGCCGGCCCATTTTGCACCCTGGGCGGATTGGGCGCAGGCCCATGGCGTGGGGCTGGATTTCAATCCCACCTATTTCAGCCACGAAAGGGCGGATACGGATTTCACCCTGTCGAGCTATGATCCCCGGATCCGGGCGTTCTGGATCGAGCACGGAAAACGCTGCAGGAGGATCAGCGCATACCTGGGAGAGCGGCTGGGAGAGACCTGCATCGATAATCACTGGATCCCGGACGGCTACAAGGATCTGACGGTGGACAGACAGGCGCACAGGGAACTGCTGATAGACAGCATGGACCAGGTCATGGCGGAGGAGTATGACGCAGGATATACCATTGACAGCTGGGAGAGCAAGCTTTTCGGACTGGGACTGGAGAGCTACACGGTGGGCTCCCATGAATTCTATACCAACTATGCCATGACCCATAAAAACTGTATGGTATGTATGGATATGGGGCATTTCCATCCCACGGAACAGGTCGCGGACAAGCTGACGTCCTACCTGGCCTTCGGGAAAGAGGTGATGCTTCATGTGAGCCGTCCGGTACGATGGGATTCGGATCATGTGGTGATCCTCAGCGATGAGGTAAGAGACGTGATGGCGGAGATCTGCAGGCAGGATGCCTTCGCACGGGTACATATCGGCACGGATTATTTTGATGCCTCGATCAACAGGATCGCTGCACAGGCTCTGGGCGCCAGGAGCATTAAGCAGGCGCTGCTGTACGGCCTGCTGGAGCCTGCAGGCCGACTGAAGGAATATGAGAGGGAAGGGGATTATACCCGCCGGCTGGCCTATCTGGAGAGCCAGAAGGCGATGCCCTTCGGCCTGGTTTGGGATATGTACTGTCAGAAAAACGGCGTGCCGGCAAGGGACTGGGTGGAAAGCGCCCTGCGCGGATAAAACGGGATCAGAGAGCGCCAAGGCGCGCAGAGGGGAGCAAGGTTGAAAGAAGGACGCTTTCAACCTCCCTGATTAGAGAGCGCGCCAAGGCGCGCGGAGGGGAGCAAAACATGGATAAAAGGATACGGATTCGGGATACGGAGCTGTCGGTTTTTCCGATCGGGCTGGGAACGGTGGATGCGGGCCTGCTCTGGGACGGGAAAGAGGCGGATGCCGTCTTTGAGACCTATTTGTCACAGGGAGGAAACCTGGTGGACTGCGCCCACGTCTATTCCGACTGGGTTCCCGGGGAGACCGCACGGGCGGAACGGGTGGTGGGCGACTGGCTTCAAAGAAGCGGTAAGCGCAATGAAATCATCCTGGTCACCAAGGGCGGCCATCCGGATATGAAGGGAGAGAAGGTGGATCTGCATCGCAGCCGTATGTCCCATGAGGACATGGTGAAGGATCTGGATGAGTCTTTGGCACAGCTGCGGACGGATTACATCGATCTATATTTCTATCACCGGGACGATCTGTCCCAGCCGGTGGAGGAGGAGATCGAGACGATGGAGGAATTCGTGAAAAAGGGCAAGATCCGTTATTATGGCTGCTCCAACTGGACGGCAGAACGGATGCGCGCCGCCGATGCGTACTGCGCCGGGAAGGGTTACCGGGGGTTCGTGGCGGATCAGAGCCTTTTGAACCTGGGTATGAAATATTTCAAAGGGCTGGCGGACGATACCCTTGCCTATACCCGGGGCGATGCATGGGATTACCATGTGGAAAACCTTCGGAATCTGGAAATGCCCTATATGGGAAACTGCAGCGGTTTCTTTCATATTTATGCTCAAAAAGGGGAAGAGGGCGTGAAGGACAGCCCCTATTATACGCAGGGCAATGTCAGGGTGGCGGAAAGGATGCGCATCCTGTGCCAGAGGTACGGATGTACGATCACACAGTGCGTACTGGGCTTCTTTTATCATCAGCCCTTCCCGTGCGTGCCGCTCTATGGCCCGGCCGTTCCGGAACATGTGACGGACGCTTGCGGGACGCTGGATATACCGTTTACGGATGCGGACTATGAATGGCTGCTGGAACCGGATACCCCGTGAACGGGGCGCGGCGGAAGTAATAGGAAGGGGCTGCTGCAGGGCAGGGAGCCGATGCCATATAGGACGTCCATGTACCTCCATGACCGACCCTGCCTTGTAACCGATCTGTGTTTTGCAGCGGTTCCTGTCCGAAACGGAAAGCCGTCTGTCGGCGGCGGAATGAGAGAAAAGGATGAAATATTGTATACCGGACTGCTTCTGGCCCCCGGTCGATCAAGGGCGTTATCTGGGACATGAGGCAATCAGCATTTTGAACAGATCGGATCATGATATTGTGGCACATATGACGCTCTATTTCGAAGACCGGGAGAAGCTGGAGGGTTTCCGGCTGTCCGTACCGGCGGAACGGACGATCCATTTCCATACCTGTGATCTGAAAAACGAACAGAACATCTCCGTTCCCAGAGGAGTCGGATACGCGGCGGTGATCGAATGTGACGAACCGGTGGTGGTACAGTATACCCGTGTGGATACCACACAGAGTGAGCTGGGACTGGCGACCACCATGGCCGTCGCCATAGACTGAGAGAAACGGATGATCGGACGCCTGGGG
Organism: Lachnospiraceae bacterium; assembly: GCA_021770245.1. Lineage (GTDB taxonomy): Bacteria > Bacillota > Clostridia > Lachnospirales > Lachnospiraceae > Eisenbergiella. The sequence goes on from JAETRI010000036.1 coordinate 22,798, forward strand.
AAACGGGCAGGAAGTGTGCGACTATGAAGTATTTTTTAGGATTGGATAATGGGGGAACGAAGACCAAGGCGGCCCTGTTTGACAGATGCGGAAAAGAGATCGCCTGCTGCAGCGCTTCTTCGGATGCCGTTATGGACAGGCCGGATTTCGTGGAGCGGGACATGGAGGAAATGTGGCGGTCAAACTGTGCGGTGATCCGGGAGGTATTGGAAAAGAGCCGGGCTGCGGCCGGGGACATCGGCGGCGTGGGTATCTGCGGGCATGGGAAGGGGCTTTACCTGTGGGGAAAGGACGGGAAGCCGAACGGTCCCGGGATCCTATCTGCAGATAACCGTGCCGTCTCCTATCTGGAGAAATGGAGAGCGGACGGGACCGAACGCGAGGCGTTCAAACGTTCCTGCCAGCATGTCATGGCCTGCCAGCCCGTAACCCTGCTGGCATGGATCCGGGACCGGGAACCGGAAAGATACGCAAATATCCGCTGGGTCTTTGAATGTAAGGATTATGTGCGTTTCCGCATGACGGGTGAGGCCAGGGCGGAGATTACGGATTACTCCGGGACAGGCCTGATGGATCTACATACCAGACGGTTTTCTTCCGACCTTCTTCGGCTCTTCGGGATCCCGGAGGTAAAAGAGGCGCTTCCTCCCCTGTGCCATGCCATGGAGATTGCGGGCCGGGTCACGGAGGAAGCGGCGCGGCAATGCGGCTTAGAGGCAGGGACACCCGTGATCGGCGGCATGTTTGACATCAACGCCTGCGCGATGGCGGCGGGGATCCTGGATTCCTCCCGGATCTGTATGATAGCGGGGACCTGGTCCATCAACGAGTACATCAGGAGGGAACCGGTTCTGGACGGCAGCGTGTTGATGAATTCCCTGTACTGCCTGCCCGGATACTATCTGGTGGAGGAGTCCAGCGCCACGTCCGCGGGAAACAACGAGTGGTTCGTCCGGGAGCTTCTGCCCGAGGCGGTAAGAGAAGCAAAAGCGGCGGGCAGGGATATCTATCGGGTGGTGGATGAGTGGGTGGAGGAGATCCCGCCGGAGGAATACGTGCCGGTTTTCCTGCCGTTTCTGATGGCATCCAATGTGAACCCCAGGGCGCAGTCCTGCTTTATCGGGCTGAAAGCGAGCCATACCAGGAAGCATCTGGCTAGAAGCGTGTTCGAGGGGATCACCTTCGGACACAGATACCATTTGGAGAAGCTTCTCGCCACGAGGGCGCAGAGGCCGGAGGCGGTCCGTCTGGTGGGCGGGGCCGCCAGGGCCAGGGTATGGGCGCAGATGTTTGCCGACGTGATGCAGCTTCCGGTGGAGGTGATCCCTGCCGGGGAGGCGGGGGCGCTGGGCTGTGCCATCCTGGCCGCCTGCGCGGCGGGAGAATACCCTTCCGTGGAGAGCGCGGCCGCAAATATGACGAGGGTTGCGGAAATCTTCCGGCCGGATCCCGGACGGAAGGCTGTGTATGATGCGAAATACAGAGCTTATCTGGATGCGGTCGGAGCGTTGGACGGCCTGTGGGACCGGATGGGAACGTCGGGATGAATCCGGGGAAGGATGTATTTTCCAAAGGGACAAGACGGCGTGGGACGGAAAGGGAATCTGCCATGAAAGAATATGCCATCGGATTGTACGAAAAGGCGATGCCCGCCCGATTGAGCTGGAAGGAAAAGCTCCGGGCAGCCGGAAGGGCGGGATACGATTACGTGGAAATCAGTATAGACGAGACGGAGGAGAAGATCCGGCGGATCGATATGAGCCGGGAGGAACGTCTATCCCTGATCCGTGACATGTACGAAACGGGCACGCCGATCCGTTCCATGTGCGTCAGCGCCCTGACCAAATATTCCCTGGGAAACAGTGACCAAAAGCTGCGGGAGAGAGGGATGGAAATCGCCCGGGGGGCCATACAGCTCGCTGAGGATCTGGGAGTACGGATCGTAATGATTCCCGGATACGATATTTATTACGGAGAGTCCACATCGCAGACCAGACGGTTTTTCGAGGAAAATCTGGAGAAGGTCGCCCTGTTTGCAGCCAGGGCGGGGGTGTTGGTGGAAATGGAAACGATGGAAAATGCCTTTATGAACACGGTATGGAAGGCAATGTACCATGTAAGCCGGATCAATTCGGTCTATCTGGGCATTTATCCGGATTCCGGGAATATCACCAATGCGGCCGTGGCCTACGGATCGGACGAGGCGCAGGATCTCCTTTCCGGCAGAGGGCATATCAGCTCCCTTCACCTGAAAGAAACCCGCCCGGGAAAGTTCCGGGAAATCCCTTACGGGGACGGGCATGTGGACTTCGAGAAGATCATCCGGGCCGCCTGGAGCATTGGGGTGCGCAAGTATGTGACGGAATTCTGGTATCAGGGAAGCGGGGAATGGGAAAAGGAACTCAGCCAGGTCAACGGGAGAATGCGGCGGATTTTGGACAGACAGGATTGTTTTTTCGAAATAAAGTGATATAATCATTTTATAGGCGGATAGGCCGGAACGATTCTGAAAGAAACGGAGGAAAGGCGGATGAGATTAAAGGGTTTTGTGAAAATGGCGGCGGCAGTGGCCGCGACGCTTGTATTGATGGCCCCGGTAAAGGCGGATGCTTCGGAGATCATCGACTCCACGGAATTCGGCACCGTAGTGGTGCTGGAGGTGGAAGATATGAAGGGGATCGTTTTCGTTAACGAGAGCGACGAAGCGAAGCAGTTCATCAAGGAAGCGGCGGCGGATCCCTATTTTGTCAGATACAATTATATGGATGCCACGCTTGCGCGCCTGAAAGCGGGAGCCACGAGCATTACGGTGTTGGATGATGACGGAAACGTGATCGGAGTCAAGGATGCGGAGGCGATCCGACAGGACGTGATGAACCATCTCGCCATTGTGGGGACTCTGAACGCCATGTCTTCGGAGGAAATCCAGGCGATGGAGAAGTATCAGCTCGCCCTGATCGACGAGCAGGAAGAGATGCTGGATTATATCCGGGAGGAGATGGAAGCGGATCTGAAGGACATGATCAAAAACAAGGATGAGGAAGCCGAAGGCGCCAGGATTCTGCTGGATATCTTCAAGGAGCTCCAGAAGGTACTGGATGCGAAGCGCCAGACCGTGCTTTACTATCAACAGCAGGCGGCTCCGGAGAAGACGCAGCTTTCCCTGCTGGAGGTGCAGGATCATGCATCGAAGGTACAGCAGGCCCTGCTGGATTTCTGCAAACTCTATGAGGCGGATTTACAGGAGCTTTTCTTTTAGGGGAAAACGTCCGGGCGGCGATTTTGGGCGTCAAAGCGTCTTGCCGCCGGCGGCGTTATAACGGATTTATTAAAATTGAACCTTGACTTTTTGTTTTACAGAGTGCTATATTAACAATGCAACGTGTAGCGTTACCGCATAAATCCGGTTGATTGCTGCACGTTGTTTTTGTTTATTGTATGAAAATAGGGAAGAAAGCCAAAAACAGTGTGTGGCCCGTGCGGTATAAATCCAACTGCATGGGCCACACGCCGTTTTTGCGTATGGAGACAGGTTGATTGAAGATTAACATTTTCGATCTATCTGATTCGTATGCGCGCCAAAGTGCGCGGATGGGAGCAAGATTGAAAATCAGCATTTTCAATCTCTCTGATTTGTATGCGCGCCAGAGCGCGCAGATGGGAGGAATGATGGAAACAAAATCGAAAGCAAACTCATTTTTGGAAACGGAACGGTTGGGCAAATTGATGGTAAAATACGCCGTTCCCTGTGTGATCTCGCTGCTGGTGGCAGCACTCTACAATATCGTGGATCAGATCTTCATCGCAAATGCGGACTATCTCGGCTCTTATGGAAATGCCGCCAATACGGTAGTCTTTCCGCTGACGGTGGTGGCTCTGGCAGTTGCGGTCATGATCGGTGACGGATGCTGCGCTTTCGTCAGCATCAGCCTGGGGGCAGGAAACAAAGAGGCAGCTCACAAAAGTATCGGCAGCGCAGTCCTGCTGTGCATCGCCTCCAGCCTGATCCTGACGGCGCTCTATTTGGCTTTCCGGGATCCGATCCTGACCTTGTTCGGCGGACAGGTCAATGCGGAGACCTGTCATCACGCAAGGGAATACTTTTTCTGGATCACACTGGGTATCCCGTTTTATATGTTTGGCCAGGCGCTGAATCCGATCATACGCTCGGACGGAAGTCCGAAGTTTGCCATGGCCTCCACCCTGGCGGGGGCGCTCGTCAATATCGTTCTGGATCCCGTCTTTATTTTTGTGTTCCGCTGGGGCATGATGGGGGCGGCGGTGGCCACGGTGCTGGGCCAGGTGCTCACCGCCGCTCTGGCGGTCCGGTATCTGTGCCACATGAAGGCCGTCCGTCTGGAACGGGCCAGCTTCCGGCTGCACGGCGCTTGGGCCAAAAAATATCTGCCTCTTGGGATCTGCAGCTTTTTGTCCCAGATCTCCCTGGTCATGGCAATGGCAGCGATTCAGAACATGACGCTGAAATACAGCGCCATTGACCCCGTTTTCGGACAGACGCAGTATACGCAGATTCCCATGGCAGTGCTGGGCATTGTGATGAAGTTCTTCCAGATCGTGATTTCCGTTGCCGTGGGGCTGGCTGCAGGCTGTATCCCGGTGGCAGGCTACAATATGGGAGCGGGACGAAAGGACCGCGCAAAAGCACTGTTTACCCGTCTGTTGGCGGCGGAGGCTGTCGTTGGAGCTGTGGCACTGTTGATCGTGGAGCTGTTTCCCCGGCAGCTCATCGGTATTTTCGGCGCGGCCAACGAGAGTGTGTACTATACGGAATACGCGGTAAAGTGCTTCCGGGTCTACCTGTGCATGATGGTTCTGGCTACCGTGAATAAAGGCACTTTCATCTATCTGCAGTCTCTGGGAAAGGCCTTTGCGTCCACTGCCATTTCTATGGTGAGGGAGGTGTTGTTCGGCGTGGGATTTGCCCTGCTGCTTCCCTTGTGGTTTGGATTGGACGGGGTACTGTATTCCATGCCGGTTTCCGATCTGCTCACATTTCTGATCTGCGCCATTGTGATCCGATACACCTGCAGGACTTTAAGTTCTGAAACGCAAGGAAAAGCACGTTGCTATGTGGACGGTGGTTTGGTATAATCAAAAATATATTTTACCGGCCTAACGGACATATGGGGTGAGCTGCCCGATGGTTCGAATGCCATTGGATGATGCGATGTGCAAAAAGGCGGGTATCCAGAGGAGTGATGCTATATGGAAAACGAAGGCGGCGAGTGGATCATGCGCGGCATGGACTGGTATGATCCGCGTCGGATACGCACATGGAAGGAGCTGGTAAACCGGATAAAGGAAGTGGGATTCCTTCCGTTTTTTGCAAACGGGGTAGAGGGATTTTCTGCGGAAGAGCATGTCGCTCAAAATTCCTGGTGGACAGGCGACCGCGAGCAGGATCCGTGGGAATGGCGTGAGATCATCGCCGCAGGCCATGAGGTCGCTTATGGGAAGTTTTTTGACAAGAAGGCCGGATTCATCAGCGTGGAGTGGCTGCCGTACTTCGTAAACGCCCGCAGGAACGGCTATGACTTCGATGCACGATGGGAGGACGGACGGGCAGGCCATCGGGAAAAGAAGATCATGGATTTCTTTATGGAGGAAGACGAGGATGGCGATACGGTATTTAAAACGGATCAGATACTTTCGACTGACCTGAAAAAACAAGCCGGATTCGGGAAAGGCGGAGAGAAGAACTATTCGGGAATCGTAACGCACCTTCAAATGGAAACATATCTTGTCATATCTGATTTTCGCAGACGCGGGAATAAGCGTGGCAGGGAATACGGGATGCCGGTGTCCGCGTTCCTGCCGCCGGAGAGCATTTGGGGTTATGATACGGTGACATCGGCTTATTCGGAGAAACCGAAAGAATCGTGGGAACGTCTTATAAACCGGGTGAAGGATCTCTATCCCCATGCGGACGGAAGAGAAATCCTTCATCTGATCGGGAAAGAACCGGAAGAATAGTAGGAGGATCAGGGTATGAAGCACAAGGTAAGACTGACAGTGATAGATAAAAAACTGTTCCCGAAGCTGCAGGAGCAGTACTGTGAAAATCCGGATTCCGGAATGTGCCCCTGCTACAACGTTGGGGACGAGTTCATCTTTGAGAGGGATGGGGATACCGATCATTTCTGGCATGGCGGCCTGAATACGCTGGTCAAAACCTCTGCCGATCCGGACACGGTTGCGGGCGGACCGAAGATGCCGCACTGCTCCGAAGCATGGGATGCCATTTCAAGGTATATTTACACGGGCTTGCAGGGCGGATCTATCATGAAGGGCTGGATGAAAGAGGAGAATACGATGATTGCCTGCTGCTCCGATGGCACAAGGCCCGTCATTTTTAAGATTGAGCGAATCGATTATGAAGAAGGGTGAACGGCCGGATGGCCTATTGATCATGCGCGGATTTGTGCCGCAGGAGGTCGAAATCAGAATCGCAGACGCGAAACCGCATTCACGGGTTTCGCTTTACCAAGCCGCAGAAGATGCGGCATAGAGGCTGGGAAAAGGCGGCATAGCCCGCAGGCTATGCCGTTTTCCTGCGGTTACATGCTGTGCGAGAGCTCTTTGAGTTCCTCCATGAGACGGATATCCTCCGCCGAGAGCTTTAGATTGGAACTGTATTTTTTGCCGTCAGCCGTGGAGACGGTCACTTCTATGACGGTACCCTCCCTCAAAGCGCCGGCGGACACGGCGCCGAGAAAAGGAGAAAGCCTGGGATGGCGAATCTTGAACTGTTCCCAGGAGGCTTTTAACTGCAGTAACTTCATTGGATTGAGCTGGCTCATGTCGATGATTCCTTTCTCAAAAGATACCGGGGGCCTTCCCGCTTCCGCGATCCGTCCCGCCACGTCGGATTTCCCTATCTTTCTTAAAGTCAGTGTAATTAAATTATGAAAAAAAGTCAACCGGCCTCTTTTCGGCAGCACGACAAACGCAGGAATGAATAATTTTGGAAACAAATCTCAAATCTATGGTACGATCGATCTAAGGAAACGCTGATTAATGAATTGACCAACACATCCAATTACTCTATGGGCATGTTTTATAGCGATATTGGCATCAGTACCGTGTAGGTGCCTGCCTGAATTCCCATTTCCGTATGGTAATCTTTAAAATTGGGCGTACTTATGCCCCGCAGAATTCCCTGCTCCGCCCGGCCCTGGCACACATGACCAGATTGGCGCCTGCGAACAGGATATGGAACCGGTTCATGTTCTTGTATATTGACTGGCTTTCTGTGGAAAACAACGCCGCGCCTGCTACGCGCAACAACAGGCTGGCAGCCATCTGGGTATTTATTTCCTTTGCCGCAGCCTGCCGTCCGGAATATATCAGTATAGTGAGCGCACTGACAGCTATCGGGGTTCAGAAGAATGACCTCTTTGCGAAAGTGGATTATATGTCAGAAGAAGCAGTGAAAACGCTTCTTGTAGAGCCAGACACCAGAACCGAGATCGGTGTGCGGGACCAGTTCCTGATGATTTTCCTGTATGATACCGGGTTACGTATTCAGGAAGTTCTTGATGTGAAAATCTGCGATATTAGGGTTGACAGGACGCCAACCGTAACGCTCCATGGGAAAGGAAAGAAAACCAGGATCGTTCCGCTAATGAAAGATACCGTAAAATATTTGCAGAATTACATGGAGATATTCCATCCGGGCGAAACATGGCTGTCATCTGAATGGCTCTTTTATGTAGAACGTAAAGGAATCTGTAAGGAAAAGGAAAGCAATCACGGACGCGATGGCTTCAGACCCTTTCCTTGGATCAGAATCCGTTATTTATACTGTCGGTGATGAAGAAATCTTAAAACGGCTTTACGGTTTATGATATGCCAAAGATTATCCCGAATATTTCTTAAAGAAATGCCTCTGTTGCTGGCTTCCTTAGAAGTATTCGGGATAATCTGACCTTCGGTATAACAACTTTGGTAAAAGCCCTGAAAGGGCAGGTATCCCTACTGTATCTCAAATGAAAAGCGGAAATCGCCTGCTATTGAATTTCAAAAGACCTTATGATATAATTCAATATGGGTTTTTATAGGCTTGCCTGAACGAGACGACCGTTATTTAAGCCCGCTAACTTCCGATAATTTTGTATTATAGGAACCAAGGAGGGGTGGATATGAGTACCATCCTGGACAAGAAACAAATGACAGAAGAAGATATTAAGCTTCACTACATCACCCCGGCCATTCAAGCCTCTTGGGGATTGGAACGTATTACAATGGAGACAAGGATCACAGATGGGCGAATCAATTTGAGAGGAAACCTTGTCGCTCGCGGGACACCCAAGAAAGCGGATTATATTTTATATCTTGCGCCCAATAAGCCCATCGCAATCATCGAGGCAAAGGACAATAACCACTCTGTTTCTTACGGATTGCAGCAGGCAAAAACTTACGCTGCCATGATGGATATTCTTTTTGCCTACAGTTCCAATGGCGATGGTTTTCAAGAATATGATTTTTTAACCGGAGAGGAGCGCACACTGCCCATGGACGGATTTCCTTCCCCCGAAGAACTGACAGCCCGATGGGAAAGCGGAACAAACAATGGTAGCGGTGTATCTGTTAATGAAAAGAAGGTCATTCATCAGCCTTACTATTCCAGCCAAAGCACTTATCCGCCCCGCTATTATCAGCAAAATGCTATCAACCGAACGGTTGAAGCGGTTGCAAGAGGTCAGGAGCGGATTTTGCTGGTAATGGCCACTGGAACAGGCAAAACCTACACCGCTTTCCAGATCGTTTACCGCCTTTTGAAAAGCGGGTTAAAACGAAAAGTCCTGTATCTTGCAGACCGCAACAATTTGGTAGATCAGTCCATTGACCAGGACTTCAAGTCATTGGAGAAAACAATTCATAAGGTCAACTTCTCCAAGGACAATCCCACTACCATCACTTCCTACGAGGTGTATTTTTCACTGTACCAACAGCTTGCCGGTTCTTCGGACGACAGCGGTGATTCCGAACCGGATGATGATGCGGTATCCCGTTTGGCAGAACTGTTTCATCCGAACTTTTTTGATCTTATTATTGTTGACGAGTGCCATAGAGGGTCAGCCAAGAAGGACAGCAACTGGCGCAAAATCCTGGACTACTTTTGCACCGCAACACAAATCGGCATGACGGCAACGCCAAAGGAAACGAAGTATATCTCCAATATTGATTATTTCGGTGAACCAATTTACACATACAGCCTGCGCGAAGGGATCGATGACGGGTTCCTGGCTCCGTTTAAGGTCATCAATGTAAAAACAAATATCGGAGAAGGCTGGCGCCCCTGTAAAGGGCAGCTTGATAAATTTGGACAGCCTATTGAGGACAGGATATACACCAATAGCGATTTTGATTATACGATTATTTTGGAGGACCGGGTTTATGAGGTGGCACGGGAAATTACGGAATATCTGAAAAGCACTGACCGGATGCAGAAAACGATTGTCTTTTGTGCTAATGAGGATCATGCTGAGCGCATGAGGACGGCCCTGACAAACTTAAACGCCGATATGTGCCAGGTGAATCCGGATTATGTGGTGAGAATTACTGGCTCTGACATCTATGGAAAGAGCAAGCTGGACTACTTTATTTCTGTTTCCGTTCCCTACCCGGTAATCGCCACTACCTCCAAGCTTTTATCAACCGGGGCCGATTGCAAGATGACAAAGCTGATAGTTCTGGATGAGATGATTGGTTCCATGACCGAGTTCAAGCAGATCATCGGTCGTGGCACCCGTCTGCGCGAGATGGATGGCAAAACACATTTCACCGTCATGGATTTCCGCAATGTGACCCGTCTGTTTGCCGACCCGGATTGGGATGGGCCGATTGAGATTGATGATGGATATGATCCGGAGCATTCCACAGGGGCAAAGGGTACGGGCTATGCTCCGCCGACAGACCCGCCTACGCCCGGCGCTTTAAAGTGCATTGTTGATGAAAGCGGATGCCGGGTACAGATTCTTGGGAAAATCGTTTCCATTTATGATATTGACGGAAAACTTCTGCGGCAGGAGAGCATTGTGGACTATACAAAATCAAATATTCTTGGGCAATACGCATCTCTAGATAATTTCGTTCAGCGTTGGTCTGCTGAGGATAAAAAGGCCGCGATCCGCGAACTGCTGAACAGACAGGGAATCGATTTGGAACAGATGAAGGCAGCGCAAGCTATGAGTGATGTGGATGATTTTGACTTCATCTGTCACGTGGCCTTTGACCAAAAGCCATTGACCCGCCGGGAGCGGGCCGACAATGTAAAAAAGCGCGATTTTCTGAGCAAATACGGCGGGGTGGCAAGAGATATTCTGGAAGCCTTGCTGGAAAAATATATGAACACCGGTATATATGAAATTGAAAAGACGGAGATTCTTCAGATTGACCCCTTTAAAAAATTTGGAAAACCGTCGAAGATTGCCTCCTACTTTGGCGGCAAAGCGGGATATCTTCGGGCAGTAAAGGAACTGGAAGAAGAACTCTATAGGACGGGTTGATAAACATGGGAAATTTATCAGGATTTGTAAAGCGGCTGCGGGATATTATGCGGAACGATGCCGGCATTAACGGCGATGCCCAGCGTATTGAGCAGATCGCGTGGCTGCTGTTTTTGAAGGTATATGACGCCAAAGAACAGGACTGGGAAATGGATGATAGTAGTTATTGCTCCATCATCCCCGCGCCCTGCTGCTGGTCCAATTGGGCTCACGATGATAAATCCGGCTCGGTCATGACGGGGGACAATCTGTTGAACTTTGTCAATAACACCCTCTTTCCGGTTTTGAAAGGAACGGATATCAAGGGTGAAGACGGCGCGGTCAAGATTGAGGGCATTCGCGTGACCGCTGACACGCCAATCAAAAAAGCCATCGTTCAAACCGCCTTTGCCGATGCAAACAACTATATGAAGGATGGCGTTCTACTTCGCCAGTGCATCAATGTGATTGACGATTTGGACCTGAGCGATTATGATGAAATTCACGCCTTTGGTGAAATCTATGAATCCATTTTGAGAGAACTGCAAAGTGCCGGATCCGCTGGAGAATATTACACGCCTCGTGCCGTCACTGATTTTATGGCTCGGATGATCCAACCAAAAATTGGGGAACAGATGGCTGATTTTGCTTGTGGTACCGGCGGTTTCCTTACCAGCTGGCTCAAGGAGTTGGAAACGCAGGTCAGGACAACGGATGACCGAACCGCCTACAGCAATTCGGTTTACGGGATTGAGAAAAAGCAGTTCCCTTACATTCTCTGTATCACGAATATGCTGCTTCATGACCTGGATGTGCCGCAGGTGTATCACGGGAACTCTCTGCTACGGAATATCCTGGACTATACGGAATCCGACCAGTTTGACGTGGTGTTGATGAATCCCCCTTACGGTGGGAATGAGAAAGCGGATGTAAAAAATCACTTCCCGACTGACCTTGCCAGCAGCGAGACTGCCGACCTCTTTATGTCAGTTATCATGTACAGGCTGAAGAAAAACGGCCGGTCGGCGGTAATCCTGCCGGATGGCTTTCTATTTGGAACAGATAACGCGAAAGTGGCGATCAAGAAAAAACTGCTGTCAGAATTCAATCTCCATACTGTGATCCGTATGCCGCACAGCGTATTTTCTCCCTATACGTCCATCACGACCAACATCCTATTCTTTGACCGCACAGGCCCTACCAAAGAAACATGGTTCTACCGACTGGATATGCCGGAGGGGTATAAAAATTTCTCCAAAACCAAGCCCATGAAGTTGGAGCACTTTGCCCCGGCGGTGGATTGGTGGAGCCATCGCGAAGAAATTACCATTGACGGGTTTGACAAAGCAAAAAAATACACGGCAGACGAACTTCAATCAAGGAATTATAACATCGATCTCTGCGGTTATCCTCATGAGGAGGAAGAAATTCTTCCGCCAAAGGAATTGATCCAGCAGTATCAGGAAAGGCGGGCCAGCCTGAATGCGGACATTGACCGGATTCTTGCTCAGATCACAGAGATACTTGGAATTGATTTGACGGAGGATGAATGAATTGATGGATACCCGGTTTTATGAACAGATAAGGTTGATACTGGAAACCGCCCGGAATCAGGCGTATTCCGCAGCCAATTCCGCGATGGTACAGGCTTACTGGAGCATCGGAAAAAGCATTGTCGAGCAGCAGGGCAAATCGGAACGTGCGGAATACGGCAGGAAGTTATTGCAGGAGCTTTCAACGCAATTGACTCGTGATTTTGGCAAAGGCTTTACGGCCTCCAATCTACGGAATATGCGCCAGTTCTATTTGACGTTTCCGAATTGCTACGCACTGCGTAGCAATTTAAGCTGGACGCATTACCGTATGCTGATGCGTGTCGAAAATGAGAAAGCACGTAATTTTTATCTGGAAGAATGTGAAAAGGCAAACTGGAGTACCCGTCAGTTGGAGCGGCAGATCGACAGTTTTTTCTATGAGCGGCTTCTCTCGTCACAGGATAAGGAAGCGGTGGGCAGCGAAATCCACTCATTGGAACCCGCCCAAAGGCCGGAAGATGTGATCCATGACCCTTATGTCCTTGAATTTCTGGGTATGAAGCAAAGCGCGGATTTCTATGAAAAAGATTTGGAAAGCGCGCTGATTGGAGAGCTTCAGAACTTTCTGCTTGAACTTGGCCGCGGCTTTTCATTCGTTGCCAGACAAAAACACATTGATCTGGACGGGGAGCATTTTTATATTGACTTGGTTTTTTACAATTATATCCTGAAATGCTTTGTGTTGATCGATCTGAAAACGGGCAGGCTGACCCATCAGGATATTGGGCAGATGGACAGCTATATCCGCATTTTTGACGAACTGCAAAAGGGTGAGGACGACAATCCCACCATCGGTATCATTTTGTGTTCTGAGAAAAATGAGGCGATTGCGAAGTATTCCGTCTTGAACGAGGGGAAACAACTCTTTGCCTCCAAGTATCAGTTAACGCTTCCAACGGCGGAGGAACTGGAACGATATATTGAAAACGAGCGCCGCAAGTACGAGGAACGGGAGGATATTTTATGACCGCACAGCAATTGAAAAATTCTATTCTGCAAATGGCTGTGCAGGGTAAGCTGGTTCCCCAGGACCCGAACGATGAACCTGCCAGTACGCTGCTGGAGCGTATCCGTGCCGAGAAGGAGCGACTGATCCGGGAGAAGAAAATCAAGCGGGAAAAGAACCCTTTCGTCATCTTCCGGGGAGCCGATAATATCCCTTATGAGAAAGTGGGGGATACCGTCACGCCGCTGGAGGTGCCGTTTGAGATCCCGGAGAGTTGGGAGTGGGTACGGCTTGTTGATGTTTGCGAATACATCCAACGTGGTAAATCTCCCAAATACTCACCAATAAAAAGGTATCCTGTAATTGCCCAAAAATGCAATCAGTGGAGTGGTTTTTCCATTGAGAAGGCACAATTTATTGAACCTGACTCATTGACATCCTATGGTCCTGAGCGTATACTGCAAGACAACGATTTGATGTGGAACTCTACCGGCCTTGGAACGTTGGGACGGATGGCAATTTATAAGATTGAAGCTAACCCGTATGGCCTAGCTGTTGCAGACAGTCATGTCACTGTAATTCGCCCGTTCAAGCAACTTGTTCTGCCAGAGTATTTATATTTCTATTTTTCTAACCCGACAGTCCAAAGCGTAATTGAAAAACAGGCTGATGGAACTACTAAGCAAAAAGAATTGGCAACAGCAATGATTAAGGCATATTTGACACCGATTCCACCATTAGAGGAGCAACGCCGAATTTTAACAAAATTATCTGAGGTACTTCCCATAGTCCAGAACTACAGTAAAATATATGACGAGTCCAAAGCAATGCAGAATGCCTTCCCCAATCGTCTCAAGAAATCCATTCTTCATCAGGCTGTCCAAGGCAAGCTTGTGCCGCAAGACCCCGCAGATGAACCGGCAAAGGCTCTGCTGGAGCGCATCCGGGCGGAGAAACAGCGGCTCATCCGGGAGGGCAAGATCAGGAAGGACAAGCACGAATCCGTCATTTTCAGGCGGGATAATTCCCATTATGAGCTGGTGGACGGCGTGGAGAGGTGTATTGATGAGAAATTGCCGTTTGAAATTCCGGAAAGTTGGGCGTGGTGCAGGCTTTGTAACCTGTGTGAAGCAATTTTTGATATAGATCACAATATGCCTAAAGAAGACCCGGACGGTGTGTTGTTTTTATCAGCTAAGGATTTGCTTGATGATGGAACCATAAACACAACTCATAATATAAAACATATTAGCAAGGCCGATTATGAGCGATTATCACGCAAAGGGACTCCTATACATGGAGATATACTATATTCGCGTATTGGAGCTTGCCTTGGTAAAGCTCGTATTGTCGATTTTGATACACGATTTCTTGTTTCATACTCATGTTGTACGATTCGGCCTCTTCAGATTAACACCGAATATTTGCAAATGTTATTAGATGGCGGTTTTGTATTACAACAAGCAAAGGAAAAAACACAATCAATCGGAGTGCCGGATTTAGGAATACAGATGATTAAAAATTTTCTCATACCACTTCCGCCAGTCAATGAGCAGCGCCGTATAGTAAAGAAAACTCATGGATTATTTTTGATCTGTAATCAACTATAAAACCGGGGCATACGTTGCTTCTGGTGTATGCCCCATGCTCTTACCAATCAATAACTGTGTCCACAATCTCCCGCTGTTCCGTAGCGGTCTTGCGAAGATAGATGCGGGTTGTTTCAATGCTCTCGTGGCCCATCAAATCCGCAAGAAAGGCGATATCGTTGCATTTTTCCAAGAAATTCTTTGCAAAGCGGTGGCGGAACGAGTGTGGATAAACAACGGCAGTGTCGATGCCATAGCGCTCCGCCAGCTTTTTCAACTGCCCGGAAATCCCCCGCGTTGTGATTCTCTCCCCGAAGCGGTTTAAAAAAATGAAGCCGCTTTTCTGCCGTTTTTCATCAAGCCAGGAAAGGGCTTCATTTTGCAATGACTTAGGGATGTAGATGCGCCGCAGTTTGCCGCCCTTGGAGTAGAGGTCGAGATGGCCCAGCCGGACATGTTCCACTTTGATTTGGATCAGTTCGCTGACTCGTGCTCCGGTGGCCGCAAGGAAGCGGATCACGAAATACCAGAGCAGTTCATCGTCCCGCTTCAAGCAAGTTTTGAAGTATTCGTAGTCGGCCTCGCTGATGACATTTTCCAGAAACGCTTTCTGCTGTACCCGGACGAAGGGCTGCTTCCACTTTTCCCTGCCGATGCTCTCCAGATAGCAGTTGACGGCCCGGAGGCGCAGGTTTACCGTCTGCGGCTTGTAGCTGTCAATCAGCCACGACTTATAGACTCGAAGGTTCTTCTGCGTGACCGAGCCATACTGGGTGCTGAACTGCCGGACGGCGAAAAGGTAAGACGAAATGGTGTTTTCTGAGAGGTTGGAGCCCCTTAAGTGTCTTTCAAAGTTTTCATAATCAATCATGGTGAAAGACCTCCTTTCACCATGATTATACTTAGGCAATTGCGAAACGCCAGAACCCGCATAAATACGGGATTCTTTTTGGTACAAAATAAAACATCTCCTCAATGGTTTATGGTAAAATAGAATTGTCCAGAAACTATCAGCCAAT
>JAETRI010000135.1 GCA_021770245.1 Lachnospiraceae bacterium
TGAGACAATCGCCAGGTTAGAGCCCCGGCAGCCAGGAACCGGGGCTGTATACGAGGAGGTGGACATGAATGGAGAGACTGAAATGCCCAAGGTGCGGAAAGCGTATCATGGATATCTGCACCAGATCCCCGAAGCCAGTGGAGGCACAGACCAGGTGCCCGAACTGCAATCATATTGTTACGGTGTACTGGGAACCAAAGAGTGAGAAGAAAAAGCAAAAGAAGAGATAGGTACATAGGCGGGACGGCTTCTGCGAGGGTGCGGGGGCCGTCTTTTTTTGGCGTGGTGGTGTTTATCCTGGGGGAAACGGGGAATACTTGGATTATGCATGGAAAATTATGGCATGGATGCCGTGCCGCTGTCCCTGCAGTGGCAGGAAAGGAGGCGGCGTGGGGGAAAAGAAGGTCTGTCCGCTGTGCGGCAGGAGGCTCCTGGACGTGAGGCGGGACCGGGCATATGAGGTTGCTTTTGAACTGCGGTGTCCGCACTGCGGGAAGATTGTGAGGATTGTGCTGCCAGCCCGTGCAGGATTGAGGAACTGAATGTATTTTTACGACCGAGCGAGTGGGACCGCATAGTGTCGAGTCACCGAATGGCCGGAGTAAAGCTAGGAATTAAGTAGCTTACTCCGGCCTTTTTTTGGTCTTTTTGGAATTGTCCCGCATAGAGCTTCCGGCGTTTCTGGCTTTACGAAGGCGTAAAGAAAGGAACGCTTTATGTCTGGAAAGAGGATCGTTACCATCAGGTCTGGGAATGAGGAAGTGAGGATGGAGGTCACGGAGGAAGAGTACCAGAGGTATTTCCGCCCGTGGTGGAGGCAGAAGAAGAAGGAGCAGAGGAACCGGGAGGCGATGGAGGAAAAGGGGTATACGGAGGAGTCTTATGAGGAATGGAAGGAGAACGACATGAGGGATGAACTGTTTGCGGAGGATACGGAGGAACTGGCGGAGAAGAGGATGCTGCTGGGGGTATTGAAGGACGCTCTGGATAACCTGCTGCCGGAAGAAAGGGAGATAGCGGAGAAGGTGTTTGGGGAGGAAATGAGTGTCTATGAGTATGCGAGGGTTAGCGGGAAGAACCGGCGGACGCTGGATTTCCGTAAGAATAAGGTGCTGGAAAAGCTACGCCGCTTTTTTCGAGAGAGGGGGATAGATGTGTGATATGGGGGCGTTCGACAATATTTTTAGTTTGTGTCGAATGGTTTTTGAAAAAGTTTTGGGATTTCATTGCCTATTTTTAAAAAAGTGTCATTACGGCAGTGAAGGGGATAGATACGACAGCCCCGGAAAGGAGGGATGAAGGCAGTGGAAAGAGAGAGTACGCAGGAGCTTATTGGTATCCTGCAGGCGATCAGCATTGTGGCCAAGAGCCTGGCGGTGAAGCTGATGCAGATTGAGAAGAGTGTACAGGCGTATGAATCCGGTGCGGCGGCAGTGGCCGGCGGACGGAAAGCGAAGAAAGGATGGAAGTGGTGATGCGTAAGAAGGTGTTTATCTGCAGCCCTTTCCGTGGGGACATGGAGGGGAATGCAAGGAAGGCGGCCGGGTACTGCCGGGCGGCTTGTGAGAGAGGGTTCCTGCCGGTTGCGCCGCATCTTCTGTTCCCGCAGTTTCTGAATGAGGGGATTGAGGCGGAGCGGCAGGCGGGGCTTGCCATGGGGCTGGAGCTGCTCCTGTGCTGTGATGAGGTGTGGGTGTTCGGGGAGGCCACGGAAGGGATGGCTTCGGAGATCGCTTTTGCCGCAGAGCATGGGGTTGAGGTGAAGTTCATGGAGCCGGAAGGCATGGAAGGAGGGAGCGGGCATGGAGATGGTGCTGGTTTTGACGCATCTGACGGGGAGTGAGGAGCTGGACCGGCAGAGGGCGGAGGAATACTGCCGGTATGCGGCCCATAAGGGGAAGATTCCGGTGAGTCCGTTCCTTTGTTTCCATGGGATTTTCAAGGATGAGCTTGGGAGCGCTGTGGAGGGGATTCTGGTCTCCAGGCTGATGGAGAAGGCGGACGGGATCTGGGTGTTCGGCTTTGAGCGGGGCGAGCGGCGCAGGCTGATGGAGGCGGAGGTACGGAAGAGGTACGGGGAGAAGGCGCAGTATTTCAGCCGCCCGGAGATTGGGAAGGAGATGCTGGTGTGTGCCATGTACTCCGAGGAACTGATAGAACGTTTGGAAGATATGGAGGGATTGTAAGATGGGAAGTGAATTGTTGAGGATCGCGGACGGGTTTTCCATGGTGGCGGACGGGCTTAGGGGGCTTGCCGGTATGGAGTGGAACGGTGCTGCTGATACGGCGGAGAAGGATGTGGCTGTGACGGAGGCTGATGCTGTTGTGGATACTGCCGGGAAAGTGGGAGAGGCCGGGGATGCCGTGGAGACCGGTGTTGCGGAGGCCGGGGATTCCGGTTCCGGGAAGGGACAGAAGGCCGGGGAAGCGGATAAGAAGGTGGATAAGAAGGCGGCGGATTCTAAGAAGGCTGTGGCGATTGAGGATGTGCGGGCGGTGATGGCGCAGAAGACCCAGGAGGGGAAGTCGAAAGAAATTAAGGAGCTGCTGCAGAAGTACGGGGCGGTGAAGCTGTCCGGGGTGGCCCCGGAGCATTACCCGGCGCTTTTGAAGGAAGCGAGGGTGCTTTGATATGGGGAGACATGCGTTGTTGTCGGCGTCTTCTTCCAGGCGGTGGCTGAACTGTACGCCGTCCGCAAGGTTGGAAGAGCAGTTTGCGGAAGAGACGGGAAATAGCGTGTATGCGGAGGAAGGAACTGCCGCCCATGCCCTTGCGGAGCATAAGCTGAAACGGTGCCTGAAACGGCGGTCTAAGCGTCCGGTGTCGGATTACCAGTGTGACGAGATGGAGGAATGCACGGACGGGTATGTGGCTTTTGCCATGGAGCAGGTGGAGCTTGCCAGGCAGGAGTGTAAGGACCCGGTGGTGCTGATCGAGCAGCGGCTGGATTATTCGGCTTATGTGCCGGAGGGGTTCGGCACGGGGGATCTTCTGATCGTGGCGGACCGGGTGCTGACGGTGGTTGATCTGAAGTACGGGAAGGGGGTTGCGGTGGATGCGGAATGGAACCCGCAGATGATGTTGTACGGGCTGGGCGCTCTGGAACTGTTCGGGGCGATCTATGATATTGAGACGGTGCGTATGGCTATTTATCAGCCGCGGCTGGAATCGGTGAGTACCTGGGAGATTTCGGTGGCGGAACTGATGGAGTGGGTGGAGGCGGAGCTGAAGCCCAAGGCTGCCCTTGCCACTGCGGGCGAGGGGGAGTTTAAGAGCGGTTCCTGGTGCCGGTTCTGTAAGGCGAAGAATACCTGCAGGGCCAGGGCGGAGGAGTTTTTGAGGCTGGCGCAGATGGAGTTTAAGGCTCCGGCGCTTTTGACGGATGATGAGGTGGCGGAGGTCTTGAAGGTGGCGGACGAGCTGGCCAGGTGGTCTGCGGATGTGTATGCCTATGCCCAGGACGAGGCTGTGTCCAAGGGGAAGAAGTGGGCCGGGTTCAAGCTGGTGGAGGGCCGGAGCTGCCGGAAGTATACGGATGAGGAAGAGGCGGCGGAGGCGGCTGTGGCCGCCGGGTATACGGATATTTATAAGAGGTCGCTGATCGGGATTACGGAGATGGAGAAGCTGATGGGTAAGAAGAGGTTTGCGGAGGTTCTGGGGAAGCTGGTGTATAAGCCCTAGGGGAAGATTACGCTGGTGCCGGAGTCGGATAAGAGGCAGGAGGTTATGGCGGCGACGGCGGAGGCGGATTTTAAGGAGGAAGAATGAGATGGGCAATGAGAATGTAAGTTTGACAAAAGTAATCGTACCTTGCAGGTTTTCTTATCGAGGGTGTAAATAATCTTGTGTCTTTGTTATTTTTTCTGACGAGGATTTATGTCCATTAAAACACCAAGAAATCCAACATTTACAAGGCTTCGTGGGCTCTGCCCACACCCGGCCT
>JAETRI010000136.1 GCA_021770245.1 Lachnospiraceae bacterium
CTCCCTGCCGGGCGCCCGAGGCTGCAGGCGGGAGAGCGCCCGAGGTCTTAAGTTGACCACATTGCGCTAAGTGCCGGCGTTTTTGGATGGTCCCCTCTGTGATCATCACACGCCGCGGGGACGGGCAGGGGTGGCGCAGGGGCCGCAGGGCCGTTCATGCGTTTGTACTGACTGCAGGCAGCGTGAGATTATATGTCATACCCCCTCAAAATACTTCATACAATGTAAAAAAGTACTCTGAGGGGATTTCTCTTGAAGGATTATATCGAAGAGCGAGCGATGAACATTGCCAACTATATTATTGAAAACAATGCTACGGTCAGACAGACGGCGAAGCAATTTGGGATCTCAAAGTCCACAGTGCATAAGGATGTAACGGAACGTCTTTCCCAGATCAATCCCACCCTTGCCAAGGAGGCAAGAAGGGTGTTGGATATCAATAAATCGGAACGGCATATCAGAGGCGGAATGGCAACGCGAGAAAAGTATTTACATAGAGAACAAATGGGAATAAAATAAGATCGGCAAACGAGACGGGCTGCCGGGGAGAAGTTCTCCGGCAGTCCGGGAATACAAAGGGGAAAAGAGGACGAGTGGAAGGACATGTTATATTCGGACAGGGATCTTCGTAAACTGATTGTTCCGCTGATCATCGAACAGACGCTGGCCATTGCCGTCGGGATGGCCGACACGATCATGATATCCGCGGCAGGGGAGGCGGCGGTTTCCGGCGTGTCTTTGGTGGATACGGTGAATATCCTGCTGATCAACGTCTTTTCCGCACTGGCCACGGGCGGTGCGGTGGTATCGGGCCATTTCCTGGGCCAGAAGCGGCAGGAGGATGCCAGCAGGTCTGCCTGGCAGATCATTCTGTTTGCCACATCGCTGGCATTGGCGATCACGGTCGTATTTATCGGCTTCCATGAGAGCCTGCTTCGTCTGATGTTCGGCCAAATCGAGCCGGATGTGATGCATTCGGCCCGGATTTATCTGATCATCACTGCGGTTTCTTTCCCGGGGCTGGCGGTCTATAATTCCTGTGCGGCTATTTTCCGGGCAATGAACAGCGCAAAGGTAACCATGTGGATTTCCCTTCTCATCAATGCGGTGAACCTGATCGGGAATGCGGTTTGCATTTTCGGCCTGAAGTGGGGCGTGGCGGGGGCTGCCGTACCTACGGCCGTGTCCAGATACGTGGGGGCAGTCGTGATTTTTTCCCTGATGTTTAATGAAAAAAGGGAAATCAATTTCTGCGGGCAGGTACGCTTTTGTTTCGATCTTGAACTGATTCGGAGGATTCTCTTCATCGCCATACCGAACGGGCTGGAAAACAGTATGTTTCAGCTGGGTAAAATACTGGTGCTCAGCCTGGTGGCCACGATGGGGACTTCGGCCATCGCCGCCAATGCCGTGGGAGGTACGCTGGCGGGATGGAATATCCTGTTTGGGGCATCCATTAACCTGGCGCTGGTGTCCGTGTCCGCCGTATGCATCGGAGCCGGAGAAATCGGACAGGCCAGATACTATACCAGAAAATTGATGCTGTATGTGGAAGCCGGTATGGTGTTAACCTCCGTAATCATGTATGTGAGTATGCCGTTTCTGGTGAAGATGTACCATCTGGGGCCGGAGGCATCCCGGATGGCGATCGAGGTGGTGCGTTTCCATAATGTGATGGCGGTCCTGTTCTGGGTTCCGTCCTTTACACTGCCCAATACGCTGCGGTCGGCGGGGGATGTGATATGGAGTATGCTGATTGCGATTTTCTCCATGTGGGTATTCCGTATTGCCGCTTCCTATTTTTTCACGGAAAGGCTTCATATGGGGCTTTTGGGAGTGTGGGCGGCAATGATTGTGGATTGGATTTTCAGAGGGATCTGTTATACCATCCGCTACAGGGGACATAAGTGGGAGACGGCGATGCACAAACGGGAGTAAGACCGAAGCGGCGCGGGAGCATCCGTATGGGAGCGTAGATTGTGACGGCCTGTTTCCCATTGCATTGCCGCATGGGACGCGGCATGAAAGGATTAGGTTGAAAAATGATATGCGGCTATTTTTCAACTTTGAACGGAAAGCCGCCTTACGGCGGCAGAATGGCGGTTAAGATGAAAAAGGAAATGGTTTTAGTATTGGATTTCGGCGGGCAGTATAATCAGCTGATCGCCAGAAGGGTTCGGGAATGCAACGTATACTGCGAGGTACATCCCCATACGCTGGCCCTTGAAAAGATCAGGGAGATGAATCCGAAGGGGATTATTTTCACGGGCGGGCCGAACAGCGTGTACGGGGAGGATGCGCCGATCTGCGACAAGGCGGTCTTTCAGATGGGCATTCCCATCCTGGGCATCTGTTACGGGGCGCAGCTCATGAATTTTATGCTGGGCGGGGAGGTTTCTTCGGCTCCCGTGCGGGAATACGGGAAAACGGAGGTGTCTTTTGACGCCACGGGAAAAATGTTCGGCTCTCTGTCCGATACGTCGGTCTGCTGGATGAGCCATACGGATTATATTTCCAAGCCGGCCCCGGGATTTGCGGTCAAAGCCCATACGCAGGTGTGCCCTGTGGCGGCCGCAGAGGATCCGGACAGAGGGCTTTACTGTGTGCAGTTCCATCCGGAGGTGGTTCATACCCGGGAAGGGAAGAGGATGCTGGGAAATTTTCTGTTTCAGGTATGCGGGTGCAGGGGAGACTGGAAAATGGATTCCTTCGTGGAGACAAGCATCCGGGAACTGCGCCGCAAGGTGGGAAGCGGCAGAGTGTTGTGCGCTTTGTCGGGAGGAGTGGACTCCTCCGTGGCAGCGGTGTTGTTATCCCGGGCAGTGGGAAAACAGCTCACCTGTGTCTTTGTGGATCACGGGCTGCTGCGTAAGAACGAAGGGGATGAGGTAGAGGCGGTATTCGGACCGAACGGCCCCTACGATTTGAATTTCGTCCGCGTGAACGCGCAGAACCGCTTCTATGAAAGATTGGCCGGCGTGACGGAGCCGGAGGAGAAAAGGAAGGTCATCGGAGAGGAATTCATCCGTGTCTTTGAGGAAGAGGCGAAGAAAATCGGTGCCGTGGATTTCCTGGTTCAGGGAACCATCTATCCGGATGTGATCGAAAGCGGTTTGGGGAAATCTGCGGTGATCAAAAGCCATCATAATGTGGGCGGCCTGCCGGATTATGTGGATTTCAAGGAGATCGTGGAACCCCTCCGCCTGCTTTTCAAAGACGAGGTGCGCGCGGCGGGCCGGGAGCTGGGAATTCCGGAGAAACTGGTAGGGCGTCAGCCGTTTCCGGGTCCTGGCCTGGCGATCCGGATCATCGGAGAAGTGACGGAAGAGAAAATTCGGATTCTGCAGGATGCGGATGCCATCTATCGGGAGGAGATCGCCAATTCGGATATGGAGGTGAAACCGGACCAGTACTTTGCCGCACTCACCAATATGCGTTCCGTGGGAGTGATGGGAGACGAAAGAACCTATGATTATGCGGTGGCACTGCGGGCGGTGACCACTACGGATTTTATGACCGCAGAGTTTGCTCCGCTCCCCTGGGAACTACTGGGACGGGTGAGCAGCAGAATCGTAAATGAGGTAAAGTGCGTAAATCGGGTGCTGTATGACTGCACCGGGAAGCCGCCGGCTACGGTGGAGCTGGAATAGGGGGAATGATTTTGCAGAACAATTTTCCCGAAATTGCAAAATTTAATTTTCACTGAGACGGAAACAAAAATTTAATAGAATTACCGGATGGGGCTTTGGGGATCGCACCTTCAAGGCCCTCTTCTTTTCCTTTTTCTCTCGGCATTTAGAGGTTGTGGCGATGCCTCGATAATGGGAAATAGGCTCTCGGAATCTTGAGCCTGCCGACCAAGATTCATCGGTCGTATGAACCTTGACAAGTAGATATTATCCAGAATGGATCAGACGTGTGATTAGTGATAGAAAAATGGCGC
>JAETRI010000003.1 GCA_021770245.1 Lachnospiraceae bacterium
GACCTCGGGCGCTCTCCCGCCTGCAGCCTCGGGCGCCCGGCAGGGAGCGCCCATGGCCTTAAGTTGACCACATTGCGCTAAGTGCCGGCGTTTTTGGATGGTCCCCTCTGTGATCACCTCGCGACGCGGGGCCGGGCAGGGGTGCAGCAGGGGCCTTAAGGGCCGTTTATGCGTTTGTCCGGACATGCATGAAATTATCTACCCATATTTTTTTATTTGTGGTAAAATATTTCCTGACGTAATTATCCGCCCAGGAAGGAAAGGAATTTGAGAATGAAAAGGATCGTTTTGATTTTTATGGCCTGTCTGTTTGTCTTAGCGGGCTGCGGCAAAAGCGCCGGTCAGGAGGGGGCTTCCGACGGAGACTGGCTGAGCGAAATGAGAAATGCGAATGTGCCGGAGTCCAAGATCCATATACAGAAGCAGGAGGACTGCAGCCTTAAGGACGGGGGGATTCTCCGACTGTGCGCCATGGAGTTCGAGGGGGAACAAAACCTGTTTGTGGATGTGGTGATCCCGGACGATGAAAGGGCCTGCGTTATCTTTGAGCGCCTGTGTTCTTTTTTTGGAGAGGGAGAGATAAAGGACTGGTGTACGAATTGCTGTGTTAAAACAAACAGCGGATCGGTTATGTATATTGAAGAGAAGATCATCGGGATCAACAGCGACGGGACGACCTCGTCGGGAACGCCGGACTGGTTTATCAACGAGGCGGACTATACCATGAGTAAGGAAGAACGGGAAGATCTGGAAAATGAGGTGGTGGATTATATAAGCGCGTTTTTGGCTGCGGACGGGAGCTGATTGTGAAGGAAGGATGCGAGGTATTAGGGCTCTTTCGAGAGAAAACAGCGAAGTGGTTTTCGGATACATTGGGGGAGCCCACGGCGGTGCAGAAGGAGGCCTGGCCCTTGATTTCGGCAGGGAAACATGTGCTGGTGTCGGCGCCCACCGGAACGGGGAAAACGCTTTCCGCTTTCCTGGTTTTCATCGACCGCATGAAAAGGCAGGCAGAGGAAGGGACGTTGAAGCAGGAACTGCAGTTGATCTATGTTTCCCCTCTGAAATCCCTGGCCGCGGATATCCGGGAAAATCTGCGCCGCCCCCTCGATGGGATCGGCGGGGGTCAGGAGATCGAGGTGGCGGTCCGGACGGGGGATACGCCGCAGAGGGACCGGCAGAAGATGGTGCGGCATCCGCCCCATATCCTGATCATCACGCCGGAATCCCTGTATCTGATGCTGACAAGCAAGACGGGGCAGAACGTGCTTGCCGGGGCAAAGGCGGTGATTTTGGATGAACTCCATGCCCTGATCGATACAAAGCGGGGCGCCCATCTGATGCTTTCCCTGGCAAGGCTGGATCATCTGTGTAAAGTGCCTTTGCAGAGAATCGGACTGTCGGCCACCATAGATCCCCTGGAGGTGGCGGCGGAGTATCTGGCGCCGGAGAGGGCAGAGATCGCGGCTCCGCCCATGGAGAAAAGGGTGCGGCTGGACATCCTCGCTCCTTACGCGGATGCGGCTGCCGGCAGAAGGAAGGATCCGGTATGGGAGGAACTCGGGAAGCTGGTATACCGGCAGTGTCAGGGGAGCCGGAGCGTGATCGCCTTTGTGGAAGGAAGGAGATACGCGGAAAAACTGGCTTATTATGTAAACCTGCTGGGCGGGGACGGATTCGCCCGGGTACATCACGGAAGCCTGTCCCGGGAACAGCGGACGGAAACGGAGGCGGCCCTGCGGGAAGGGCGTCTGCGTCTTCTGTGCGCGACCTCGTCGATGGAACTGGGAATCGATGTGGGAGAGATCGATCAGGTACTTCAGGTGGGCTGCCCGCGTACCGTCTCCGGCACCTTGCAGCGTCTGGGGCGGGCGGGACATAATCCGAACCGCGTCAGCGTCATGTATCTTTTTCCCAGGACGGCGGCGGAATGCGTCCTTTGCGGTATGACGGCCGAGCTCGCCAGGCAGGGAGAGCTGGAACGGCTGAATCCTCCGGAGGAATGCCTGGACGTGCTGGCGCAGCATCTGGTATCCATGGCCGCCTTCCGGAGCTTCACGGTGGACGAGGTCATGGAAATCCTTCCGCGGGCCTGGCCTTTTCGGCATATTACCAGGGAGGATGTGAAAGCCGTTCTGGGTATGCTGGCAGGGGATTATGAGCACGAACGGGATGTACCGGCCCGGCCGCGGGTTCTGTATGACAGGATCCATGAGAGGGTGGAGGGAGACGGCTACAGTCGGATGCTGGCCATTTCCGCAGGAGGGACCATCCCGGATAAGGGCCTGTATGCGGTGAAAACGGAGGAAGGGGTGAAGCTGGGGGAGGTGGATGAGGAATTCGTCTACGAATCCCGGAAAGGGGATCGTTTCATCCTGGGTTCCTTCGCCTGGAGGGTGGTGAATATCAGCAGGGACACGGTGACCGTGGCCCAGGCAAGCGTGGAGGGCGCCAGGCTGCCTTTCTGGAAGGGGGAAATCAAGGGGCGGGATAAAAGGACGGGAGAAGCGTTCGGCCGAATCCTGCATGATTTGCAGAAAGCCGGGGAGGAAGGACGGATGCGGACGGCCCTGCAGGAACTGGGGCTGGACGATGCGGCGGTGAAGCTGGCGGAGGGATATCTTCTGCGCCAAATCAAGAGTACGGGCGGGCTGCCGGATCACAGGACGATTCTGGTGGAACATTTCCGTGACCAATCCGGGAACAGCCAGCTGATGATTCATTCCGTCTTCGGGAGACGGATCAATGCGCCCCTTGCCCTTCTCGCGGCCCTGACGGCCAGGGAACAGCTGGGAAGGAATGTGGGAAGCGTGGACGAGGAGGACGGTTTCCTTCTGTATTCCTACGGGGAGGATGCGCTTCCGGAGGGGATTTTGCAGCGGATCGATCCGGAATCCTGCATCGGGCGTCTGGAGGCTCTGCTTCCCGCCACGCCCCTTTTCAATATGGCGTTCCGGTATAACGGCGGCCGGGCGTTGATGATGGGAGTGAGAAAAAACGGGAGGCAGCCTCTTTGGATGCAGCGGCTCCGCAGCGCGGAAATGCTGGACCAGGTGGTGCGAAAGAAGGCACATCCCCTGATTCGGGAAACCCGGAGGGAGTGCATGAAGCAGCTGTGGGACGCCGAAGGGGTGCGGGTGCTTTTGAGCGATATCCGCTCCGGAGCGGTGAAAGTTCGGGAGCTTTATACACAGACGCCTTCTCCCATGTCCCTGCCTCTGCAATGGGGGCAGGAAGCGGCGGTGATGTACGACTATGCGCCTACGCCCCGGGGGGTCCATGGTGCGGTGGAGGAAGCGTTAAAGGAGGAAAAGAAGCTGATCCGGCCGGGAGACGGCGAACTGGCCCGGGTACAGGAGAGAGAAAGGCTTCCGGAGGATGAGAAACAGCTCCATTCCCTTTTGATGACGGAAGGGGATCTGGCGGCGGGAGAACTGGACATCCCGGCGGAGTGGCTGGACTGCCTGGCCGGAAAGGGACGGGCCTTGTATTTGGAACAGGGGCTGTGGATTGCGGCGGAACAGGAGGAAGAATATGGTGCGGCCCTGGTTCCGGAGGCCTTCGGGGAAGGGCAGGACGCACGTGTGAGGGAAGAACGGCTTCATATCGTAAGGCGTATGCTGCGCTACCGGGGGGCGGCGGATGCGGTTCAGACCGGGGAACGCTACGGCTGGCGGACCAAAGAGACGGCGGATATCCTGGAGGAGCTCTGCCGGCGCGGGGAGGCGGTCTGTCAGGAAGGACGATATTACCATGCCGCCCTTTACAGCCGTGCCAGGATGCGCACCGTTCAGAACCGCCGGCAGGAAATTCGTACCTGTCCGGGCGAAGCCTATGCGGCGGCTCTGCTGGGCCGAATCGCGCAAAACGTCCCTCCGGAGGAAGGCGTGAAAAATACCCTGGAGCGTTATGTAGGAACCGCTCTGCCCGCGGCGTACTGGGAGGGGATCGTCCTTCCGGGCCGAGTCGGAAGCTATCGGGAAGCCCTGCTGGATCAATTTCTGGCCGGAGGAGAACTGTTCTGGCATGTGGAAGAAAAGGGCGCCCTGCGTTTTGACAGGCAGGAGGAAATCGACTGGGACGCGGATCTAAGCGGGCGGACGGAAGGACTGGGGGAAAAGGAAAGGGCTCTGTACGAAGCGCTTTTGAAAAGAGGCGCCAGCTTTATGCAGGCGCTGAACGGCGTGCTTCCCGGGGAATCGCCCCATGAGACGCTGCTCGCCCTTTTGGAAAAGGGGCTCGTATATGCGGACAGCTTCGTGCCCGTACGGCAATGGCTGGATCGGGAAAAGACCAGGAAGGCCACGGCCAGGGCGCGGGTGAATCTCAGAGTGAAGGCGCTGCATGCCGGGCGCTGGGATGTGGTGCGGCCTCTGCGGGAGCAGTCCGTGGAAGAAAGGCTCGCGTCCTGTTTTACCAAATATCTGATCCTGTGCCGGGAGACGGCGGCAGCCTGCGGCCTGCCCTGGGCGGAAGCGCTGTCAGTGCTGCGCGTACGGGAATATACGGGCCAGGTGCGGAGAGGATATTTTGTAGAAGGCTTTTCCGGCGCCCAGTTCATGCGCGCCGAGGATTACGCCGGGCTTATACGGGAGCTGGCGGAACCGGAGAACGGCCTGGTCTGGATCAATGCGGCCGACCCGGCCCAGCCCTGGGGCAGGCTTCTGCCGCACAGGGAGGGCAGGACTTTCCTGAATGTCCCCGGGAACGCGGTGGCGTGTCTCGGCGGCGTCCCGGTGGCGGCGATGGAAAAACAGGGAAAGACGCTGCGTATATGGGACGAGGGCATACAGGAAGAATGCCTGCGCCTTTTCTCGGAGGTATATAAAAAAGGAAGCCTTTTTTCCGTACAAAAACGTATTGTGGTCAAGGAGTATCCCCCGTCGACCGTCCATGCTCTCACGGCGGCCGGCTTTCACCGGGAAATGCAGGATTATGTGCTTTACAGATAGGGCCGCCCGGGGCGGCAGAATGTGAGGAAGGATGGTAACGGTTATCTTGCTTTTTCTGCTCGTGCTCTGGCACTACAGAAAAAGGATGGTCTATAATCCCTATGATGAAAAACTCAGCCACAGTTCCTATTATGAGGCGTCTTTTGCCGGGAGGAAGATGTGCACGGAAGAAATCTACCGGATCCTCCAGGAGACGGCCGGATATAAACGCCTGCTGCGCAACTGCCGTCTGGGCGAGGACGGGGAGGAAGAGGCGGAGGTGCTTCTGATCCATGAATCGGGCGTCTATGTGGTCAGTTCCGGCGATCTGGAAGGTGTCATACAGGGCAGCACGACGGGAAGATACTGGACACAGTCCTTCCGCGAAGGATGGCTGTTTCCCTGCAGGAATTATTTCTATAACCCGTTTCTGTACAACAAAAGGAGCCTGGACGTGATCCAATGGACCTGCCGCGATATGCCGAAGCTGCCCTGCTATTCCATGGCCGTGTTCGGCAACAGGGGACGCCTGGAGACGGCCGGATACATGGGGGATAACCGCTGGGCGCTCCCCCTTCGTGCCCTGTCCGGAACCGTTGCCGAAATTATGCGCCACAACAGGAAATTCCTGCTTCCCGCACAGGTGGAGCTTATCTATGAGAGACTTATGGGAAGGACGGCGGGAATTTGAAGGCGTTTGTGCTTCTCCTGCATTTGGGGGACGTCCCTGTCTGCAGGACTCTTTCCGCGTCTGCCGCTTCCTCCATTTAGCCAAACTGCCGGATAAAACGAAAAATAAATTTTTCATAAAATAACGGGAAAAGTACTCCACAAAAGACGTTGGATATGCTATACTTTTCCCACATTTCAAAAAGAAATCTGCAGATCCAAATTATGGCAGGCGGGCTCCGCAGGGCGAGCCCTCATCTATTCGATCGATACGGCAGAAGAATCCGTATCGCACTCTAAGTTGAATCCCGTTTTACTTGAAAGGAATCTTTTATAGCAGCTCATGTTGTAATTGAGGTATCACAGACGGAAAACCGCATACGCGATTTCACGTCGCGATGCCGCAAAGGGCGCGGCATGAATGGAGGTTAAAATGAATTATCAGGCCGTTTTTTGCTGGGAAAGGGGTCGGAAAAGGGGAGCGTATTTTTCCGAAGAGGGAAACTGTCCGGATCACAAAAGGAGCGGAAACGGCGACTCCCTTCTGGTGCAGCAGGTGAAAACCAGGCGGGGGCGGATGCTTCTGGCGATGGTGAGCGACGGTATCGGAGGGCTGGAGGAGGGGGAGAACGCCAGCGGGTTTTTGGCGGAAGAGCTGAAGCGGTGGTTTTATGGGGAGGCTTTGGGAATTGCATGCAGATCTTATCCGGAAGGGCGAGGGCTTTTGCGGATGGAGAAGAGCATGGCCAGGCGATTATATAATGCCGCCGGTACATTGAGGGCGTATGGAAAGCGGGAGAGCCGGAAGCTGGGAGCTACGCTGAGCGCGGTCTTATTATGGAGAAGACGGTATGTGATCTGTTCCGTGGGAGACAGCCGGGTCTGTTTGGCCAAACGGAGAGGAAACAGAGTCTTGACCCGGGACGATACGGACCAAAGAGGTTGTCTGACCCGGTGTATCGGTTCCTTCGGCTGGTATCCCCTGCGGTTTTCCATGGGTCGGCTGGGACGGGGACAGCTGCTTGTACTGTGTACGGACGGCTTTTGGAGAAAGCTGCGGGACGGGGATTTGGAGGCCGGAAGGAGGGTCGGCGGGGAAAGGGATCTGGAAGCATGGATGGAAGGGATGTGCAGGAAATTGAGAAACCGCGGAGAGAGGGACGATATCACGGCTGTTGCGATACGGATAAAGTGAGGGGGATGGGGTATGCCGGAGGGTAGATACGAGAAAATCAAGAAACTGGGAGAAGGCGGGATGGGAAGCGCCTATCTGGTATTCGACAAAAAACTGGGAAAATATTGGGCCATGAAGATTTGGGGGGAGGAAGCGTGCAGAGAAGCGGACTTCAGGAAGGAATGCATGGCCCTGCGAGACTTGGACAGCACCTTTTTTCCGAGGATCGTGGATGCCTTTTGGGAAAACGGAAAAAGATATCTGGTGATGGACCGGGTGGACGGGATCACCCTGGAGGAACGGATTGCGGAAAGGGGCCGGTTATCCGCTAAGGAAGTCTGTTCCTATGGAATACAGATCTGCGACGCGCTGGAGGCCCTCCACAGGAGGACGCCTCCCTTGCTGCATCTTGATTTGAAGCCGTCCAATATTATGCTGACGGAGGAAGGCATCCGGCTGATCGATTTCGGAAGCGCTCTGAGCGGCTGGACGGGAATACGGCCGCAGAGCGCAACGCCTGATTATGCCTCCCCGGAGTTGCTTTTAACGGCGCGGGGAGGGCAGGATGCATCGGGAAAGACGGGAGGGCAGGGGACAGACTTGCGCAGCGATATCTACGGCCTGGGCGCCGTGATGCTTACGATGCTGACGGGAATGCGGCCGAAGGGAGCGGGAGAAGCATTGGAGAGGAGGGCAGATGTGCCGGAAAGACTCAAGAAGCTGATCCGGCGCGCCATGGCCCCGGATCCGGCAGGCCGGTTTCAGAGCGCGGAGGAAATGAAACGGGAATTATTCCGCACGGACAGAAAAAGTCGGGCCGGCACGGCGGTGTGTCTGCTGGTACGGGGAATTTCACTGGGGCTGATGGGCTGGGCCGGCTTTTGCGGCGCGGATCTGCTCTTGACCTGTTACGGCTTAACGGCGGACGGAGGAAGCCTGAAAGAAGCAGGAGCGGGGCAGTTTTTGGCCGGCCTCATCCCTGTCCTGATCTGCTGCCTGTGGGAACGGCTGATCCGCCGGCTGCACGTCCGCCTCCGCATTCCCTCCGGGCAAAACGGCCCATGGTATCGACAGGAGAAAAATTGGATAAGAACGGACAAAAGGCGCCAGATATGGCTTGGGGCCTTCGCAGGGCTGTGTGCGGGAATGTCCCTCGCATTCCCGGCGAGGGCCCTGCTCGCCCGGGAGGCTTTGCCGCAGGAGGGAGCGAACCTGCCCGTGGTGGTAAGGGACGCTTATATGAGGAAAATATTGATCCGGGCGGGAGCTGTCTGTGAGACGGAAGGGCCTATCTATGTGGAAATCCCGGAGGAGCTGCTGGAGAGCGGGGAAACGATGCACATTCGTATTTCGGGAAGAGGGGAAGGAAAACCGGACCGCACCTATAGCTTTTCCTGCCAAAGGAGGGGCGGATAAAAGAAACCGGCCGGGTTTTCGGATGGTCCCCTCTGTGATCATCACACGCCTCGGGGACGGGCAGGGGTGGCGCAGGGGCCGCAGGACCATTTATACGTTTGTCCTGGGAATCTGCTCGGAAGAGATTGACAGGCGGGCATTCGTCTCCTATGATGGAGATAGCAATTTGTGCCTCAGGCAGGCCAAATGGAATCGCAGAGGAGAAAACGCATTCGTGATTTCTCCTACCCGATTGCCGCAAAGGACGCGGCATGAAAGGATTAGTACAAGAAGATTGGCGACTCGGACAAGGAGAGAGAGGCTATGGCGATCACTTATCATGAATCTACACGGGTGTTTACGTTACAGACCGAGCATACCACTTACCAGATGAAGGTGGGCAGATTTAATATCCTGAAACACCTCTATTACGGAAAAAAGGTGGAGGGAAGCTCCATGGATTATCTGCTTTGGTATCCGGACGTGGGTTTTTCGGGGAATCCCTATGAAGCGGATACGGACAAATGCTTTTCCCTGGATATCCAGCCCCAGGAGTTCCCCTCGGCCGGCGTGGGGGACTATAGGGAGGGTTGTATCGAGGCGGTCAATCCGGATGGCTCGCGGGCGGCGGATTTCCGTTATGTATCCCATTCCGTCAGCCGTGGGGCATACGGGATCAAAGGGATGCCTGCGGCCTATGACGAGGGAGAAGAAAGCGAAACCCTCCTGATCTGTCTTCGTGACGACGCCACCGGACTGGAACTGGAGCTGAAATACGGGGTGTTTGAAAAGGAGGATATGATTACCCGGGCGGCCGTACTGAAGAATACCACATCCGGTACGGTGGAACTGGAGAAGCTGTTTGGCGTCTGCCTGGAGCTTCCTTTCGGGGAGTGGGAGGTGGTGCATTTCCACGGCCGCCATGCCATGGAGCGGATGCCGGAGCGGATCCCGCTCGGGCACGGGACCTTCTGCATTTCCAGCAAAAGGGGGACGTCCAGCCATCAGCATAATCCGTCCCTGATCCTGTGCGCGCCGGAGACGACGGAGGATGCGGGGGACTGCTACGGAATGCTTCTGGTTTACAGCGGTAATTTCACCGCCAGGGCCGAGGTGGATCAGATGGGCCAGACCCGGGCGGTAATGGGGATCAATCCGGAGCAGTTTCGTTTCCGGCTGGACGCGGGGGAATGCTTTGAGACGCCGCAGGCTATTTTGGGCTTTTCAGGAGAGGGCTTTACGGAGCTGTCCCATCGTTTCCATCGGATGATCGGCAGACATATCTGCCGGGGAAAATATAAATATGCGAGGCGTCCCATCCTGATCAACAATTGGGAGGCGACCTATTTCGATTTCAACGAAGAAAAAATCCTGCGGATCGCCGGGCAGGCGGCGCAGCTGGGGATCGAGATGCTCGTTTTGGATGACGGATGGTTCGGGAAAAGGGATACCGATACCTCCGGACTGGGAGACTGGTATGTAAACCGTGAAAAGCTGCCGGAAGGCCTGGAAGGCCTATCGGAGAAAATCCATGCCCTGGGTATGAAGTTCGGCCTGTGGTTTGAACCGGAAATGGTGTCGGAGGACAGCGACCTGTACAGAAAGCATGCGGACTGGGCGCTCCGGATTCCGGGCAGAAAACCCAACCGCAGCCGTTATCAGCTGGTTTTGGACATGTCCAGACAGGATGTACGGGATTATCTGTTTGAGCGGATGAGCGATCTTGTAAGCCGCGCCCGGATCGATTATGTGAAATGGGATATGAACCGCAGCATGAGCGATATATACAGCGCAAAACTCCCCCGGGAAAGGCAGGGAGAAGTATTCCACCGCTGCATGCTGGGCGTATATGAACTGCTGGAACGGCTGACTACGGCATTCCCGGATCTGATGATCGAAGGCTGCAGCGGAGGCGGAGGAAGGTTTGACGCGGGCATGCTGTACTATTCCCCGCAGATTTGGTGCAGCGACGATACGGACGCCGTGGAGCGGCTGCAGATCCAGTATGGGACGTCCTTTTTCTATCCCGTCGGTACGGTGGGCTCGCATGTGTCCGCCAGCCCCAATCACCAGACGGGAAGAGAGACTCCCTTTGAGACCAGGGGAGTGGTCGCCATGGCAGGAAGCTTCGGCTATGAGCTGGATTTAAACCTGCTTCCGGACGAAGAAAAGGAGCTGGTGAAGGCTCAGGTGGCGGATTATAAAAAGTACTATGAATTAATTCATCAGGGAGATTATTACCGGCTGAATGCGCCGGGAGACGGAAGGGATTTCGTGGCCTGGGCATTTGTATCGGAGGATAAAAGGCAGGTGCTCCTCAATTTGGTGGTTACGCACGTACGGGCCAATGCGAAGGCCATGTTCGTCAGACTAAAGGGCCTGGACGAAGGAAAAACCTACCGTCTGCCGGACGGAAGGCTGCTGTCCGGAGGTGCCCTGATGTATGCGGGACTGTCCATTCCGGCCCGGCCCGGGGAATATAGACCGATACAGATGGAGCTTGTGGCACAGTAGATGAGCTGATTTTTATGCGCGCCGAAATGCGCAGATGGGAGCCGGATATGCACAGAGAACATACGAGAAGGGTGCGGATCGGGAGCAGGGAAATCGGAGGGGGAAATCCTGTTTTGATCCAGTCCATGACCAATACGAGGACGGAGGATGTGAAAGCCACGGTGGAGCAGATCCTTCGCCTGGAGGCTGCAGGGTGTGAGATCGTCCGTTGTACCGTGCCCACCGAAGAAGCGGCCGAAGCGATCAGAAAGATCAAGAAGAGCATCCATATCCCGATCGTGGCGGATATTCATTTCGATTACAGAATGGCCATTGCCGCCATGGAAAACGGTGCGGACAAAATCCGTATCAATCCCGGGAATATCGGGACGAAGGAAAATGTGGCGGCTGTGGTAAAGACGGCAAAGGAACGCCATATCCCCATCCGCGTGGGGGTGAACGGAGGTTCCCTGGAAAAGTCCCTGATAGAGAAATACGGCGGCGTAACGGCAGAGGGAATCGTGGAAAGTGCCCTGGATAAAGTAAGAATTATAGAGGATCTGGGGTATCGGGAGCTGGTGATCAGCATTAAATCCTCCGATGTACTGATGTGCGTCAAAGCGCACGAGATTTTGGCACAGAAAACGGATTATCCGCTGCATGTGGGGATCACGGAGGCGGGGACGCTGTGGAGCGGAAATATTAAATCCTCCGTGGGGATGGGTATCATCCTCTATGAGGGCATCGGAGATACCGTCCGGGTGTCCCTTACGGGAGATCCCGTGGAAGAGGTCCGCACGGCAAAGCTGCTGCTGCGCACCCTGGGGCTTCGCAAAGGGGGCATTGAGGTGGTGAGCTGTCCCACCTGCGGCCGGACGAAGATTGACCTGATCGGTCTGGCAAACCGGGTGGAAGCCATGGTGGCGGACATTCCGCTGGACGGTGTGAAAGTGGCCGTAATGGGATGTGCGGTGAACGGCCCGGGAGAGGCGAGAGAAGCGGATATCGGGATCGCGGGAGGAATCGGAGAAGGGCTGTTGATCAAAAAAGGGGAGATCGTTCGGAAGCTGCCGGAAGAGGAGCTGCTTTCCGCCCTGCGGGAAGAACTTCTGCACTGGGAAGCATAGAGAGACGGAACGGCCCGTAATGGGGCAGGAGTGATCGAAATGGCGAAAGCTTTTTTTGAGGTATTTCCGGGACTTAAGCTGGAAGGGAAAAGGAAAGATCTGTTTGCACAGACCTGGGTGGAGCGGGTAACGGCCACCAAAAGGAAGGATTTTGTACGCGTTTATCTGATGAGCGAACGCCTGATCCAAAAGCAGGATGTATATGAGGTGGAAAAAGAGATAAAAAGGCAGCTCTTTTCGGGATGTCATATGACGGTCCGGATTTATGAAAGGTTTCGTCTGTCTTCCCAGTACGATCCGGAAAAGCTGATGGATGCGTACCGGGGCAGCATCCTGCTGGAACTGTCCGAATACAGCCATCTGATGTACAGTATGCTGAAGAATGCGGAGATTTCCTTCCCGGGGGAGGGAAGGATGCAGCTCCGGATAGAGGATACGGTTCTGGCAAGGGACAAGGCGGGCCAGCTGGGCGAAATCCTGGAAAAGGTCTTTCATGAACGCTGCGGATTTCCGCTGATGGTAAATTTTATATATAAAGAGAAAAAAGAGAACCCTCAGACGGAGGAGGTACCCTTTGCCCGTCCGGAATCGTCAAGGGCAGCGGCGGGAGCGGAGAACGTGTCCAAAGCGGACGATTCATACGATGCTTATCTGGCTTCTATGGCGAAAACAGCCACAGAGGAGGAACAGACGGCGAATCATATCCTTCCCTTTCCCTCCAAGCCTCCCCTTCGGAGGGAGGAACGCACCCCGGGGGATATCCAGGAGAGCGTTCAAAGAGAAAACGGGAAAAGGGCAGGCGGCTTCGGCCGCAGCAGGGGAAAATTCCAGAAGGAGGATACTTACAGGCCGCTCAGGCGTTCCGACAATCCGGACGTACTGTATGGACGTGATTTTGAGGAAGAGGCCATACCTATAGAAGAAATTTTGGGAGAAATGGGGGAGGTGACAATCCGGGGACAGATCCTGACCCTGGATAAACGGGAGATCAAGAACGAAAGAACCATCCTGATTTTCGATGTGACGGATTTCACGGATACCTTAACCGTCAAAATGTTTTTGAAAAACGACCAGGTCTCAGAAGTCTGTGAAGGGATCAAAAAGGGCGCCTTTGTGAAAATCAAAGGAATGACCATCATTGACAAGTTTGACAGCGAACTGACAATAGGCTCGGTCGTAGGGGTGAAAAAAATAGGCGATTTTACCCACAGCAGGGTGGATCGGAGCGAACGAAAACGGGTGGAACTGCACTGCCATACGAAAATGAGCGATATGGATGGAGTTTCCGAGGTAAAGGATCTGGTGAAACGGGCCTATCAATGGGGCCATCCTGCCATTGCGATCACGGATCATGGCGTGGTACAGGCCTTCCCGGACGCTAATCATCTGGTAGAGGATCTCTGGAAAGAGGAAAAAGGCAGACGTATAGAGGCCGGGGAGGAGAATCCGGACAGGAAGGATTTCTTTAAGGTTATCTACGGTGTGGAGGCCTATCTGGTGGACGATCTGAAGGAAATCGTAGTCAACGCAAAAGGGCAGCCTCTGGAGGGAAGCTATGTGGTCTTTGATATCGAGACGACAGGTTTCTCTCCGGTTAAGAACCGGATTATCGAGATCGGTGCGGTGAAGATTGCGGACGGGAAGATCGAGGACCGTTTTTCGGCCTTTATCAATCCGAGAACGCCGATCCCCTTTGAGATAGAGAAGCTGACGGGTATCCATGACGGGATGGTGGAGGACGCCCCGGGAATAGAGGAAGTGCTTCCCCGTTTCCTTGCGTTCTGTGAGGGGACGGTGCTCGTGGCCCATAACGCATCCTTTGATGTGAGCTTTATCCGCGAGAATGCGGGAAAGCAGCAGTTGGCCTTTGATTTTACCTATGTGGACACGGTTGGGATTGCCCGGGCCCTTCTGCCCCATCAGGCGAAGCATACCCTGGATGCCGTGGCAAAAACCCTGGGAATTTCCCTGGAGAACCACCATCGGGCGGTGGACGATGCGGAAGCCACCGCGGAAATTTTCCTGCGTTTTCTCTCCATGTTGGAAAAGGACGGCATAGATACCCTGGAAAAGGTGAATGCGCTGGGAGAGTCCAATCCGGATATCGTGAAGCGCCTGCCCACCCACCATGCTATTATCCTGGCGGGAAACGATACGGGAAGAGTGAATCTCTACCGGTTGATTTCAAAATCCCACCTCACCTATTTTTCCAAGAGGCCCAGAATTCCCAAAAGCCTTTTGCAAACGTGCAGAGAAGGGCTGATCCTGGGCAGCGCCTGTGAAGCGGGAGAACTCTTCCGGGCGCTTCTGGACGAAAAAAGCGACGAGGAGATTGCCGGGATCGTGGATTTCTACGATTATCTGGAGATTCAGCCGGTGGGAAATAACCGGTTTATGATCCATGATGAAAAGGTTCGGAATGTGAATTCCATTGAGGACATCCGGAATATCAACCGTCGGATCGTGGCCCTGGGCGAAGCGCATGACAAGCCCGTGGTGGCAACCTGTGACGTACATTTCCTGGATCCGGAGGACGAGGTATACCGCCGCATCATCATGGCGGGAAAGGGATTTAAGGATTCCGAGGACCAGGCGCCTCTTTACCTGCGTACCACGGAGGAGATGCTAAAGGAATTCGAATACCTGGGAAGCGACAAGGCCGAGGAGGTGGTGATTACCAATACCAACCGAATCGCGGATCGGATAGAGCCGATTTCTCCGGTGCGGCCGGATAAATGTCCGCCGGTGATTCCGGACAGCGACAAGACGCTGACCGAAATTTGTTATAACAGGGCGCACGAGCTCTACGGGGAAAAACTGCCGCCCATTGTGGAAGAAAGGCTGGAAAAGGAGCTGCACTCCATCATTACAAACGGGTTTGCCGTCATGTACATCATCGCACAGAAGCTGGTATGGAAATCGGTGGAGGACGGATATTTGGTGGGCTCCCGTGGCTCCGTGGGTTCCTCGTTTGTGGCAAATATGGCGGGGATCACGGAGGTAAATGCCCTAAGTCCTCATTATTACTGTCAGAAATGCCATTACAGCGATTTCGATTCCCCGGAAGTAAAAGCGTACGCGGGCAGAGCCGGCTGTGACATGCCCGATAAGAAGTGCCCTGTATGCGGGGAAATGCTGAAAAAAGACGGGTTTGACATTCCCTTTGAAACCTTTCTCGGTTTCAAAGGCGACAAGGAACCGGATATCGACTTGAATTTTTCCGGAGAGTATCAGAGTAAGGCGCATAAATACACGGAAGTGATTTTCGGAGCAGGGCAGACTTACCGTGCAGGTACGATCGGTACGCTGGCGGATAAGACCGCCTACGGTTATGTGAAGAATTACTATGAAGAGCGGGGAAAGCATAAGAGGAGCTGCGAGATCAACCGGATTGTAACGGGCTGTACGGGAATCCGCAGAAGCACGGGGCAGCATCCGGGAGGGATCATCGTGCTTCCTCTGGGAGAGGATATCAATTCCTTTACCCCTGTGCAGCATCCGGCCAACGATATGTCTACGGACATTGTGACGACCCATTTTGACTATCACTCCATCGACCATAATCTGTTGAAACTGGATATTCTGGGGCACGATGATCCCACCATGATCCGGATGCTTCAGGATCTGACCGGGATCGATCCCACGACGATTCCGCTGGACGATAAGCAGGTGATGTCCCTGTTTCAGAATACCAGCGCGCTTGGGATCACGCCGGAGGATATCGGCGGGTGTCCTCTGGGGGCGCTTGGCATCCCGGAATTCGGCACGGAGTTCGCCATGCAGATGCTGCTGGACACCAAACCCACTTCCTTTTCGGATCTGGTGCGGATCGCCGGGCTGGCCCACGGGACCGATGTGTGGCTGGGCAACGCGCAGACGCTGATCAAGGAGGGAAAGGCCACGATTTCCACCGCCATCTGTACCCGGGACGATATTATGATTTATCTGATTGGGATGGGGGTGGAGAGCAGCCTCGCCTTCAAGATCATGGAGAGCGTCCGGAAGGGAAAGGGGCTGAAGCCGGAGATGGAAGAAGCCATGCTGGCCGCCAATGTGCCGGACTGGTACATCTGGTCCTGCAAGAAAATCAAATATATGTTCCCCAAGGCCCATGCGGCAGCCTATGTGATGATGGCCTGGAGGATTGCCTACTGTAAAGTGAATTATCCGCTGGCCTATTATGCGGCATATTTCAGTATTCGCGCGTCTGCCTTTTCCTATGAAATCATGTGCCAGGGGCGCAGACATCTGGAGGCGGCTATGGCGGATTACAAAAGGAGGGAAGACTCGCTCTCCAAGAAGGAGCAGGATACGGCCAAGGATATGAAGGTGGTGCAGGAAATGTATGCCAGGGGTTTTGAATTCATACCCATAGATATCTTTTCCGCCCATTCCAGAAATTTCCAGGTGGTGGGAGATAAGCTGATGCCGTCGCTAAGCAGCATAGACGGCTTGGGGGATAAGGCGGCCGATTCCATCGTGGAGGCGGCCAAGGACGGGCCTTTTCTGTCCAAGGATGATTTCAGGGACAGGGCCAAGGTATCCAAGACAGTGGTCGACCTGCTTTCCTCTCTGAATCTGCTGGGGAACCTGCCGGAGTCCAATCAGATCAGCCTGTTTGATTTCGCAATCTGACCGGGCCGGTCTTGAAAATAAAAAAATATAACGAACAGGGGGAAATAGTTTCATGAAAGAACAGAAGAACAGTTTTTCAAGCAGGCTGGGGTTTATCCTCGCTGCGGCAGGCTCTGCCGTAGGGCTGGGTAATATCTGGCGGTTCCCGTATCTGGCGGCCAAGTATGGCGGAGGAACGTTTCTACTCGTTTATCTGATCCTGGCGGTAACCTTTGGCTTTTCTTTGATGCTTACGGAGATAGCCATAGGCAGGAAAACGGGGAGGAGCCCTCTTTCCGCATTCACGTCGCTGAATAAGAAATTTTCTTTTCTGGGGATACTCTGCAGTATTGTGCCGGTGGTGATCTTTCCTTATTATTGTGTGATCGGCGGATGGGTGATCAAGTACTTTTTCGTTTATGCCACCGGCCGCGGGGCCCAGGCGGTGGAAGATACCTTCTTTACCGGTTTTATCAGCGGAGCGGCAGAACCGCTTTTCTGGCTGTTTTTATTCATAGCGGGTACGGCGCTTATCGTAATGCTGGGCGTACAGAAGGGCATAGAAAATGCCAGCAAGGTACTGATGCCCATTCTGGTGATCCTTTCCGTGGGGATTGCGGCCTATGTGGTGACGCGTCCCGGCGCACTGGAAGGCCTGATCTACTACATCAAGCCGGATCTTTCCGGGTTTTCGGCCAACTGTGTTCTTGCGGCAATGGGACAGCTGTTCTACTCCATGTCCCTTGCCATGGGTATTATGATTACCTATGGCTCCTATATGCCTAAAACGGAAAATATAGAGGCATCCGTGAGGAGCATCGAATTATTTGACACGGGGATTGCCTTTATTTCCGGTATGATCATCGTTCCCTCCGTATTTATCTTTTCCGGCGGGGATGAAAGCGTGCTTTCTTCAGGCCCCAGTTTGATGTTTATTACGCTGCCCAAGGTATTTGGCAGTATGCGTGCCGGCGGGCTTTTGGGCGTGGTATTTTTCGTATTGGTGCTGTTCGCGGCCCTGACGTCCGCCATTTCCCTGATGGAAACGGTGGTGTCCATTGTCCAGGAAAAATGCGGACTAAAACGGCGCATCGCCTGTATTCTGGTATTTGCCTATGCCCTGCTCATGGCTGTCCCGTCTTCGCTGGGCTTCGGCGTGCTTTCCTGGGTGGCGCCTCTGGGACTGTCCATTCTGGATTTCTTCGATTTTATCAGCAACAGTGTGTTGATGCCCCTGGTGGCGCTGTTCACCTGTATTTTTGTGGGGTATGTGATTAAACCTAAAACCGTGGCCGATGAAGTAAAGGTTTCGGCGCCTTTCCGTTCGGAAAAGCTGTATACCCTGCTCATTAAATATATCGCGCCGGTTCTGATCCTTCTGATCCTGATCAGTTCTGTTGCGAATACCTTCGGCTGGATCAGCCTGTAATAGGAATGAGGGAAGATCAGTCATGTTGGATGAGATAGCTGATTATATGGTATCGGGTAAAATGCAGGAATTGTTCATGGAAGATGAGGAGTATCGGGAAAGGGGAGAACGGCAAAAGCAGGCCGCCGAACGGTGCTATGGGACGATTCCTGCGCAATACCACCCTTTGATAGAGGAACTGATGGACTGCCAGAACGTCTGTGCGGGGAGGCTGGTGGATATGGCTTATAAACAGGGGATGATCGATGGAGCCCGGATGCTCACGGAGCTGGGCCTGGGCGCCGGAGGGCAGTAGACGGACTGCCCTCCGCCCTATCGGCGGTGGGCGTGTGCACCCCAAAAGAAGGGGGCGCTGCAAAATAGGTGAACGGACGGTTGGGATCATAGAAGGAAGCCGGATTGGAGCTGCTAATTATAGTGAGGATGAATACGAACAGTTGAAATGATTGATTTAAGAGGTAGGAGATCATGCAGAGAAATAATATAGTGATTATATCTATTCTGTTGACGGTAGGCACAGCGGTTTTGGGAATCATCGTGTCATTCGTTCAGTATATAATTAGCAGAAAAATTGAAAAAAAGGAAATAGAAATAAAATATAATATTAATAAGAATATGAATTCCAATGAAAATCCGGTAAATGAAAAGATAGAAAATCCTATTATTGAAGAAAACTATTTACACAGATTATTAGAATCATATCATGATCAAGCTTTACAACAGGCAAGTATTCAATTTTGGTTTAGCATCCTTGCATCGGTATTAGGATTTGTATTTATTTTTGTTATGATTATTTTTGAGGAAAATAAAACATGGTATGAGTATATTTTAAAAACTCTTCCAGGTGCAATCGTAGAAATGATTTCTGTATTATTTATTAATCAAGCCAAAGAAACAAGAGAGAGGGCTACGAATCTTTTTGAAGAATTAAATTACGATAATAAAATCGAAAAAAGTGCTGACATAGCCGATACAATAGATAATGCCGACATTAAATCAAATGTCAAGGCGAAGATAGCACTACATATTATAGGTATGAATGATAAAAATGACGGAATAAAATAACGGATTCATGGAAAGAGAGAATGAATATATCTTTCTCAGGGCATGTAGACTGAGGGGTAAACAAAACAGAAAAAATTCCCAAAAATAAAAGCGCCAAAAAACCTTAATTTTTCGGCACTTTCGGGTTGGGCTGTTCATATAAACAGTCAACAGCTCGTAGGGGAATCGAACCCCTGATTCCGCCGTGAGAGGGCGGCGTCTTAACCTCTTGACCAACGAGCCATATTT
Source organism: Lachnospiraceae bacterium (assembly GCA_021770245.1). Lineage (GTDB taxonomy): Bacteria > Bacillota > Clostridia > Lachnospirales > Lachnospiraceae > Eisenbergiella. The sequence goes on from JAETRI010000003.1 coordinate 19,126, forward strand.
CCGGATCAATGATATTTATACCGGGCACTTGTTTATAATATAACAGGTTTTCCTAAAAAGCAAGTACTTTTTTTAAAAAGTTCCCTTAACTTTCAAAGATGCCCAAGGAATCAGGACAAAGGCATGAATGGCCCTGCGCCCTTGCTGCGGCCCTGACGGCTCCGGCGGAGCATGATGATCGCAGAGGGGACCTTTGTTCGGCCAAGCTGTTCGGCCAAGGAATTTAAGGATGACAAGTAATCTGTTTCGTGATATACTTATAGAAGTCTGTAGTTTTGCAGACAGACGGAGGCAGCAGCATGGCATCAACTTCTGGGAGCAGGTCGGGCACGGGTAAGAAGAAAACATCCTCACCCTCCGGAGCAGGGAAAAACCAGAAAAAGAATACGGGAGGCAGGGGCTCTTCGGCGGTCAGGAAACCGGAGGCGGAGAGCGCAATCACCAATGAGGTTATTCTGATTGGCGTATTTGCGCTATGCGTCCTGTTCTTTTTGTGCAATTTCGGCCTCATCGGACCCGTTGGGAATGCGGTGAGCGGATGCATGTTCGGCATTTTCGGTATGATCGCATATATTGTTCCCGTTTTGATCTTTGGCGGGCTTGCCTTTGGTATTTCCAACCAGGGGAATTTTTTTGCCGCTTTGAAAATAGCAGCGTCAATCCTCCTGCTCCTGTTGGTGGGCGTGGTTCTGGAACTCATCGGAGGGCAGGTGCCGTCCATGGAAAAATATTCCATCGCACAGCTGTATTCGGTCAGCGCGGAGACAAAGACAGGAGGGGGAGTCCTTTCCGGCTCTCTGGCGTATCTCATGGACCATTTCCTGGGAATGGTGGGCGCGGTGCTTCTCGTCCTCGTTCTGGCAATCATCTGCCTGGTGGTTATTACGGAAAAGTCTTTTGTGGGCGGTGTGAAAAAGCAGAGCCGCAGGATGTATGAGTCCGCCCGTGAGGACGCGAGAATCCGGAAGGAACGTGCACAGCGCAGGCGGGAGGAGCAGCTTGACCGCAGGCAGGAGGAGCGCGCAAGGCGGGAAGAGGAGGAAGACCGCAGGGAGGCGGAGAAGATCCTCCGTATGAATAAGAAGGTAAGCGGCGTGATGATCGATACTTCGCTGTCCGCGAAGGGCGGCGAAATGCAGGAAGAGGCGCCGGATGCGGGGAAAAGGATAGAATGGGCCGACGAAGCAAAACAGACCAGGGAAGCGGTTCCCGCAAAGGGGCCGCAGCGAAGGGAAGAAGTTCCGGACGAAACCCGAAATGAAAATATTGTGGATTTCAGCCGGATCAGAATACACATGTCGGCAAAGGCGGAACCGGAAAACCATCCGGAAAGAAAGGGATCCGAGACGGAGGTATCTGCGGACAAAGATATGAATCCGCTTAAGACGGACAAACCGGGCGATCCGTTGGCGGAGGCTTACGGCAATGCGGATGTCTTCCGGGATATGCGGGCGATTACTCCGTCTAGTGTAAGCCGTCGTTTTATATCCGATTTTGCCGAAGAGACAGAAGACGCGGATACGGAAGTCCTGGGGAGGACGGCAGTGAACGCCGGGGAAGCAGCAGCCTTGGGAGCGGGCATCGGTATGGCGTCCGAAATCGTTCGGGCAGGGAGCCGCAGTCCGGCGGCGTCTGCCGTGTCGGATGTGGAACGTATCCTGACATCGGTTCCTGAACTGGAAAAGAAGCGCGTTTTGGAGGCGGCCGATATCCCGGATGCCCGCGGGCCTGTCCGCGCGGACGAGGGAATCCGTTTCCAGAAACAAACAGTCTTCCCCCAGAAGGAAGAAAACGAAGATATCTCTCGAACGGAACCGCGGACAGAGGACGAAATTTCTCCGGCTGAGGCGGAAGACGAAGAGGAAGATATCCTTTCCGCAGAGGAGAAAGGGTCGCAGACCCTTGATGCGGATAAGCGGCCCAAGGCGGTTGCTGCTCAGCCGAAGCAGACGGCCGGGCCACGGACAACGGGGGCTGTGGCGGTGGAAGAATTGAAAAAGGAGGGGCTGATTCCTCCGGCTCAGCCGAAAGAACCGAAGCGCCCCTATCGTTTCCCTCCGCTTTCCCTGCTCAAGGAAACGGGAGGGCGGAACAATCCGGATGCGGTGCGGGAACTGAAGAATACCGCCGTAAAGCTGCAGCAGACGCTGGCCACCTTCGGAGTGAAAGTGACCATTACGGATATCAGCCAGGGCCCTACGGTGACCAGATATGAACTGCAGCCCGAACAGGGCGTTAAGGTAAGCAAAATCCTCGGGCTTGCCGACGACATTAAGCTGAACCTGGCGGCCACGGATATTCGGATCGAGGCGCCCATTCCGGGGAAGGCCGCCGTGGGAATCGAGGTGCCCAATAAGGAAAATATCGTGGTGGGCCTGCGGGAACTGCTGGAAAGCCGGGAATTCCGTGATTTCCCTTCCCGGATTGCCTTCGCGGTGGGAAAGGATATTGCCGGTAAGGTGGTGGTTTCGGATATTGCCAAAATGCCCCATATGCTGATTGCCGGTTCCACGGGTTCCGGTAAATCCGTCTGCATCAATACCCTGATCATGAGCATCCTGTACAAGGCGAAACCGGATGAGGTAAAGTTGATCCTTATCGATCCCAAGGTGGTGGAGCTGAGCGTGTACAACGGGATTCCCCATCTTTTGATTCCCGTGGTGACGGATCCCAAACAGGCTTCGTCCGCGCTTCACTGGGGCGTTGCGGAGATGACGGACCGTTACCAGAAATTCGCGGACAGAAACGTGCGTGACCTGAAAGGATATAATAAAAAGGCGGAGGAACTACGAAAAAGAGGGGATCCGGATGCACCGGAAATCCTGCCTCAGATCGTAATCATTGTGGACGAGCTGGCTGATCTGATGATGGTGGCACCGGGGGAGGTGGAGGAATCCATCTGCCGCCTGGCCCAGCTGGCCAGGGCGGCGGGAATCCATTTGATCATTGCCACCCAACGTCCGTCCGTGGATGTGATCACCGGGCTGATCAAAGCCAATATGCCCAGCCGTGCCGCATTCGCCGTTTCCAGCGGCGTAGATTCCAGGACCATTCTGGATATGAACGGGGCGGAAAAACTGTTGGGAAAGGGAGACATGCTTTTCTATCCCCAGGGATTTCCGAAACCGGCGCGGGTGCAGGGCGCATTCGTATCCGACGGAGAGGTTTCCGATGTGGTGGATTACCTGAAAAACCAGGTGATCGGAAATGTGTATGACGACCGAATCCTGGAAAGGGTAAAGACCATGGAAGGCGGACAAGCCGGAGCCGCGGGCGGAGGGACGGAACTGGACGATTACTTCGAGAAAGCGGCCCGGTTTATCATTGATAAGGATAAAGCTTCCATCGGCATGCTGCAGCGGGTCTTTAAAATCGGATTTAACAGGGCTGCGCGCATCATGGACCAGCTGGCGGAGGCCGGCGTGGTCGGGGAAGAAGAAGGCACAAAACCCAGGAAAGTTTTGATGAGCGAAGAACAGTTTGAACAGTACATAGAAGAATGCCTATGATCAAAAAGGACGCTTTCAATTTCTTTGATTAGAGAGCCCGCTAAAGCGGGCAAAAGGGAGCAAGATTGAAAGAAGGGCGCTTTCAATCTCCTTGATTAGAGAGCCCGCTAAAGCGGGCAGAAGGGAGCAGAGGGATGAAAACAGATATTGAGATCGCGCAGGAGGCAGTCATGGATCCAATCGTGAAGGTCGCCGAAAAATTGGGGATTTCGGAAGACGATCTGGAATTGTACGGGAAATATAAGGCGAAGATTTCGGATGAATATATGGAACGTATCCGGGAAAATCCGGACGGGAAGCTGATTCTGGTCACGGCGATCAATCCCACTCCGGCAGGGGAAGGGAAAACCACCACCAGTGTAGGGCTTGGGGAAGCCTTCGGAAAGCTGGGGAAGAAGGCCGTCATCGCCCTGCGGGAGCCCTCTTTGGGGCCGTGTTTCGGCATCAAGGGCGGAGCTGCCGGCGGCGGATATGCCCAAGTGGTTCCTATGGAGGATCTGAATCTGCATTTTACAGGGGATTTTCATGCGATCACATCCGCAAACAATCTTTGCGCCGCCCTGCTCGACAACCATATTCAGCAGGGAAATTCCCTGCGGATCGATACCAGGCAGGTGGTTTGGAAACGGTGTCTGGACATGAATGACAGGGTACTGCGCAATGTGGTCATCGGCCTGGGAAACAAAGCGGACGGAACAGTGAGGGAGGATCACTTCGCCATTACCGTGGCCACGGAAATCATGGCGGTCCTCTGTCTGGCAAAGGATATGAAGGATTTGAAGGAGCGTCTGTCCCGGATGGTGGTGGCCTACAATTATGACGGAGAACCCGTAACGGCCGGAGATATTCATGCGGTCGGTTCCATGGCCGCGCTTTTGAAGGATGCCATGAAACCCAATTTGATCCAGACGCTGGAGCATACGCCGGCGCTGGTACACGGCGGGCCCTTTGCCAATATCGCCCATGGCTGCAATTCCGTGCGCGCCACCAGGGCGGCGCTGAAGATGGCCGATTACGTGATTACCGAGGCCGGATTCGGAGCGGATCTGGGCGCCGAAAAATTCTTTGATATTAAATGCAGGATGGCCGGATTAAAGCCCGATGCGGTGGTGCTGGTGGCTACCGTCCGCGCACTGAAATATAACGGAGGAGTTCCCAAAGCGGAATTGGCGGCGGAAAACCTGGAAGCGTTGCACAAGGGAATCGTCAATTTGGAGAAACACATCGAAAATCTCCAGAAATACGGCGTTCCCGTGGTGGTTACATTGAATTCTTTCCTGACGGATACGGAAGCGGAAATTTCTTACGTGAAGAAGTTCTGCGAAGAAAGAGGCTGCGAATTCGCCTTGTCTCAGGTTTGGGAAAAGGGAGGAGAGGGCGGCCTTGCGCTGGCCGAAAGAGTCCTGGATACCTTAGAGAAAAAGGAGAGCAGCTTCCATGTGCTCTATGAGGACGATTTAAGCCTGAAGGAAAAAATTGAAACCGTAGCCTGCGGGATCTACGGCGCGGACGGGGTGGTATATTCTGCAGCCGCAGAAAACCAGCTGAAGAAGCTGACAGGGCTCGGTTTTGGGAAGCTGCCTGTCTGCATGGCGAAAACCCAGTATTCTCTGTCCGACAATCCGGATCTTCTGGGTCGGCCGGAGGGCTTCAAGCTCAACGTGCGGGAGGTTTACGTGTCCGCGGGCGCCGGATTTGTGGTGGTATTGACCGGAGCGGTCATGACCATGCCCGGTCTCCCTAAGGAACCGGCGGCGTTCCGGATCGATGTGGGAGAGGACGGACGAATTACGGGACTTTTCTGATATCTGTGTGGTTGTACTTCAAGGAAGCGTCATCTCGGGAAATGGCAGAGATCCTTTCCGGTATGAATATGCTTCGAACGGCAGGGCCGCCTGAGGCGGCAGAATGAGAGGGAAGATGGTACAGATCATTGACGGAAAGGCGATTTCCGCGGCAATCAAGGACGAGGTGAAGTGCGAAGTAAAAGCCCTGGCCCAAAAGGGGATAACGGTCACGCTTGCGGTCATCCAGGTGGGAAACAATCAGGCTTCCACGGTGTATGTGAATAACAAGAAAAAGGCCTGCGCATATACGGGAATCCGTTCCCTTGCCTATGAACTGCCCGAGGAAACGAAACAGGAGGAACTGCTTTCCCTGATCCGGGATCTGAACGAAAGGGAAGATGTGGACGGTATTCTGGTTCAGCTGCCTTTGCCCGTACATATGGACGAGGATGAGGTGATCCGTGCCATATCCCCCGAAAAGGATGTGGACGGTTTTCATCCGGAAAGTGTGGGAGCGCTGTGTATCGGGCAGCCGGGTTTCCTTCCCTGTACGCCGGCAGGGATTATAGAGTTGTTGAAGCGTTCGAATATTCCCATTGAAGGGAAGGAATGTGTGGTGATCGGGCGAAGCAACATCGTCGGAAAACCCATGGCAATTCTGCTCCTTCGGGAAAACGGGACGGTTACGGTAGCCCATTCCCGGACGGCTGATTTGAAAGCGACCGCAAAAAGGGCGGATATCCTTGTGGTGGCGACGGGAAAAGCGAAGATGATCACACGCGATTACGTGAAGCCAGGAGCTGCCGTGATCGATGTGGGTATGGACAGGGACGAAAATAACAGGCTGTGCGGCGACGTGGACTATGAGGATGTGGCGACGACGGCCGGCGCCATCACCCCGGTACCGGGCGGCGTCGGTCCCATGACAATCGCGATGCTGATGAAGAACTGTCTGGAGTCCGCACAAAGAAAAATGAAAAGAACATGAGTTTGGAGGTGGATCTTTGAACTTTCCATGGATGGCGACCCACAAGCGGAGCTTGCGAGTCGCAGGGGTATAAAATTATGAAGTGTCCCGAATGTGGAGAGGAAATCAGGGACGGAATGCTGTTTTGCAGCCACTGCGGAGGCGAAATCCGGATTGTACAGGATTATGTTCCGGGAGTGGATGAGATTGTTGCGGATATGGAAGCGGCGGTCGCTTCGGAACTGGCGGAGACGGATAAGGAAGAATCGACCGGAGGCAGGCAGATACGGGCCGTACCGGGCCGCCGCCGTTCCCGCAGAAAGCGTCTGTCTCCCCTTACGGGAAAGATCGCTGCCTGCTGTGTTCTGGTCCTGGTGGTCGCATCCGTAGGGATCCTTGATTTCCTGCATCAAAATGCAGCTTATCAGTACAAAATGGCGCTGGAATGGATGGAAAAAAAGAATTATGGGCGGGCACGTCCCTACGCGGAACGGGCGGCGGAACTGGAACCGGAAAATGTGGATTACCTCATCGGGTTTCTTTTCTGCCTGAACGAGACAGAATTGGGGGAAGAAACGGTTCCCTTATGCCTGCAGATCATAGAACTGGACCCATCCTGCCAGGCAGCATATAAGACGTTGATTTCCGTCTATGAGAGCGAGAAGGAATATGAAAAAATAAACGAAATCCTTTTATCGTGTAAAGAAGAACAGATCTTGAGCCAGTATCCGTCATATCTGGCCAAGCCTCCCGAATTTTCTTTTAAGGGAGGGGTCTATAATGAGACGCTGTCTCTGAAGCTTCAGGGCAATACAAAGGGGACGGTGTATTATACGATGGACGGGAGCGCGCCAGATGAAAACAGCCTGGTATATGCTTCTCCCATTTTTCTGGAAGCAGGGAATTACCAGATTCGGGCGGTTTTCGTAAACGACTACGGGGTGGTAAGCGATGAGGCAAAGGAAACCTATTATGTGGATGTGACGGTTCCGGAAGCCCCCGTTCTCACGCCGGAGAGCGGCGAGTATTCCCGTCCCACGCTTTTACGCGTAACGGCGGGAGAAAACTGCAGTGTGTACTATACGACGGACGGTTCCCAGCCCTCGAAGGACAGCACGGAGTATACAGGGCCTATTCCCATGCCGGTGGGGACATCCCACTTCCGTTTTGTAAGCTACAGCTATGCGGGAGCTGCCAGCGAAGAGACCAGCGTATCCTATTCCCTGAATCTTCACGCTTCCCTGAGCGTGGAAGCCGCCAGAAATATGCTCCTGATCGAATTGATGGAGGCGGACGTGATTCTGGATTTAAACGGCGGAATCCGGACGGGAACCGGACATAACGTATACAATTACAGATATGCCATCACCGTAAACGACACGGATTATTATCTGTATCGGGAATATTATGAGGATGACGCGGGAAACCGGGCCAGCACAGGGACGGATTATGTGGTCAGCGTCATGGAAGGACAATGTTATAAAGTAGTGCAGGCCGAACCACGGTCCCGGGCCGCGGATGCGGCAGAGGATTCGGAGGATCCCTGGAACGGTCTGTCACTGCAGAATATAAAATCCGAAGAATCTTCGGGATAGTAACTATTAAGCAAAGTGCATGCATGTCATGCGGATGGAGGGAAGTATGTATCAGATTTTAGAGGCAAAAGAACTGACCGCAAACATTTACTGGATGGTGGTGGAAGCGGCAAGGGTCGCAAAGTCCTGTGAGCCGGGACAGTTTGTAATCGTGAGGGAAGCTGCGGACAGCGAAAGGATTCCGCTGACGATTTGCGACTACGACAGACAAGCCGGAACGATCACCATCGTATTTCAGGTGGTGGGGGCAGGGACCCTTACCATGGCCGGACTGAAAAAGGGAGATTCATTCCATGATGTGGTCGGCCCTCTGGGATGCCCTTCCGAGTTGATCTCGGAGAATGCGGACAGCCTGGCAAAAAAGAGGATCCTGTTTGTGGCAGGCGGCGTGGGCACTGCTCCGGTATATCCCCAGGTGAAATGGCTTCATGAGCATGGGGTCGGCGCGGATGTGATCATGGGCGCCAAGACGAAGGACCTGCTTATCCTGGAAAAGGAAATGGAAGCGGTTGCCGGAAATCTGTATGTGACCACGGATGACGGTTCCTACGGCAGGAGCGGAATGGTGACGCAGACCATTCAGGATCTGGTGGAGAAAGAGGGAAAGGAATACGATGTCTGCATCGCCATCGGGCCGATGATCATGATGAAATTCGTGTGTAAAATGACGCAGACTCTGAATATCCCCACCGTTGTCAGCCTGAATCCCATCATGGTGGACGGAACCGGTATGTGCGGAGCCTGCCGCGTAACCGTGGGCGGAGAAGTGAAATTCGCCTGTGTAGACGGTCCCGAATTCGACGGCCATAAGGTGAACTTCGACGAGGCCATGAAGCGCCAGCAGATCTATAAGACGGAAGAAGGCAGAGCGTATCTGAAGGCGAAAGAAGGCGCAACCCATCATGGCGGCTGCGGAAATTGCTAAGGTACGGCATTAAACGGTAAACCATATTTTTCAATCCTAGAAAGGCAGGTTATTATGGACGTTTTAAATAAAGTTCCTGTAAGAGAGCAGGACGCGAAGGTAAGAGCTACCAACTTTGAAGAGGTTTGTCTGGGCTATAACCAGGAAGAGGCGATGGAAGAAGCGGCCAGATGCATCAACTGTAAAAATGCCCAGTGCATTAAAGGATGCCCGGTTTCCATCAATATCCCCGGCTTTATCGAAAAGGTGAAGGAAGGGGATATCGAGTCGGCTTATCAGGTCATCAGCGAGGCTTCGGCCCTCCCGGCGGTTTGCGGCCGTGTATGTCCTCAGGAGAGCCAGTGTGAAGGAAAATGTATCCGGGGGATCAAGGGTGAGCCCATCTCCATCGGTAAACTGGAGCGTTTCGTGGCTGACTGGGCCAGAGAAAAGGGCATCAAACCCGAAGGCGCAAAGGAAAAGAAAGGCAAAAAGGTGGCTGTCATCGGTTCCGGCCCTGCAGGCTTAACCTGTGCGGGGGAGCTGGCAAAGATGGGTTACGAGGTGACCATTTTTGAAGCGCTTCATGAGCCCGGCGGCGTGTTGGTATACGGTATTCCCGAATTCCGTCTTCCCAAGGAGGATGTTGTTAAGAAAGAGATCGAGAACGTTAAATCCCTCGGCGTTAAAATCGAGACCAACGTGATCGTGGGCAAATCCGTTACCATCGACGAGCTTCTGTGCGAAGAAGGTTTTTCGGCCGTATTCATCGGCTCCGGCGCAGGACTTCCCAAATTCATGGGTATTCCCGGTGAAAATGCCAACGGCGTATTTTCGGCGAATGAATATCTAACCAGGAGCAATCTGATGAAAGCCTTCCGCGAGGATTCCGACACACCCATCATGCGCGGAAAGAAGGTTGCCGTAGTGGGCGGCGGGAACGTGGCCATGGATGCGGCCAGGACAGCACTCCGGCTCGGCGCAGAGGTACACATCGTCTACAGAAGAAGCGAGGAAGAGCTTCCCGCCCGTGTGGAAGAAGTACATCATGCCAAGGAAGAGGGGATCATTTTCGATCTGCTCACCAATCCGGTGGAAATCCTTGAGGATGAGAACAACTGGGTATGCGGTATGAAGTGTATCCGCATGGAACTGGGCGAGCCCGACGCTTCCGGCAGAAGACGTCCCGTTGAAGTACCCGGCTCCGAGTTTGTGATCGACTGCGACACCGTGATTATGTCCCTCGGAACTTCTCCGAATCCGCTGATTTCCTCTACGACCAAGGGGCTTGAAACCAACAAATGGAAATGCATCGTGGCGGATGAAGAATTCGGTAAGACCAGCAAGGAAGGAGTCTATGCCGGCGGCGATGCCGTAACCGGAGCCGCCACGGTAATCCTGGCAATGGGGGCCGGAAAAGCTGGAGCTAAAGGAATCGACGAATATCTGTCCAAGTAACTCCCATTGCCTGCGATGTGACTTAGAAAAAGTATCGCGAAAAGAATGGAGTATATCTAGGTTCATAATCACATCGTATGCAGTAGGGGCCGGAAAAGCCGGAGCTAAGGGAATCGACGAATATTTGTCCAAGTAAAGAAAGGCAGACGGGTGAATTCGTATGGTCAATCATGTGGTCATGTGGAAGTTCAGGGAAGAACTGAGCGAGGAGGAGCGGAAGACAGCGGGAGAAACGATCCGTCAGAAGCTGTATGCCGTGAAGGATGTGGCGGAAGGCGTGCTCCGTCTGGAGGTATGCGTAAGTACATTTCCGTCCAGCAACAGGGATATCGCTCTGTTTTCCTCTTTTGAATCGGAGGAGGCATTACAGGCTTATCAGGTCCATCCCGTACATTTGCAGGCCAGAGAATACGTCAGATCTGTGACCTGTGACAGAGTATGCTTTGATTTTTACGGAGAATGAGCCGAGTGCCGTGTCCGGATTTGCTGAAGAAAACGGATCCCATTCTGCTGTCGGTTGAAGAAAAGCAGAAGGTTAGGATCGGATGAATTTGCGGGGCAGTTTGTACCATGACTGCCCCGGTTCCCAAAAGAGGAGGTGCTCCCATATGCCATGGTGCCCCAAGTGTAAGAATGAATATGTGGACGGAATTGCGACCTGTGCGGACTGCGGCTGCACCCTTGTGGAGTCTCTGGAAGAAACAAAAAAGGAAGGGCTGTTGTTTGGAGAAGAGGCGGAAATGCGTTCCCTGTATGATTTTCTCACCTGCAACGGAATCGAATCCGCCCGGCTGAAACGGGAGGAAAGGGAAGATCTTTTTGAGATACTCGTATCTTCGGAGGAAAAGGAGAAAGCGGCGCGTTTCATGACCGTATTTTTGAAGGAAAAGGCCCGGGATCAGAAATCGGAAACCGCTTATGATCGGGAATCGGAGATCGCGGAGGAAAAAGCCGCGTCCGTTCCCCGGGCCGCTCCGGTATATGAAGCGGCCGCCCAGAAGGCGGAAAATTTCCGCTCGGGGGCATATACTCTGATCGTTGTCGGAATCCTTGGGCTGCTCTTTTTGGGAGGCGTTTATGCCGGTCTGCTTCCCGTCAGGCTGGCCGGGCCGTCGAGATATTTTGTCGGTATCGTGATGGGCGGGCTTTTGGCGGTATTTCTGGTGATGGGAATCCTGTCCCTGCGTTCCTCCAGGAAGTTCGCGGGCCGGGCAAAAGAAGAATCCGCCCTGCAGGAGGAGCTTCGCCGCTGGTGCCGGGAGAATCTCAGTGCAAAAGCTCTGGATCGGTCCATTCCGGACCTGCCGGAGGAAGAGGAATTGAAATATTTTAAACGTACGGAGAAGATTCAGGAAATGATATCCGAAAAGTTCCTGAATCTGGAACCCGGGTATCTGGAAAGCTTTGTAGACGAAATCTATCAGGAGTATTTTGAGAAGACACCATGAAAATATCCGTTTTATGTGTTGGGAGAATAAAGGAGCGGTTTTATCGGGAAGCGGTGGAAGAGTATGCCAAACGCCTTTCCCGTTATTGTAAATTGGAAATCTTGGAGGTGGCGGATGAGAAAACGCCGGAACAGCCGAGCGAGGCACAGAAGAAACAGATTTTGGAACGGGAATCGGAACGTCTCCTGCGGTATTTGAAGCAGGAGGCGTTTTTGATCGCTCTGGCAATCGACGGGAAGAAGACGGACTCGGTCGGGTTTGCCGGAGAATTGGAGCGGCTTGGGGTAAACGGGATAAGCCATATTCAATTTCTGATCGGAGGTTCCCTTGGACTGGAAGAGGGAATGCAGAAAAGGGCGGATCTGAGGCTGAGTTTCTCGGATATGACTTTTCCGCACCAGCTGATGCGTATCATTCTCCTGGAGCAGATTTACCGGGGATATCGCATTATAAACAAAGAACCATATCACAAATAACCGGAAAAGCAAAGCACACGGACCAATCTCGGATACCACCATCGCATCCTCTGCCACACAGCATGCGGATTTGGGAACCGTAGTGAGGACCAGGATGCGCTACAGCCTGCCGGCAGCGGCGGGAGCCCTGGTTTTGTTCCTCCTGTTTTCTAAAACCATAGACAAGTTTCCTGGCACCCTGGACAGTGCACTGCGTGATTCCGGCCCAGCAGACCGCTCAATTCGGGGAAGGATTTGCGGTGGCACCCGCGTCGATACCTCTTGTGAATTTCTATTCCCTCTGTATGCTGGCGATACTGGCGGCGGCAGTGATTACGGGATATGGCAGAAAGTCAGAGAGAACGGAAGAAGAAGCCAGGAACAGGGGACGTTGACGATGGGATTGGTGAAACGAAAAGAAGGAGGGCATGGAAAGGCGTTCTCCTTTGATTTTAACTCAATCGAAGGTTTGATATAGGGAAAAAGATATGTATGATGTGATTGTAATAGGCGCCGGTCCGGCGGGAAGCACGGCGGCCAAGACGATGGCCGAGGGCGGGAGGAAGGTACTTCTGGCCGAACGATGCAGGCTGCCCCGGTATAAGTCCTGTTCCGGCGTGCTGATCAAAAAGACTATGGATCTTGTGGAAGCCTATTTTGGTGAGAAAACGCCGGCCCTGGCGCAGTGTACGCCGGCCGATAACAGAGGGATGGTTTTTACAAATGACAGAGGGAGGGAATACCGCTTTGAACAGGAGGGGCTTAATGTGTGGAGGAGCTCCTTTGATCATTGGCTGGCCGGAAAGGCACAGCAATGCGGCGCCCTGCTTCTGGACGGTGTAAGCGCCGTAAAATGCCAGGAGGAGGCTGGAACGGTGCGGGTTACCTTCCGAAAGGAAAAGACCTGGACGGAAGAAGCGGAATACGTCCTGGACTGCGAAGGAGTGACCGGATCGGTCAAGAAAGGGATTACAGGCGAATTCCCGGAATATATCACCACCTTTCAGACGTTTAACCGGGGAAAGATCGGCCTGGATCCGCACTATTTTTATGCCTATCTGCAGCCGGAGCTGTCGGAATACGATGCCTGGTTCAATGTGAAGGACGACCTTCTGGTGCTGGGGGTTTCCGGGAGAAACCGGGAGCGGCTCCCTTTTTATTATGAACGTTTTCTGTCTTATATGGGGGAGCGGCACGGCTTGAAAATTACAAAGCGGCTGAAAGGGGAAAAATGGCTCATGCCGCATATCCGTCCCGGCTGTCCCATCACTTACGGAAAGGGACGTATCCTGTTTGCCGGGGAAGCCGCAGGGTTTTTAAACCCCATGGGAGAGGGGATTTCAGCAGGGATGGAAAGCGCGTATCATGCCGCCTGTGCCGTCATGCAATGCGGCTCCTGCCCGGAGGAGGTACTGGCGGATTACGCGGCGCGGACAGAACCGCTCACGGGATATATGAAAAGACAGTGGGATCTGGTGGCCGGAATGGCGGAAACGTTTTCGGAAATGAGAACCGGCGGATAAAAACAGCCGGATAGGTGACAAAATTGCAGGCTTCGTTTGCAGCATGCAGGAGGAGAGGAATGGAACAGGAAAACAGGCTGGATGCTTTTGAAAAGATGCTCGCGGCAGTCCGGAAGGAGTATGCGGATACCTCTGCCAAAATCGAAAAAATGAAGGCAGACGGGAAATTCAAAACGGTGACATGCCAGCAGATGCTGGCACGCAGGACGATGTACCGGAACATGCTGTCCATGTACCGGCTCTATGGCCTGACGGAGGAGGAACCGACCGAGACGGTATGATCGGGCATACGGATAATCCGCATTGACTGAAGCGGTACGACGGCCGCAGGGACGGGCAGGGGGTGGCACAGGGGCTGCAAGGCCATTCATGCGTTTGTCCTGCACCGGGATGGTCTGAACGGGCCGGTGCCTTCATATACTGGAACATGAACAGAAAAAAACAAAACAGGTCTTTTTCCAGAGAACAATTTGTGGATTCCCTGAAGCTTCCCAAGGATATGCTGCTCGGCGCATCCATTTTGACCATGACAGGGAATCAGGAGCTGTGGGTCGAAAATTATAAGGGCATTGTGGAATACACGCCGGAATCCATCATCCTGCAGGCCAAAACCGGGCGGATTTCCATCTGCGGCTGCGGTCTGACCATCGATTATTATACCAATGAGGATATGAAGATCATCGGAAATATTCAGTGTGTCAGCTATCTGTAGATACCTGCTGAAGGGAGACGCCTATGCAAAATGTATTCCGGTATCTGCGGGGGTATCTGAAGATCCGCGTATGGGGTTACTCTCCGGAGCGGTTCATGAACCTGTGCAGCAGCCATGATATCCTGCTGTGGGACATCAAACGGCAGGAAGAAGGTTATACCATGTATATCACGCTTCCGGGCTTTTTCAGACTGCGTCCGATTGTGAAAAAGACCGGGACAAGGGCGGCCGTACTGGAACGATACGGACTGCCTTTTTTTATTCAGAGGATGCGAAAGAGAAAGGTGTTTGCGCTGGGCCTGCCCTGCTGCCTGGCTTTTCTCATCGCCATGTCCCGGTTTATCTGGGCCATTGACTTTGAAGGAAACTATTCCTTAACGGACGATGTGCTCCTGGATTTTTTGGCCGAAAGGGGCGTGGACTATGGTGTGGCGAAAAGCAGCATTGATATGGAGGCGCTGGAGGCGCAGCTGCGGGAGCATTTCGACGTGATCACCTGGACCTCCGCACGCATCGAGGGGACGCGTTTCGTGGTGCGGATCCGGGAAAACGATCTGGCCGCTCCCGAGGAGGAAGAAGACGGGGAAGACGCCTTGGGGAGCGATTTGGTCGCCTCCCAGGACGGGGTGGTGGTCTCGATCTTAACCCGGCAGGGAATTCCCCAGGTCCGGGCCGGGGATGTGGTATCCAGGGGGGACTTACTCGTATCCGGAGCGGTTCCCGTGCCGGCGGAAGACGGAACGGTGAAGGAATATCAATTCTGCCAGGCGGATGCGGATGTGATGCTGGCCTATGAAATAGAGGTACACGAGGAACAGCCTCTGTACTATGAATACAAAAACTATACGGGCAGGGAAAAAAAGGATCTTTATTTCGCCTTGGGGCATAAACGCTATATCCTGCAACTTATGGACTGCGATTATATCAACTATGACACCGTCCTGGAGTCTAAGCAGCTATGCATCCTGCAGCAGATTTACCTGCCCTTTTATTACGGATGGGTGGTAAACCGGGAATACCTTCCCGTGGAAGCGGTCTATCAGGAGGACAGGGCACGCGCCATGCTGGAAGAGCGATTGAATAAAAATATTGAAACTTTAGAAGAAAAGGGGGTTCAAATAATACAAAAAAATGTTACAATGAATAAAGTGGGTCAAACTGTGGTCATGGAAGGCAGTATGCATGTGCAGGGACTGACAGGCAGCCCGAGGCCCATCGAGGCGGCAGCGCCGGATGCGGCACGAAAATAAAGGACAACAGGAGAACGGCAGGCGGATGGAGCAGTATGTGAAACAGATAGAGCTGGACGCGTCCCACACGGGAAACGTGTTCGGAGCCTATGACAAGTATCTGAAGAAGCTGGAAAAGATCCTGCAGGTCGCCATTACGGACCGGGATGGGGCCGTGCGGATTACAGGGGATAGGCGGCATGCGGATCAGGCGGCCGACATCCTGGAAAGGCTTGCGGAATTATCGAAAAGGGGAAACCACATCGAGGAACAGCATGTGGACTATGCGATAGAGATGAGTATGGAAAATAATACCGACGCGCTTCTTGAAATCGACGGGGACCTGATCTGCCATACGGTGGGCGGGAAACCGATCAAGCCGAAGACGCTGGGACAGAAGCGGTACGTGGACGCTATCCGCAGACAGATGATCGTCTTCGGAATGGGGCCTGCCGGCACGGGAAAGACGTATCTGGCCATGGCGATGGCCATCACGGCTTTTCGGAACAACGAGGTGGAGCGGATTATCTTAACCCGTCCGGCTATAGAGGCGGGAGAAAAGCTGGGCTTTCTGCCCGGAGACCTGCAGAGCAAAGTGGATCCCTACCTGCGGCCGCTCTATGACGCGCTCTATGAAATCATGGGCGCCGAAAGTTTTGCCAAAAACATGGAAAAGGGGCTGATCGAGGTGGCCCCGCTGGCCTATATGCGGGGCCGCACCCTGGACAACGCTTATATCATCCTGGACGAAGCACAGAATACCACGCCGGCCCAGATGAAGATGTTTTTAACCAGAATCGGCTTTGGCTCCAAGGTGGTCATCACAGGAGATGCCTCCCAGAAGGACCTGCTGCCGGACAGCCGTTCCGGACTGGATGTGGCGGTGCAGGTATTGGGAAAGATCGAGGATATCTCCTTCTGTACGCTGACGAGCCAGGATGTGGTACGGCATCCTCTGGTGCAGAAGATCGTGAAGGCCTATGAGACCTATGAAAACAGGCAGAACGCGGCAAAACAGGAAGCGCTGAGACGACAGGGAAACGCCCGGCCGGTATATGACAGGCATCGGAAAGGAAAGAACGGAAGATGACCATCCATGTGGAAAACGAAAGCGGGAGGGATTTTCCCTTCGGGCTGTCTGAGATTGCCGCCCTGGTGGCGGAAGAGATCCTGCGGGAGGAAAACTGTCCCTATGAATCGGAAATCAATATATTGATTACGGATAATGAGGGCATCCGGGAATACAACAGACAATATAGGAAGCTGGATACGGAGACGGACGTGCTGTCTTTTCCCAACATACCCTTTGAGACCCCGGCGGGATTCGAAGTGGCGGAAAAGATGCAGGCGGACTGTTTTCAGCCGGACAGCGGGGAACTGATCCTGGGGGACATTATTCTGTCCGCGGACCGGATTACTGCGCAGGCGGAGGAATACGGCCACAGCCTGCGCAGGGAATACGCCTTTTTGGTGGCTCACAGCATGCTTCATCTGTGCGGTTATGACCATATGGAGGCAGAAGAAGCCGCCGATATGGAGCGCAGGCAGGAGCAGGCGCTGGAGCGTCTTAAGATTACAAGAGACATCAAGGATTGACGAAAAGAGGAAATGTGCGCCGGCGGCGCACAGATGGGAAGCTGTATGAACGACCAGAAAAGAAGAACGAGAAGAAAGGGCGGGCCCCGAAAGGGTGGGTTCATGACTGTCTGCATTGTCGTTTCGGGGCTGATTGCGGGATTAAAAAGGATCCCTTTAACCAACCGGATCGGGGACGACGGAAACGCGTTTTGGGGAATTGCCTATGATACCTATCTGCTCTTTTTCCTGATTTGCGGATATTCCGTGCAGACGGTGACCGCATCGATGATAGCCTCCAGATGCTCAAGGGGCCAATATCGGAATGCCGGCAGGGTCTGGCGCATCCTGTGGATCCTGGCCGTGGGGGGCGGGCTTCTGGCCGGCCTTTTGATGTTTTTCCTCTCCGGATGGATATCCGGCGGGCTGTTTAAAACGCTCCCGGCGCAGACTGCCATCCGGTTCATGGCACCCGGCCTGTTGTTTTCTTCCCTGCTGGGACTATACCGCGGATATTTTCAGGGGATGGGGTCCAATGTCCCCACGGCGCTGTCCCGTTTCGTGGAGGAGGCGGCCGGCCTGTTTTTCATGCTGCATATGGCATCTCGTCTGGGAGGCTACGGGAAACAGGTGGGGGCGCTTCTGCGGGATCCGGGCTACGAACAGGCATTCGGCGCCGCCGGAGGGCTGCTGGGCGGCGTGATCGGGGAGGCGGCCGCCTTTTTATTTCTGCTGATCCTTTTCGCCATGTTCCAGGTGAGCTTTAAGCGGAAGGAAAAGAAGGATGCGGGAAAAAATACGGAGAGCTACGGCCGTATCGCCCGCATTGCCGTCAATGCCTCTTTTCCCGTGATGCTTACCGGGCTGGCCGTTCACGGCTGCTATATCCTGGATCAGATCCTTTATCTCGTCCTCATGCCGAAGGCGGCGGGCAATGTGACGAATTGGGGGATCTATACGGGGAAATATAGGATCCTTTCCAGCCTGCCCGTGATGCTGGTGACGGCCGCATGTACCGCCCTCGTGCCTTCCCTTGCGGCCGCCTGCGCCGCCAGAAATACGGGAAGGATGCGGGAACGCTCTTATCTTCTCATCCGGCTTGCCCTGATCCTGTCCCTTCCCCTGGCGGTTTATTTTGCCGCCATGGCGGATGCGCTGCTTCCGGCGCTGTTTTCGGCCGGCGACATGACGGTGGCGGCCGGACTGCTCCGAAGGGGAAGCATTGCCATAATCCTGCAGTGCGTATCCGTCGCCCTCTCCTGTATCCTGCAGGCAATGGACAAAAAGGGGAACCTTCTCGTCAACGCGGTGGGCGCCCTCATCCTGCATGCAATCCTGCTGTCGCTCCTTTTGACCGTAGGAAAGCAGGGAATCTACGGTGTCATCCACGGCGTTATCGCCCTGTATGCCGCCTATCTGGTTTTCAATCTGTGGTCCCTGCGCAGGTTCCTTTCCCTGCGTGCCGGCTGGGGCAGGATGCTGGGGGTCCCGACGGCCGCAGCAGGCGTATCCGGGCTGGTGCTGCTTTTCATGGACATGCTGCTGAAGGGGAAGATGAGGGACGACATCCTTTCCGTCCTGGGCTTTGTGGTGGGAGGAGGATTGTATTTCGTGCTGATCTTTACTCTCCATGGGATCACGGAACGGGATCTGAAGGCGGTTCCGGGAGGCGGAGCGGTCCTGTCATTGGCCAGGCTGCTGCGGCTGATGTGAGTTTGAAAAGATTCTCCCTTCGGTTGAATAGAATTGCATAAATATGCCGATACTGCAGGAAAAAGGAATGTTGTGACTGCAGTTTGCCCCTTTGGAAGGCGGCTTGCTGCATCGTGGCAGGAGGTTTCCCATGGGTTTGTGGAAAAAAATCGGCATCTATGTACTTTCGCCTCTGTGTTTCGCTTCTCTCGGCTTTGTGGCACATATGAAGCTTTCAGACTTTTTCTATCCGGCCAGGGCTCCGGAGAAGAGCCGGATCATCGAAAAGATGCCGGAAAATGAAGAAACGGAGGCCTCCCTGGAGGCCGTGGATCAGATCGCGCAGATCATCACGGCGGATACCCGGTTTGTGGTCCGGTATTTCGACCTGACGGATTCCAGCAGGAGCGAGGCGGAGGAAGCTCTTCCCGAGCAATACATCGGTATGGACAGAGAACAGTTTCTGTCCGCCATGGACAGCTATGAGGCGTCGCCGTCCCTGGCGGATCTGAACCAGGGATTTCTTTCCCTGGATGTGGAACGCTTCTCCCCGGAGGAAGTGATCATCCGGAAAAATTATGAGAGCAGCGAGAAATGCACGGAATTCTATCTGGCGGTGGAGAATAACTATGTGGTGGTATATGAGGCGGATAAGAAAACCAAATATATGTCCACGGGGATTCCTCTAAACAGTCTGTCGGAAGAATTGATCCGGGAAATCATCAATTTTAAATACATGGGCAGCGAGGCGGAACTTTACGACTTTCTCGAATCCTATTCCAGTTAGAACGGATGCGGACAGAGACGGAAAACGGTGCGAAAAAGATGCACGGACGGGAGCCGATAATGAATACGGGACAGATCGGGATCATCGGCGCGGGTGCGTCGGGACTGATGGCGGCGGTTTCGGCCGCCTGGACGGGGAAAATTGCGGCAGGGGAAATCGTGCTTATGGAACAGCAGGAGCGGATCGGGCAGAAAATCCTGGTGACGGGGAACGGGAAGTGCAATCTGTCCAATCGAGACTGCAGCCCTCATACGCTTCAGGATTACTACAGAGGAGCACGGGCCGGGGAGCTGGAACGTTTTTTTACCCGGTATTCGGCGGAGGATGCCCGGGCGTGTTTCCGGCGGATGGGTGTATTGCTCACCGCCAGGAACGGTTACATATATCCTCTTTCAGGACAGGCCTCCACGGTGCTGGATGCCTTCCGCTTTGAACTGGAAAGGCTGGGGGTAAGCGTACGGACCGGCTGCCGGGTGCTGCGGGTACGCAGGGAGCGAGGCGGCTTCATGGTGGAAACGGAACAGGAAAACCTGCATTTTCGAAGTCTGATTCTCTCCTGCGGGACTCCGGCCGGACGCAAAAGGGGGGAGGGAACGGACGGCTATCGGATCGCCGCCTCCTTCGGGCATACGGTACTGGGGCCCTGGCCGGCCCTGGTACAGCTTCGCTGTGCCGGAGATTATTGGAAAGGGCTTGCCGGGGTGCGGTGTGCGGCCGGGATCACGCTTTATGCGGGAGAAAGGGACGACGAAGTCTGGCAGGAGCGGGGGGAGCTTCTGATCACCGATTACGGCCTGTCCGGCATTCCCGTATTCCAACTCAGCCGGTTCGCCTCCCGCGCGCTGGCGGAGGGCCGTCCGGTGCGCGCCCTTGTGGATTTCCTGCCGGGTTTTGAAGAGGAAAACGGGGACTGGGAGGATTTCTGCGCCGGAAGGTTCGACGGCTTTGCGGGCCGCAGGGCGGAGGTTTTCTTCGCCGGGCTGGGAAATAAGAAGCTGCTTATGACGGCGCTGAAAAAGAACGGGTTAGGGCCGCAGGATCCGATTACCCAAAAGACCCGCAGACAGGCGGAGGGGGTTTTTCGTTCTCTGCGCCGCTGGGAGGTAGCGGTTGTGGGAACCAATCCCTTTTCCAACGCCCAGGTATGCGCGGGAGGGATTCCCCTCAGGGAGATCAGTGACGATATGGAGTCCCTGCGGGCGAGGGGGCTGTACCTGACGGGGGAACTTCTGGACGTGGACGGAAAGTGCGGCGGATACAATCTTCAGTGGGCCTGGACGTCGGGCGCCATTGCGGGCAGGCAGGCGGCCGCCGCCTGCGGAAGGCGTCCGTAGGCGGCGATTGCCTGCAAAGTCAAAACGAGGGGAGCTATGATCAGGATACAGCAGCTAAAATGCCCTCCGGGACATTCCGGAAGGGAACTATGGGAGCGGGCGGCGAAAACCCTTTCCCTCCGGCCGGGCCAGCTGTCGGCCGTGCATATCGTCAAGCAGTCCATCGATGCCAGGAAAAAACCGGAAATTTGGTTTTCCTACGTGGTGGATGTGGCGGTACAGGGGGTGGAAGAGAGCCGTGTGCTTGCCGGATGCCGCCGTAAAAATGTGGCGTTGGCCCGGGATGTGCAATACCGTTTTCCCGTATCGCACAGGAAGGAAGAAGCGGACCGGCCCGTCATCGTGGGAATGGGGCCGGCGGGGCTTTTTTGTGCCTATTTTCTCGCCCGGGCAGGCTTTCGCCCCCTGATCCTGGAGCGGGGAGAGGCCGTGGAACAAAGAACCGAACGGGTGGAGGCTTTCTGGAAGGGAGGAAACTGTGATCCCGACTCCAATGTCCAATTCGGGGAAGGCGGGGCGGGAACCTTTTCTGACGGTAAGCTGAATACCCTGGTTAAGGATAAGGACGGACGTAACACAGAGGTGCTGCGCATCTTTGTCCGGCATGGCGCGCCCGAACGGATCCTTTACGAAAGCCATCCGCATATCGGAACGGATGTTCTCTCCAAAACCGTAAAAAACATGCGGGAACAGATTCTCGCCTGGGGCGGCGAAGTACGTTTTTGCACAAAAGTAACGGACCTGATCCTGGAGGAAGGCCGGATCGTGGGGGTCGTTTGCGGGGACGGAACCGGGATCCGGACAGGGCAGGTGGTACTGGCCGTGGGACATAGCGCCAGGGATACCTTTGAAATGCTGGAGCGCCGCGGGGTCCCCATGGAGGCCAAGGCATTCGCGGTGGGGCTGCGGGTGGAACATCCCCAGGAGCTGATCAATCTGGCACAATACGGCCAGGAGGATCCTTCCTGTCTGCCGCCCGCTTCCTATAAGCTCACTGCGCAGACCCGTGAGGGAAGAGGCGTCTATTCCTTCTGCATGTGTCCGGGGGGCTATGTGGTGAATGCGTCCAGCGAGCCGGGGCGGCTTTCGGTGAACGGGATGAGTTATCACGCCAGGGACGGAAGAAATGCCAACAGCGCCATCATCGTATCCGTGACGCCTGCGGACTACGGTGCAGCAGGGCCGCTTTCGGGTATCACTTTTCAGCGCCGGCTGGAGGAGGAAGCCTTTCGGCTGGGACAGGGCAGAATTCCCGTACAGAGGTACGGGGAATATGCCGGACGCAGCGGGGGAGAGAGGAAGAACCGGTATGAGAAGAAGGATTTCCTCCCTGCCACCAAGGGCGCCTATTGTTTTGCAGATTTACGAGGACTGCTCCCGGAATCGGTCCGTCAGGCCTTCCTGGAGGGGATGGAGGCTTTTGACAGGGTGATCCCCGGCTTCGCGGACGATGACGTATACCTTTTGGGGGTGGAAAGCCGTACCTCCTCGCCGGTGCGCATCCACAGGGACGGGACCTTCCAATCCCGGATCGGGGGCCTGTATCCCTGCGGGGAAGGGGCCGGATATGCGGGAGGGATCACATCGGCCGCCATGGACGGTATGAAGATTGCGGAAGCTATTGCACGAAGGGAAGAAAACCTGTAAAATAAAACAGATTTGAGACCGCGCGAAGGCGCGCAGAACGGAGCCGTTATGGAACAAAAGAGGACGGAAGGGTATCGGGAACGGCTGAAGGATAAGAAGAGGATCGTGGTAAAGATCGGTTCCTCCTCCCTCCAGCATCCGCAGACCGGGGATCTGGACTATATCAAGCTGGAAGTGCTGGTACGGGAACTGTGTAATCTGAAAAATCAGGGAAAGGATGTGGTGCTGGTGACCTCCGGAGCTGTTGCCCAGGGAAAGCGGGCCATGAACCTGAAAGAGGCGGATATCACTGACCAGAACCGGATTGCGATGAAGCAGGCCTGCGCCGCCATCGGACAGGCGCGGCTGATGACCACCTACCAGCGTATTTTCTCCGAATATAATCAGATGACCGCGCAGATCCTGATTACCAAGAATACCATTGTGGACAACCTGAACCGGTATAATGCGCATAATACCTTTACCCAGCTTCTTCGGATGGGTGTAATCCCGGTGGTAAATGAAAACGATACCGTGGCAACCTATGAACTGGAGCTGGATAACGATACCCTTTCCGCTATCGTTGCGGCTTTGATCGGCGCAGATCTGCTGATTCTGCTGTCCGATATCGACGGGCTCTATACGGATGATCCGCGGAAAAATCCGGCCGCCTCTTTTATCGAGGTGGTAGAAGAGCTGAACGATGCGTATATGGACATGGGAAAAGCCAGCACCGGAAGCAGCGTGGGGACGGGCGGTATGAATACCAAGCTGACGGCGGCCCGTATAGCCACCAAATCGGGGGCTGACATGCTGATCGCCAACGGCGGGGATATCCGCATTATTCACAGGCTGATGGACGGCAGAAACTACGGGACGCTGTTTGTCGCTCGGCGGGATGCGGATTTTGACCTGCCCGGATTCGTGGATAAACTGAATCAGTGAAAATGTGGGGAGATCAGGTTGAAAAATAAGCCCGATGGCTTATTTTTTAACCGCAATTTGTGCCGCAGGCGGCCCAAATTGAATCGCAGATGAGAAATCGCATTCGCGATTTCTCAGACATGAATCGAAGATTCCTGTTGCGCTGCCGCGCAGGGGCGCGGCATGGAGGATTCCTATGGACCAAACGACGATGGAAGAAAAAATCCAAAGGATTAACGCGCTTTACCATAAATCCCAGGCGGAGGGATTAACCCCGGCCGAGAAGGAGGAACAGGCAAAGCTGCGCAGGGAATATATCCAAAGCATCCGGGCCAGCCTGCGTTCCGAACTGAACCGGATCGATATTCAAAACGAGGACGGCTCCGTCACCAACCTGGGAGAGGAACATGCAAAGCAGGGAGAGTGAATTTCCCTCCTTCCAGGGAGGAAAGCGGGAGTGCAGAAGGGAGGGGCAGCGCCGCCGGGCCGGTCTGGACAAAGCCGTCCGGCAAAAAGCGCAGGAGGAAATCCTCCGTACCCTGCTTCAAAGCCCGTTTTACAGGGAGGCGGATACCCTTTTTTCCTATGTTTCCTATGGGGACGAGGTGGATACGCACGGGCTGATAACGGCGGCGCTGCGGGACGGGAAACGGGTCTGCTGCCCGAAGGCGGAGGCGGGCGGCAGGATGGCCTTTTATCGAATATCCGGTTTGGAGGAATTAACGGAAGGGTTTTGCGGAATCCGGGAACCGGCAGGGACAGGGCAGCCCTGTTTTCCCGCAGGGGGCAGCCTGGTGATTATGCCGGGGTGCGCTTTTGACCGGGACCGGCATCGGATCGGATATGGAGGCGGCTTTTATGACCGGTTTCTGGCGGGATTTCAGAAATCGGGAGCCGTAAAGGCGGCGGTCTGTTTTTCCTGTCAGATCCTTCCTTATATCCCGCAGGAGGAGACGGACATCCGGCCGGATTGGCTGATTACGGAGGACGGGATTTGGTAGCAGCCGGTAAAAGGTTTTGGAATAAAAGAAGGGAGAGACATAAATGGATCTGATTCAGATGGGGCAGGCGGCGAATGCGGCCAAATATTGTTTGCAGAAGATGAGCGGGGCGGCCCGGAACGAAGCGCTTCTGGCGGTGGCGGAAGGCCTCCTGGCGGACCGGGAAGCCATATTGGCGGCAAACGGCGCCGATGTGGAGGCGGCGAAGGAAAGGGGAATGCACCCGGGAATGGTGGACAGGCTCATGCTGACACGGGAGCGGGTGGAAGCCATGGCGGAGGGACTGCGTCAGATCTGCGCCCTCCCGGATCCGCTGGGCGAGGTGCTGGAACGCTTTACGCGTCCCAACGGTCTGGAAATCGAGAAACGAAGAGTGCCTCTGGGGGTAATCGGCATCATCTACGAATCCCGCCCCAACGTGACTGCGGACGCCTTTGGGCTCTGTTTTAAATCCGGGAACGCATGCATCCTGAAGGGAGGGAGCGACGCCCTTTGTTCCAATCGGGCGATTACGGAAAGTATCCGCCGTTCCCTGCAGGAATGCGGCGCCTGCGCGGATGCCGTCTGGCTGATTACGGACACGTCCCGGGAGGTGACGGAGCGGTTTATGCGGATGAACGGCTTCGTGGATGTGCTCATTCCCAGAGGAGGGGCAGGACTTATCCGTACCGTCGTGGAAA
The DNA here is from genome assembly GCA_021770245.1 of Lachnospiraceae bacterium. Taxonomy (GTDB): domain Bacteria; phylum Bacillota; class Clostridia; order Lachnospirales; family Lachnospiraceae; genus Eisenbergiella. The sequence goes on from JAETRI010000003.1 coordinate 44,332, forward strand.
ACAGTACGGTTCCGGTGATCGAAACGGGAACCGGAAACTGCCACATTTATATCGATGAGGACGCGGATCCCGGGAAAGCTGTTCCTATCCTCATCAATGCGAAAACCCAGCGGATCGGCGTCTGCAATGCCTGCGAATCCCTGGTGGTCCATGAAAAGGTCCGCGCCTCCTTCCTTCCCCTGCTGGCGGAAAAGCTGCGGGAGAAAAAGGTGGAGATGCGGGCGGACGAACGGGCCAGGCAGGTGATTCCCGACGCGCTGGAGGCGACGCGGGAAGACTACGCAAAAGAATATTTGGATTATATTCTTTCGATTAAAACGGTGGACAGCCTGGAGGAGGCCATCGACCATATCAACCGATATAATACGGGCCATTCCGATGCAATCCTCACGGAAAATCCGGAACACGCGGAACGGTTTTTAAACGAGGTGGATTCTGCCTGCGTCTATGTGAATGCCTCCACCCGCTTTACCGACGGCTTTGAATTCGGTTTCGGGGCGGAGATCGGTATCAGCACGCAGAAGCTGCATGCCAGGGGCCCCATGGGCCTGAAGGAACTGACGACCTATAAATATGTGATCCGCGGGAACGGGCAGATCAGGGAGTGAGCCCGCACGAAGCGGCAGAATGTTGGTTAGCGTGAAATCTTCGATTTCACGATCCTGATTTGAACGCCCGCCAAGGCGGGCAGATGGGATCACAGACGTGAAATCGCATCCGCGATTTCACGTCTTGGCGCCGCAAAGGGAGCGGCAAGAAAGGGGTTAAAATGAGCAGTGTGATCGATCGTTTTTTGAGATATGTAAAAATAGATACCCAGTCCTGGGCGCCCAGCGATACCTTTCCCAGCACGGAAAAACAGAAGGATCTGGGAAGGCTCCTGGCCGGGGAACTGGAGGAAATGGGGGCGTCCGATGTGAAATTCGAGGAGGACACGGGTTATGTCTATGCCACCGTCCCCTCTAACTTAGGCGGCGCAAAGGCCCCGGTTCTCGGCTTCATCGCCCATATGGATACTTCCATGGCCGTAAGCGGGCGGAACGTGAAGCCCCGCATCGTTACCGGCTATGACGGAGGGGATATCCTGCTGAATGAAGAAAAGAATATCGTTCTGAAGACTTCCGAAAATCCGGACCTGGCGGATTATGTGGGGAAAAGCCTGATCGTTACGGACGGAACCACCCTCCTCGGGGCGGATGACAAGGCAGGTGTTGCGGAGATCATGGCTCTGGCGGAGTATCTTATCACCCATCCGGAGTTTCCCCACGGAACCGTTCGAATCGCCTTTACTCCGGATGAAGAAGTGGGCTCCGGTGTGGATCATTTTGATGTGGAGGGTTTCGGCGCGGACTTTGCCTATACGGTGGACGGCGGCGCGCTGGGAGAACTGGAATACGAGAACTTCAACGCGGCCGGGGCCGTCCTTCATGTGAACGGATACAGTATCCATCCGGGCAGTGCAAAGGGCAGAATGCTAAACGCCATCCTGCTGGCCCAGGAATTCCAATCCCTGCTTCCGAAGCATGAGGATCCCGCGGCCACAGAGGGGTATGAGGGCTTCTATCATCCGGACGGCATCCAGGGAAACGTGGAGCATGTGGACGTGGATTATATCATCAGAGACCATTCCATGGAAAAGTTTGAACACAAGAAAGCCTATTTCCAAAAGGCAGCGGATTTCCTGAATGAGAAATACGGCCGCCGGATTTTCGAGGTGGAGATGGCAGACAACTATTACAACATGAAGGATAAGATCCTGCCGGATAACGCACATCTGATCGACAACGCGGTGCGTGCCATGGAAATGGCCGGCGTGAAACCCAGGATGCTTCCCATAAGGGGAGGGACGGACGGCGCCAGGCTGTCCTTTATGGGCCTGCCCTGCCCGAACCTGTGCACCGGCGGCCATAATTTCCACGGAAAATTCGAGTACGCCTGCGTAGAGTCCATGGAGAAAGTGGTGGAGATTTTGGTTCATATCGTCTCTTTGTATGCAAACTGATACGACAAAAGGAAAAAGTTGGGAAAATGCATGATGAAGTGGCCCTGCAGCCCCTGCCCAACCCTGCGGGTCCCCGATGGATCATTACGATCCGCAGGGCCGGGCAGGGGCCGCAGGGCCATTCATGCGTTTGTCGTGCCCGCAGAGGAACCATTCCGCCGGTATTCCTTCATGGCAAAATGCCGGAAGTGGGTTCGGGAGTTTGAAAGAGAAAACGGCCGCCCGCCTCGTGCGGCCGTTGTAACTTTCGTCTGTCAGATGAACACCGAACGCGGGAAAGGCAGGTGAGAATCATTTGAAAATTGAGTATAGTAAAAAGGCAGTAAAATATATCAATTCTGTTGATAAGCAGGCGAAGAATCGTTTGAGAAAAGCCATAGAAAAAATCCCTTTTGGAGATATTAAAAAATTACAGGGTATTGAAAATGGATATCGTTTAAGAGTCGGAGATTTAAGAGTACTGTTTTCCATAGAAGGTGATACAATATATATATTGATAATATCATTCCAAGAGGACAGGCATATAAAAGAATATGAGAAGTTCAGGAGGAAAAACGATGAGTAAAGAAATGCTGAAAAATCTGATAGAGCTAGTACCGGAAGAAGATGTTGAAACTCTTTATAAAGTCATCATTAAATTTATTCCGGAGGCAGTTCCGGAACCGGGTGAAATAGAAGCAATTCTGGAAGGACGAATGGATCGGGCAAAAAACGGGACAATTTCTCACGATGCGATAAATTGGGATTAAGAAAGCAATAAATGATAAGAAAAGGATAAAAATGGATTGTTATATTGATTTGAAAAGTTATTGCAGGACAGCGTACAAGGGGGGATTATGGAAAGAAACATAAGCGTTATCAAAGATGTGAACGGAACAAGATTGTTATTGTGAATGATATTCGATTTAAAGGGAAAAGAAACATAGACTGGGATGAGGTTGAACAATATTTAAAACAGTATGTTGGAGAATTTATAGAAATCGCAATATCATAAACATAAAAAAAGAAACGAGCACCCCGCTTGAGCCATAAAGCTGTACGGTAAAAAACCCGTTTCTTTTTGTATATTATATGTTGGAAAGGAAAAAAAGTCAAGAGAAATGTATAATGAAATTGATTTAGATATAATAGATATAAATTCAGAGCCTCCGACAGAAGAACCGTTCCGGCAGTACTACTTTATGGCTAAATGTCGCAGGTGGGTGAAAGATTTTGAACAAAAAAATGGGCGCTTACCCAAATCTTTTGTTCTCAATATGGGCTGCCAGATGAACGCCAGAGATTCGGAGAAGCTGTCCGGTATTCTGAGGCGGATCGGATACATACCGGCAGAAGAGGAAGAGACGGCGGATTTTTGCATCTATAATACCTGCACGGTACGGGACAATGCGGATCAGCGGGTTTACGGCAGGCTCGGGCATTTAAACAGTCTGAAAAAGAAAAAGCCTTCCATGAAAATCGCCCTCTGCGGCTGTATGATGCAGGAACCCGGTACGGTGGAAAGAATCCGCAGAAGCTACCGTTTTGTGGATCTGGTGTTCGGTACCCATAACCTGTACAAATTCGCGGAGCTGCTTGCCGACGCCCTGGAACAGGACCGGATGATCGTGGATATCTGGGAAGGGACGGATGCCATCGTGGAAGAGCTTCCCGTGGAACGAAAAATCCCCTTTAAATCCGGAATTAATATCATGTTCGGCTGCAACAATTTCTGCAGCTACTGTATCGTACCCTATGTGCGCGGCAGGGAGCGCAGCCGGAACCCGGAAGATATCCTGCAGGAAATCTCCGCACTGGCCGCGGACGGGGTGGTGGAAATCATGCTGCTGGGACAGAACGTGAATTCCTACGGGAAAAACCCAAAGGGACGGATGAATTTCGCCGGACTGCTTCGGGAAGCGGAAAAGATAGAGGGAATCCGCCGGATCCGTTTCATGACCTCCCACCCGAAGGACCTGTCCGATGAGCTCATCCGGGTTATGGCGGAATCCGATAAGATCTGCCGGCATTTGCACCTGCCTCTGCAGTCCGGCTCCACAAGGATCCTCGGGAAAATGAACCGGCATTATACCAAGGAACAGTACCTTTCCCTGGTGGAACGGATCCGTGGGGCCATGCCGGACATTGCCCTGACCACGGATATCATCGTCGGCTTCCCGGGAGAGACGCCGGAGGATGTGGACGAGACGATCGATGTGATTCGCAGGGTGGAGTTCGACAACGCGTTTACCTTTCTCTATTCCAAAAGGACGGGCACCCCTGCGGCTGCCATGGAGAACCAGGTGGAAGAGAGCGTGATGAAGGAAGGATTTGACAGAGTATTGAAGGTCGTCCAGGATACGGCAAGAAAACGGGTGGCCCTTCTGGCCGGCCGTACAATGGAGGCCCTGGTGGAAGAAAGAAACGGGCAGGATGCCTCCCTGCTGACCGGAAGGCTTTCCAATAATACTTTGGTTCATTTCCCGGGCGATCCCTCCCTGATCGGTCAGATCGTACCCGTATCTCTCAAGGAATACAAAGGGTTTTACTATTTAGGAGAACGTTCCCTTTGAATGGAGAGCCGCCTTACGGCGGCAGAATGGCGGTTAAAATCCTGTATTCGATAAAAGACGCCGCTGTTTGAGAGAAGGAAGATTCCGTTTCGTTTTGGAACGGAACCCTTTTCTCATACAGCGGCGTCCTCTATCGTACGGAAAATTCAGTATCCGTTAGAAAATAGAAAAGCTGTATCAGAAACGACCGATTACACAATGAACAAAAGGAGCAGGGCAAAGCTTAAAACCAGCCCTATCGCGGAGGTGATCACGCCTCCCAGGGCGATTCCAGAATGCTGCCCGGTCTTAACGAGACTCATGATCCCCATAATAAGGCCAATGATACAGATGATAATGGGGATGGCCAGACACCAGCAGAAAACGATTCCGAGGATTCCCAGAACCAGGGAAGTGATGGCCAGGCCGTCCTTCTTGTTTTCCAGCTGGTTGACCACCACGGGCTGTTGATAATACCCCTGCTGATAGGGCGGCTGCCCCGGCGGGGGATATCCGTTTGAAGGATAGGGATTTCCTCCCTGCTGCTGCCAAGGCTGTTGATAGGGCATACCCTGCTGCGGATAGGGAGCCGAAGAAGCGCTTCCCTGCACAGGATTGCCCTGCGGATAGGGAGCCGTACCCTGTCCCGCCCAGGGACTGCCGTTATAACCTGGCTGTTCATTTTGACCGCGATAATTATTATCCATAAAGTTACCCCTGTAATTCTATGTACCTTACGTGAAGGGTGCGAAAAGCTTGTAAACACCGATTCCCAGCGCGATTTGGCCGATTGTGGCGATCACAAAGGCAATGATGACAGGCTTCATGGACTTGTTCTTTAAAAACAGATTGAAATACATTGCTCCCAGCAGGACACCGATACACAGACCCAGCCAGCTGTTCATCAGAAAGCCCAGCACTACGCTGATTCCGGTAAATACGGAAACCGCCGCAGGAATATTGGCAATAGGTTCGTAGGGAGCACCGCTTCCCAGAAAGACGCCGTTAACGGCCAGGTCCACTTTATTGCCGATGACGACAAGGCGGCAGGATACGTCGCCGAAATTGACGGCGTAGTCGATCAGCTGGATAAACCAGTTTGCACTTTTCAGTTTGTACTGCGCCCCGTCAACGATGAGTTTTCTTCCTTTGTACTGAATTTGATGGTCAACACCGTTTGCTTGGACAGTCCATTGATTCTTCATTTCTCTAACCTCCTCAAGTAAATGATAATTCAACCTATTATCTCATTGTAAGGTATAAAAAGCAAGTGGTTTGGATTGGATTATTTTGTAAATCGAGTCATTCGGATGCCCCGCAGATTCCCGGACGCTTGGGCGCATAGGAAGATCCCGTCGAAAGCCCGCTGCCTCTTTGGACTGCTTCTAAAGCCGACGGGGTGTAAAACGATTGCCGATTCGAACAAGGAAAAATTCTATATGAATAGATGATTGCATAATTTTTGTGCTTATAGTACAATAAAAATATACCAAATTGGAAAAAATTGGATAGATTGTTTATGATATAGATACGAACAGAGAAAGGCACTGGCATAAAATGACAAATGAGTACGAAGAAATTCGGACGATGGCTGTTCGATTGGGATATCGGGGACTGACCAAATTGCAAGATAAGGTTTTTCGGGATGATGCCGCCTATGATTTTGCCAGGTGGCTGATGGTGATAGGGGCCACGAGCAGCGGGAAAACCCTGGTCGCTCTATTGGTTTATTTTTATCATTATCGTCGTAAAGAGGAGGAGGGGAAACCTTTCCGCATGCTGTTTGCCGTACCCTACCGGGCCCTGGCGGCGCAGAAAACGGCTGAGATCACCGATATGGCACGAAAGCTGGATCTGGATCTGAGAGTCGTGCAGTCAACGGGGGAGTTTCGCAACAGCGATATGGCGGTGAGGGACGGGGAGGCCGATATCGCGGTAATCATCTATGAAAAGGTGTTCGTATTTTCCAGCATGGAGAGCGGCTTTTTGGAAAAATACGACCTGCTGGTATTGGATGAGATCGGTTTGACGCAGGATCAGAGCAGGGGAGTCAAGGCGGACTTCATTTTGACCCGGGCAAAACGGCTCCCTTCCCTGCGGGTCCTTGCCTTGGGCACTCCGTTTTTCGACTGGGGAAATTATATAGAGACATACGGTTTTACAAAACTGCAGGAGGAGGAGAGGCCGGTAAAGCTGGAAATTTACCCGATTTATTACGGGAAAAACTGGGTGAACCATGTGGAACCCGGCTGCCCTTCGGTGGAACGTTTCGAGTTCCCTGTCATAAAACAGGATGGATTCCAGATCAATCCCTGGCGCAGGGTGGACAATATCATCCAAAGGATTTGCTGCTATCATTTACGACGGGGAAACAAAATACTGATTTTCGAGAATAACCGGGATGAAGTCAAAAGGCTGGCCAGACGGCTTGGCAGAAGCCTTCGGGAGGAGGGCGCGCTGCCGGAATGGATGACGGAGGAGGACTGCAGAAAATATATCAGGCAGGAGACGGGCATTCAAAGCGGAGAAGAGCTATACGGCATCATGGACCAGGAGGACTATCAAACCTTTGCGTCGGGGATCGGTTATCATAACGCGGATATCCCGGCTGCGCTGCGCTCGCTCGTGGAAAAAGAATTCCTGCAGCGCGACGGAGGGCTGCAGGTTGTCTGCAGTACGGAAACCCTCGTTTACGGGATCAACAGTCCCGTGGATGTGGTGGTGGTTCCCAGCATGATTAAGCAGTGTAAGGAGGGGGAAAAAGATGTCCGGTTCCTGTATCCGAATGAGTTTATGAACTATGCCGGGCGTGCCGGACGGCTGGATATGGACCCTTCTGTCCGGGAAGGAGAAAAGGTCGGTTACATCTATCCGTTCCTCAAGGCCAATTATTCCATGGCGGATGAGCGGAGGAAGGAGGAAGATCAGAAGCTGCAGTGGGAAAAGCTGCTGCGGGGTGCGGCATCCCCGGAATGTATCAGCAGTCGTTTTTTCTCTCTGGAGGAGGGGATGCAGCCGTTTTATATCCTGAGCCTGTTCCCAAATGACAGGGACGGGGCGGGGAAAGGGGGGATAACGGAATCATTGCTGACGGATTTGATCAGATCGATCCCCCACACCCCGGAAGAGGATTCGGGCGTGGGAGGGGCGGTCCGTGGGTCCCTTTCACAGCTGCTGGATCGGAAATTAATTTATGTGGCGAATGACTGTGAAGACGAGGACGATTTTTTCTCGCCGGAATATGCCCTGACGGATGTGGGGAGAAGCCTGAGCGGGTATATCGTAAAGCTTAACAGATTCGATAACCTGCAGAAAGCCGTGTGTAAGTATCTTGCAGACGAAAAAATATGCAAGGCGGATCTTCTCAATACCATCCTGTTTAATAGCGAATCGCTGCGGATCGCCAAAAAAGAGGTCGGTAACCTGACGCATTCCTATCCGCAGCTGCTGGAAACGGCGGTGAAAAGTATAGAATGCGAGTGGGAAAGGCGGAAGGGGCAGATGAGCGGCGCCCTTTATAAGGCCGTCCGGGAGAACCTGAAAAACTACAGGGAATGGATTCGGGAAAGGGACTATAAGAGGCTTGAAAAAAACTATGGCTTTATCAAAAACCGTCTGCTTTTTGCCCTGCTCATATGGACGGATGAGAGCTGTTCCATAAAGTATCTGCATGATTCCTTTGCCATCAATTATATGCAGATGGCGAGATTCGCGGAAACGATCAGCTATCAGTTGGATATCGTCCGCCTGGCGCTTCCCGCAGCCCGCATGGAGAACGGGCATACCTTGTATAGCCACTTGGGTCCCGAAAGGTTCCGGGAGCTGGAAACCTGCTTCAAGGATTGTTCGGATGAACTGTTCTACCGGGTCCCCGCGTATATCTGCCGCTTTTTGGGCACACAATGTTACGACCCGTACGGCGCGCGGAAGCTGCGCGAGGCCGGTACCGTCTATAAACAGCTGGAGGAACTTCTTCGTAAGGAAAACGGAGTGACCCGGAAAGAGATCAGGTGCCTTAAGCGGATCAGAGAACGGATGGAAGGCTGGGAGCCGGAATGGCGGAAAGCGTTTCTGGAGAAATTTGAGGGGTTGTGGAGCCAGGCTTGAGACTTGTTATGGCCTGAAGATGCCGGCAGCCCAAAATCGATCCTAATATCTTGATTACCATACGCGCGAAAGAGCACAGATAGGAGACGAATATGCGGATAGAAACATTTGAAGACATCGTATCGGAACATCAGCTGAGCAGGGATACTTTGGAAGGGATCCAAAAGAGGCTGCAGAAAATGGCGGCATCCGATAGGGAAATCCGGTTCACCAGCCTCCAGAAAACGGCGTTTAATACGCCCGGCTTCTGGCGTGAGGACGGGGATGAGGCGGCCCGGCATATCATTATCCAGGGAGCGACCAGCTCCGGAAAGACGCTGGTGAGCGAAATTGCGATTATGGACTGCCTCAAGAGCAGGAAAAAGGCTATCGTCCTGGTGCCGCTCAAGGCTATGGTCCGGGAACGCTGGGAACACTTCCGGGATGACCTGGCGCCTCAGGGGACGAAGCAGGTATACGCCTCCAGCAGCGATTTCCAGGATCACGACGGGGACATCATCAACGGATCCTACGAGGTGGCCGTGATCGTTTATGAGAAATTTTTCTCCATGCTTTCCCAGTCAGACACCAATATGATGCAGGACTGCGCCCTCCTGGTGGTGGACGAGCTCCAGATGCTGTCCAGCCGCCACCGCGGGCCGAAGCTGGAAATTGCGATTCAGAAGGTCCTGCGGAGCAACGGCGATGCCAGGAGAAACGCGGTGGCCGTCAGGATCATGTGCTTAACTACCTGCGACTGTAAGGTTTCCTATATCAGGGAATGGCTTACCGTCCGGGAAAACGGCCAGGAAAAAGAACCGATCCTGATTGAAAGCAAAAGCCGCCCCGCCGGTTTGAGGGAGCATGTGATTTCCATGGACGGGACCTGGCGGATGAAATATATCCGCGGAGAGCAGGATGACGGGGAAGCGGAGCCGGAAGATAAGGGAAAAATAGAAGTTCCCGGTTATGATGCGGATAATAAAACGGATATGGCAAAGAAGGTCCTTTTAAAGGCATTGCTTCAAAGGATTTATGCCAAAAAGCCGGACGCCAAGGTACTGATCTTTGCGAATACGAGAAACAGGACCTACCGGCTCGCTTCGTTTCTCGCCGAACAGAACATACTGCCTTATCAGAAGCTCTCCGGCGCCCTGGAGGACATCAGCCTATATGAAGGGGACGATTACCAGGGACAGCTCAAGGACCGGCTCCTCCCCCGGCGGATGGCCTTTCACAATGCGGCGCTTTCCACGGCCCTGCGCGAGTACATAGAGGATATTTATCAGAAGGAAGAGAAGCTGTGTGTGGTGGTCGCGACGGAGACGCTGACGATCGGCATGAACATGCCGGTGGATGTGATGATCCTTTTTGACACAAAGGTAACGCGCGAGAACGGGAAGGAAGAGGCATTAACGAGCCAGGAATATAAAAACTTCGTGGGGAGGGCGGGGCGTCTGGGCCAAAACAGAGGCGTGGGGGAAAGCTACACCTTCGCCGAGACGAAAATGGAATATGACAAATATTGGGACGAGTATGTGAACTGCAGGACGGAGGAAATCGACTCGGCCCTCTCCAATGCGGGGCCGGAGGTATTGGCTCCCTATTTCCTGAGCCTGTTGGGCGACGGTTCCTATGATTCGGACGATTTCAGGAAGCTGTGGGAAGACAGCTTTGCCTATAAGTGCCGGAATAAGCGGATCGACATCGCAAAGATGATACAGAATCTGCAGAGGGCGTCGCTCTGCCAGAGGGATGCCTCCGACGATGACGACGACGGGGAGGAGCGCTACAGACTGACCGATTTTGGGAGGATGATGGCCCCGTATGCCTTTCGACTGGACTCCTGCAAGAAAATCCGCCGTTTCTTTTTCAACGAAGGGCGCAGAAAGGTACGGGACGAATACGGGAAAATGCATTGGCAGGAGGCGCTTGAGGAAGGGCAGGGGGGCCTGCCCGGGACCGTCACAAGGAAGGACATGGAGGATGGCCGGTATCTGCTGGATATGTTATATATCCTTTGCCGCACGGAAGAGGTCGTCCGGCTGGGCCAGCTGAAGCTGCCTTCCGCGGACAAAAGGACGGATAAGGCGAGAGAGGCGCTGGACCGGGTGGAAGCGCAGCTGCGGAAAATGATTGCGCCCGACAACGGGGAGGAGCCCCTATGCCAGGTATGGCCCGAAAGCGCCCTGGCAAACATGCTGGAGAACGGCTATCTGTGCGAAACGGAGGAAAAGGAAGCCGTGATGCGCGCGATCCTGCTCTGGTACTGGACAAAGGGAGAGCGGATTGAGGAGATCAAGCGCAGGACAGGATTTGGCAGCATCACCAGCATCGTCAGCGGGGATATGGCCCGGATGGCGGAGATGGTCAGCTACCAGATGGAGTCTATTCATCACTGCTACGGCGGGTATCAGGGATATACGAGGTTCCTGCCGAGGGCGCTGCAGCCGCTCTATGGGCTTTCGACCAGGGTGAACTACGGGATGCCGCGCGACCTGGTGATTATCGCCAACTGCCATGTGCGCGGGCTCGACCGGAAAACGATACTGGATATAGGGGATCTGGCAAAAAAATCCGGCAGGTATGACAGCCCGGTCAATTTCCTGAAGGAAGCAGCGGTGGAAGAGCTGGAGGGGAAAATCACGGATCAGAAACGCAAGGAGCTGCTCCGGTTTATCGACGGGCTCTACCTGCGCGATAACCTGGAAATCCTTTTGGACAACATCCAGAAGCATCAGCAGGGAAGCTGGCAGCTCACCGGCGAAGAATATGAGGCTATTATGGATTTGGCCAGGACGGAAAACGATGCGGAAGGCGACAGCCTGATTATGCCGCTGACAAAGATCTTCCCGACGGACGATTCCTTCGCCAAAGGGGAGAACGCCGGGAACAGCCGGTTCTTCCGGGATATGTCCATCAGGATCCAGCCGTTGAAGGAGAATCCCATTGCGAAACTGAGCATCGGGAAGGATGCCTTCGTAATAGGCGTATACGATGGGGACAAAAAAGATGCAGCGTGCATCGATCGTTATATCGCCTCGAATAAGGACAACGACAACGTCTCGTATACGAATATTCTTCTGGTCCGTAACGAAGGGTTCCTGGAGAACCTGCGCTACAGCGAATCCGACGGGGGATGGGAACTTAGGGACGAAGACGGGACGGTGCTCATCCGCAGGATTCACCTGGCAGTTTCCAATAAAGCGTTTGCCGGGCTGATTGCACAGGATATGGCGTTAAACGATACCAAAGCCGCCGCCCTGGCCGGTCTGCTGCAGGATATCCGGGGCTTTTTCCATCCTGCAGGGCTCCAGGCGCTCCGGCCTCTTTTGAAAAATTATGATGTCAGCTCCAATCAGCATCCGGGCCAGGATAAATTGTCGCGGACGGTTTTGCGTATCTTGTGTGATGAGAGGATCGGATTGGATAACGGCGCCTGCAACCATCTTTTTGACGAGCTCCAGCGCCAAGAGATCCCTTTCCGTGTTTTGCAGTGGGGGAAGAGCCTGGACAAAGAGAGGCCTTCGGAGGCACCCACCCTGATGTATATAAGATGGGACGAGGTGAAAAAAAGCAGGAGTCTCTATAAATTTTACGGAAAACTGAAACAAAACGGCTTTAAGCATACTTATGCGGTTGTGGAATCGGAAGAAGAATTCAAACACTGGGGTACCGGGAATCCCGATTTACCTCTCAAGGTTCTGGAACACGGTACATTTATGTACGATTACAGGAGGATTGCGGAAACGGCTGCCCGGCTGACTGCCCAGTTTGAGGAACCCAGGTTCCTGATCGGTGTCAGCTATGCCCATATGGGGGATGCACAAGGAAAACGTCCCGCCGTCGTACAGCTGCGCGGGATCGTGGAGAAAATCAACGCGGAATTTTTGGAATCGGCGGTTCTGTTTGACGGGAATCCTTCCTGTGAGGGACGTTTTGGCGGAAACGGCGCGATATCCGAAACGCTTTTGCTGTATGAGCAATGTGAATATTTTATCGTGCTGGACGACGGGTATTATGACGACAGCGTCAACTGCGGACGGGAAGGAAAGGTCATAGAAAAAAAGCTGCAAAGCCTTCCCGCACATCATGTGTGGTTCCTCCATCCGGATAACGATAAGCACTGTTTCCTGTATGATGAACGCCGCGATTTTCCTACGCAGCTTGAGCCAACAGAGGAATCCACGAAAGAAATAGCGGAGGACATCATTAATTCTATCAGGGGAGAAATGGTATGACAGACGCTTTCAACAGGATTTGGATCAACAGGAAATATGTGATAAAATCAGCGGCGGGCGGAGTTAGCGCATCCTTTGCGCTCCTGGGGTTTGTTGCCCTGTTCCTGCCGCTGGACGGCTTTTTTAAATGTAATACAATGGTGCAGCGCATCTTAGCCTGTATCCTTTTGACAGGTGCAGTCTGCCTTTTCTGGCTCCTGGCCTGTTCCCTTTATGTGCTGAATAAACGCAGGATAAAGCTGTTTGCGTTAAACGACGGCCACGGCGTCTACGTTCAATACGGGGATGTGCTGAATAAAAAGGAGGTTTTAAAGCCGCAGGAAAGGAGAAATATCGTGATACCGGTGAACCGGTGCTTCGATACCCTTGTGGATAACGATTTGATCTCGGAAAACACGCTGCACGGAAAGGTCATGAAAAAGCTGTATGCGAAAAACCGATTTACCCGGGAATCCCTGGATGATGCGATTCAGAAGAGCCTGCAGGGAAAGAACCTTCAGACCGAAACGGTTCCTCCTGAGGAAAAGCCAAAGGGAAATCTGCTAAGGTATCCTGTGGGTACGGTGGCGGAGGTACGCGTATCGAATACCTGCACCTTCTTTTTCCTGGCCCTTTCCACCTTCGACCAAAATCTGCATGCCCACACGTCCGAGGAGGATTATGTGCTGGCGCTGTGCCGCCTCCTCAGGTTTTGTAATACACGTTCCCAAGGCTGCCCTGTCGTTATGCCGTTAATCGGAGGCGGCGGTTCCAATGTCCGGAGAAGCGAAAAAGATATTCTGGAATATATTATAAAATTTTTTACAATGAATCGTTTTCAGATCAACTGCGATCTTCATATCGTTGTGAGGGAAAACGGGAGGGCCGAGGTGGCGATAACGGATTTATAGATAACTTTTACAAAAGCCATTTTATAAAGAATGTAAAGATTGAGAAGCAAGTTTTTCTATGGTATACTGAGAGGCAAGATGGTCGAGAATATATTATGAATATCTAAGGGGAATTAATTTTATGAATAGTGAAAAAAATGGGATAGAAGAAGAGCAGCTGTATTCTGGAACCTATGAGAAAGAAATAACCGAGCCATTTAACCCTAAAGATGTGGATATTATTTCTCAACCGATGGTAATCTCAAATATCATTGATCAGTTGAAATGCGGAGATATTCTATTGGAACCGGATTTCCAGCGACATCCAGATTTATGGAATGACAGGAAACAGAGCAGATTGATTGAATCGCTGATGATTCGTATTCCGTTACCAACATTCTATTTCGATAGCGTGGATGATGACAAACTAATAGTGGTAGATGGACTGCAAAGATTATATGCCATTAAAAGATTTATGGCGCTTAATGAAGATGATAAAAAGCGCCTGAAACTTACTGATTTGGAGTATCTGAAAGAGTATGAAGGAAAAAAATTTGAAGAACTTCCTCCTAATATGCAGAGACGTATAAAAACACAGACATTAACTGCCTATGTTATCAGGCCTGGAACTCCGGATAAAGTACGAACCAGTATTTTTACGAGAATTAATACGGGCGGGCTGACTCTGGAACCGGCAGAAATTAAGAATTCTGTTTACAGAGGGCAAGCGGCTAATCTTTTAAAAGAATTGGCCTATTCCGATGAATTTAAAATGGCGACAAGGAATAAAATAGATTCCAAGAGAATGCTGGACTGCGAATTTGCAAATCGGTTTTTGGCTTTTTATTTGTTGGGAACAGATAAATATTCAGGTAATTTAGAAGATTATTTGAACGATGTAATGATTCAATTGCAGAAAGAGTCAAAAGATACAATAGAGAAATGTCGGATTGATTTTTTAAAGGCAATGAAATATGCCGCTTGTATTTTTGAAGATAAAGCTTTTAGGAAAATTACTGCAAACGGGCGATATGGAATGATTAACAAGCCGCTTTATGATGCGGTAACAGTCAATCTGGCAAAATTAAGTATACAAGATTGTGAAAATCTATTAAAAAAGAAAGATATAGTGATGAAAAAATATATTGAATTACTAAAAAACAAAAAATTTGCAAGTATTATTACAAGCGGAACCGCAGCTATAGATAATGTTAAGGACAGACATAGTGAAATTCGTAAATTATTTCAAGAGGTGTTAGAAGATGATTAATTATATGCAGATAGAGAATTTTAAATCAATAAAGAAATTGGCATTGCCATTAGAAAACCTGAATCTGTTTTTTGGTATGAACGGTATGGGGAAATCTTCTGTGATTCAGGTGTTATTACTTTTAAGACAAAGTTTTTGGGAAAATTATAAATCAAGTTTGGATTGTTTGTATACGAATGGCGAAATGATACAATTGGGAACAAGTAAAGATATCTTTTGCCAGAGTGCGGATTCTGATATTATAAGATTTTATGTTCAGTTTGGTATGAATACCTCTTATGATTGTTGCTATAAATATAAAGCGGATGAACTTGATAGTGACCAGATGATGAGGACTGAAACAGGAGTAAATGAGAGTTATACGGTTCCTTTATTTTCTGATCATTTTTCATATTTGGGCGCAGAACATATTGGCCCAAAAAAACAGTATAGTACTGAGAATTGGAAAAAAAATGGTGTCGCTCGATTAGGAATAATGGGGGAATTTGTAGTTCCCTTTTTGGCGCTTGAAGGAGAAAAAATCCGAATTCCTGATGATATGTGTATGGAGACCGGAAAAACAAATCGCCTCATTGATCAAGTTTCCGCATGGATGGCTGAAATATCTCCAGGAATACGGATATCTGCAGAATTACTTCCGGCAATCGAAAAGGCAAAACTGGCAATCAGTTATAGTGGAGACAGACTGGTTTCCGATGCATTTTTGCCTGTTAATGTTGGATTTGGGATTCCATATGTTCTGCCTCTTGTAGTGGAATTACTTGTTTCAGGTGAAGAAAGTCTTTTGTTGATTGAGAATCCGGAATCACATCTGCACCCAAAAGGTCAGACTATGATAGCAAAATTGATCTCATTAGCTGCTAACCATGGATGCCAGATTATTTGCGAATCCCATAGCGATCATGTGATTAATGGAGTAAGAGTTGCTGTAAAAAATGGGTATATAAGTAATAAAAAGGTAGGAGTTTCTTTCTTTTCAAAAAACAGAGATCAGGAAACAAAAGTGGACAATATTTATGTGGATGAAAAAGGAAATTTGAGTGATTATCCATCTGGACTGTTGGATGAATGGGGAATTCTTATGACGGAGTTAATTTAGTACGATGGAACCCTTTTGTATGATAGGGACGTGGTCAATCAAGGGAAGGAAATAAGAGAAATTGGATTTGTTTTTTAATGAACTTTCCATAGAAGGGAAAAAGAGCATCAACAGGGATTCTGCGATAGCCCTGGTTAAAGTTTACCAGTCGCTGATGCAATATGAAATAACAACATGTAGAATTGCCTCTGGAGATCATCAAAAATTGCACCAGATGATTCAAAGTATGCCGGATTTTTTGAATATAAGAAATTTTTATTTTGCCTTTTTCCGATCTCCATATGAGTCTGAAAATGTAGAAAAAGAACAAAATGCATATTTTGAACATGACTGGCTTTATAATGGTAAGCCGTGCGTAGGCTTAGCATTAGCCATTATATTAAAATCAGCCGCTTTAAGTATCTATGAATCTGACTGGAGCGATGCATTTGTTTCTGTTACAAAAGATGGCGAATTAACTACTGTCAGAAATATTAGTATAGAACAACACGTTGATATACATATCCCTCAAATACAGACAAGCGAAGAACCGGAATTAGTAGAAAGTGATCTGCAAATTGAAGATAAAAAGATTTCATTAAGGGAGGATCATGGAGTAGACGTATTGATGGATTTTTCAAAACGTTTGATAAGATGTCCCTATGTAGTAGGCGTGATTAATTCTTTGCCGTTTAATTCTCATGAACGTAAATTTATCAAAAGGATACGAGAAGAAGGATTGATTGAAATTGTTTTGCCATGGACAGATAAAGGATATGGTATAGTAGTGAAAACTACAGGAAGAACATGGAAAGAAACAGAAATAATAGGAAGTATTCTGATGGAAAAATATGGAGGAGTATGAGTACTAAGAATTAATTTATAACGATCTACAGATGGACATGATTTAGAAGTGTTGCTTTCATGCCAGAGGTAATTTTTATCGAAAAGGAGTATTTATATGCCAGTAGCAAAGGAACAGATTTGATAGATTATTGCAGACAACAACTTAAGCAGTGTGGAGAATTCCAAAAAATCGAAGTTCCCCGGGACAGGAACGGCGAATTCGAACCGAAATTGTCCCCAAATACCAGAGGGACATCTCTGGGATTGAGGAAAAGGTCATCTCACTCTATAACAGGGGGATGAGCACCAGGGACATCCATGACCAGCTGCAGGACATAAGGAAAACAGGGCAAAGAAATGGACGCAACGCTACCGCAACTGGGATCAGGTCCTCAGCCAGCTGACAGTCCTCTATGGGGAGCGGCTGACACAATATCTGTAAAATAGAAGTTTCGCATCATTAGGAAAGGTTGGGGCAGGGCACTATGGAAAGGTGCCGCTGTCCCCAGCCTTATTCCGTCGGCATCTAAAGCATCGCCGGAACCCCCAATCTTATTCCAGAACCCACGAAAAGTGGAAGGATTTTTCCTCCATAGACACAGAAAAATTTACAGACTCATATAGACAAGAAAAACCGTCCGGCCCCGTGACTGATATGGGTCCAGGCGGTTTTTTGCTGCAGAAAATACAAAAATAGATTGTTAATGGAAAAATATGTTCGCAGATTATTCCAATCTACGAACGCAAAAAAACAGCAAATCGGCAATAAATATATTTTAAAGTATCATAAAACAAGTCTATAAATATTAAAATTCTTACAAAATCATACCATCAATTCGTAAAACTGTCAAGGAGAATCAAAATATCCGCTTAAATTCCCCCAAAACGTTATAATTTCATAACAAATCTTTTCCTCTACCGGATAAATATGTTATTGTGGGTCACAAAAATGGTCAGGAGGATAGGAAAATGGCAAGACGTGGAGAAAATATCAGGAAGCGGAAGGACGGCAGGTGGGAAGGCCGGTATACAATTTATAAGGCCGGTCAGAACGGGACTGTCCGTTCCGTGTATGCCAGGACATACGCAGAGGTCAAGGAGAAGCTGGCGAAAGCAAAGTGTCTTCCGGCTTCGGGGTATACGGGCAGAGGAAAACAAGATGCGGCGGGGGTGACTTTCCTTTTGGCTTCCGAGGAGTGGCTTGATATCATTCACAAGTCCAGGAAGCTTTCCACATATCAGAAATATAAAATGGTGTATGAGAAACATCTTCTCGGAAAATTGGGAACCTGGCCTGTTGCGCAGCTGGATGCGGATTTGATTCGGGAAATACTGGAGACTGACGAATTCCATGCGTACTCCGTCAGTCTGCAGAGAAGTGTATATTGCGTATTGAATCAAATCCTCACCTATGCATCCACACACTACCCGAGCGGAACTGCGAGATACGTCTATCGTATACAGCATGTGGATGCAAAGCCCCTGAAAATTTTAAATCATACGGAGCAGATAAAGCTGCTGCGGTATCTCTATGAGGAAATGGATATTTATAAATTAGGGATTATCATTTGTATTTCCACCGGACTGCGTCTTGGCGAAATATGCGCCTTGAAATGACAGGATATCGATATGGAGGGAAAGCTCCTGCATGTAAATGCCACCGTCCAGAGGATTGCCATGGACGGAATGCCTACCAAAACCATCCTTTGGGAAGGGGAACCTAAGAGTATTTTTTCAAAAAGGGAGCTCCCTTTATCAAGCGAAATCATAAGCCTGCTCCGTCCCTATTATGGGAGTGGAAGATATGTAATCGGCCGAAATTATCCGGTGGAGCCAAGGACTTACCAGAACCGATTCAGTCGTTATCTGCAGGAAGCAGGTATAGAAAAGAAAAATTTCCATATCCTGCGCCATACCTTTGCCACAAACTGCGTCGCCGGAGGGGTGGATGCGAAAAGCCTCAGCGAAATACTCGGCCACTCGGATGTGAAAATAACTCTGAACCGCTATGTACATCCCAGCATGGAAACCAAACGGCAGCACCTCGATTCCCTTTCCGCTATTTATGGTCAGTATCTGGGTCATGGATGTCCGTAATCAGGTATTTTTTAAGCATTTTTACTACATTTTCGTAGATTGGAATAATCTGCGACGGGCACAGGAAGGTATGATTTCAAAATCCGGCAGGTTTGTCCGACAGCTCCGGAAAAGGGCGGGGAGGGATATGGTTTGCGGCTTTATGCAAAGGCTTCTCTGGACATAGGCGAAATCAAAGAGAAACGCCGCTGCGGATGCGACGGGATAGAATATAACCTTACGGAAGAATTTATGATTCAGGGAGCCGCTTTCAGGGAGTTTTATCCAAATGAAATTTTCACCCTGCATAATGTAGAAGCGGTGCATGTTCCGTATATGGCGAATAAACAGATGATGCATCTGGAACATATTTTTCAGCACGCGGACGATTCTGCCATAACGAATGTGTTTCGGCTGGCGCAGTACTGTGCGGATATTTGGGGACACAGGATCCTGGTGGTCATCCATTGCGGATTATCCCTGTATGACTTTATGGAATTTGAGCTCTTCCACAGGATTTTAGAGGAGCGGCTTGCGGAGCTGTTTGGGTTGTATCCGGCGGTGGACATGGCAGTGGAAAACGTGGTTCCGGTGGAATATAAACCTGGAGAGGGGAATGCGCCTCGTCTGTGCAACGGTATTTTCCTGGATACGGTTCAGATCGTCACTGCTCTTAGGGAAAGCTTTAAAGACCGGATAGGGAGCGTACTGGATACGTGTCACGCCATGATGACGGAAAAATATATGAACGCATGGCTCCGTGAGGCCGATTTCTATCCGGACGGAAGAGAAGTTCCGATGGAAATTGATTACAGTATGGAACATTATTTTAAAGCGCACAGGGGCCTTTGTAAGCTGATCCATTTCAATGATTTTATCGGGAACGGGTATCAGGAAAACCACGGGACGGGATTTGTATCCCAGAAAAAGGTGGATGACTTCCTGGCGCTGTATAGAAAATATGAATTTGACTGTCCATTGACACTGGAAATCAGAGAAGAGAATTACGAAAACTGCGTCAACTTCCGGACTACGAAACGGCTGATTGAAAGCAATCTGCGAAGAAACGGAGTAAGCACATGAAGGCAATCGTCACGGGAGCAACCGGCTTTATCGGTTTGGCGCTCTGCCGGGAATTGCTGCAAAGAGGATATGAGGTCGTTGCGGTAGTCCGCCCGGATTCCCGCAAAAAGGCCGGATTGCTGCAGCTGCAGAAGGATTTTCCGGAAGAATCCCTGCAAATCATAGAACTACACCTGAAAGAAATGGAAGCGCTTTATACCAAGCACCATATCAGGGCCGATCTTTTCTTTCATCTGGCGTGGGACGGGCCCTCGGGAGCGGCACGGGAGGATTTCGACATACAGTACGGAAACATCCGCTATGCGGCCGAAGCGCTCAAAGCGGCGAAAGACTGCGGCTGCATAAAATTCATAGGGGCAGGCAGCCAGGCGGAATACGGCGTGGTGGATGGCATCGCATATGA
Source organism: Lachnospiraceae bacterium (assembly GCA_021770245.1). GTDB lineage: Bacteria > Bacillota > Clostridia > Lachnospirales > Lachnospiraceae > Eisenbergiella. The sequence goes on from JAETRI010000003.1 coordinate 64,817, forward strand.
AGGTCGTACCCTGCCTTCGCCGTTTCTGATGTACGGGGCCGCGAAGCTGGCTGCATATCGGATGTGCGCTCTTTTGGCAGAGCAGCTGAAAATCCGTTTCCTGTGGCCGAGGATCTACAGCGTATACGGAGCAGGGGAGAATCCGGGGACGCTGGTAAACTATGTGCTCTCTTCCCTGAAAAGCGGGGAAATGCCGGAATTATCTCCCTGTGAAAATTGGTGGAATTTTCTCTATATATCGGACTGCGCCCGCGCATTGCGGATGCTCGGGGAGAAGGAAACGGCGGAGGGCGTCTGTCATGTGGCGTCTTGGGATACCAGGAAACTAAAGGAATTCGTCGTACAGATGCGGGACATTGCCGCACCCGGCGCAGAATTGGGATTCGGATGCAGACCGGCGGATCCCAAACGTACCTTTCAACTGCAGCCGGAGATCGGAAAGCTGAAGGAGAGCGGACTTCGGCCGGAGATCTCTTTTCAGGAGGGGATCCGGCTGAAAATGAAAGAGCTTCGGTCATGATTTTGCGCCCGCCCGAATGAAAAGAAAGGGTAAAACCCCGAAGGTTTTCAAACGAACAGGGCCCGAAAAAGGGAGGAAACACAGCGTATCTATGGGAGATCAATCGGAAGAAATCCTGAAAAAGGCTTTTTCTTATGCTGTTAAAAGAAAAAGCTTTACGAAAATGAGTCTGATCAAACAGGCGGAAAACGTCTGCGTATACGGCTTGGGAAGGTATTTTGAGGAAGCTTTTTTCCGGCAAAGGGTCATGGAGCGCTTTTCGGTCGGTTATCTATGCGATAAAAACGAAAGTCGGCTGGAGGAACTCGCCTCGGACGAAAGAGTATCTTCCCTGCGTCTGGTGAAGCCTGAGGAATTGGCAGGACTGAAAAATCCGGCGGTCATCCTGATGCTGGGGGATCCCAGGGAAGCCCTTGCGTATCTGGACGGAATTGTGGGCGTTGAAAACTGCATTACCTACAACGATCTGGTTTTGGACGAGCTGATGACGGCGGACAGGCCTGACGGCTATTATGAAAATTCGTGGGACCGGCTATTACAGGCTTTCCGTCTGTTGGAGGATACGAAATCCAGGGAGATTTTCGTAAATACTTTCTGCCTGCGGGCCGCGCCGCATCTGGCATGGCGCTCCTATGAAGAACTGTGTACCAGGCCGCAGTATCTTCCTTTCCGGCCAGGTGAAACGGGCGGATCTGCGCACGCCGGGCCTTCGACAGTTCGGGATCCAGGAGGTGGATATCCTTTCCATGGCCTCTTCCTATACCAAATATGCCGTCCGGATCGACAGGCCCGAGGATATCCGCTATGAAATGGAGAAGGCGGCGGCAATCGCCGTAAACGGCCGGCCGGGGCCGGTATGGATGGATATTCCGCTGGATATCCAGGCCGCCTGCGTGGAGCCGGACAGCCTGCAGGGCTATATGCAAAAATTGCCCTCTTACCCGGCAAAAAAAGAGGATTTGGAGGAAACCATACGCCTTCTGAATCGATCGGAAAGGCCTCTTCTGATCCTGGGGCACGGCATCCGGCTTAGCCATTCAACCCGGCTGGCGCGAGAACTGTATGAATATCTGGGAATCCCCGTGCTGGTGTCCTGGAACGGTGTGGATCTGATAGAGGATACGAATCCCTGCTATTTCGGCAGGCCCGGTTGTGTGGGACACAGGACGGCGAATCTGATCCAGCAGAACGCGGACTTTGTGCTGACGCTGGGGACCAGGCTCAACCTGCTCAGCTCCGGATACAATTATGAAAAATTCCTTGGGAATGCGGATCATGTGATGGTGGATATCGACAGGTATGAGACGGAAAAAAAGAACCTCCATCCCTTAGTCCGGGCGGTGTGCGATGTCCGCTTCTTTCTGGAAGGGCTGCTGGAACGAAAAGAAGAGATCCGCTTAAAGGACATGGGAAAATGGCTTTCCTATTGTTTGGGAATATGGGAAAAGTATCCCAATTTTATCCCGGAACAGGAGGCGGGAGAAGGGTTTGTGAGCACCTATCACCTGATAGACGAGATCTCACGGCAGATGACCGAAGAAGATATCTACCAGTTCACCAGCTCCGGTACGGCAGTGGACATTGCCATGAAGACCTTCCGGATCAAATGGGGACAGAGGGCTTTTCTGACCAAGAACCTGGCCTCGATGGGATACGATATCCCCGCCTGCGTGGGAAGCTGCATTGCCTCCGGTCGGCGTACCGTCTGCGTCACCGGAGACGGAAGCGCCGCCATGAACATGCAGGAGCTGGAGGTGATCAGAAGGAGAAACCTGCCGGTGAAGATCTTCGTGATCGACAACGGCGGATACGGCATGATTTACGGCTCCCAGAACGGGAATTTTAAAGGCAGCCTGACAGGATGTACGCCGGAAAGCGGACTGACGCTTCCGGATATGAGAAAGATTGCCGAGGCCTTCGGGATCAAAGGAATGCATATCCACGACGAGACGGATTTAGCGTGGCAGGTGGCGCAGGTGCTGGACTATGACGGGCCCATGGTATGTACAATACACGCGGATATCAGCCAGAAGATCGTTCCGAAGCAGGCCAGCTATATGATGGAAAACGGCCAGATGGCAAGCCGCCCTCTGGAGGATATGGCTCCGCTTTTAGGCCGCGGCGAACTGGCCGCATTGATGCTGTGAACGTCCGAAAACGCTGCATCATGCGGCGGGAAACGGACCGGGAAAACAAGCTGCCTTATGACGGCAGAACGGTTCCCTTTGAATCGAGAGCCGCCTTATGGCGGCAGAATGGCGGTTGGGATGGAGGAATACCTCAAAAGGATCGGAGAACGGATCCGGGAGCAGAGGAAAAAACGACACATGAGCCAGGAAACGCTGGGGGAGAAGGCAGGACTCCATTATACCTACATAGGGCAGGTGGAACGGGGAGAGAAGAACATGACGGTGGGAAGCCTCCTGCGGATTGCGCAGGCCCTGGATCTAGCGCCGGAACAGCTCCTGTCCGAAAGCCTGCCGAAACTGCCGGGGATTCTGGAGAAGGGGCCCGCTCGCAGGAAGGATGTGGAGAAGGCGGTTCTGCGGGATCAGAAGGTCGCGAAGATCGTGGCGGATATCATACGGATCTATACGGAAGAATAGGTTTGCAAAGGGCTTCGGAGAAATTCGAAGCCCTTTGCCCGCGTTTTTGCAGGAAAGATTCGTTGCATTTAAAAAGGGGAGCGGATATACTATAGACGGGCGGAATGGGAATCCTGGCTGTGGGCGGAAGGTAACGGCGTGCGTCGCAGCAATTCGGCCGTTCATGCGTTTGTCCTGTTCAGGCAACCATCCGAATCTCGGCCGGAAGGAAGATCAGCGTCCGGGTGATTATGCCTGCCTGTCTCAAAAAACTCGGAATTTCGTCGATTTACAAAAACACCAAATTGTGCTAAATTTAGTAATGTACGCCCGACCCCACGCCGTATAAGAGTGGAAGCCGCGCTGGGATAATAACACAGGAAGAAATGAAGGAGACACCGGAAAATGGCCGAGATGACACCGATGATGCAAAAATATGTGGAAACGAAAAAGCAGTATCCCGACTGCATCCTTTTTTATCGTCTTGGCGATTTCTATGAAATGTTTTTTGAAGATGCCTTAACGGCTTCTAAGGAGCTGGAGATTACGCTGACGGGAAAGGACTGCGGCTTGGAGGAACGCGCTCCCATGTGCGGAGTCCCCTATCATGCCGTAGAAGGGTATCTGGGCCGGCTGGTCAGCAAGGGCTATAAGGTGGCCATCTGCGAGCAGGTGGAAGATCCCAAACAGGCGAAGGGGCTGGTGCGCAGGGAGGTGGTACGGGTCGTTACGCCCGGGACCAACCTGAACCTGCAGACTCTGTCGGAAAATCAGAATAATTTCCTGATGTGCATCGCCTATTTTTCCGGAAAGGTGGGGATCTCCGCCGCCGATGTGACCACGGGGGACTATTATTTGACGGAGGTGGAGGACAACAAAAAGCTTTTGGACGAAATCGTCCGTTACTCCCCCTCGGAGATCATCTGTAACGATGCTTTCCTGGTAAGCGGTATGGAACTGGAGGATCTGAAGGGCAGGATGGGGATTACCGTTTCCTCTCTGGATGCCAGATATTTTGACGATGCCGTCTGCCGTGCCAATTTGATGAAGCATTTCAATGTGAGCGCTCTTTCCGGCCTCGGGTTGGATGAATTCCCCAACGGAACGATCGCAGCCGGAGCGCTTCTTTCCTATTTATATGAGACTCAGAAAATACCTCTCAGCCATTTTACCCGTATCGAGCCCTATCTTGTGAGCCGGTATATGCTGCTGGACAGCTCCACCAGGCGGAATCTGGAGCTCGTGGAAACGCTTCGGGAAAAAAAGAAACGGGGCTCCCTTCTGTGGATTCTGGATAAGACGAAGACCGCCATGGGCGCACGGATGCTGCGAAGCTTTTTGGAACAGCCCCTGGTGGGGCGTGCGCAGATGGAAGAGCGGCTGGATGCGGTGGAGGCTTTCTGTAACGACCCTCTTTCCAGGGATGAAATACGGGAGTACCTGGGGCCGGTCTATGATTTGGAGCGTTTGTTGGGAAAGGTCAGTTATAAGACCGCGAATCCCAGGGATATGATCGCATTCCGCAGTTCTATGGAGATGCTTCCTCCCATCAAGACCGTGCTGCGGAATCTGCCCGGAGCGGCCAACCAGAGGATCGAGGAGGAGATAGACGGACTGGAGGATCTCTATCGGCTGATCCGCGATTCGATCGAAGAGGAGCCTCCCGTTACCATCCGGGAGGGCGGCATTATCCGGGAGGGCTATCATGCGGATATCGACAGGCTGCGGATGGCCCGGACGGAGGGGAAAACCTGGCTGGCGGAGCTGGAGAATACGGAACGGGAACGGACGGGGATTAAAAATCTGAAGGTAAAGTATAATAAGGTTTTCGGTTATTATCTTGAGGTGACCAAATCTTACCTGAACCTGGTGCCGGATGATTATATGCGCAAACAGACCCTAACCAATGCGGAGCGTTATACCACTCCCAGACTGAAGGAATTGGAGGATACGATCCTGAATGCGGAGGACAAGCTCTGCTCGCTGGAGTATGATGTTTTCTGCGAAATCAGGGATAAGGTCGCTTCACAGGTGGAACGGATCCAGACCACGGCCAAGGCGGTCGCCCGCCTGGATGTATTCTGTTCCCTGTCGCTGGTCGCGGAGCAGAATCATTATGTCAGGCCTTCTTTGAACGAGAAGGGACTCATCGATATCAGAGAGGGCAGGCATCCCGTGGTGGAAAAGATGATCGACCATGATATGTTCATCCCCAACGATACCCGCCTGGACAATAATGCCCATCAGATTGCGGTGATCACGGGCCCGAATATGGCCGGGAAGTCCACCTATATGAGGCAGACGGCCCTGATCGTTTTGATGGCACAGATCGGGAGCTTTGTACCGGCCCGGAAGGCGGATATCGGGATTGTGGATCGTATTTTTACCCGGGTAGGCGCGTCCGACGACCTGGCCAGCGGACAGAGCACCTTTATGGTGGAGATGAGCGAGGTGGCCAATATTCTGCGTAATGCGACAAGGGACAGCCTTCTGATCCTGGACGAGATCGGCAGGGGGACTTCCACCTTCGACGGGCTGAGCATCGCATGGGCCGTCATCGAGCATATCAGCAACCGGAAGCTTTTAGGGGCGAAAACCCTCTTTGCCACCCATTACCATGAACTCACCGAGCTGGAAGGCAAGATGAACAACGTAAACAATTACTGTATCGCCGTCAAGGAAAAGGGGGACGATATCGTATTCCTGCGCAAAATTGTGAAGGGCGGCGCGGATAAGAGCTACGGGATCCAGGTGGCCCGCCTGGCAGGGGTGCCCGACCTGGTGATCGGCCGGGCAAAGGAGATCGTGGAGCAGCTCAGTGATAACGATATTACGGAAAAGGTGCAGAGCATTTCCGTAGCGAACGGTTCCGCAGCCTCCGGCGGGAAACAGACCCATTACGACGAAGTGGACCTGGAACAGATTTCCCTTTTCGACACGGTGACGGACGCGGACGTGCTGGAAGAGCTCAAAAATGCGGATGTGAGCACCATGACTCCGCTGGATGCACTGAACACCATCTATCGGCTTCAGAACAAACTGAAAAACCGATGGTAATGCCGCTCATCGGAAGGAAAGCGATGGGCGGGTTTTCGGATATGAATGCCGCCCGCGGCGTCAAACCGGAAAAGGAAGGAAGAGTGAAGGCGCTCTCACGCCCTTTGATTCATATGCGCGCTAAAGCGCAGACGGGAGTCTAATATGGCCGAAATCAGGTTGTTGGACAGCAGCACAATCGATAAGATCGCGGCGGGAGAAGTGGTGGAACGGCCCGCCAGCGTGGCCAAAGAACTGGTGGAAAATGCCCTGGATGCCGGGGCAGATGCGGTCACGGTGGAGATTCGTGACGGCGGGTGCTCCTTCCTCAGAGTGACGGACAACGGAGGCGGTATCGAGAAGGATCAGGTCAGGAAGGCCTTTTTCCGTCATGCCACGAGTAAGATCGGCTCCGCAGAAGATCTGTTCCATATCAGAAGCCTCGGGTTTCGGGGGGAAGCCCTTTCCAGTATCGCGGCGGTTTCCATGGTGGAGCTGATCACCAAGACGGAGAAACAGGTCACGGGAATCCGTTATTGTCTGGAGGGGGAACGGGAAAAGGACTTTTCCGAGGTGGGGGCGCCGGACGGCACCACCCTCATCGTCCGGGAGCTTTTTTTCAATACCCCTGCCCGTAAGAAGTTTCTCAAATCCCCTGCCACAGAAGGGGCTTATATTTCGGATTTGATGGAGCACATGGCCCTTTCCAGGCCGGACGTGGCGTTCTCCTTCATGATAAACGGAAATGTGAGGTTCCATACCTCCGGCAACGGGGATATCCGGGAGATCGTTTACCGGATTTACGGAAGGGATACCGTAAAGGAGCTGTTTCCCTTCCGGGCGTCAAAGGAAGGATTTTCCGTGGAAGGGTTCCTGGGCAGCCCGTCCATCGTACGTTCCAACCGCAATTTCGAATTCTTTTTTGTGAACGGGAGGTATATCAGGAGCCCGCTTTTATCCAAGGGCCTGGAGGCCGGATATAAGGCCTATCTGATGCAGCACCGTTTTCCCTTTGCCCTTCTGCACATTAAAGTAGATCCGGAGGAAATCGATGTCAATGTGCATCCTTCCAAGATGGAAATCCGTTTCCACGATCAGCAGGGCATCTATGCGTTCCTGGAAGAACAGGTGAACGCTGCGCTGCACGGCCGGGAAATGATTCCCGATGTGGCGCCGGATGCGGGGGGACGGAGACGGCCGTCTGCCGCGGAGGAAAGACCCGTCGAGAGAAACCAGGCGGTTTCGGAGAGAAAGCTTGCCGGACGGGAACAGGCGGCCCCGGATCAAAAGGCGGCCGGAGAGGAACAGACGGCTCTGGGGAGAAAATCTGCCGGACGGGAACAGACGGCCCCGGATCAAAAGGCGGCCGGAGAGGAACCGACGGCTCTGGGGAGAAAATCTGCCGGACGGGAACAGACGGCCCCGGATCAAAAGGCAGCCGGAGAGGAACCGACGGCTCCGGGGAGAAAATCTGCCGGACGGGAACAGACGGCCCCGGATCAAAAGGCGGCCGGAGAGGAACCGGCGGCTTTGGAGGGAAAGCCTGCCGGGCAAGGACAGACGGCCCGGCCCGGGCAGACCGTCCAAACGGCGCGGGAGGCGCCCCAGCCTTTTGAAGCGAACCGCATCAGCCGCCTGCTTCGGGAGGAAAAAACCGCTTATGCGGCGGAGAATTTCGACCAGATGGAACTGTTCGACGGCAAACTTCTTTCTGAAGAAGCGTCTGAAAATTACCGTATAATCGGGCAGCTGTTCGATACGTACTGGCTGGTGGAATATAAAGACAAGCTTCTGATCCTGGATCAGCACGCCGCTCACGAAAAGGTGAAATATGAGGCGCTTATCCGCAAAATCCGTGAGGGAAGCGCAGACAGCCAGCTTCTGGCGCCGCCCATGGTGATGAATCTGTCCGCCCGGGAAAAACATACCTTGACGGAATACGCGCTTTTTTTTGCCAAAATGGGGTTTGAAATCGAAGATTTCGGTGGAAATGCGGTGACGGTACGCGCGGTGCCCTGCGACCTGTTCGGTTATTATGAAAAGGATTTTCTCCAGAAAATCCTGGACGAACTGGAGGAAGAGCCTCCCGGCAGGACTCCTTCCGTGATCGAGGAAAAATTGGCTTCCATGGCCTGCAAATCCGCAGTGAAGGGAAACCACCGGATGAAGGAACGGGAGCTTTCCGCCCTGCTGGAACAGCTGATGAAGCTGGAAAATCCCTATCATTGTCCCCACGGACGTCCTACGCTCATCACGATGAGCCGACATGAACTGGAAAAGAAATTTAAACGGATCCTGTGAACGCCCGGCAGGTTTATGGCTGCGATATGGCATATTTATGCGTATGGAAGCCGGCCGGGCTGCAGTGAAAAAAAAACTGACGGCTTATTGTTTCACAGGCGCATCTGGTTCGCCTGGCTATTTGCGCCGGAGCGTCGCGAATAGCTTTGATGGCAGATCGCCCCGCCGCGTAAACGCTCCGGAATGGAGATTTTTATGGAGAACGGATCCGAAAAGGAACCGCTGATTATCCTTACCGGCCCGACCGCGGTGGGAAAAACGGCGCTTTCCGTCCGGCTTGCCGGAAGAGTGGGCGGAGAAATCATCTCTGCGGATTCCATGCAGGTATACCGGCATATGGATATCGGTTCGGCCAAGATTACGCCGGACGAGATGGACGGTATCCGTCATCACCTCATCGATATTCTGGAACCGGAGGAGGAATTCCATGTGGCCGCCTTCCAAAAGAGGGCGAAGGAAGCGATAAGGGACATCCGTTCCCGCGGAGCCGTTCCCATCATCGTCGGAGGGACGGGCTTTTATATTCAGGCCGTGCTGTATGACATTGATTTTACGCCCAATCCGGAGGAACCTTTTATCCGGCAGCGCCTGGAGGAACTCGCCCGAAGGGAAGGCCCCGCCCGTCTGCATGCTATGCTGCGGGAAGCGGACGAGGCCGCTGCTGCACAGATTCATGAGAACAATGTAAAGAGGGTGATCCGCGCGCTGGAGTTTCATATGCAGACGGGGGAGCGGATTTCGGAGCATAACGAACGGGAGAGGCAGAAGGAGGCCGCCTATCGGGCCTGTTACTTCGTGCTAAATGACAGACGGGAGAAGATCTATGCACGAATCGACCGGCGGGTGGACGAGATGATCGTCGCCGGGCTGGTGGATGAGGTGAAACGCCTGGCGCAAAGGGGCTGTACCAGGCAGATGGTGTCCATGCAGGGGCTGGGATATAAGGAAATCCTGGGTTTTTTGGACGGAGAATACGATCTGGATCAGGCAATCTATCTGATCAAACGGGATACCAGGCACTTTGCCAAAAGGCAGCTGACCTGGTTCCGGCGGGAGAGGGATGTGATCTGGGTGGATAAGGGCGCCCTGCCCTCCGAGGAGGCGTGTCTTGCCTTCCTGTTGGACGAATGCGGGAAACGGGGCATTCTCCCGAAGGAAATCCGTTCCGGACAAAAGGATTGAACGAAGAACGCCTGCACAGAACGCGGCATATTGGTTAGGAGCAGAAATTATGAACGAAGAAACGATCATGGATTATTATCTTCAAATGGGCATTTCCCGTGAAGTATTCCTGTATGGGGAAGCCGTGCTGGCGGAACTGGAAGAACGCTTTGCCGGAATCGACGAGACGGCCGAATACAATCAGCTGAAAGTCCTGCGGGCCATGCAGGAAAACCGGGTGAGCGAAGCTTGTCTGTTAGGTACCACCGGATACGGTTATAATGATATCGGACGGGATACCCTGGAAGCGGTATATGCCTCCGTTTTCCATACGGAAGACGCCCTGGTGCGGCCCCAGATCACCTGCGGGACCCATGCCCTGGCCCTGGCCCTGATCAGCAACCTGCGTCCCGGCGACGAGCTGCTCTCCCCTGTGGGAAAACCCTATGATACCTTAGAGGAGGTCATCGGGATCCGGGACAGCATAGGTTCTCTGAAAGAATACGGCATTACCTATCGCCAGGTGGACCTGCTTCCCGACGGCGGCTTTGATTATGAGTCGATCCGCCAAGCCGTCAACGAGAAGACGAAGCTGGTCACCATCCAGCGTTCCAAAGGTTACCAGACCAGACCGACCCTGTCCGTGGATGCAATCGGGGAACTGATCGCTTTCCTGAAAGGGATCCGGCCCGATCTCATCTGCATGGTGGATAATTGTTACGGAGAATTCGTGGAACGCCGGGAGCCTACGGATCTGGGGGCCGACCTGTGCGTGGGCTCCCTCATAAAAAACCCCGGAGGCGGCCTCGCGCCCATCGGAGGCTATATCGCAGGCAGACAAAAATACGTGGAAAACGCCGCCTACAGGCTCACTTCCCCGGGACTTGGAAAGGAAGTGGGCGCTTCCCTGGGGATTCTGCCCCAGTTTTACCAGGGGTTGTTTCTGGCGCCCAGCGTAACCGCCGGCGCGCTGAAGGGGGCGATCCTGGCTGCGAATCTCTTTGAGCGGCTGGGCCTGTCCGTCATCCCGGACGGAAAGGAGAGCAGGCACGATATCATCCAGGCGGTGACCTTCCGGGCACCGGAGGGGCTCATCGCATTCTGCGAGGGCATCCAGGCAGCGGCGCCGGTGGACAGCTTCGTGCGGCCGGAACCCTGGGATATGCCGGGCTACGACAGCCGGGTCATCATGGCGGCCGGAGCGTTTGTGTCCGGCTCCTCCATTGAATTGAGTGCGGACGGGCCCCTAAAGCCCCCCTATACGGCCTATTTTCAGGGCGGACTCACCTGGCCCCATGCGAAATTCGGCATATTAAAAGCCCTTCAGCACTGTGTAGACGCAAAAGCCGTCCATCTGCCATAATCCGTCCCTTCCGTCCCTGTCGGGTTCGGTCCAACGGAAGGGAAAGCTGTCGGATGGAGCGAAAATTTTTCTTTTTAGCTTCTATACATGCCCTGGGAAGTATGTTAATATAAGTAATGGTAAAAAATTGTATCCCAAAGAGGCCATCCGGCCGGTGAGGAACGTTCGGAAGCGGTGGAAAACGGATACAAAGAATGAAATGTAAAAGTTTGGAAACAGCATGCTACGAAGATAAAAAACCTTATGAGAAATTTCTCTCGGACGGCCCGGAGTCCCTTTCGGAAGCGGAACTTCTGGCCATTATCATAAGGACCGGGACAAAAACCATGGACTCCCTCCAGCTGGCCAGGCAGGTGCTTTCGCTGCCCAAGGGGCAGGAAAAGGGGATTCTGGGCCTTCGGCATCTTTCCGTGTCGGATCTGTGCAAAATAAACGGCATCGGGGAGGTCAAGGCCGTGAAGATCAAATGCATTACGGAGTTGTCCCGCCGCCTCTCCATGGCGGACACACGCGACCGGATGCAGTTTACCAAGCCCGAAACCGTGGCAGACTATTATATGGGCCGTATGCGGTATCTGGAGACGGAGGAAGTGATCCTCGTCATGACCGACAACAAAAACCGGCTGATCTGCGACCGGGTTTTATCCCGGGGAACGGTAAACTGTTCCCTGGTTTCTCCCAGGGAAATTTTCCTGGTGGCGCTGGAATACCATGCCGTACATATCCTGCTGGTGCACAATCATCCCAGCGGCGACGCTTCGCCCAGCGGGCAGGATATTGAAATTACCGAACATCTGGCCAGGCTGTGCGATATGATGCAGCTTCCCCTGCTGGACCATATCGTGGTGGGGGACAACTGTTATGTGAGTTTCAGGGAATCCGGCCTGTTAAAATAAGGAAGGAGAAATCGTTTTGGCTGCAAATGCTTTTGGAATCGATCTGGGGACGAGCAATATTAAGATCTACAGCGCTGCGGATGACAATATCATGATCGAGAAGAACATGATCGCCATCCAGAATAAGAGGAGTATCTTCGCCTATGGGGACTCTGCCTATGAAATGTATGAGAAGGCGCCGGGAAATATCCGCATTTCCTATCCCCTGTGTAACGGCGTGATTGCGGATATCAAGAATATGGAAACGCTGATCCGTTTCTTCATCACGGACATTTCCAAGGGAAACGTGAAGCCTGCGGACTATTACATCGCAGTACCCACGGACGTGACTGAAGTGGAGAAGAGGGCATTTTTTGACCTGATCAGCGATGCCAACGTGAAGGCGAAACGGATCCTGATCGTGGAGAAAGCGGTGGCCGACGGCCTGGGACTGAACATAGACGTGAAGAATTCCCAGGGCGTCCTGGTGGTAAACGTGGGATACGATACCACGGAGGTTTCGATCCTTTCTTTGGGAGGGATCGTCCTAAGCCGTCTGATCAAAACGGGAGGCCTGAAATTCGACGAGGCCATCCGCAGCGCGGTGCGCAAGGAATACGGCCTTCTGATCGGCGGGAAAACCGCCGAAGGAATCAAGAAGAGCCTGTCGGAAATGGAAGAAGCCGGGACCGGGGCATCGGTCTACGGAAGGGATATCGTAACGGGCCTGCCTGTGGAGCGGGAAATCCCCACCGATTTGGTGGTTTCCTGTCTGCAGGAGCACTTTGACACTATTATCGACTGCGTGAAGGTGATCCTGGAGCGCACGCCTCCGGAGCTGGGGGCCGATATCTACCGCCACGGCATCTATTTGACCGGCGGAGCTTCCCAGGTGGGTCATCTGGCGGATAAGCTGAAGGAGAACACGGGCCTGAAGGTCAACGTGTCCGAAAATCCTGTGGAAAGCGTTGTCCTGGGCCTTTCCAAGATTATGAATGACGATAATTATAAATCGATCGCCTACACAATTGAAGGGATGGGTAGATGAGTCCTGTAATAAAGAGAAAGAAATACAATTTTACGCTGCCGGGAAAATATCTGCTGATGATCCTGACCGCAATTTGTATTCTTCTTATGATCGTGACCTTTCAGACTGACCTGTTTGAAGGGCCCATGCATGCGGCTGCGGGATACGTGATCGTTCCCTTTCAGGAGGGAATTGCCTCCGTGGGCGGGTATCTCTATGACCGTTCCGAGGAACTGGGGCAGTTAAAGGAGGTATTGGCGGAGAATCAATCCCTTCGGGAGCAGGTGGACGCTCTCACCATGGAAAACGCCCAGCTCCAGCAGGATAAATATGAATTGACCAGCTTAAGGGAGTTGTATGAAATCGACGAAACAACTTCGGATTATGCCAAGATCGGAGCGCGGGTCATTGCCAGCGATTCCACCAACTGGTTTTATTCCTTTGTGATCGACAAGGGGACGGAGGACGGAATCGAAGTGGACATGAACGTACTTGCGGGAAGCGGCCTGGCCGGACGGGTTATCAGCGTGGGACCGAATTATGCGCGGGTCCTTTCCATCATAGCCGACAATTCCAACGTATACGGAACGATCCTGGCGTCCTCCAAAAACCTGATGGTATCCGGGGATCTGCAGTCGGTGATGACAGACGGGGTCATCCGTTTTGAGCAGCTTTCCGATGCGGATGACAAGGTATCGGAGGGAGACAAGGTGGTCACCTCCCATATCAGCAGCAAATATCTTCCGGGCATCCCCATCGGCTTTATTTCCTCCATCAATACCTCCTCCAATAATCTGACGAAATTCGGTACGATAACCCCGGCAGTGGATTTTCAACATATCCAGGAGGTCCTGGTGATCCTGGAGAAGAAGCAGTCCATTCCCGACGATTAGGAAAGGCGGCATCCGATGAGGAAAAACATAGTACTGGCCCTTCTGATCCTGCTGTGCCATATCCTGCAGGCTTCCGTTCTTCCCTGGATTGCCTTCGGCGGGATCGCGCCCAACCTTTTGATGATCTTTGTCGCCTCCTGCGGATTCATGAACGGCGAGAAGGCCGGAATGACGATAGGGTTTATCTGCGGCCTGCTGGTGGATATCTTCACCGGGGATATCATCGGTTTCTACGCATTGCTCTATACGCTTACGGGATATATCAACGGCACGTTCCAGCGGATGTTTTATCCGGAGGATATTAAACTGCCGTTGTTTCTGATTTTACTCAGCGACCTGGGTTATGGCTGCTGTTGTTACGTTTTCCTGTTCCTGTTTCGAAACCGGCTGGATGTGGGGTACTATTTCCTCCATGTGATTCTGCCGGAGGCTGTTTATACCATTGTGGTAGCGTTCGGCGTCTATCCTCTGCTTTTGTCCATACATAACAGGCTGGAGGATGCCGAACGCAGACGGGCAGAGGAAAGGGAAAAGAGAAAGAAAAAGGAGTAAATTTTGCTGGAAAAACTTCGGGATAATTTTTTGAACTTCATAACTTCCAGAATGCTGATTCTCACACTGATGGCGGTCGCCATGGGAGGCGTGCTTCTTCATCGGGTATTCGAGCTGCAGATCGTGAACGGGGAACAGTATTTGAACGACTTTTCCCTGCGCATCAGAAAGGAACGTTCCATTCCCAGCTCCAGAGGGAATATTTATGACAGAAACGGGAAACTGCTCGCATATAATGAGCTGGCTTATTCCGTGACCATTGAAGACGTATATGAATCTAAAAATAAGAACGCCAATCTCAACGCCACTTTGTTAAAAACCATTCACATCCTGGAAGCAAACGGGGACGATGTGATCAGCGACTTCAATATCTACTTAGATCAGAACGGCAGCTATGCGTTTAACGTATCGGATACCAGGCTGCTGCGTTTCCTGGCGGATATTTACGGCTATGCTTCCGTGGACAAGCTGAAGGAAAAGGAAAAAAACGCTACGCCCCAGGACGTAATCGACCATATGGCGACCACCTACGCGATCGGGGAACGGACGGACCCGGACGACCGCAAGACTTTTGTGCCCGGGCTGGGCTATACCAAAGAAGAGGTCCTGAAGCTGATCATCATCCGTTATGCCATGAGCGCCAACAGCTTTCAGAAATACATACCCACCACCATTGCCACGGATGTGAGCGAGCGTACCGTGGCTGCCATCAAGGAAAACACCGCAGATCTGCTGGGTGTGGATATCGCCGAGGATACGATCCGTCGTTATGTGGACGGTATCTATTTTTCCCACATCATCGGTTATACGGGAAAGGTATCGGCCGAGGAGCTTAAAACCCTGAACGAAGAGTCCTTGGAAAAGACGGGGGAGGACGACAGATATGAAATGAACGATACCGTGGGGAAATCCGGTATTGAGAGAGTGATGGAGAGCTACCTGCAGGGGCAGAAGGGCAGCGAGACCATCTATGTGGACAATGTGGGCAAGGAAATCGAGTCCGAGGGCAGAATCGACCCGCTGGCAGGGGGAAATGTTTATCTGTCCCTGGATGCGGATCTGCAGGAGGCGGTTTACAATATCCTGGAACAGAGCATCGCGGGCATTCTGTTGGATAAAATCATCAATGCGAAGGAGTTCGACAAAACCAATGTGACCCCTTCCAAAATCAGAATTCCTATAGACGATGTCTACTTTGCTCTCATCGATAATAACGTCATCAACCTGGAGCATTTGGCTGCGGAGGGTGCGGGGGAAAATGAAAAAGCGGTTTATCAGGCTTTTCTTACCAAAAAAGAGGAGGTATGGAATCGTCTGGAACAGGAGCTTCTCACGAACCGGACAGCCTATGACCAGCTGACGGAGGAATATCAGGTATATGAAAGCTATCTTGTAAACGACCTGCTTATCAAAGATACGGGGATCCTGTCCGTGGATGCCCAGGATGAGGTTTATTTAGCCTGGTCCCAGGAGGAGACGCTCTCTTTGAGCGAATTCCTCGAATACGCCATTTCTCAAAACTGGATTGATGTGACCAAGCTGGACATGGATTCCAGATATGCGGATTCGTCGGAGATGTTCGATCGGCTCAGCGATTTTATTTTTGAAAATCTGGACAAAACCGCCTTTCGGAAAAAGCTTTATAAATATATGCTGCGAAACGATACCATAAACGGCCGGCAGATCTGTATGATCCTGGCGGAACAGGAGATCATCATCGTTCCGGACGATGATCTGGATGAGCTGGCGTCAGGGACGGTTTCCGCCTACAGCTTCATGATCCGGCTGATCGAGGAGCTCCAGATCACGCCGGGGCAGCTGGCCCTGGATCCCTATTCCGGCTCCTGTGTGGTGGTGGATCCGAATACCGGAGAGGTGCTGGCCCTGGTGAGCTATCCGAGCTACGATAACAACCGGCTGGCCAACGGAATCGATGCCGATTATTATGCCAGCCTGCAGAATGATCTGTCCAGGCCTCTGTGGGATTATGCCACCCAGATGCGGACGGCTCCCGGTTCCACCTATAAAATCGTATCTTCCTCCGCCATCCTGATGAACGGGGTGGCAGATCTGGATGATACGGTGGAATGCGAAGGGATGTTTTCCCGGTTCAACGACCTGCCCATGCGCTGCTGGATCTATCCCGGCAGGCACGGAAGGTTGAATGTATCCGGAGCGATCACCAATTCCTGCAACTCCTTTTTCTATGAGATGGCCTATCAGCTGGGCGCAACCGGGCAGGAGGAGCGTCCCTTTAACAATAACGTAGCCAACGAGAAGATGCGGGAATATGCGGACCTTTTCGGACTCACGGAAAAGTCCGGAATAGAAGTGGAGGAATCCGCACCCCAGTTTTCCGAGGACGCCAACGCTTCTCTGGCAGCCATCGGACAGGGCTCCCACAACTATACCACAGTGGGCCTGGCCCGTTACGTGGCTGCAGTGGCTAACAGCGGGACATGCTATAACTTAAGCCTGATCGACCGGGTGACGGATTCTAACGGGAATTTGTTCGAGGATTTGGGGCCGCAGGTCCGCAACACCATCGACTTGCCCGATCCCTATTGGGATGCCATCCATGAAGGGATGCGCGGCGTTGTGGAAAAGAAGAAATATTTTATGGAACTGCCCATATCCACGGCGGGAAAAACGGGTACGGCAGAGGAAGATAAGCAGCGTCCGAACCACGGCCTGTTCGTGGGCTACGCGCCCTATGAGAACCCGCAGATCGCCCTTGCAACCAGGATAGCCAACGGCTATAGTTCCGATTATGCGGCGCAGATTTCCTGCAAGGTGATCAAATATTATTTCGGGCTGGAGGAAGAGGACGTCCTCTTAAACGGCACGGCGGACCGGCCGGAAGCCGTGACTTCGGACGGAGACTAGGCAGGTTCTGCCTTTGATATGCAGGGAAACAACTTTATTGGTGGCAGTATCGCAGGCACAGCCTGCGGGACGCAGGGAGATCATCATGAAAAATACAGTCGTTGTAAAGAGTTTTCCCAACGGGCTTGCTCTTTACCTGGATGAAAAGATCGAATTCGAAAAATTATTGAAACAGGTGGCCGAGAAATTCCGGGAAAGCGACCCCTTTTTCCGGGACGCTGCCATGGCGGTATCCTTTGAGGGAAGGAAGCTTTCCTTTGAGGAGGAAAGCCGTCTGGTGTGGGCGATCATGGATAACTCCCGCCTCAATATCACCTGTATTGTGGGAAAGGACGAAGAAAACGAGAAAATATACGGCCGGGCGCTGGAAGACTATTACAGGAAGCAGGAAGAAGCGCAGACCACCGGCCAGTTTTACCGGGGCACGCTGCGGGACGGACAGATGCTGGAGACGGAATCCAGTATCATCGTCCTGGGGGATGTGTGCCAGGGATCCAGCGTGATCGCCGCCGGGGACATCGTCATACTCGGCAGTCTGCAGGGAAGCGCCTATGCGGGCGGGAACGGCAGGCCGGGACATTATATTGCAGCGCTTGAAATGACCCCGCAAAAGCTGAAAATCGGGGATTTCAAATATATTGCGGAAGAGAAAAGGAAACGGCCCCTTTGGGGCAGTGCCTTTGCGGGCAAAGGAGGGAAGAACTCCCGTTCCAATACACAGCCGCAGATGGCTTATGTGGAAAACGGCCGCATAATCCTGAAACCAATTACAAAAGAATCACTGACCGGCATGAGCCTGTGAGGGAACATATCTATACCCCTGCAGTATCGCCGGCTTTGCCTGAGATACTGCTTCAATAAAGAGAGCTTGGAAGCAGGCTTCCAAACTTATTCCGAATCGGAGGTATGTATATGAGCGAAGTAATTGTCGTTACATCAGGGAAAGGCGGCGTGGGTAAGACCACTACGACCGCAAACGTGGGAGCCGGCCTGGCGGCCATGGGGAAGAAGGTGGTGCTGATCGATACGGATATCGGTTTGCGCAATCTGGACGTGGTCATGGGGCTGGAAAACAGGATCGTCTATAATCTGGTGGACGTGGTGGAAGGAAACTGCCGGGTGAAGCAGGCCCTGATCAAGGATAAGCGCTACAACCAGCTCTGCCTTCTTCCTTCGGCCCAGACCAGGGACAAGACGGCCGTAAACGAAAGCCAGATGATTAAATTGATCGAGCATCTGAAAGATCAATTCGACTACATCATCTTGGACTGCCCGGCCGGAATCGAACAGGGATTTAAGAATGCCATTGCAGGGGCGGACAGGGCTCTCGTGGTGACGACGCCGGAGGTATCGGCAATCCGGGACGCAGACCGTATCATCGGCCTTTTGGAGGCCCATGAATTTACCCGGATCGACCTGGTCATCAACCGGATGCGCTATGACATGGTCAAACGGGGGGATATGATGGCGGCTGCAGACGTGGTGGATATCCTGGCCATTCCTCTCATCGGGATCGTACCCGACGACGAAAATGTGGTAATCGCCACCAACCAGGGGGAACCCCTTGTGGGAAGCAACACCCTGGCAGGAGCGGCCTATCAGAATATCTGCAACAGAGTCTTAGGCAAGGAGGTTCCCTACCTGGATTTGGAACGCCAGGTTTCCTTCTGGACAAGATTCACAGGAATCTTTCATAAAAGTCAGGAGGGCAGGGTGGTATGAGGATACGGAATCTTTTTAAAAAGAAATCATCCGGAGAGATTGCAAAGGACCGGTTGAAAATCCTGCTGATTTCGGATCGCGCGGGCTGCTCTCCGGAAATGCTGGAAATGATCAAACAGGACATCGCAAAGGTCATCTCCAAATACATGAAGATCGATACCAACAACATGGAAATCCAGATCAGCAAGTCCACCCTTCGGGGAAGGGGAAAGAATCCGTCTCTGTATGCGGATATTCCCATACTGGATCTGCACAACTGAAGGGTGGCCGGAACGTCTTTTTGAGGCCGAAGACCGTCCGCAGGGAGGAAAATAAGGGAACGAATGTTAAAAAGATACAAACTGAGGAATTATGATTTCAAATTGATACTGCTGATAGCGGCCGTCTCCGTCATCGGCATCCTTGCCGTGGGAAGCGCCGACGAATCCCTGCAGACGAAACAGATTTTCGGCGTATGCTCGGGCATGGTAATCATGATTGTGATATCCCTGATGGATTATTCCCAGCTCCTTCGGCTGTCCTGGTTTTACTACCTGGGCTCCATAGGGATGCTGGGAGCCGTCCTCCTCTGGGGCGAAACGGTGAACGGAGCAAAACGCTGGATCTACATTCCGCACCTGTTTCAGTTTCAACCCTCAGAATTTGCAAAAATTTTGTTGATTTTATTCTATGCACAGTTTATTATGAAATATAAGGAGAAGATTAATTCTTTTCGGATCCTTTTCCTGTGTGTGGCATTTATGCTTCCGGCAATCGTCCTGGTTTACAAGGAGCCCAACCTTTCCACCACGATCCTGTACTGCTGTCTGTTCTGTATCCTGATGTTTGTGGGTGGACTGAGCTATAAGATCATCGGAGGGATCCTTGCCGTCGTGGTGCCGTGCCTGACCATCGCCCTATATCTGGTCATGCAGCCGGGGCAGAAACTGATTAAGGATTACCAGCTCACGCGTATCCTGGCATGGCTGGATCCGGAGAAATACGCGGATGCGGAAGCCTATCAGCAGTTAAATTCGGTCATGGCCATCGGTTCGGGCCAGCTTTGGGGGAAGGGGCTGAATAATAACGTGATCGCATCCGTTAAAAACGGTAATTTCATATCGGAACCGGAAACGGACTTTATTTTCGCCGTGATCGGGGAGGAACTGGGATTCGCGGGAGCATGCGCCGTCATCGTACTGCTCATGCTTATTGCGCTGGAATGTTTTTCCATCGCCCGTTCGGCCAAGGATCATGCAGGAACGATCATCGCTGCCGGTGTGGGCGGAATCATCATGTTCCAGAGTTTCATTAACATTGCCGTATCCACAATGCTCATGCCCAACACGGGGATTACGCTGCCTTTTGTCAGTTATGGGCTGACTTCATTGATTAGTTTATTCATAGGTATGGGGTTTGTATTGAATGTCCGGCTGCAGAGAAAAAACAATTATTAATATTAGGAGAGGGTTACTATGAATATTGCATTGATCGCGCATGACGCGAAGAAAAAGCTGATGCAGAATTTTTGCATCGCTTACAGGGGGATTTTAAGCAAAAACGAGTTATTTGCCACCGGTACCACCGGCCGCCTGATCGAAGAAGTCACAAACCTCAATGTACACAAATTCCTGGCAGGCCACCTCGGAGGAGAGCAGCAGATCGGTGCACAGATCGAGCATAACCAGATCGATCTGGCCATTTTCCTTCGGGATCCGCTCACTCCCAAATCCCATGAGCCGGATGTCAACAACGTGGTCAAGCTTTGCGACATGCACAATATCCCACTGGCGACCAACCTGGCCACCGCGGAGCTTTTGATAAAATCACTTGACAGAGGAGATCTTGAGTGGCGTGAGATGTATAAGTAAAAAGAGGAGGTTCCAAAGGCCGGCCGGCTTCCTTTTGGCCGTTCTGGCCGCAGGATTCTTAACGGGCTGCGGAGGGGAGGAGATTCCCTTTGCCTACAATTCCGACTATGAGGTTTCCAGTTTCCGCATCGTACAGGAAACCTCCGGCAGCGTGGCCCCCTCCTTTGCACAGGAACTGTGCGTTACCACGACCGATGTGGCGAATGACCGGATGGAGGCGGATTTGTCGGATATCACTTCGGCAGGCCTGTTCGATCTGAACCGCCGGGAAGTATTATTTGCCAAGAACGTGCACGAACGGCTGCACCCCGCGAGCCTTACAAAGCTGATGACCGCGCTGGTCGCTTTGAAGTACGGTAATCCGGACGACATTATCACGGTGACCGACGAGGCCAGGATAACGGAACCGGGAGCAACCCTGTGCGGCCTGAAAACCGGAGACCAGCTCACCTTGAATCAGGCGCTCCATGCGCTCTTAATCAATTCCGCCAACGATGCGGCTGCCGCCATAGCGGTCCATATCGGCGGAAGTATTGAAGGGTTTGCCGATCTGATGAACCAGGAGGCCCGTTTGATCGGGGCTACCAACAGCCATTTCGTGAATCCCCACGGACTGACCCAGGACGACCACTATGTGACGGCCTATGACCTTTATCTGATTTTTAACGAAGCCTTAAAATATAACATGATCAGCGAGATCATCCATATGACCAGCTATGATACGGCCTATACGGACAGCGCGGGAAATTCCAAATCACTGTCCTTCCAGACTACCAACCTGTTTTTACGCGGAGACTACAAACCGCCCGAACAGGTCAACGTGATCGGCGGTAAAACGGGTACCACCAATGCCGCCAGAAGCTGCCTGATCCTGCTTTGCAGGGATTCTTCGGGCAATCCCTATATCGGCGTGATGCTCAGCGCAAAGGAAAGAGACCTGCTGTATAAAGGGATGAGCGGCCTTTTGAATGTTATTAATTAAAAAGGTTGTTTTTTGTTCGGATATCATCTATAATGAAATCATATTCTAAAAGGCGCGCTTAAGCCAATCTACTTTAGGAGGGAATACAATGATTCAGTTAATTGCAGGCAAGAAGGGGAAAGGCAAAACAAAACAATTATTGGATAAAGTAAACAGCGAGGTAAAGGAGATTTCCGGAAGCGTTGTTTATCTGGACAAGAGTTCCAAGCACATGTTTGAGCTCAACAACCGGGTGCGGCTGATCGATGTCCACGAATTCATGATAGACAGCAGCGCCGAGTTTTTGGGTTTCATCAGCGGAATCATTTCCCAGGATCGTGATCTGGAAAAGATGTATTTGGACAGTTTCCTCACCATTGCCGTACTTGAAGATGCAAATGACGGGTTGCTTCCTGTTATCGAGAAGCTGGAGAAGATCAGCGATACCTATCATGTTGATTTTGTGCTCAGCGTATCCAGGGATGAGCATGAACTGCCGGAAAGCCTGAAGTCGAAGATTATTGTATCTCTTTAAAATAAATGGCTGAAAGCCCCGGATGCCCGGGGCTTTTGCCATGCTTGGAAAGGATGTCAAAAAGGAGCAGTCGAATTGGCCGGAAATAACAACCATAAAATCAGGCAATACAGGAAACCGTTGAATATCAATCTGGGAATCATTATTTTCAGCGTGATATTCATCTACGTGGTTATCTGCGTTTTCCTGTATTTTACGGATAAGCAGATCATGCCCTATGAGGTGAAGAACGGTTCTCTGTCCGTGGGGAACGTCTATGAGGGGGTTGCTCTGCGGGAGGAAACCGTGGTGATGAGTACGGATTCCGGTTATATTAATTATTATGCCAGGGAAGGGGAACGGGCCGGTTCGGGGAAGCTGGTCTGCAGCATTGACGAGAGCGGGCAGCTGAAGGAAATGTTTGAGGCAGGCCAGGCGGAGGATACTCAGCTGTCGGAGGAGAATCTAAACAGCATCCGGACCGAAATCACAGGCTTTAGCGGGAATTTCGACAGGCGGCAGTTTTCGGGGGTCTATGAATTCAAATATGCCCTGGCGGGAACGGCGCTGAAGCTTTCCAATATCGGCGTGCTCGAGGACCTGCAGTCTTTAAACAGCGGCGGGACTGCCCTGGTGACCCTGTGCAACGCTCCCGTTTCCGGCATCATCGTCTATTATACGGACGGATACGAGTCCCTTCAGCCGGATCAGATCAGCGAGGAGATCTTCAAAAAGGAAAGCTACGAAAAGAGCCAGCTGATCAATAATGACCTGGTGGCTGCGGGGGATTCCATCTATAAGCTGGTTACCAACGAAAACTGGTCCATTGTGATCCCGTCCACACCGGAAAGGGCACAGGCCCTTCTGGACGAGGAGTATGTGCAGGTCCGCTTCCTGAAAAATCAGTGTGTTTCCTGGGCTAAGGTGAACGTGCTGCAGAACGCAGACGGGAATACCTATGTGAAGCTGGATTTCAATAATTCCATGGTGGCCTTCTGTACGGAACGGTTCATCGATATCGAACTGATCACGAAGGAGGAACAGGGATTGAAGGTGCCGAATTCCGCCATTGCGCAAAAAGAATTCTTCCTGATTCCCAAGGAGTTCATCACAAAGGGAGGAAACAACGAGAACGGCGTATTGCGGGAAAGCTATTCGGAAAACGGGGAAGTGACCACGGAATTCATTCCGACCACCCTCTATCAGGAATCCGATGAGGACTATTATGTGGATAATTCCATCCTGGATGTGGGAAATAATCTGATCAAACCGGATTCCGAGGAAAAATATACCGTTTCCAGAAGCGCTACCCTTACGGGCGTCTATAATATCAATAAGGGCTATGCCGATTTCAAGGAAATCGAAGTTTTGTATGAAAATGACGAATATTCCATCATTCAGTCAAATACCACTTACGGCTTAAGCGCCTATGACAGGATTGTGCTGGATGCGGAAAGCGTGGACATGGACGAGTTGATCTACGATTGAGATAAGAGTATGTGGAAAGCGCCGCAGGGAGAGGGGAACTTTGAACTTCCTTTGATATGTATGCGTGCTAAAGCGCGCGGATGGGAGCCGATTGTGATTCGAGAAAATCTGGAAAATGTCCAAAAACGCCTGGAGGAGGCCTGTATGCAGGCCGGACGGCGTCCGGGGGACGTTGCATTGATTGCTGTGAGCAAGACCAAACCCCTTTGGATGCTGAAGGAAGCCTATGAGGCGGGCGTACGGGATTTTGGGGAGAATAAGGTTCAGGAGCTGGTGGAAAAGGCGGAAAACATGCCTTCCGATGTCAGGTGGCATATGATCGGTCATTTACAGAGAAATAAGGTCAGGGCGGTCATCGACAAAGCTTATATGATCCACAGCGTGGATTCCCTGCGTCTGGCGGAAGAAATCAGCCAGGAGGCCGCAAAACGCGGCCTGGTGGTGAAAATTCTGGTCGAGGTGAATGTGGCCGGAGAGGAGAGCAAGTTCGGCGTGGCGCCAAAGGAGGCGGAGGGACTGATCCGCAGTATTGCAGCGCTGCCCGGGATCCGGGTATGCGGTTTGATGACCATCGCGCCTTTTGTCGAAAATCCCGAAGAAAACCGCGTATTTTTTAAATCATTAAAAAACTTATCTGTTGACATTGAAGGGAAAAACATTGATAATGTAACTATGGATTTTCTTTCGATGGGAATGACCGGGGACTACGAGGTGGCCGCCCAGGAGGGGGCTGCCTATGTTCGCGTGGGCACGGGGATTTTTGGCGAAAGATCCTATCCGATTTCTGATACGTCAGTGTAAGGAGACGAAGCAATATGGGTATGATGGACAGGTTCCTAAGCTATATGAGATTGAACGGGGACGATGAAGACTACGATGATTACGACGACGATTATGATGATGATTATGATGAACCGGTAGAGAAGATCACGCGTATGCCGGCCAGACAGTCCAGGCAGAGTGAGCCGGAGCCGGAGGAGCGCCCGAAGAAGTCCACACCCAAGATTACTCCTATGCCGAAGCAGCGCAGAAACGGTATGGCGGGAATGGAGGTCTGCGTCATCAAACCCACCAGTATTGAGGATGCCAGGGAGATTACGGAAACCCTGCTGGCCAACAGGACGGTGGTGTTGAATCTGGAGGGCCTGGACGTGGAAATTGCTCAGCGGATTATCGATTTCACTTCCGGTTCCTGCTTCGCCATTAGCGGAAACCTGCAGAAGATATCGCATTACATATTCATTATTACGCCGGCAAGCGTGGATATTTCGGGAGATTTTCAGGAGATATTCAGCGGATCCGTGGATGTTCCGGGGATTTAGGGGCCGGATAGGGGCGAATCCCGTGCGGATTCGCCTTTTATGCGCAGGCCCGCATACGGAATTTTGCTGCTAACGCAGCGCGTGCCGTGCGGCGGGCAGGGATACAAAAGGAGAATTGCAATGGAAGAAAGGATGACGGTTTCATACGGGAAAAAGCCATGCTATGATATTGTATTTGAAAAGGATTTCTCCTCCCTTACGGAGGAGCTTGAGAGGCTTGGCTGCGGGAGCCGGAAGATATGCATCGTCACGGATTCCCATGTGGCTCCCCTGTATGCGCAGGAAGTAAGAGAAGCGGCCGAACGGAGCGGCGGGACCGTGGAAATTTTCGTCTTTCCTGCGGGAGAAGAGAATAAGAACCTGGATACGGTGAGACAGCTGTATACTTTTCTGATCGAAAAGCATTTTGACAGGAAGGACTGCCTGATCGCGCTGGGCGGAGGGGTTACGGGGGATCTCACCGGCTTTACGGCCGCGACCTATCTCCGGGGGATTGATTTTATTCAGATCCCCACCACGCTGCTGGCCCAGGTGGACAGCAGTATCGGAGGGAAGACCGGCGTGGATTTCGACGGATATAAGAATATGGTGGGGGCATTCCATATGCCCGTATTGGTCTATATGAATCTGAATACTTTAACGACTCTGGAGGATCGGCAGTACTACAGCGGTTTTGCGGAAGCCATGAAGGCCGGCTTGATACGGGATGCGAAATACTACGAATGGCTCATCACAAATATGTATGAAATCTGTGATCGACAGCCGGATATTATGGCGGAGACGGTGCGAAGGAGCTGCGACATTAAGCGGAAGATCGTAGAGGCAGATCCCACGGAAAAAGGAGACCGGGCCCTTCTGAACCTGGGCCATACCATCGGACATGCCATTGAAAAGGCCAAGGGGTTTAAGCTCACCCACGGGGAATGTGTGGCCTTGGGCTGTGTGGCGGCGGCTTTCATTTCCTGGAAAAAGGATCTGCTTTCTATGGAGGAGTATTACGAGCTGCGGGATATGTTCGTCCCTTTCGGCCTGCCCATTACGGTGGATGACTTGGATCCGGGCCAGATCCTGGAGCTGACCCGGTCGGACAAGAAGCGGGAGGCGGGGCGCATCAAATTCGTCCTGCTGACGAAGATCGGGAAGGCAGTGTTGGACACCACCGTCACGGACGAAGAGATCCTGGCGGCTGTCAATGAAATCAATTTTACGGAAAGCGATGCGAATGAATAAGAGAAAAACGTTTGTTTCCTGGATTCCCCACCTTCTGTTCATGGCCGCCGGTATTTTTCTGGATCAGCTTACCAAATATTATGCGGTGGCTCATCTGAAGGGAAAAGATGCCGTCGTCCTGATTCCGGGCGTCCTGGAGCTGAGATATCTGGAAAACCGGGGAGCCGCCTTTGGCATGATGCAGGGGGGGAAGATTTTATTCCTTATCATTACGCCCGTCGTCCTGCTCCTGGTCTTTTATGTGCTCGCAAAGATGCCGTCCGGAGGAAAATATGGGATCCTGAACGTGCTTTTGGACTGCGTGGTGGTGGGAGCCGTAGGGAATATGGCGGATCGGATCCGTCTGGACTATGTGGTGGATTTCATCTATATCAGCCTGATCGACTTCCCCATATTCAATGTGGCGGATATGTTCGTATCCCTCTCCTGTATCGCTGGGGCTATCCTGATCCTTTTCGGGAAGCGTTACAGGGACGAAGACTTTGCTTTCCTGGCTCCGGGGAGGAAGAGGGAAGAGACCGACGGGCAGGAGGATCGGAATGCCTGACGTGTATTGCTTTCAGGTAACAGAGGAACAAGAGGAAGAACGGATCGATAAGGTGATGGCATCCCTTATCGATTCTTTGTCGCGCTCATTTATCCAGAAAATGCTGAAGGAGGGGCGTGTTTTGGTGGACCAAACCCCCGTGAAGGCGAATTATCGGGTGAAAGCGGAGGAAGAGATCCGTTTTGAGCTGCCGGAGGCAGTGGAACCGGAGATAGCGCCGGAAAATATTCCTCTGGACATACTCTATGAAGACGAGGACGTGCTTGTGGTTAATAAACCTAAGGGTATGGTGGTCCATCCAGCTCCCGGGCACTACAGCGGTACGCTGGTGAATGCGCTCATGTACCATTGCAGGGACAGCCTTTCCGGAATCAACGGCGTCCTGCGTCCCGGAATCGTCCATCGCATCGACCGGGATACCACGGGCAGCCTGATCGTCTGCAAAAACGATGCAGCCCATCTCTCCATAGCCGGACAGCTGAAAGAACATTCCATCCTGCGCAGATACCGGGCCGTCGTCCATGGCGCCATGCGTGAGGAAGAGGGAACGGTGAATCTTCCCATCGGCAGACATCCGACCGATCGGAAAAAGATGGCCGCCGGAGTCCGCAACGGAAAGGAGGCCGTCACCCACTACCGCGTCCTGGAACGTTTCTCAAACTATACCTATATCGAATGCAGGCTGGAGACGGGCAGGACCCATCAGATCCGGGTGCATATGGATCGGATCGGCCATCCTCTCCTGGGAGATCCGGTATACGGCGGCAGGAAATCCCCTTTCACGCTGCAGGGCCAGACGCTCCATGCCATGGTGCTCGGCTTTTCCCATCCGCGCACCGGCGAGCGGATCGAAACCGTAGCGCCTCTGCCGGAATATTTCTCTCACTTGCTGGATATTCTGAAATATAACTAATGTTACAAATTCTATGCATATCAATAATTTTTTTTGTGATTTTTGTTGAATTATACCAGAATTTTCATTATAATTATTTTAGAAGAAGCAATCAGGATTCCAGGGATACTTATAAAATGGAGATCCTGTAAAAAGGAGGGATCATATGAATACAATCATTACCATTGGGCGTCAATTCGGATCCGGCGGAAGAGAGATCGGGGAAAAGGTAGCGGAATATTTTAACATCAAATGTCTCGACAAGGAGCTTTTGACCAGGGCTGCGAAGGAAAGCGGTTTTTGCGAGGAAATGATCAAAAGCCACGACGAACGCCCTACCAATTCCTTCCTCTACAACCTGGTTATGGATACCTATTCGTTCGGCTATAACGCATCCTCTTTCATGGATATGCCCATAAGCCACAAGGTTTTTCTGGCTCAGTTCGATACCATTAAGAAAGCAGCGGAAGAGGGGCCGTGTATTATCGTCGGACGCTGTGCCGACTACGCGCTCCATGATTTTAAGAACTGCATCCATCTGTTCATCTACGGAAATGAAGAATGTAAGATCAAGAGAGTCATGCAGAAGTACAGCTTAACGGAAGATAAAGCCCGTGAGATGATAATCAAGAAGGATAAGCAGCGGCAAAGCTACTATAACTATTATTCCTCCAAGAAATGGGGGCGGGCGGACAGCTATGATTTCTGTCTGAACAGCTCCGTCCTCGGTGTGGATGGGACGGTGAAGCTCATCATCCAGATCGTGGAAGATTTTGAAGCAAAGAACAAAGGATGAAGCGGAAATGGATTTTTACAAGCGTCTCGCTCTGGTGGGCGGGATGATCCCCGAGGGGAAGGTGGTTTCTTATGGCCGGCTCGCTCTGCTCTGCGGCTGTCCCCACAATGCCCGCCAGGTCGGCTATGCCCTGAAAACCGACAGAGCCGGCAGCTTCCCGGCCCACCGTGTGGTAAATTCCTCCGGCATTCTGAGCGGCGCCGCTGCTTTTGAAACGATGGACGTCCAGCGCCTTCTTCTTGAGAAAGAATCCGTAGAGGTAATCGACCGAAAAGTGGATTTAGAAAAATACGAATGGCATCCTTCCCTGGAGGATGCCATTTGGCTGAGAGAGCAGTTTAGGGAGAGAGACATATAACTATTCGCAAAACCCAGCTTTAACGAAAAGTTATATGCCATTTACAAGAAAAACCGAACCTACGCAGTCTTCAGGCTTGGATGAACGGTTACGGTTACATAGGTTCGGTTCTATAGTTCTTCGGAGTTCAGGATCACCGTAAAGGGTCCATCATTGGTTAGGGATACCTCCATATGTGCTCCGAATACGCCGTGCTGAACGTTGGGACATTCCTTCCGGCACTCCGTTAAGATGTATTCATATATGGCATTCGCATGCTCCGGCGTGCCTGCTTTTGTAAAGGACGGCCTGTTTCCTCTGCGGCAGTCCGCATAAAGGGTAAATTGGGAAACTAACAGAAGGCTTCCGGACACGTCCTTCAGGCTGAGGTTTGTCTTTCCGTTTTCGTCCTCGAATATTCGCAGGTTCAGCATTTTACGCAGCATTTTATCCGCCACAGCCTGTGTGTCCTCCTGGCTGATGCCGATCAGCACCAGAAACCCACGGCCGATGGAACCTATGGTTTCGTCCCGGACGGATACGGCTGCCCGGGATACGCGTTGTATGATGAATTTCATTTTTTCTCCTATCTGCGCGCTTTGGCGCGCATCCAATCAAAGAGATTGAAAACGTCAATTTTCAATCTTATACCCCTCAGGGAGGTTGAAAGTGTTCTTCTTTCAACCTTTTTCCTCCGTATCGTCCTCATCAGGCTTTGGCGGATTATCCTTAACGAAGGTATGATCTTTTTCCACCCGAATCAGGCCCTTATATTCCTCCGTATCGATGGGAAGGTTCTTTTTTTGTAAGCCGCGATGGACGCGTCTGCGTATCATTGCATAGATAACGGCAAAGGTGGGAACGCCGATGATCATGCCGAAAACGCCCATGAGCCCGCCGAAAAAAGTGATGGAGAAGATGACCCAGAAGCTGGACAGGCCGGTGGAATCACCGAGAATTTTAGGGCCAAGCACATTTCCGTCAAACTGTTGTAAAACCAGAATAAAAATCAGGAAATACAGGCATTGCAGCGGATCGATCATCAGGATTAAAAGTGCGCTGGGAATCGCTCCCAGGTAAGGGCCGAAAAAGGGAATGACATTGGTAACGCCGATGATCACGCTGATCAGGATGGCATAAGGCGTTCCGATTATGCTGGTTCCCGCGAAGCACAAAATCCCGATGATCAGGGAATCCAGAAGCTTTCCGCCGATAAAGCCGCCGAAGGTGCGGTGGATGAACCGGAAATCTTCTATCATCTCATTGGCCCGTTTGATATCGAAAATCGAATAAGCCACCTTTTTCGCCTGCCCCACATACTTTTCCTTGCTGTTGATAAGATAAATGGAAATGATAAGCCCGATAATGAAATCCCACAGGGCCTTCAGGACGCTGAACGCATAGCTGGACACGGCCCGGATCGCCTGATTCATCTGGGGAAGCAGGGTCCCGTTCATCCATTCCCGCAGTTCGGGCGTATAGGTATTGATCATATTGCTTATATACAGTTCTACCTGCGGGTTATCCGCAAGAACCTTTTCCAGCCATATTGTTAAATTGTTGACATAGCTGGGAAACTGCAGGACAATACTCTGGATACTCCTAAGCAGCTGGGGGACTACGATGGAAAAGAAACCGTACAATGATATCAGGACGAGAAACAGCGTGATACACACGGAAACCCCTCGCAGTAATTTGATCCGTCTCTTGGACAGCTGGGAGCGGTCTTTTTTTAAGATTCTTTTTAACAAATTATGTTCCACAAAGTTCAGGATCGGTGTCATCAGATACGCCAGGATAAAGCCGTCTATGATCGGCATGCAGATACCTACGAGCCAGAGAAAGCCGTCTTTAAAATTGGCGCCCCGGAACATGAGAAAGAAAAGGATAATGCTGATGCCAATTACCACCAGGGCCGTGATTCCCCAGTAAAGATACTTTTTATCCCAACGGAATTTCATGTCAATACTCCCTTTTGTATGTTTTAACGTTATGATATTTATATCGTATTACCGAACAGTCTGGCAGACCTTACCAAGGCTGCTTCTATTATATACCCGGCATACGAAAAATTTAAGCCCAAATGATGAAAAATCCGAAAAAAAATTGTATAATAGGTATCATGTCGGTTAGTGCGAGAAAGGATTATTTTTATGAAGCTTCAACAGGTACTCAGCCTCGTCCGCAGGGCCGTGGACGATTATCATATGATTGACTCCGGCGACAGGATAGCCGTGGGCATTTCCGGCGGTAAGGATTCCATGACCCTTTTGTATGCGCTTCACAGTTTAAAAAGATTCTATCCGAATTCCTTCACGCTCCATGCGGTCACCGTGGATCTCGGTTTCCATAACCTGGAGCTGGGCCGTATCGAGGACATCTGCCGGAACGAGCTGCAGATTCCGTATACCGTCGTGAAGACGGATATCGCGGACATTATCTTTGAACAGCGTAAGGAGTCCAATCCCTGTTCCCTGTGTGCCAAGATGCGGAAGGGCGCGCTGAATGATGCGGTAAAGGAGGCGG
This sequence comes from Lachnospiraceae bacterium, assembly GCA_021770245.1. Classification (GTDB taxonomy): domain Bacteria; phylum Bacillota; class Clostridia; order Lachnospirales; family Lachnospiraceae; genus Eisenbergiella. Next base: position 96,201 of record JAETRI010000003.1, read on the forward strand.
GATGCAACAAAGTGGCCTATGCCCATCATAAGGATGATGTGGTGGAAACCATGCTGATGTCTTTGATTTTCGAGGGAAGATTCCATACCTTTTCTCCGTTTACCTATCTGGACAGGACGGGGCTCAGCGTGATACGTCCCCTGATCTATATGAACGAGGCGGATGTGATCGGCTTTGTACATAAGGCCGAAGTTCCTGTGGTAAAGAGTCCGTGTCCTGCGGACGGATATACGAAAAGGGAATATGTCAAGAACCTTCTGCGCCGATTGAACCAGGAAAATCCCGGTGTCCGGGAACGGATGTTTACTGCAATTGTCCGAAGCAGCCTGCAGGGGTGGCCTGTCGCGTCCGAAACCGATGGCCCCGGAAAAGGGTGCAGGGAAGTTTAATCAATTCCTTCACTCTCTCTGATTTTTCTATGTTTTGTATGCGCGCTGCAAGCGCGCAGATGGGAGCCGACGATGCAAAAATCTTTAAACTATCATGATGAATTAAACAAAAAGAATATATTAAAGCTGCGGGAAATCCTGGAGACACTGCCCCCCTTCTGCAAACAGTTTTTCCGGGGAATTGACGATACGGCGGCCTCCAGAACGAAACTGGCCTATGCCTATGATCTGCGGATCTTTTTTGAATTCGTTCATGAATCCAACAGCGTTTATAAAAAGATGGACATCGTGGACTATCCGCTGCATATCCTGGATGAATTGGGGAGGGAGGATATCGAGGAATATATGGAATACCTGTCTTATTACGTGAAGGACGGGGTCGAATTCATGAACGATGAACGGGGAAAGAAAAGAAAGCTTTCCTCCCTGCGCAGCTTCTATAACTATTTTTACCGCAATCAGATGATTTCCCAAAATCCGGCGGTTCTCGTCCCCATGCCCAAGCTGCATGAAAAAGAAATCGTGCGCATGGAGCCCAATGAAGTGGCGATTCTGCTGGATGAGGTGGAGGACGGGAGCACGCTCACCAAAAGGGAACAGCGATATCACGAGAAAACCCGTACCCGGGATCTCGCTCTTCTTACGCTTCTTCTCGGAACCGGCATGCGGGTTTCCGAATGTGTGGGGATCGACTTAAATGATGTGGATTTCGATAACGGCCGGGTTAAGGTACGCAGAAAAGGCGGTTATGAGGACGTAATCTACTTCGGGGAGGAAGTGGCGGAAGCCCTTCTGGGTTATCTGGAGGAAAGAGAACTCCTCTCTCCTCTTCCCGGTCACGAGGAGGCCTTTTTCCTATCCATCCAGAATCGCAGGATTACCGTTCGCAGCGTGGAAAATCTGGTGAAAAAGTATGCATCCCGGGTTACCACGATGAAAAAAATCACGCCTCATAAGCTGAGAAGCACCTACGGGACAAACCTTTACCAGGAAACGGGCGATATCTATCTGGTGGCGGACGTACTCGGCCATAAGGATGTCAATACGACCAGGAAGCACTATGCTGCCATGAAGGATGAGAACAAACGCAGGGCGGCAAAGGCCCTGCGTTTGAGGGAGGATTTATAGCGCCGTCCCTTTCGCATATCTGATTGCTTTACCCTTATTTCGGGAGAGGAGAAACTTCAACCGTTTTCTCCTCTGTTTTTTTCGGAAGAATTTCTGTTCCCCCAAAAGCCCTTTCTCCCGTTTTTCTCTCTACTGCCTGTGAGAGAGGCAGCGGCATTGTCCGCAGAAGGCGGCGCGCTGCGCTGGCCTTTTCCTTTCCAGAATCTGCGGTCGTTCCGGATATTATGGATGCCGTACATGGGCGTCCTGTCGGAATAGCCCTGATTCCCGTAGGGTTGATTTTTATATGCCTGATTCTCATACGCCTGGTTTTCGTACGCCTGATTCTCATATGCCTGGTTTCCGTAGGGAGGATATTCATACCCCCAGTTATTATTTCCGTAGGGCTGATTCCCATAGGGGCCTGCTTCCGGGTACGGACCATATCCGTTGTAAGGGGCGGAGCCGTAATAGGGAGGTATATTATGGTTTTCTGCGGGCTGTCCGGCAGTCCGGCCGCTCCCGGGGAAACCGGTCATGGGACGGCCGGAAAATTCTGTTTCGCCGGTCTCTTCTATTCGCTGCTTCTCCTCTTTCCCGGCGCTGCTCTTCTTAAAGGTAAGGAGACATTTAAACAGATCCCCGTCAAAGGAAAGCCGCATGCTTCCGCCCTGCAGCTCTGCAAAGCTTTTCGCGATGGCAAGCCCCAGGCCGCTTCCCTCCGTATTACGGGAATCATCACCGCGCACGAAACGTTCGGTCAGTTCTCCGGGATCCATGGTCAGCTCTGCCGCCGATATATTTTTCATTTCCACCTCAACCGAATCCGGGGTGTCGCGGACGGTTACGTAAACCCTGGTTCCGGTCAGCGCATACTTGACAATATTGGTGTATAAATTGTCGAATATGCGATATGTTTTCTGACTGTCCAAGGGAAGGATAAGCCGTTCTTTAGGAAACGTAAACTTAAAATTCAGATGGGCGGCTTCCACCCGGTCCTCCTGTTCCAGATAAGCCTGACGGATCAGGTTACAGATATCCACATCCACAATCTGCAGGGATACCGTCTTGCTGCTGGCTTTGCTGATCTCAAAAAGATCCTCGATCAGGATTTTCAGCCGGTTGGCCTTCTTCTGCAGGATATCGAGATACTCTCCTCTCTTCTCTTCCGTTACCCCGGGCTCCTTCAGCAGGTCGATATAGGTGATGATTGCCGTAAGGGGCGTCTTCAGGTCATGGGACACGTTGGTGATCAGTTCGGATTTCATACGCTGACTCTTCACCTCCTCATCCACGGCTTTTTTAAAGTCCGCCTGGATCTGGCGCAGCTGCGCTTTATAGCTTTCAAAAACTCCGAAGTCCTCATACAACGCTGTATCCAGATTCCCCTGGGCGATGGAACGGGTGGCATGCAGGAGCCTGCGGTATTTTTCCTGAATGTCCATTACGTACCTTTTCAGGATAAAATAGATAACCACGGTATAGACGAGAAGGCCGAAAATTCCCGCAAACCAGAAACTGCAGATCACCAGAAGAATCAGGAAATTGACGGTCAGAACCTTTATGATAATGCGTTTTGCGTCCGTCCCGATATCATAGCTGACGACTTCCGTATAAAAGCGGGAACAAATTTTCCGAAGCTTCCGGCCTATTTTCCTCCAGTACCGGCAGAAGAAACTGCGGTCTTTCAGATTATCCCTGCGGATATCGGAAAAGCCCTGGCCGATGAGAACCGCCGACAGGAACAGTCCCGTGAGCATCAGGAACATGGCAGCCTGATCCAGACGGATGAACAGGATTTTATCCATGCCCAGGCCTGCCCGGATATTCCGCAGGAAGAGATTGTTCTCATATTCATAGACATAGATAATAATAGGGCCGGAGGCCGAGCACAAAAGGAGCGCGGCCAGCGCCAGAAGCTCCACACAGGGATCCAGCAGCATGTTCTTTAAACGCCCGTGGTCCGAATCATAACCGCCGGAAATTCTCCTGCGATGAAGTCCCGTTAAGACCCCGAAAACCAGACATACGGACAGAAGGATGCAATATCCCATCGCCACGCCCGAATCGTAATAATCCAAGCTTCTGCGGTACATCGGAGAAAAATAATAGGAACTTTCGTTCTTCTGTGTGGATAATTGCGTATACTGCTGGCCCGTGAGGCCGTAGATCACGCGCATATTGGCCGGAAAGGACAAAGACACCCGTACGGAGGTATAAAATTCCATATTATCATCCATCAGATAATAGACTGCCGACCGTCCTCCCGGTTCCAGATAGTTCGCCCCGTCTGTGGGAAGTTCGAGTAATTTTTCATGACCGATGGTCTGTATCCGGTTCAGGAACTGCTTGGCATTATCGTTACAACGTACATATACGTTGGTAACATTTCCTGCACGGTCGTAGTCCAAACTCACATAATAGATATAATCATGGGAGTCTTCCTCTGTGCGGGCGCTCTCTTCTTTCGGACCCTCTCCTTTCGTCTCCTCTTCCTTCGGCCTGTGATCGGACATGACGGCCTCGGGCAGGCTGGAGCCGCTGTTGGACAAAACGGTTCCCGTTTCCAGATCCTCCACATAATAGTCCATCCTTGCCCCCAGCTCGGACAGGAATTCCTCCTGCCCCGCAAATTGGGGACAGAAATTGTCATGCAGGCGGATCTCCAGGGACTGGAGAGAAGAATTGTTCCCGGAATTCTCATAATAATTTTCCAGCTCCTCGACCGGCAGTTCGTCTATGGACCGTGTGGTAGTTTCATAATTCAGATATAAATCGCAGTAATCGTATTCGCGCAGATCCGCCTTCTCCCTGAGATATTTATACTGCACATAATTGGCCGACATCAATTCCTGCAGAAAATCCTGCTGTGTTAACGGATTCACATAACTTTCCGCCGCCTTTCTGCTGAAAAAAGGGAAAAGGGCAAAAAATGCCGCCGCCGCAGCCATACCCGCCACTAGAGCGGTGGGAAAAGAAAATTTACTGTTTTTCCATTTTATATCCAACACCCCACACCACCTTCAGATATTTTGGATTTTTCGGATCGATTTCTATTTTTTCCCGGATTTTGCGAATATGCACCATAATAGTGTCCGTATTGATCGCTTTTTCGTTCCAAATACGTTCATAAATTTCGTCGGCGCTGAATACCCTTCCCGGATTTTTGATAAGTAAAAGCAGAATTTTAAATTCGATGGGGGTAAGCTTTACCGGATTGCCGTCCACGAAAACCTCCACCGTTTCCTCATTTACTTCGATCCCTCCCAGGGTATGATAGGTACCTTTATCCGGTTCCGCGGCCTTGCTCAGCGCCTCCAGATACCGGCTGTGCCTCCTCAAATGGGAATTGACCCTCGCCAAAAGCTCCATGGTGGTAAAGGGCTTTGTCACGTAGTCGTCCGCTCCCATGTTCAGCCCCATGATTTTATCCACTTCCTCCGATTTGGCGGAAAGCATGATGACAGGAAATTCGTATCCCTTCTCTCTCACTTTCATCATCATGGTAATCCCGTCCATCCGGGGCATCATAATGTCCACAATGGCAAGATGGATCTCTTCCTTTTCAATGATTGCAAGGCCCTCCACGCCGTCGCCGGCCTGGAATACCAAATATCCCTGATTCCTCAGGTAGATGTCAATTCCTTCCCTGATATCCTTATCGTCCTCCACGACTAAAATGCGGTTCGCCTCCACTGCCTGATCCTCCCTTGCTCGTTGTCAAAATCGCATCATTCCCGTCTCCATAACGTTCATTATAACAAGGATATCCCATAAATACAAAGATTGAAGCTACAAAAATCCAAAGAATTTCTTAAGAAACTCTTTGGATTTGCAAAACAGCATCATGGCTTGCGTTCCGTGGAATAATAGGGAACGATCAGGTAGTATCCTTCGCTCAGTTCATGATCCAGAAGGTGGTTCGTTCTCAAGACCTCTCTGATAAAAGCTTCCCTGGAACGGAAGTTGTCGTCACAGTACCTGTCAGCCAAAGTCCACAGGGTATCCCCGGGCATGATCTGTATGCTGGTAAAATATTTATAACAGGCTGCTTCCTCCGCCCTTTGTGCCTTGGCGATAAATCCGCCTGTCAAAACGGAAATACCGAAGATCAAAAGGACGGATACGGCTCCTAAAGCGGCCCGGTATCGAATCCTCCTGCGCTTCTTGGCAAATCTGCTCGTTTTTCTTCTCTTCTCTTTCATAAACGGCTCCTATCTGCGCTCCCGTCTGCGCGCTTTAGCGCGCAGGCAAATCGAGACATTGAAATATTCTAGTCTTCCCCGGGAACGAACAAATGTTGTGAACGGACGTTCTTTTCTAAGATTATATCGAACAAATTTTCGCATGTCAAGGAATTGGAAGAAAAAAATCGAACAAATTTTCGGAATATACGTTTGCCATTTTAGATTTTATATGTTATAATTTAAAAAAGCCGTATCTGGCATATTATCATTCGGGGAACATGTATCATCTGCCGTAAAGGAGGAGAACTATGGCGGTTGGGAAGATTACTTCTAAACAGAGTGAAATTTTGGAATACATCAAAGAACAGATTTTAGTGAAGGGGTATCCGCCCGCGGTCCGGGAAATCTGTGAAGCGGTTCATTTAAAGTCCACCTCTTCCGTCCATTCCCATTTGGAGACGCTTGAGAAGAACGGTTTCATCCGCAGGGATCCCACCAAGCCTCGTGCCATCGAGATTTGCGATGAAGCCTTTCAGGCCGTCCGTTCGGAGATGGTGAGCCTGCCTATCGTCGGAACCGTGGCGGCCGGACAGCCCATTTTCGCGGAGGAGAACATCGAGAGCTATTTTCCTATTCCTGCGGAGTTCATTCCCGTCGGAGAACCTTCCTTTATTTTAAGGGTAAAAGGGGATTCCATGATCAATGCCGGTATTCTTGATGGCGATTATATCCTGATACAGAGCTGTTCTGCGGCACAGAACGGTAAGATGGTGGTCGCCCTGATAGAGGATTCCGCTACGGTCAAGACTTTTTATAGGGAAAACGGGCATATTCGTCTTCAGCCGGAAAACGATACCCTGGATCCCATCATCGTGGAAGAGGAGGACTGCCAGATTTTAGGAAGGGTGTTCGGAACCTTCCGGATTTTTCAATAGACATGTATTTCCTGCGGCAGGATGGAGATTCGCCTTCCCGCCGCAGGGAATTCCGCGTTTGGCCGATTAAAGAACCTTAAAAGCGATATGCCAGTTCACATCCTCCGGATATCCTTCGGCAGATATTTACTGTCTGGTCCATAACGTCGGAAAAATGTTCGGCCTGCGCATCTACGCACAGAATCTTCAGATCATCGCTGATACGGGCGGAACGGAGCCCTTCCAGACGGTTCATTTCCCGCAGGATTTCCCCTGCTTTCCCCGAATCGGTCAGATGATAAATCAGGTACTGCTTTTGCACGTTTTCCTTTCCTTCCCTTTTTATCCATATTCTTCCCGTTTTCAGGCCGGATAAACATTTTAACCCGGTTTTTTGGGAGCTTCTTATTCTTCTCCGGTCTGGGTCCTGTACAGCTGTGCATACTGCCCGTTCAATTCCATCAGTTTTTCATGGGTTCCACTCTCTACGATCTGCCCGTTTTCGATCAAAAGAATCAAATCAGAATCCCGGATTGTGGAAAGTCGGTGTGCAATGAGGATGGAGGTGCGGTTCTCGCATATTTTCAACATGGCCCGCCGGATTTTCTGTTCGGTAACTGTGTCCACGGAACTGGTGGCTTCATCCAGGATCAGGATGGGCGCATCGGCAAGCACGGCCCGCGCAATGGTGAGAAGCTGTCTCTCTCCCTGGGACAGTTCCTGCCCTCCCTGTTCCAGAACGGTATCATATCCCATGGGAAGCCGTTCTATGAAGCTGTCCGCGCCTGCAATTCGGGCGGCCCGCCGGATCTGTTCCATGTCTGCTTCCGGATGCCCGTAACAGATGTTGTTCTTAACCGGTTCGGCGAAAAGGGAGGTATCCTGAAGGACGACGCCGAATGCGGCCCGAAGATCCGACATCCGATATTCCCGCAGGTCATGTCCGTCCAGAAGGATGCTTCCCTCTGCCACATCATAAAAACGGGTCAGCAGGTTGACGAAGGTGGTCTTCCCTGACCCTGTGGACCCCACAATGGCTGCCTTTGTGCCCGCCGGTATTTTCACGGAGATGTCTTTCAGAACCCGCCGGTCCGGCGTATAGCCAAAGCTTACATGGCGAAATTCGATGTCTCCGCGGCAGGAGGCCAGGTGGCAGGCATCCGGGCGGTCGGAAGGTTCCGGGCTTTCATCCAGGATTTCAAATACCCGTTCCGCCCCGGCCACGGCGGTTTGAAAATTGTTATAAATATTCGCGATTTCCACAAAGGGACGGGTGAACTGACGTACATAGAGCAGGAAGCTGGTAATCAATCCAATGCTGTCAATAGATCCGTTTACGAACAATATGCCGCTGAATACCGCTATGGCCACATAACACAGATTATTGATCACGTTCATCAGAGGCATCAGATAGCCCGACCAGATCAGTGCTTTGACGGATACGCGGCACAGTTCCTCGTTTTTCTCCCCGAAGTCGCGCTCTGCCTCATCCTCCCGGCAGAAGGCTTTGATGAGAGGCAGGCCCGAAATGCTCTCTTCCACCTGGCCGTTCAGGGCGCCCAGACTCTTTTGCTGACGGGCAAAGAGTTTTCTGGTCTTTTTCGTCACGAGTTTGGTCAAAACGAATATGCCTGCAACGCCAGCCATAGCCACCAGGGTTAAAAGCGGGCTTAAGGATACCATCATGATAAAAATACCGAGGATGGTGAATCCATGCGTGAGAAGCAGTGTCAGGGAACTGGATATGGTGGTGCTGATGTTATCCACATCGTTCGTCAAACGGCTCATCAGTTCGCCATGCTGATGCCGGTCGAAAAAGGCCAAAGGCAGCGAGCGGATATGGTCAAAGAGCGTTTCCCGGATGGAATGGATGATGCGCTGGCCGATGGAAGCCATGAAAAAAGCCTGCAGGAATTTTACCAGCCAGTCGCATACATACAGCCCTGTCAGACAGGACAGGATCCAGATTATGGCATCACGGCCGCTGATGGCCGTCACGGCCCTGCCCGTGATATACGGGGACAAGACGGAAGCGGCTGAGGCCAGGGCGGACAACAGGAGGATCCAGCCAAGGCCTTTGCGTTTTCCCTTCGTCAGCTTCCACAGTCGGATCAGCGTTCCTTTCATGTTTTTTGGTTTTACAACGACGCGTCCCTTCCCCGGCCGGGATATGCCGTTCAGGTTTGCGGGCGGCGCATAACCGTTTTTTTCAGCCATGATATCCTCCGATCTGGGAGGCATAGATCGCCCGATAGGTCTCACAGGCGTCCATCAGCTCCTCATGTGTCCCGTATCCCTGCATCCTGCCGTTATCCAGGCATAGAATATGATCGGCGCGCATTACGGTGGAGATGCGCTGGCTGATCAGAAGGACGGTCATGTTATGCTTCATATTCTGCAGGCCGTGCAGGACGGCTGCTTCCGTACGGGCATCAAGGGCGCTGGTACAGTCATCCAGAATCAGGATCCTGGGCTTTTTTACCAGGGCCCGGGCCAGCGAAAGGCGCTGCTTCTGGCCTCCGGAAAGGTTGACCCCTCCCTGGCCGAGAAGGGTTTGATAGCCCTCCTGCGTTTTTTCGATGAAAGAATCGGCACAGGCCGCCCGGGCGGCCTCCCGCAGCTCCCCGTCTTTGGCATCCGGATTTCCCCATCTTAGATTGTCACTGATCCTGCCCGAAAAAAGCAGGGGCTTCTGCGGGGCCACCGCAACAGCGCTTCTCAGCCATTTCGTATCGATCTGCGTCACGTCGCATCCGTCTATCAGAATCGCCCCTTCGGTTACATCGTAAAAGCGGGGGATCAGATTGACAAGGGTGGTTTTTCCACATCCTGTGGGCCCGATGATCCCGACCGTCTCACCGGCCTCTATCCGAAGGTCGATATCCCGGAGAGATTCCTTCCCGGCACCCGCATAGGTAAAGGATACCCGGTCAAAACGGATTTCCCCTGTAATTTCGGGTTTGAGAGGATGTCTTGGGGCGGACTGTGCCGGCTTCTCTTCCAGCACCTCCCGGATCCTGTCGGAGGAGGCCGTTGCACGGACGGCTGTATTCAGCGTGTTGGAGATCATTCCCACGGCAAACAGCACCTGCGTCATATAATTGACAGAGGCCATCAATCTGCCGATCTCCGCGCTTTGCTGGTTCCTTGAGAGGAAAAGCAGCAGTACAATCCCCAGGTTGACCGTCAGATTGACCAAAGGTGAAAAGACCGCCATTGTACGAAGGGCCAATGTGTTTGCCTCTGCCAGACCGAGGGAGGCATCCTCAAACTTTTCCGCTTCCTCCGCCTCCGCATGGAAGGCCTTGACCACACGGACGGAGGAGAGAAATTCTCTGGCTGCAGCGTTGAGACGATCCATTCTCTTTTGAACCGTTCCGAACCGTGGATATCCGATTTTCATATTTCCAAAGGTCAAAAGGGTAACCGTCAGACAGATGACGGCTATGACCGGCGCCTGGCGCGGTGTCTGAATCATGATGAGAAGGATGGCTCCGATACAGGTGATGGGGGCCTTTACCATCATACGCATAATGCTGTTGATGAAATCCTGAATCTGCGCCACGTCGTTGGTAATGCGCGTTATGATGGATGCAGGCTGTAGCCTGTCGATGTTTTCCAGGGAAAGCCGTGCGACGTTATGGTATATGTCGCTGCGCAGCTCCTTTCCGATGGTCTGGGATGTACGGCTGGCAAAACGGTTGCGCATAACGGCGGAGACCGCTCCAACTAAGGCAATTCCCAGCATGATCATCCCGTAAAACAGAATCTGTCCGATATCTGCGCTCCGGATGCCCACATCCACAATGTAGGACATAAAGGTGGGCTGCAGAAGATCCGCCATGGCTTCCATGGAAAGAAAGAAGGTGGACAACAGGAAAATGCCGAGATGCCTTTGCAGATATTTCGAAATCAGCTTCATATGATTTCTCCTTTTTCAACCCGGTTCGGACGGCTTTGCAACGGAAATGCTGCCGTTCTTCTCAAACCATTACAATAAGTAGAATAGCATCCTATGAAAAAGAAGTCAAACGCGGTCCGGCAGTTTTTCGTCGTATCAAAGGTATCCATATTGGCCGTTCATCCTGCCGTCTTCCCGTTATCGCAGCATTCCCGCCACATTTAACATGCCCCATCCCTGCTTGCTCCAGGCCTCTTTCAGGTCCGTGGCGCTCCAGAGCATTTTTCTTTTCAGCTGTTCGTTGCTGTACCAGGGATATTTCTGCAGACATAGGGCTGCAGCTCCGGCGGCCAGGGGAGTGGACATGGAGGTCCCGTTTTTTACGGTATAAGCGTTCCAAACGCCTCCGGGCATTCTGCGATAGGCGGCATTACAGGATACGATATCCGTCCCCGGAGCCACGATATCCGGTTTTTTCAACTCGCCCTCCACCGGCCCTCTTCCCGAATAGGATTCGCAGGAATGGCCGTTCCTCCAAAAGTCATTTCCGTCGTGGCATCCCACGGTTACCACCTTTTTACTCCTTCCCAGAAGGGACAGGCTTCCGGCGGCAGGGCCTCTGTTTCCTGCCGCTACCACCACGAAGATTCCCGAATTCCAGGCGTCTTCCAGAAGTAAAAGCAGGGATTCCAGGGATTTTGGGGAATCCGTCTCTCCCATGCTGACAGAAATGTTCAGGATCTTTATCTGATAAAGCTTCTGGTTTCGCAAAACCCATTCAATTCCTGCTTCCATATTGGAGATGCTTCCGTCCCCCTTGTCATCCAACACCTTACCGGACAGGATTCTGCAACATCCTGCCACACCGGCGTATCGTCCCGATGAGCAGGCTCCGCTTCCGCCGAGGATTCCGGCCACATGGGTTCCATGGCCGCAGTCGTCATAGGGGAGCCTGCTTTTTCCCACAAAATCCCTGAACCCGATCACCCTGTCGGAAAAGTCAGGATGCATGGCAATTCCCGTATCCAATATTGCCACCGTAACGCCTGAACCATCCCAGGGACGGATCTCCTCTTCCTGCGCATGAATCAGTCTTTTTACACGATCCATGATAGATCAAGCCTTCCTTTTGTTTTTGCCAAGGGTCTTTTCTTTAACTTATGCCGCATATGGTGCCGGGTGCATAAAACGGATGGTAACACAGACATGCCGCCTGCATAGTATAAACCATAAAACCAATTTGGAGGCAATAAAAAATGAGTGATTTAACTGCTAGCGGCTGCGGATGCAGCAATAATTCCGGTAACAGCTGTGGGTGCGGTACGAGCAACGGCTGTGGATGCGGCACAAATAACGGCTGCGGGTTGAGCAACGGCTGTGGGAGCTGGATCTGGATTCTGATCCTGCTCTGCTGCTGCGGAGGCAACGGGTTTGGCGGCAGCGGCTGTGGATGCAATGACGGCTGTGGATGCGGCACGAATAACGGCTGCGGGATGAACAACGGCTGTGGGAGCTGGATCTGGATTCTGATCCTGCTTTGCTGCTGCGGAGGCAACGGATTCTGCTAATCCGGCCATGCCGGATGCCGGGACGCGCTGCGTCCCGGCATCCGGAAAAACAGGCTCTGTCACGGAGCCTGTTTTCACGCCGTAAAAAGGCCTGCCGCCACTTTCCTGTTCTCATGTCTCCTTCGTCGTCATAGAATTTCTGTGAAAGGAAGAAGGAAAATCCATGGAGAAACAGGACAATGATTCCATACAGGCGTTCGACACGTTATACACGACCAGCCAGATACAGTTATTGAAGATCCTCCTGCCCTTCTGCTCCCCCCATATGCGGGGGAGCCTGGTTGTCATGATCAGGTTTATGGAATTCCAGTATACCCTGTCCTTTGTGCGTGCCCACCCGGAATCTTTTCTGGCCCAACCGCTTCCTTTTTCTTTCAATGAGATCTGTGACAGGATGCAAAATTGCTGTCCTCCGGGACTTCGTCCCATGCTGGAACAGCTCCAATCCATACAGAATGCCCTGCAGATGTATGAGGAAATGAAACAGATGATGGAATTGTTCCAGGGAATGGAAGCAGAAAACCCGGCACGGGATACGGACAATACCGAAGATCCGGGCCCGGGCGGCGGATTCGACCCTATGAGTATGCTGTCCGGCATGCTCACTCCGGAACAGATGGAAATGTTTCGTATGTTTCAGTCAGATTTTGGATCCACGGCGGCCAACGAGCCACCGGAAAAGGAGAATTAGATATGTCGGAACGTTCGGAAAAACCTCAGTGGATGAATGAACCCTCCCTGAAAGATATCCCCAGGGAAAAGCTGGATTTCCTGCAAAAAATGGTTTTTGAAAGTCAGGGCCTATCTCAAAAGGAACTGATGCCCTTTCTGATGGCCCTGGCCCAAAGAAGCCGCAATGCCCGGATTACCTTCAGCCAGGAAGAGATGACCGCAATCATCGAAGCGATCAAAAAGTACAGCACACCGGAAGAACTGCTCAAAATGAATCAGATCATGAAGCTGATGCAGCGCCGCAGATAGCGACGCAGTATCTGCCAAACGTATGTAGGGTCCTACGGCCTTCTGTGCCCCTTCGGCATCCCTGTCCGCAGGACCCTGCATACGTTTGGCAGATGCTGCGTCGGCTTTGGAAGATAGGCTCTCTTCTATGAGATCCAGTAGACTCTGCCTGAGGCCAAACGCAGCCCCAGCTTTTTCTGCAGGGCCAGGGAGGCCTGATTGCCTTCAAAAATCTGGCAGAAGGGGACGTCTCCCTTTTCCAGGAACATATTAATCAGACGGATTTCCAACGCGGCCGCCATCCCTTTTCTTCGATACGCTTTTCGCACGTGGAGCATTCCCATGCTGCCTTCCGCATGGATCCCTGCAAAGGCCGCCAGGTTCCCCTGCTCCCGAATGGCCAGCATTTTCCCCAAACGGATCCTTTCCAGAAGGTATTCTTCGGGTTCGAGCGGCCCGTATGCCTCCCTGATGAGATCCAGTTCCGTTTCGTTTGGCACACAGATCTGAAATCCCTCCGGTTCAGGAAGAGGACTTTTTCTCGTATAGACAGCCTGATGGCAGGCGTTTACCTCATCCACCTGAAAGCGTCTGCAGATGCTGTCTCTTAAAAAGGGCTGATGCACCGCAAACAACGGATCGGAACAGTCTCTGGGAATCCGGGACAGGAGGCGTTCTCCCATATCCATATCCGCCGCGGAGATCATCCATGCACCGCTGGGAAGATCACGGAGAAGAACCCCGTTTTCCCCGGCGTACAGGATTTCGGCCTGTCTTTTTCGAATCACCTCGATCATGTCCATGTGTCCAAGCCGGTCCTTCTCCAAAAAGGCGTACGCATTTTTTTCCCTGGAATGGAGTTCATATAGATCCGGACGCCTGCGCCGCGTCCGCTCCTCAGCCTGCTCCAGCCGCCACTGATCCACCTTGGCGTGGTCGCCGGAGAGGAGAACGGATGGGACGCTCTTTCCCTCCCATATCTCGGGCCGGGTGTATTGGGGATATTCCAGCAGGTTGTCATGAAAAGATTCGTATTCGGCGGATTCCTCGTTTTGTAATACGCCCGGGACCAGGCGGGAAATGCAGTCGATCATAACCATGGCAGGCAGCTCTCCGCCGGTTAAGACGTAGTCGCCGATGGATACCTGATCCGTAACGATGGTATCCAGCACCCTCTCGTCGATTCCCTCGTAATGCCCGCAGAGAAAAATCAGGTCCCCTTCCTGAGCCAGCTCCTGCGCCAAGCCCTGGTCGAATATCCGCCCCTGTGGCGTTACATAGATGACCCGGATCCTTCGCTCTTCCCCTGTTTTGTCGTTGGGAAGAAGGGGATCGGGCGCGGGACGTTTCCCCAAAATTTTGTTCACAACAGCCTGCCAGGCCGCATATACGGGTTGTGCCTGCATGAGCATGCCTGCTCCGCCTCCATAGGGATAGTCGTCCACCTTTCCGTGTCTATCCGTAGTATAATCCCTGATATTCACCGTCTCCAGACTGATGTGCCCTTTCTGTACCGCCCTTCCTAAGATGCTGGTGCACAGGCCCTGGGCCACCATTTCCGGAAAAAGAGTCAACACGTGAAAATTCATTCGGCCGCCTCTCCCTCCGTTTCGTCCATCAGTCCGTCCAAAAGATGAACCCGCATTCTTGCCTCTTCCACGTTCACGTCCAGGATACATTCCCGGATGGCCGGGATCAGAAGGCTTCTGCCGTCCTTAAGCGTCACATCATATACATCGTTTGCCCCGGTGGTAATTACATCTTTAAGGAATCCGAGCGCGGAGCCGTCCTCCTTTTCCACCCGCATACCGATCAGATCGGCGATGAAATACTCGTCCTTCTTAAGGCGCACCGCGTCTTTTCTGTCCACATAGATCCCACACTGACGGAACTGCTCCACATCGCTGATGTCATCGAGCCCTTTGAATTTCAGAATGACGAGCTGCTTGAAGAATTTTACCCCCTCTATCTCCAGGATACGCTGCAGTCTGCCGTTATCCAGGATCACCTGTTTCAGCTTACGGAATCGATTTACGTCGTCCGTGGTGGGATAAACCTTCACCTCTCCCTTCAGACCGTGCGTTGTCGTGATAATGCCTACCTGTAGTCTCTTTTCCATTTTTCCTCGCATTCTGCCGCCGCCAGGCAGCTTTCCAATCAGGGGATTTCGTGCATAAAGCAGCGTTTTCGAAGTTTCATGTTTCCTTTTTTCCTGCCGAAGCGGCACGGCCTCGTATGCAATATATGATAAAAGCTGCTTCCTTCATACAGGGAGCAGCTTTTGTTAAAACAGGGCGGCCCGCTTAAGGCCGCCCGTTTGGCTCAGATGATTTCCACGTCCACCTGCTTTTTCTCGCCCAGCGCCGCCGCTTTCACAACCGCGCGGATCGCTTTGGCAATGCGGCCCTGTTTCCCAATCACTTTGCCCATGTCGGACGGTGCAACGTGAAGTTCGATCGTCAGATTCCTGCCGTTTTCCTTTTCCGTTACAACGACTTCATCCGGATTGTCAACCAGTGCTTTTGCAATCACTTCAACCAGTTCTTTCATGACTATACCCCCTGATCCGCTTCAGCGGACATCAGTTCCCTAGTTTAGAAACGGAAGTTTAAATCCTCCATTCCGCCGCAGGCGTCACATCGGGCCCCTTACTTCTCAATCCCTGCCAGTTTGAAGATCTTGCTCACCACTTCCGTGGGCTGGGCACCGTTATTCAGCCATTTCTTGGCCAGCTCTTCATCCACCTTGAACTCGCTGGGATCCTTGGTGGGATCATAGGTACCGATTTCTTCGATGAATCTTCCGTCCCGGGGAGATCTGGAATCCGCCACAATGATCCTGTAGAAAGGTGCTTTCTTCTGTCCCATTCTTCTCAGCCTGATTTTTACTGCCATTTTTTCTTACCTCCGTAATCATTAATAGATATCTTTTATCAAAAAGGAAGTCTGAACCTGCCTTTTTTTCCTCCAAAACCTCCCAGCATGCCGGGAAGCTGCTTCATCATCTTCTGGCTCTGCTCAAACTGCTTGATGAAGCGGTTTACCACACTGATATCCACGCCGGCTCCCCGGGCGATCCGATGCTTCCTGCTGGGATTAAGCAGCTTCGGATTCCTGCGTTCCGCAGGGGTCATGGAAAGGACTACCGCCTCCATGCGGGCGAGCTGCTTCTCGTCCACCATGGATTCCAGCTGGGCGCTCTTCGCGCCGAGCCCCGGCATCATGCCGAGGATGCCGGACAGGCCGCCCATGTTGCGCATCTGCTTCATACTTTCCAGGTAATCTTCGAAATCGAATTTCCCTTTCTTCATGCGGGAGGCCATTTCCTTCTCTTTATCGGCGTCCAGGTCCAGATTGGCCTGCGCCTTATCGATCAGGGTGAGCACATCCCCCATGCCGAGGATACGTCCGGCCATCCGGTCGGGATAGAACTGTTCCAGGTCGGAAAGCTTCTCTCCCATACCCACATAGAGAATGGGCTTTCCGGTCACCGCCTTGACGGAAAGAGCCGCGCCGCCCCGGGTATCCCCGTCCAACTTGGAAAGGATGACGCCGTCCACTCCCACCTTCTCGTCGAACTCCTTTGCCACGTTCACCGCATCCTGACCGGTCATGGCATCCACCACCAAAAGGGTCTGGTGTACTGTAATTTCTTCTTTAATGCCGATGAGCTCCTGCATCATCTCTTCGTCAATATGCAGGCGTCCGGCCGTATCCAGGAGCACCACGTTATTCCCGTTTTTGGCCGCATGCTCCATTCCGGCTTTGGCAATATCCAAGGGGGTGTTCTTCGTGCCCATGGAAAAAGAATCTACGCCCTGTCTTTTCGCATTGATTTCCAGCTGCTCGATGGCCGCCGGCCGATAAACGTCACAGGCTACCAGGAGGGGTTTTTTCCCTTTCAGCTTGAATTTGCCAGCCAGCTTTGCCGCCGTGGTGGTCTTGCCGGCGCCTTGGAGGCCGCACATCATGATTACGGTAGTGGACTTGCCGGGCTGCATGGCGATCTCGGTGGTTTCCGAGCCCATAAGGGCGGTCATCTCTTCATTGACGATCTTGATCACCATCTGTCCCGGGTTCAGGCCGTTCATCACGTCTGCGCCCACCGCACGTTCTTCCACGGACTTTACGAACTGTTTTACCACACGGAAATTGACGTCCGCTTCCAGAAGCGCCATTTTCACTTCCTTCAGCGCCTCTTTGACATCCGCTTCCGTAAGACGGCCCTTTCCGCGGAGATTTTTAAACACGTTCTGTAGTTTGTCGGTCAAGCTTTCAAATGCCATATGCTCCCTATAATTCCTCCCTGATTTCATCGGCCAGCCGTCGGATCTCTTCCTGCTGCGCAATCTGTCCGATCCGTTCCAGCTTCCCGTTTATCCTGCCGAACCGCTCCATCAGGTGAAGCTTATTCTCGTATTCCTCCAATGCCCTGTCGCACCGTTTGATCAGGTCATGGACGCCCTGTCTGCTGATACCCGCAATCTCTGCAATCTCGCTGAGGGACATATCGTTGAGAACCGCTTCTTCATAGATCATGCGCTGGTGCTCTGTGAGAAGCGCTCCGTAAAAATCATACAGGAGGCCCTGTTCCACTATCTTTTCCATCTCGATATCCGCCTCTTCCCAGGCTGTGATATGCACTGCATGGAATATATTACTATAGAGGAGGGGTGGTGTCAAGTATTTTTTCTTGACAAGTTTATTTTCTTTAACAGAAGATCTTCAACTTTTTTCAGAAGAGAATACAGAGGATAACATAATACAAAACATGAGAAGGCGCATCTTGACCTGAGGGGAATCCTATGAAGCAGGGGATTCTTTTGCTCTTTGACTGCCTCTGCACGGAACGCGGCATATCCTGTAGGATCCTTTCTGTTCCGCGCATTTATCAGTTTCCGCCGAACTTCCCAAAGGATAAATTTTTCCCATCTGAGTGCAAATTCATCATGTCCTTCCTGTGCTTCCTGATCTCGGATGAGACGGCCGCATCTTAGATAATCAACGCATCCGGCCGAACTCAAAAGGTATGTAGTGCTGCCGGAATGGATCCTATAGCAATACCAATCCATGCAAAGGCGTATTGTTTGGGGTCTCTTCCGGAGCAGGCGATATAAGAAAAGGGTATCCTCTCCCAATGCGATGTCCTTTTCAAATCGTAGAGAGCCGAAAAACGGTATGTGGATCAATTTCCCGCCGATCCCCCATAATTCGTCTCCTTTCTCAGAAAAGAACCATTCTTCTGCCGTCTGGCCACTCATGGCATTCCATTCCAATTCCTGTTCGCATTCTATTGCATCCCAACGCAGCTGCTCCATCCGGTCGTCATCCATACGCTTCTGGAGACAGAAGCCAAGTTCGGCATGGCTGCGCTTCATTTGCCGCAGCAGTTCTTCCAAGAGACGAGGATGAATGGCATCATCACTGTCCAGGAAAAATACATATTCGCCCTGAAGGACATCCAGCCCATGATTTCTGGCTGAGGAAGCCCCTTGATGTGTCTGGGATAGATTCCTGATTCTGTCATCCCTGCATGCCAGTCTTTCGCATATTTCCCTGCTCTGATCTATGGAACCGTCATCCACTATGAGTATTTCCAAATAGGGATAGGTTTGGGCGGTTACAGAACGGATACATTGTTCTATATAAGGCTCCGAATTGTATACCGGAATAACAACCGAAATCTTTTCCATATTTGCTCCCATCTGCGTGCAAAGCACGCATTCAAATCAGGGAGGTTGAAAGCGTTCTTCTTTCAACCTTGCTCCCATCTGCGTGCAAAGCACGCACTCAAATCAGGGAGGTTGAAAGCGTTCTTCTTTCAACCTTGCTCCCATCTGCGTGCAAAGCACGCATTCAAATCAGGGAGGTTGAAAGCGTTCTTCTTTCAACCTTATACTCCTGCATATCGCAGGCATAGCCTTCGATACTGCCACCAATAAAGAATTTGAAACGCAGCTTCGCATACGGTCCTTTTATGAGCATCTCTTAGAGATACCCTTGTAAAATCTTTTACATAGCAGCTGTACTCCTTTGGAGCGGAAATAAATCATTCCTGTGGCTGCCATACTGACTCCCGTCGAAAGAACGGCTCTGACAAACCAGGACTTCCACGTATTCTCCGGGAAAAAAGTCCCCAGCCAGGTAAGGCAGGCGGTCGTCCCTGCCACAAATAATAGGTTCCCGGCCAGTTGAAGATAATAAGCCTTTACTCTTCTCCCAAAGTATTTTGCAAACAACAGTTTTGGTTCATACCACACATAAGTGGCGATACGGGAAATTCCGGAGGAAATCAAAATCCCACCGATTCCCAGCACGGCTCCCAGCAAAACAGATAAGACCAGGTTTAGAAATGCACAGACAGCCATGACCCATCTCGTCTTTCGGTACAGGCCTGTAGCTTCCCGATAGGACCAGAGAGGCTGCAGGATGCAGGACAGATAAAGGTTCAGTGTTGCGGCATAAAGAGCCGTGGAAGGAAGAATGTAATCCGTTCCCAGCCAAAGAGATACAAAATCGTTGACCAGTGTTCCGTAACAGGGAACGATAACTCCGCTCAACAAAAAGCAGACAGATTGCATGCATTGGAACACCTCAAACTGTTTTGTCGCTGTTTCTTTGACTACCAGATTTCCGATTCCGGCTGTCAGAGACCCAAACAGCAGTGAAATGATCCTGGTTATTCTTCCCTGGAGCATCAGATAATTGGAATAGATCCCCACCGCTCCTGTGCCTGCCATCACAGAAATCAGGATGTTGTCCGTAGCGTTAATCAGTGTGGAAGAGACCTTATATAAGAGTACCGACCAGGTGTTTTGATAGATCTCTTTTTGTTCTTTTCCGCTGAGCTCCTCTTTTTTTCTAAGAAAGGGATAGCGGCGGACAGCCGCCAGGGAAGCAGCCGCATTGTTGGCAGCCGATGCCAGAACCGTCACGCCCAGATAAAGGGTGTAATTCCCGCAGGTCAACATAATGATCAGCTGGAGCAGTGTACGCAGGAAGTTCATGATCATAGAAATGCGCGTCACCACATAGTTTTTCTGGTCTGCTATCAGGAGCGATGAATAGTGAACACAAAGATAGGAGGCCGTCACATCCGACAGGGAGAAAAGATAGTACGCAGTGAGGCCGGGAAGCGGCGTCTCCAGATTCACGATCAGGGGAAGGAACGGGATCAACAACATTCCTATGCCGGCCACGGCAGCAGCAATCATGCGGTATACTTTTCTGTAAAAGCCGGTAAGGGCGGCCATCTTTCGATAATCGCCCATCGCAAGGGGCTTGTAAAAGCTGTAGGCCATAGCGGTTCCAAATCCCAGGTCAGCCATGGACAAAAGTCCCAATACATCTGAAAACAGGCCGTTCAACCCCAGGTATTCCATCCCAAAAACCCGGACAAATACCGTCCTGGAAATAAAGGATAGAAAGAGGAGCAGCAACTGGTTTCCAAGATGAAATACCATATTGGTAACCGCCCGTCCGGTTCTTGTATCGGGGTGTTTCTTCCTCATAATCATCGGCTGATCCGTCCCGGTATATTTTCACGTATCGTCTCTGCTATACGGGTAAAGTCTTCCTTCCACGCCTCCGGCTCATAAACCGGAAACAAAACGGAAGTGACCTGACGGACCGCTTCCTCCAGCTCGGATTCCCCGTTGATCAGTTTGATATATCCCAGTGTTCGAATCCGGTCATATACGCCTGCTGTTTTATGGCTTTTACATGGGAAAACCACGCAAGGCGTCTGCGTCAAGGCCGAGAAAATCATCCCATGGAGCCTGTCCGTTATCAGAATTTGTGAGCCGGCCATCCGTGTCCAAAGTTTTTCCAGCTCATCCCTGGCCTGCTCCTCCGTGAGAGACATGTGCACATGTGTGTCACAGTCCTCCACAACGCCAAAACGTTCCTGTAACAAGTCCAGGATCTTTCCGTACAGGGCATCTGTCATCCTCTTTTCACCGTCCCGGCGGATACAGACCAATGCTCCCTTTCGATGTCCGTCGCCCTTCCATGCAGGAAGATAGAGCGCCATATCCGGCGCAAGCAGCGATTCCGTTTTCGGGAAGTTTGCACGTACATACGCAAAGGATGTCTGGTCTCGGGTACAAATCCGCAGGCCGGCGCATCGCCGGTACAGTTTCTGACTGGATTCCAACGCTTTTCTTCCCGCTTCATCTTCTTCATAATAGTAGGTCTGTGGGAAAATGGTTATGTTCTTCCTATGCAAAGCGTCCAGGATCCGTTCCTGTCCGCGATGGATGCCCGGATAGAGTGTCCCTATATTTCCCCCGGCATGTAACGTACAGTAATCACCGGATCGAACCAACCAGGAAAGCATCCGCTTCGGGACCCCAATCGTCCGTTCCAGGGGAATGGGATAAAACTGACAGTCCGGAAAATAGTCTTTGACAAATGCTTTTTCCGCAAACAGCAGCGCCCGATCGCCCAAATTCCCATAGGTCGGAACGGCGAACACATAGAAACGCTTCCTCTTCCTTTTCCCCCGTCCCGCCTTTCTCAAATATCCGATGTTTTGCAGTGCTGTTTTTCCTCTCCGTATTAAAAGACTAAAAGGAGAGTTCTTTGACAAAAATAATCTATAGCAAAGCTTCTCTGCCCAAGGTAATCTTCCTATCAGGAGGAAGTCCATCTGCCTGCGTACCCCTGATATCCCGTCCGGGCGCTTACCGGAAAGCTCCCTGCGTATCTTAGCGCGGCATCTCTTCCATACCTCTTTATCCTGTTTTTCCGATTTTGCGGGCAAATTCTCCCAGATGAGATATAGCTCACGGTTTTTCGCACGTTCAAGCGCCCTCTCCATTCCCGGCAGACAATCCGATAGAATCTGGTGCCGTGTGAGAACGGATTCCAAACGATCCGTCAGACTTTTTACGGTATTTCTCGCGACGATTCCTGAAGGATTATGTCTGTAATAATAATAAGCTTCGTTTATGCACACGATTTTGCTGCAGCTTTGGAACAGACGATACGTGGCATCAATATCTTCATAATCTTTTCCCACAGGAAAGGGGTCTGTTCCGATCCGGTCCCGTCTGTAGAGCTTGCGCCACACATGGCTTGTAATCCGCCGGTCCTCCAGCAGCAGAGCCAATGCTTCTTTTGAGTCTAAGACTTCCACAGGGAACGTTTCCTTAGTGCTCTTTTCACTTCTTCCGTCCTCGTATATATGGATAAACTGGCAGACAGCCATATCCGCGTCGTACTGCTTCATGGCTTCCCACATCTTTTCGATCATGACGAGAGAAATCCAATCGTCGGAGTCCACAAAGGCAATATACTCTCCCCTTGCCCGGCGCAGGCCGCAGTTTCTGGCATCCGAAAGTCCGCCGTTTGTTTTATGAATTACGCTGATACGGTTGTCCCGCTGCGCCCAATGATCACACATCTTTGGACAACTGTCCGGGGATCCGTCATCCACCAGGATGATATCCAAATTGGAATACGTCTGATGGGTCACTGTCTCCAGACACAGATCCAAGTATTTTTCCACACAATAAACGGGAATGATTACCGAAATTAAAGGTTTTTCTTCCCCGGAGCCTTTCTCGGACGACATCATAAATAAGCATCCTTTCCTTCTCTGTGACACGGCAGCTTCCTTTTCCATCCTTTTATCTGCAGAAATAGTGCCCAGGCCTTTACATATAGATGAAAGGATTTCGGAGGCTGACCGTCCAGATATTGATAATAGGCATAGACCAAAGAACCCAAATGCAGCCCGCAGATCCGCAGGATTCCCCGTTGATCCGACAGGGCGGCAGGAATTTGATCCAGCAAATAGTCTCGGTCAGGCGCCTTCATAAGATGCTGCCTCACTTGTTCCATATTGATATGGGGACTCTGTGCCCCTCTCATGTGTTCCGTAAAGGAAAGCAGAACCACTCCCGCAAAAATATAAAAGGGAGGAAGCGATTCATCTAAAAGCATGTCCTCTTTCTGCATCCGGAGTATATGGAGAAGCTTTTCTGTACGTTCCTCTTCAGGAAAAGTATGCATAGCAGACGAAATCCTGATACGGTATTCGTACAGGGGCCTGGCAAAATAATACAAACTATGGCAATGGGTTAAATATCGGAACGTGAAGTCCAGATCTTCTGCAAAGCTTTTCGGTTCTGAGGAAAAACGCAGGCAGAGCTGTTCAACCAGTTCCCTTCGGAATACAAGAGATACAACCTCCCATCCAATGCGGTGGGTGAGAAATATCCTACACAAAAAATGCGCCTTTTCTTCGGCGTCCTCCAGGTCAAATACGCCTTTTGGCGCCCGTTTTTTAAAGCGTCCTGTTTCCGGCGTCCGTTTCAAAAGCCCCCAGGCACATGCATCATAATCATTTCTTTCCATACGGGAAACAGCCTCTTCCACCAGCTCCTTATAGATCAGATCATCGCCGTCCACAAAAAAGAGATATTTCCCTGCCGCTGCCTCCAACCCTGTGTTTCTGGCCATTCCTGCCCCTCTGTTTTCTGTATGGATCACTTGCACACGGGAATCCAAGGACGCATATTCCTCACAAATTTCCCCACATCGATCCGGCGAACCGTCATCCACCAGAATGATCTGTATTCTGCGCCAGGTTTGTGCTAAAACGGAATCTACGCATGCGCTCAGATAGGCTTCCACTCCATAGACAGGAATGATTATGGTTGCTAAGGGTTCTTCCATGGCTCTCTCCTTTTCATGATCTGGTTTCCCGGAAGGACATACTGTTTCAGCCGGATGGATAAAATCAAAGCGGTTATGTTCCCGTTTTTCATCATCCTGACAAATTGGCCCTGCATCCAGGGCAGCTGCTGCCAGGGATATCCCTTTAATACTGTCTGCAATGTACAATTGGCCAGAATGTTTCTTATTTTATGACGGAGCGGATAGTGCCGATCCACTTCGTCATGATAGATGACCTCCTGCACCATAGCTATCCTGGCCCGCCGAAGCAGCAGACGCTGCAGGTAGGGCCGATATTCTTTCTCCTCATAGATGCCATCTAACCGTTTTGCCGCGGCTGTATACAATCTACAGTCCATAAAAAAACGGTCTTCCTTATGCCGTTTTGACAATGAACCCGCATTGGTACAGTAGAAGTAAGAGGTATCCGCGATCAGAACCGCCTTCTGAATATGGGGCAGAAAATCCAGATGAAAGATCAGATCCTCTGAGATCAGCTCTCGCTCCGATACGAATCGGATCCGGAAGCTTTCCAAAAGGGATCTTCGATACAGCCTCCCCCATACATTCATTCCATATCGGGAATCTTGAGGATTACTGGGTAAGGAGCCTGCTATATCCAAAGCGAGGGCGCGGATTTCGTGAGGGGACAGAGCCCGGTTTTCCTGTGTACAAAGGGATTGTCTCTGCCTCCCGCCAGGATAACATATGGTAAAGCCCCCCATACAGAAATCCACCTGTCCGCCGTCTGTACCCTCATATAAACGGTTCAATGAGTCAGGCCCCAGGTAATCGTCCGCATCCACAAAAGCGACATAAGCTCCACAGGCGGCTTCCAGCCCTCTATTGCGCGCCATTCCCAGCCCTTTGTTTTCCTGATGAAGCACCTGCACCCCGGCCAAATGTGCATACTCATCGCACAGGATATCTCCGCCGTCCGTGGAGCCGTCGTCCACCAGGATGATTTCGTATCCTTCGAAAGACTGATTCAGCAGAGATTCCATACATCTTTTCAAATAGGATTTTACGTTATAAACCGGCACAATCACGCTGATTTTTATATCCTTCATTCATAATCACCATCGCCAGAGACCCTGTAACATAAACATAATAGATCGTATTATCCGTAGTGGCAGTCACCATAAGAAAAAGAGTGGCACAAAGGCACAAAATACCGCTTCGGATCCCCTGCCATTTATATATGACCCATGTCCGCAGCAAAATGGCAGAAAATATCCATATCCAAAAGCCCCAAAACCCCAGATCGATATAAAGCAGGAGAATATCGTTATGTAAAGCGCGGTTTCCGTATGCCCTTGTTGCCATGTTTGAGAACATCCGGCTTACAAACCCCGCACCATAGCCAATATAATCCGGGCCGATCCAGTAATAAGCATCGATATATCTACTCAGCTCCCGACGCCCCATGGTGTTCAGAGCAAACCGTTTTGTTAAGAATTCGTAGATACCGCCTTTTACAAGACAAAGGTATCCAAATAGGAGACCGGACACACAGAAGGCCGCAAACATCAGCCAACCCTTTCTTCGGTCTTTCTCCCCGGTCAGAACCTTCAGGATCAGACGCGCCGAAAGGGATAATGCCATGGCCAAAATACCGATCCGTTTGAATCCTGAAAAGAAACAAAAGAGTGCCGCCGGCAGAAGGAGCAGGATTTTCCGGTCTTTCCCATACCTTTTCCAGTCCATGAGGCAGGACGAAAGGCAGAGCCCGATGGCAAAAGTCAGTTCATGTATTTCCGCCGCAGCGATCACGCTGCCCGTCTCGCCTGCAAAGCTGCGGATCAATATTCCCAATTCCTTCAGATAAACGGACAGGCCGTTTTTCTGAAGGATCCCCAGGATACGGGCGAAATTTGCCGCCAGCATGGAAACCAGATTCAGCCAAAACCCGTTTTCCCCAAATACATAAAGTATTCCGGCCATGGCGAAGATCATAATGATACCGTACAATTCTTCGAACGCCCCTCTTCGAATGGCTGTCATTCCCTGCATATGCAGGACCCATAAAGGCATAGAGACTATGAGGACTACAATTTGCGGAAGGGACAGAAGGCAGACATATCTGCCAAGAATCCCTGCCCTTTCCAGATCCGTATGTACCAGGAACACAACAAAGCTCAACGAAATAATGAACAGCGCCAGGAGGATTTTATATAAGATATGGATGCCAAAGCTGAAGTACTGCCAATTAAAATAGTACATGCCCGTCGTTATAAAAAAATAAATGACCCCAAGAGGGACGGTCCCCCTACGCTCTTTCATCCTCATCTTCTGTACGGTCCTTTTTCCTCTCCTGTTTTTGTCCCGGCGCTTCTCCTTCTCCGGTCAGATAGGATTTACGCTCCTTCAAAGCGCCGGAAAGAAGGCCGCGGATCCGATACAATGCCCGCTCTCCCACATTTACCGCCCCCATCTGATAAGCTACCGGCAGGTGTGACAGGGACTGCGCCAAGATAATTCCGAGACGGCGGACTTCCTGTTCTACCGTTTCCGCTTCCTCCTTAATAAAAAAGGCCCAAAACTGTCCGCTCCCGTTATATGCCACAAAACTGTCTTTTCTGTTTCCCAAAATTTCCAGTAGGATACGTCCCACTTCCTTGAGCGCTTGATCCGTCTCCTGCCTGCCATAGATATCGTTTAATTCACGTTGATTCGTGATCTGAAGATTGAGACAGCACATACCCAGCGGAAGTACGCGGTTTTCATGTTCCTGTATGTAATGGTCGCAGGAGACCCGATTCATACATCCGGTGGAGCCGTCTCTTAAAAACGCATACTCCAGGATATCCCCTATCCTGCCGAGAAGAATGGCACCGCAGCAGCCCACCAGCAGGAAGAATACCGCTACAATCGCCATATAAAGCTTCATGGAAAACGCCGGATGCACCTGGGTTCCGGAAAGGATCCGGATATTGGCGGCTCCCAGATATTCATTATATTCCTCGTTGGTTTTTGTCACGATATCGTACAGGTCATTCATCCGGGAAATCACCGCACCGATCTCTTCCTCCACCGTCTCTTTCGATACAAACCTCCCCGCTTCAGGTAAACTAACGGAAGGGATTGTCTCCGCCTGGAGCGGACGATCTTCTCCCTCCGCCTCGGTATTTTCTGCGATGGCCTCATCGCTTTGATAAACGCCTATCACATAGGAACAGTAGGCAGCATCAATCTGCGCATAGTCCCAGTCATTGTGTGAACCAATCCAGCTGCGCAAAAGTGTGTCATATTGTACGGTACGGTTAGGCGGTTTATAATCATTCTCCTCCTTCAGCCATTCCCGATCATAGACGTCTGATAAAATATAATTGAAATCTATATTCGTATTGCCCGATTCCCTCATTTTATCCACATAGGAATCGATTACCTGCTGAATATCCGCCATATCCTCCTGGGCCTTTGTACCATCCAGATTATAGTTCGCAATCCTGTTTCGATATTTGTCCAGAAGAAGTTCCCTATCCTTAGTAATCTGATTTCCCAAGATCAATGAATACAACCGGGAGATATCCACATTCCGAAGCAGGTCGAATTGATCACGCAGATCCGCAAAGGAATAGCCTGTGGAGGCTGACCGAAAATTCCATGCACGTAAATAACGCCCGTTCAATGCATCAACACTCGCTCCCAGCTGGGCGTCAATATTTTCCACCATTTCTAAATAATCGTAATCCTTATCGACCAGATCCTTTGTATGATTATCAACCTGCTCCTGATTAATATGTTTTTTGCTGAAATCGGAGAAATAAACATCCAGAAGTTCATTCAGGATATTTCTGGCCAGCTCCTCACTTCCGCTGCTGTCCAGCGTACAGCTGACCGTATAAGCCGTAGGCTGCACCGTGTATTCTTCCCCCTCCTCATTGACCGCTTCCTGAATATTCACAGCCTGTTCCTCAATGATCGGTTCCACATGGATCCCTGCACAGAGAATATCCAGGCCATAGGCCTCTGGGGAAAGCCCCAGATTTTCCATCGCCTTTGCCATATTTGACGAAGAATAGATTTCAGACACATTGATCTGTGTATTGTCAGGGGCAAGTCCGTCTTTCGCTTCCTCATTACTGTATTCAATGACGGAAGAGGCGACATACTGCTGCCTTTTTTCCAGTATTTGGTATGCCATGGAAGTCATGCCCACACAAAAGAGAATAATCAGCAGCCTCCATTTTTTTAAATAACGGAACAATTGGAATTTTTTCATAACCGGCTCCCATTTGTGCGTTTTAGCGCGCGTACAAATCAAGGGAAGGGAAAAATTTGAAATTTTTTTATTCCTGCTCCTTCTCCTTCCCGGCTGTTTTATCCATGGATACGGCAAACGCACACAGATAGATCCCGGCCGCAAATAGGAGTGTTAGAGACAGACTCCCTGACAGAAGGGAACCTAGTCGGTTTTCCGGTTCCGATACCGTGATCGTCATGTAATTATTTGCCTGCTGAGTACTATATTCTTTTACCAGGGTTTCTGCCTCCAGGGCTACCCTGGTTAACTCATTTTCAATCTGCTCGACCAGCCGTTCCGCCTTTCCGTCTATTCCGTCGGACGTTTGAGAGGCAGAAAGCATATCCAATACATGGTTATTTGTAGCAATCTCACTCCGTATTTCCGTTTTTTCGTTGGCATAGTCATCTGCCTGAGCGGCAAAATCATCAATTCCTATCCTGGTCTGCGACATATAGAACTGTTCGTTTACGTCATAGGTTGGCACGAGGACAATCCGTGCCAGATCATTTTCATACATAGAAATAGCCGCCAGATTATTTTTATTCGCCGCCTCCGCTTTCAGCGCATCGAAATGGAGAAAGACATTTTCGATATTCAGCCGTCCCAGGTAGGTGGCCTTTTCCTTTGAGATACCGTTTTCCAGAACATAGGCCTCCAGCTTCTCCACCATGGTATCTGCTATCAAAGAAGCCTTTGAGGCCACAGACTGAAAGGTTTCTCCGTACTCCTTTGACTGGAATGCTCCCTCCTTGCTGGCCATTTCATTCATGTAGTGTTTGATCAGATCCACCTGTTTTCTCAGAAACCTGCATATATCCAGGTAATCCTTCTGCTCGAAGCCTGTGAAATCCATCCGCAGTGTGTTGATATTATCCGCATATTCATCGACGAACCATTCTTTATAAGATTCGGCTGCCAATGTCAGTAAAGTTGAACCGTCCAGATGAGCCGTTTTCTTCGTTGCATGATAAGAAAGAATGAACTGAGTAGAAATAAAATAGCCGGATTCTTCACTTCCTCCTCTCTGAACATATGGAGTTATGGTCAGAGTTTCTCTCAAATCATCTGTACTGATGCCCTTTAACGCCCCTTTCTCGATGGCCCTATGGAGTACGGTATCACTCATAATTGCCGCCTGATTATACCGCGTGCCATTGGGGTTCAATCCCTGGGAGGCACGGACATAATTTAAGGAGATATCTGCTCTGCAGGAGTAATCCATAGCAGAAGACAACATAAAACAATTAGATAAAAATATCAAAACAACCGTAAGGCTTATCAGTCCTTTCCCGCGGACACGGAACAGGGAAAAACCGGAAAGGAAGGAGCGCTTGCTCCATATGGTCAAAGCTCCGTAAAAGAGAAGTAAAAGGGAAATCAGGCAGATGAAGTGCCTGTAATATTTCACAAGGTAGAACACCGTTTTTCTCCTCCTTAATTAATGGATGTCAATAATTACAAGTTCCGGAGGGTTGTTTATCCTGGGAAGAAGCCCATATCCTGTAAATCCCCTGCTGATGATCATCGTCATGTTTTCATATTCTCTTTTTCCCCCGTCACATGTCGGGAACCAGCCTTCATCTGCCGATATCAGGCCGCCCTTCCCGGGAATGCGGATAAGTCCTCCGTGGTTGTGGCCCGAAACCGTTAAGTCTATGGAATAATCCGGAATATATTTTGCCACCGGCTCCGGCCGGTGGGAAATCAAAAGTTTAAAGATATTCCTCTCCTTTGTAGAAAAATCGGTGATAAACCGCCCGGAATACGGCCAGAAGCTGCTGACATCCGTACTGATTCCGCCGATCTCCATTCGGTTTCCGTTTATCTCTACCTCTACGGAACGATTCTGGAGGATCGTAACGCCCGTTTCTTCCAACCGATTCACGAAATCTGTTTTTTGGATCAGCGGGGTGAAATCCTCCGGATCGTCAGCCGGCAGGTTCCCGGCAGCCTCCAGAACCTCTATGTTTAAATCACTGCCATAGAGCACTTCGTTTTCATGATTTCCCATACCATAGTAAACCGGAGCAATCTGCATCAACCCTTCGCATAAACGGATAACGTATTCTAAGTCCGTATTCTCTCTGTGAATAATATCACCTGCAAGCAGGATGATATCCGGAGACAGCTCCTTCACGCGGGACAGTAGTTCTTCATTTTCCTTTCCAAAAGAGACCTGGTGCAAATCGGATATAAGGACCGCCCGTACGGATTCCTCAATTTTATGGGAATATAACGTATAGAATCTTTCCGTAAACGTTCGGTTCGACCGGATAATCAGTAATATCATGGCCGCCAGAAAAAAGGCCATCAGGAAAAGGGACCAAATTATCCCTCTTAGTATTTTCTTCATAGGCTATGCTTCCCACGGGGCTTGTACTTTTTTTACGGCATCAACCGCACGTAATCCATGTCCGTCTTTCTGCGTTTCCAAAGCTACATCAGCGGATGGCCTGGGTTGCTTTACCACTCCCGGGGATACGGTCTCCACGAGATGCAGAGGCATCTGTCTGGCCAAACCCTCCAGCCTGCTGCAGACATCCGCCAAACCGCTCTTTGCCTGATCCAATCCGTCCAGATAACAAATAATCCGCTGCCGGAGTCTGGCAAAATCTCTTTCCGCGATCTCTCCTCTGGCACAGATCTCCGCATCCGCCTCCCGTCTGCAGGCCACCGCTTTTAATCGGGCTTCGCTTATGATCGCATCCGCCTCCTGTTGAGCTTTAGCGAAGATATGGGATACGGCAGCCTGCCCGTTTTTCTGTTCGTCCAGTTCTTTTTTCAAATGATCGATCTGCTGTATGTAATCATCCTCTTTTACGGCGAATTCCTGCCTCTGCTGCTGTAACTGTGTTTCTAAGGTTTGCAGCCGGCCGGGCAGCTCTTCCAAAGCCGCGATTCTGTCCGCCTGTTTTTTTTCTAGTTCTGCCATTTCGGCATGTTTCGCTTCCAGTTCTTCCAAAGCTTTCTTTGCAGCCTCAAGCTCCTTCTGCGCAAGCTCCGTTTGGCGGATCAATCCATCCACATATTCGTTTACTGAAGCCCTGTCATAACCGCCGAAAAAAACCGTTCGAAACTGATTCATTGTCCCTCCCATCCGGCCGCTTTCAGACGGCCTCTGAAATTCTGGTTTTCTGACAACTAACATTTCCTTTCCCTATCGTAAATTTTTCGTAAATGCCAAAAGGACCTTATTCGTTTCGTATTGTCTTGCCGAAGCAAAACCCTCTTCCACTATTTTTTTATAGCAGGCCGGATCTTCGGACAGATGTATCAAATATTCGGCCGCTCTTTCATTGTTCCGAAAGGGGTAAAGAAAACCATTCCTCCCTGAATGAATGAATTCGTTATTATACTTCCAGTCATTGGCAATCACCGGAGTTCCTGCACCGAATGCTTCCAAAATAGTCCCCGCAAACCCTTCTCCTTCATAATAGGTAGGGAAAAGCAAAGCAAAATAAGGATGGATGGCAGCGATCCCCTGGTTATGCTCTCGGATGCCACAATAGGAAACGTAGTCCCGGCAGGCGTTTAATACCCTATCAAACTCTTTTTGATAGGCCGGATCCACTTTCCCATAGATATCGAGTTTGAAGCGGCATCTGCCCGCTTTTTCATTAGCGATTCTGACAATCCGGACTGCATCTTCAATCCCCTTTTCCTTAATAATCCGTGAATAAGTGCAGACAGGGAAGGGCTCCCGGTCCGGGAAAGGGGACGGATACAATCCTTCTTTAGGCAGGGTACGGAAATTCGGAAGCAGGATAGTATGGATTCCCAGTGCAGATAACCTTTTCTCCATCTTTCTGGCCTGTGGATAGACTCCGTCAAATCTAAAAAAACATGTTAAGAGAAATCTATCCTTTTCCACCATATCCGGCAGCCATCCTCCGGTAACGATATAATGAATCGAGCAGTGGAAGAGGCCCTTTATCATACAGGCTAAAGGCGCGAAAACCTTTATACCATGTTGGGCAGGTAGCAGCAGCAGGTTGAGGCAGGAATATCCGGCCTTAAAAAACTGTACCAGCAATTTGAATGGATGTTTGGTCCACTGCCAGGTATTGACCAGTATGATTTCATCTTTTCCATAAAAACGACTCAGCCAGTCAATCATTTCCATGCACTTTACTGCCTGGCCGTCGGTAAAAGCATATCCGTTCCCAAATTTACCCACTAAAGCAATTTTTTTCTTCATTTTTATACCCCTGCAGTATCGCAAGCGGAGCTTGCGATACTGCCACCAATAAGGAGTATGAAACGCAGTTTCAAACTTTATCCACGTCAGCAAAATAGCAATAATCGACGAGTCTACCGCTGTATACGGATAACATCTGTTCCACCACTTTATCCCAGTTATAGCGCCCTAAAATATAAGCGGCCGCCTTTTCTTTATACCTTCTAACCATATCTTCATTATCAAGGAGCATCTTCAATTTAAAATACAAATCTCGTGTATTTCCTTTTTTGAACCGGACCGCTTTATCCTGTACCACTTCCACATTTTCCGGTATATCGCTTACCAGGCAACAGTTTCCAAATGCCATTGCCTCCAAAAGAGAATTGGACATACCTTCAAGATTACTCGGCAGGCAAAAAAGATAGGCATTGCTATATAGTTCATCTACGCTTTTTCCCGTTATATATCCGGTAAAGAGGATCCGCTGATCATCTCCGGCCATCTTTTTCAATTTTTTATAATACCGGTCGTCCGCTTCTACCCCGCCGGCTATCACCAGCTTCTTGGCAGTGTTGCATTTTTGAAATGCCTCTATCAAGTATTCCAACCCTTTTTCCGGAACGATGCGGCCCAGGAAAAGGATATAATCATCCTTTTGCAGGCCGAACTGCCGCGTAATCCAATCTGCGGCGCAGAAGTCGGGTTCATCAACCCCATTTGCAAATACTACAGGATTGACATGATACTGTTTTTTTATGTACTGCCGCATATGTTCGCTCAAAACCAGACAGACATCTGCCTTGGTCGCTGCCATTTTTTCTCCAAAGCGTAAATATCTTTTGGCAAATCCACCCCATTTATCCCTTTGACTGTCTATGCCATGCAGCGATGCCACACAATAAATACCAAACCATTTGGCAATTGGGATCATAACACAGGGACCGGATGCCCGATAGCTGATCACATCATAACCATGCCAGACGGCATGCAGCGTAGCCAAAAAGGAATAGATAGGTACAGATGCTTTCCTTCCGAAAGCCGGAACCGTAATAATGCGGACTCCTTTGTATTCCCGAACAGGCTTGATGTCGTATTGCGCACCATAAACGTTGTGTCCTCCCCTGTTGTAAACGACGACCTGATGTCCCAGACGGGCCATGCGGACCGCATGCTGCTCTACTCCCTTTTCGATCCCGCCTTCGTTGGAAGGAATCCGTTTATGTCCAATGATAGCGATTTTCACTTAAAAACCCTTTCCGGACACTCGTTTTTTACGTTTGTAAAATGTATTCCCCACTCAAAAAATATAGATCGAATGAAAAAATATACATTTTTGTTATGATTTTCTGGAGAAAAAATAATTTATATTGGACATTTTTAGGCATTTTTATTGTATAAAATTGTTAGAAATATTATTGCAATGAAATCTTTTTTATGATATATTAACTTGGAAGCGAATTATAGAAAAGTATACCTTTTCATTCGGTGATTTTGGCTCAGAGATTTGTTTTCGCAATTTTCCCTATATGAATCCATAAACAGCCCCCGATCAGCAGAAGGGATTATTTTCGCATTAAAAAACGGCCTCCATTCATAAGCAGGGCCGTTTTTTTAAACTCTTATTATTTATACCAACAGTATTTCATCAAATCCGTCTTCTTTTTACAGTCCCATTCCGCAAAAATCTGACCCAATCAACTTCATCCATATAGCGGAAGATAGGATACTTTAGTGATCTGTATTCGGTCGGTAATTTTTTTTCTTTTAGTTGATAACATTTTAAATTGAGGACATTGCCTTTCTCTTCAACCCGGGAAGATAACAGGATTTTTTTATAGGGCAGACGTCCGAATCCCTCTAAAACGGCCTCTTCTGCATCGGGCCCGGCATTCAATATCAATCTAATATTTTCATAGCAGATTCTTTCCTTGCGCCGCTCCCAGCATTCCCTGGCTTCGTCAAAGGAATTATAATGCATAAAATATAGGCGGATATCCCCTTTTTTCCCATGGATAATCCCGGAAGGATACTTCAAATCGTTTTTTTCTTCATATACAGGTTGGCTTATGTACTCTTCCAGAGAGGAACAGAATAAAAGAAAATCCGTATTCGTCATATATAAATTAATCGTCGGGGAGGAAAACTTTGCATGCATTCTTTTATACAATACGCCTCCGATACAGTCTCGGGAGATGATTGTGGGAACATTCCTTATTCCGATTCTGTATGGAAACGCATAGATCTTTCTTAATACCGTGCAGAAAAAATATCTGGCTCTTTTAACCAAACTCTGCATTCCTCTTATCCGATCCCCAAGCCGGCTCTATGTTCCTACTGATTTTGATACAAAAGAAAAAGCCCTCTCCGTGGCAAAAGCCGCCGAAAAAGGCTTGAAATAAGGGCTTCCGAGGTCGTGCTCTGACTTTGGAAGCCCTTGT
>JAETRI010000037.1 GCA_021770245.1 Lachnospiraceae bacterium
GCGTGTGATGATCACAGAGGGGACCCGCTTTCGCTCAGCCAAAAACGCAGCGGTACTAAGCTCGCAAGGGGCGTGCTCGCTAAGTGCCGGCGTTTTTGGATGGTCCCCTCTGTGATCATCACACGCAGCGGGGACGGGCAGGGGTGCGCAGGGGCCGCAAGGCCATTCATGCGTTTGTCCGGCATTTCTACGCTGTATCCTATAAGTAAAATCTCTTCGGACATTCTGTATGGAAGCAGGGGATTTGCGATATTGTACCATATTTATGCGAATATGTGCAATGATTTAGCAGAGTATATACGATATAATCCCGTATGAAAGATTACTGCTTACGGGCTTATAAGGTACTCGTCCGAAAAGGAACCATAGCCCTGAAAGGAGATAGGGTAATGAAGAATAAATATAACGGAACGCTCATGGCCTGTTTTGTGGGATATATTGTGCAGGCTATCGTCAATAATTTTGTTCCGCTTCTTTTTTTAACTTTCCAGAGGAGCTACGGGATACCTCTTTCGCAGATTACGCTGCTCGTGACCTTTAATTTCGGGATACAGCTTTTGGTGGATCTTCTTTCTATCGGATTCGTGGATAAGATCGGGTATCGGGCATCCATGATCATAGCGCATGTTTTTTCTGCGGCCGGCCTGATCCTGCTTACGATTCTGCCGGAAGCGTTAGGTTCTCCTTTTATAGGAATCCTGATCGCGGTTATGGTATATGCCACGGGAGGCGGTCTGCTGGAGGTCCTTGTCAGCCCGGTGGTGGAAGCCTGCCCCTCCGATAATAAGGAGAAGGCGATGAGTATGCTGCATTCCTTTTACTGTTGGGGACATGCAGGGGTGGTGCTTTTTTCGACTCTGTTTTTCTATATGGCCGGCATTGAAAACTGGAAAATATTGGCCTGGGCCTGGGCTCTGGTGCCGGTCTGCAATGCTTTCGTGTTTGCGAAGGTTCCTATTGCTTCTCTGATAGAGGAAGGGGAGAGAGGACTTCGGCTGAAAGAACTTTTCAGGATCCGGATATTCTGGGTCCTGCTGGTGATGATGGTCTGTGCGGGGGCCAGTGAACAGGCGGTGAGTCAATGGGCTTCGACCTTTGCGGAAAAGGGCCTGGGGATTTCCAAGACTGCAGGGGATCTGGCCGGGCCGATGGCATTCGCGGTCCTGATGGGTTCCTCCCGGGCGTTTTACGGAAAATACGGCGATCGGATTAATTTGGATCGATTTATGATTTACAGCAGCAGTCTGTGCATTTTGTCCTATTTAGGAATCGCGTTTCTGCCGCTTCCGCAGATGAGTCTGCTTGCCTGTGCGGTCTGCGGCCTGTCGGTCGGGATCATGTGGCCGGGAACCTTCAGCAAAGCATCGGCTGCGCTTCCGAGAGGCGGTACGGCTATGTTTGCACTGCTGGCCTTAGGAGGAGATGTGGGATGCTCCGGGGGCCCTACGGTGGTGGGGCTGGTGTCGGATGCCCTGGGGGATAATTTGAAGATGGGTGTCTTGGCAGGTATTGTATTTCCGACGCTGCTGTTAGCGGGAATTCTGCTCTGTAAAAAATTAGGGGTGCGGCGGTCGTAACGGACGGGATTTGTTTTGAAATATTTTACGGGGACTTGAAGAAAGTCAAAAAGAAGGGAAAAGGCCGTACCTTTCTCCCTCGAAACGTCGAGACCGGAGATATCGGATAGAGATGAAATGAGATGAAGCACAAAAAGATACTTTTTATCGGGCTGTTTCTGCTGGCCTTCCTGGCCTGTATGAATCATCTGCCGCAAACGGCTTTGCCGGAAAAAGGGATACATAACGGGAATGCGCCGTTATCAAAGGACGAAAGCGGGTTCGCTTTTTCATTTGAGAATATCCCTCCCTACGAGGGGAAAGAGAGCGTTCCGGTCAACGATGGCATCCCTTTTTTTACGGACGATGAGTTCACGACAAAGGCCTTTGAGGAATACGGAGATCTGGATGAACTGGGCCGCTGCAAATCCGCTTTTGCCAATGTGTGCCGGGAGACCATGCCCACACAGGAACGGGAGAGCATCGGTAATGTAAAACCCACCGGCTGGCATACGGTGAAGTATGATGTGATTGCGGACAGATATCTTTATAACCGTTGTCATTTGATCGGATATCAGCTTACGGGTGAGAACGATAATGCAGAGAACCTGATTACGGGGACACGATATCTGAATGTGGAGGGAATGCTTCCGTGGGAGAATTTGGTGGCGGACTATGTGAAAGAAACGGACAATCATGTCCTCTATCGCGTTACGCCCTTTTTTGAGGGAGATAATCTGCTTGCCTCCGGCGTTCTGATGGAAGCCTGTTCCGTGGAAGACAGGGGGGAGGGAATCTGCTTTTGCGTATACGGTTATAATGTACAGCCGGGCGTCCTCATCGATTACTCCACGGGAGAAAGCTGCCTGGACGAATCCTGGTCCCCGCCAAAGAATATGGAGGATAAAGGATATAATTATGTCCTTAATAACAGTACAAAGAAGTTCCATTTTCCTTCCTGTTCCAGTGTCCGGGATATGAACGATAAAAATAAAGAATATTACAGCGGAGATCGTAAGAGCCTCGTACAGGCCGGTTACAGTCCCTGCAGCCGCTGTAAACCATAAGCAGATACCGCAGGGACGCCGGGCCTATTTCTTACACTATTTCCAGATAATCCTTATCCTGCAGAGCGGGAAACGGAGCCGCCGGGATGGTTTGGTACCAGAATGCCACAGAAGCGATATCGTCCTGCAGAGGCAGGTATCTCCCCCCTTCCCTCCAGCCGAGTGCCTGTATCGTCACCCGCAGACTGCTTTCAAATCGTATAGGATCCGAGATGTGGAAGCGATACATGCCGAATCTCTTCTGGCATTTATACAGCTCGTCCCGGCGGACCTGATAAAATCCGCTGTAGGGTGTGGAGAAATCCACATAGCTTTTGTGTTCATAGGGATCCTCAAAATCATAGGATCCGCAGAAATAGTCTTCGGTTCCCGTACCGCAGATGGTAGGATACTCGGTATCGCCGTCTAAGTAGAATTTGATTTCACCCTCTCCCCACCACAGATTGTTGTTCACGCCCCAGGCAAGATAAGTACCGACGTAGTGTCCCTTTCCTGTAACGCCGTCCAGAATCGTATAGACTTCTTTATAAGGAAGAGGGTTCACCCTGCGAAACTGTGCATGGAAATAGGCGGCATCCTCGGGAACCTCGGTTAACGTATAGTCGATTTGATAGTAATAAACGGCATCCTCTTCCGCGCGGTTTTCCAATGTGATCCGACACCGTTTGCGAAAGGGCATGGTCCAATAGCAGTTGAGTGCACTGCCGGGATTTACGCATACGGCCAGGGTGGAAATCTGGAAGTATTCTCCCCATCCGTTGCAGAAGAAATCGCCCACCGGGCACTCGACCGAAGGAGATTCCTGATCATCCCAGTAAAATCGGATGATCGTGTTCCTCCATTTCCCGGTGGGTGTCATCCAGATATGCTGGATTGCGCCGGGACCTTCGATGCTGGCGATCTCAAAGGTTTCTCCGGGGCTCACATGAATATAAGGATTCACCTTCCAGCCCTTTCCCAGATCCCGGGCCGCATTCTTGGCAGAACCGTTTTCCAGTTCACACGTACCGCCCTTTCCCTTTTCTCCGGTATAGTTTTCCGGGCTGATGGATCGGGTTATGGCATTTGAAAGCAGATGCAGATTGCCGATGTGATTTGACAGACCGTTGTACATGTTGCGGTACCTCCCTGTATGATATCGATGTCCTGGTTGTAAAACCATTATAGGAAGAGGGAAAATTATGTCAACACTTTTTGCAATTATTTTATCTATTTGTGCAGATCGGACGTGACGGTTCAGATATCCTGCAGGCTCCCGGACGCCGGGGCGCACAGGAAGGATCCTGCGGGGTCCGTGCACCGTTATGATTGGATTGATACAGTTTTCGAATATTTGACAGGGATTAGCACGCATGTTATAGTTACATGAAAATGGGAGGCCGCCAGACGGCGGCAGAATAAGGGGAAAAATGAAGGGAACATATTGTATCGGACTGGATTACGGCACTCAGTCGGGGCGAGCCGTATTGGTGGATTTGAAAACGGGCCGGGTTGCAGCCCAGGCCGTAAAGCCGTATACCCATGGGGTTATGGACGAGTATCTTCCGGGCGGATTGATTCGCCTGCCCATGGATTGGGCGCTGCAGCATCCGCAGGACTATTTGGAGGTAATCGAATATACCGTACCGGAGGTATTGCGGGAAGCGGGTGTAGGAGGGGAAGAGGTGGTCGGGATTGCCAACGATTTTACCGCGAGCACCCTTCTTCCGGTGAAGAGGGACGGGACGCCTTTATGCTTTCTTTCGGCCTATAGAGACAATCCCCATGCCTATGTAAAGCTCTGGAAGCATCATGCGGCGCAGCGGGAGGCGGAGGAGATCACGAGGCTGGCTAAAGAGCGGGGAGAAGAGTTTCTGACCCGGTACGGAGGAACGGTCTCCTCGGAATGGTTTCTGCCAAAGGTGTGGCAGATCCTGAGGGAGGATCCAAAGCTGTACCGGGAGGCGGATCGTATCCTGGAGGCGGGAGACTGGGTGAACTGGATGCTGACCGGAGAGGAGAGGCGCAGCAGCTGTCACGCGCTCTATAAAGCGGTCTGGAGCGAGAAGGATGGATATCCTTCCCGGGAATTCTTAAGACAGCTGGATCCGGGGCTGGAAAATCTGGTGGAAGAGAAGCTGGGAACCCGGATTTATCCTCTAGGAGGCAGGGCCGGCGCTCTGAGCCGGGAATGGGCCGAGAAAACGGGACTTAGGGAAGGAACCGCCGTGGGGATCGGCGTGGTGGATGCCCATGCCGGGATACCGGGAACAGGAATTACGGGTCCGGGGAAACTTTTGATGATTATGGGAACCTCCACCTGCCACATCCTGCTGGGAGAAACGCAGGAGGAAGTACCGGGTATGTGCGGAGTGGCCAAGGACGGCATCCTGCCCGGGTTCTTCGCCTATGAGGCAGGACAGGCCTGCGTGGGGGATCACTTCGACTGGCTTGTGAAGAACTGCATTCCGGAAGAATATGAAAGGGAAGCCCGGGAAAAAGGAATAAGCCTCCATCAGCTTCTCACAAAGAAGGCGGCAGGACAAAAACCGGGAGAAAGCGGCCTGTTGGCTCTGGATTGGTGGAACGGGAACCGTACGCCTTATGTGGATTATGACCTTACGGGAATGATATTGGGAATGACCCTTACCACCAGACCGGAAGAGATGTACCGCGCCCTGATCGAGGCCACGGCATATGGGGCAAACCATGTGATCGAAACCTTTGAAAAGGCGGGCGTTACCATTAAGGAGCTCTATGCCTGCGGAGGGATTGCGGAAAAGAATCCCATGATGATGCAGATTTATGCGGATGTGACCGGACGGGAAATCCGCATTTCGGCTTCAGACCAGACGCCTGCCCTGGGCGCCGCCATGTTTGCGGCGGTAGCGGCAGGGAAAGAGAACGGAGGATATGATACCATATTTGAGGCTGCCCGGGCCATGGGACGGGTGAAGGAGGAAACTTACCGCCCTATAGCCGAAAACGAGAAGGTCTATCATGGCCTTTATGAAGAATATAAAAGATTGTGCGAATACTTTGCCAGGGAAAACGATGTGATGAAGAAACTGAAAGGGTGGAAAAAGGGATGCGGGAATTCGTGAAGATCCGCAGGGACGATACGGTGGCGGTGGCGCTCAAGCCCCTTTTTGCCGGGCGTGTTCTGGATGTGGACGGGACGAGGATCCGACTGATGGAGGAAATCCCTCAGGGGCATAAATTCGCTCTGTGCAGGATCGGGGAAGGGGAGGCCGTGATCAAATACGGCTCGCCCATCGGGTTTGCGACGGCACAGATCGCCCCGGGGGAATGGGTTCATACCCATAATCTGCGCACCGGCCTGGGGGAGATCGGCGCCTATCGGTATCATCCGGGACCGGCAGGGGAGAGGCAGCAGGAACGGACGGAGTTCTTTTGGGGGTATCGCAGGCCAGACGGCCGTGCCGCCGTGCGCAACGAGATCTGGATCATTCCCACGGTGGGATGTGTGAACGATATCGCTTCCGCCATCGAAAGACGGTGTCAGGACTGTCTGCAGGGAACGGTTGAAGCCATAGCCGCATTTCCCCATCCCTACGGCTGCTCCCAGATGGGGGACGACCAGGAAAATACCCGCCGGATTCTGGCGGATCTGGTCAATCACCCCAATGCGGGAGGCGTGCTGGTTCTGGGATTGGGCTGTGAAAACAGCAATATCGATGTGCTGAAGGGATACATTGGGACATACGACGAAAACCGGGTAAAATTTCTCGTCTGTCAGGAATCGGAAGATGAGTTGGAGGACGGGGTACGGCTCGTTCATGAGCTGGCAGCCTATGCGGGACGGTTTCGGCGGGAAAGGATTTCCGCCGGGGAACTGATCATCGGCTTGAAATGCGGCGGGTCGGACGGTCTGTCCGGCATCACGGCCAATCCTGTGGTGGGAATCTTTTCGGATCTGCTCGTCGCACAGGGCGGCACCACGATCTTAACCGAGGTGCCGGAAATGTTCGGTGCGGAGACGCTTCTGATGGACCGGTGTGCAAATGAGGGCGTGTTTGATCAAACGGTATCGATGATTAACGATTACAAACGTTTTTACGGCAGCCATGGCCTGCCCGTCTATGAGAACCCCTCGCCCGGGAACAAGAAAGGCGGCATCTCAACCCTGGAGGATAAATCCCTGGGGTGCGTCCAGAAGTCCGGTTTCGCGCCGGTCGAAGGGGTTCTGTCTTATGGGGAGCGGGTTACGAAGAGGGGGCTGCATCTTCTGGCGGCCCCGGGCAATGACCTGGTGGCGTCCACGGCTCTGGCGGCTTCCGGAGCCCATATGGTACTGTTCACCACGGGGAGGGGGACGCCCTTTGCAGCGCCCGTACCTACGGTGAAGATTTCCAGCAATACCGCCTTGTATGAACATAAAAGGAATTGGATCGATTTCAACTGCGGTTCCATGACGGAAGGGAAGGACTCAGGCGGACTGGGAGAAGAGCTGTTTAGGTATGTGTTGGAGGCGGCTTCCGGCAAAAGGGTAAAATCGGAGGAAGCCGGGTTCCATGATATGGCGATTTTCAGGCAGGGGGTGACGCTTTAATTTATGAAAAAACTATCCTATGAAACCCTGAACCGGCAGGGATATGACGGTTTCCTTCTGCAGGACGCGCCGGAACGGATCCTGCAGTTCGGAGAGGGAAATTTCCTGAGGGCCTTTGCGGACTATTTTGTGGACGTGATGAATGAAAAATGCGGTTTTTGCTCCAAGGTAGCGATCGTCCAGCCCACGGGAAGAAATGCGCAGACGCGCGACCGCCTGAACGCGCAGGAGGGATTGTATACCTTTTTGACCAGAGGGAAGTCGGGCGGCAGAAAGGTGGATGAATCCCGGATTATTTCCTGCGTCAGCCGCTGTCTGGACCCGGTCGGCGAATACGACAGTTATATGGCATGTGCCCGGAACCCGGCTCTTCGTTTTATTATCAGCAATACCACGGAAGCCGGGATCCGATATGACCCCGCCTGCCGGTTCACCGATCGGCCCGCATCCAGCTTTCCGGGAAAACTGGTCCAGTTCTTGTACGCCAGATATCGGGAATTTGGCCGGGGAAAGGGGAAAGGCCTGATCCTCCTGCCCTGTGAGCTGATCGACGACAACGGGAATACATTAAAAAAATATGTCCTGAGGTATGCGGCGCAATGGGAGCTTGAGGAAGGATTTGTCAGGTGGCTGGAGGAAGAAAACCTGTTCTGCTCCACGCTGGTGGACCGTATCGTGACCGGTTATCCCCGGGAGGAGGCATCCGCGCTGCAGGAGAAGCTGGGCTATGAAGACGGTATGATGGACGCGGGAGAGGTGTACGCGTTCTGGGCGATTGAAGGACCGGAAAGCCTGAAGGAGGAACTGCCCTTTGAAAAAGCCGGTCTCCCGGTTCTGGTCACGGACGATTATGCGCCCTATAAACAGCGGAAGGTACGGATCCTGAACGGGGCCCACACATCCATGGTGCTGGGCGCTTATCTGGCAGGGCAGGATATCGTGCGCGGCTGTATGGAGGATGAGACGATCCGGGGCTTTATGAGCCGAGCCGTATACGAAGAAATTATTCCTGCCATGGGGCTGCCCGGAGAGGGGCTTCGGGAGTTCGCGGATGCGGTGACGGATCGCTTCGGCAATCCGTTCATAGATCATGAGCTTTTGTCCATTTCTTTGAACTCCACCTCAAAATGGAGGGAAAGGGTTCTGCCCTCCCTGAAGGGATATGCGGAAAAATATGGGAAACTGCCCGGATGCCTGACCGCTTCCCTGGCCTTTTATCTGGCCTTTTACCGAAATGCCCATCCGGAAGGGGACGGATATTTTGGAGAGGGAGGCGGCCGGAAATATCCGCTTGCGGACGAGGGACGGATCCTGGAATTTTTTGATACCCACAGGGAAGACAATACGACGGATTTTACCCGGGCGGCGCTGTCCAATACAGAATTCTGGGGAGAAGATTTAACCAGGATCGAAGGGCTGGAGAAAGCGGTGTCGGCCGATCTGGAGCTGATCGGAACAAGAGGGACGTACGAATTGATGAAGGAGTGTGTAAAACACACGACAAACGTATGAGAATGGTTTCGCGTCTTCGCGTTTACCCCTGCGTCGGTTCTGACGCAGGGATAAAAATAACATCTGACAAATAAAATACAGATATAGGAAAACATAATACTTGCGTAAAACGGACGTTATGCAATAAAATAATACCATACGGCCGGGGTATGTCCTGTGTAAGCCGGTACGGATCCGTCAGGTTCCGTTCGGCGGGGATCTATGGCCCGGTGCTGGAGCAATAAAAGACCGGTTAAACCGAAAAAGAGGATGGAGGTTAATCATGGGAACAATGGAGGAACGTTTTGCCGCCCTGGGCGTCGTGCCGGTGGTGGTATTGAATGATGTAAAGGATGCTCTGCCGCTGGCTCAGGCGCTGGTGGAAGGCGGACTGCCCTGCGCGGAGGTGACCTTCCGTACGGATGCGGCGGAGGAATCCATCCGGCTGATGTCGGAAAAATATCCCGATATGCTGGTAGGAGCGGGCACCGTGCTGACGACGGACCAGGTGGATCGTGCGGTGAATGC
Source organism: Lachnospiraceae bacterium (assembly GCA_021770245.1). Classification (GTDB taxonomy): domain Bacteria; phylum Bacillota; class Clostridia; order Lachnospirales; family Lachnospiraceae; genus Eisenbergiella. The sequence goes on from JAETRI010000037.1 coordinate 9,195, forward strand.
GGGGGCAAAATTCATCGTAAGCCCCGGCTTCGATCCGGAAATCGTAGACTACTGCCTGGATAAGAATATTCCGGTATTTCCCGGATGTATCACTCCTTCCGAGGTGGCTCAGGCGGTGAAGCGCGGCCTGAAAGTGGTCAAGTTCTTCCCTGCGGAGCAGTTCGGCGGGGTATCCACCATTAAGGCATTGGCGGCTCCCTACACCATGGTGAAGTTCATGCCCACCGGCGGAGTCGGCACAAAGAATTTAAAGGACTATCTGGAATGCGATAAGATCCTCTGCTGCGGCGGAAGCTGGATGGTAAAGGGGGATCTGGTTAAGGCAGGGGAATTTGACAAGATTCGGGAACTGACCAAGGAGGCCGTGGAGCTGTCCAGGAGCATCCGCGGATAGGAGAAGGGCGGCCCAAAGATGAATCGCATTGCATTGCCGCAAAGGATGCGGTATGAAAGGGGTTAATATGAATTTAAATATGAGACCGGCAAAAGAATGCAAATATGACGCGGTATCCCTGGGGGAAGTGATGCTGCGGCTGGATCCGGGCGAGGGCAGGATCCGTACGGCAAGGCGCTTCCAGGCATGGGAAGGCGGCGGAGAATATAACGTGGTCCGCGGCCTCCGCAGATGCTTTGGGATGAATACGGCGGTGATTACGGCTTTTGCGGACAATGAGGTCGGTATGCTGATGGAGGATTTTATCCTGCAGGGCGGCGTGGATACTTCCCTGATTAAGTGGATGAAGACGGACGGGATCGGCCGCGTCTGCAGAAACGGCATCAACTTCACGGAACGGGGATTCGGCATCCGCGGTGCGGTGGGCTGCTCGGACCGTGCCAACACGGCGATTTCCAAGGCGACGCCTGAGGATTTTGATTTCGATTACATTTTCGGTAAGCTGGGCGCGCGCTGGCTGCATACGGGCGGCATCTATGCGGCTTTGTCGGAGCAGTCCTGCGAAACGGTGCTGGCGGCGATTAAGACCGCAAAGAAATACGGTACCATCGTTTCCTACGATTTGAACTACCGTCCCTCCATGTGGAGCGCCATCGGCGGACAGGCCAAGGCGCAGGAGGTGAACCGGGAAATCGCCAAGTATGTGGACGTGATGATCGGTAACGAAGAGGACTTCACCGCATGCCTGGGCTTTGAAATCGAAGGCAATGACGAAAACCTGAAAGAATTGAACCTGGACGGCTACAAGAAGATGATTAACGAAGCCGCCAAAACATATCCGAACTTCAAAGCGGTGGCCACAACGCTTCGTACGGTAAGAACCGCCACCGTAAACGATTGGAGCGCCATCTGCTGGGCCGACGGGGAAATTTACAAGGCCAAGGACTACAAGGGATTAGAGATCATGGATCGCGTGGGCGGCGGAGATTCCTTCGCTTCCGGGCTTATCTATGGATTGATGACCACCGAGGATGCCAATCTGGCGGTGAACTACGGTGCTGCGCACGGAGCGCTGGCCATGACCACGCCCGGCGATACCACCATGGCGAGCAAAAAGGAAGTGGAAGCCATTATGGGCGGCGCCGGAGCGAGAGTGCAGAGATAAAAAGACACGTTTCGATGAGGATTCGTACATCGGATACGAAATAGAAGGAGGCGCGGAGGGCCAAATAAACGGCCGGCCGTGTCTCCTCTTTGCAGGTATATGGGAGTCAAGTATGAAAGAAGTACGCTTTCATACTATTGAATTTGTGCCCGCTTTAGCGTGCATGGGGTGTAAGATTGAAAATCGAGAATTTTCAATCCGGAACTGGTGCCAGGTAATCCGGAAGTGTTACCTTATGCACGAAATCCCGGAATGGAAGGCCGCCTGGCGGCGCAGAATGAGAGGAAATATGAGGCTGTTGATCAAACAGAGGGTTTTTTCCTGGACGGATTCCTATGATATTTATGACGAAAGCGGAAATGCGAAATATTTTGTCAAAGCAGAATTTTTGGCATTGGGACACCAGCTCCATGTTTACGACGCCGGACGCCGTGAAATCGGCGTGATTAAACAGAAGCTTCTTACCTTTATGCCGGAATTCGATATAGAGATCGGCGGATGGACCCGGGGCAGGATCCGCAAACAGTTAACCCTTCTTAGGCCGAGGTATGAGATCGACTTTAACGGCTGGTATGTACAGGGAAATTTTGGGGGCTGGGACTACGACGTATATGAAGCGGGCAGGGCAATCATCCATATTTCCAAGGAACTCCTCCATTGGGGGGATACCTATGTGATCGACTTTGCGGATCCCAAGGATGAGCTGATGGGACTGATGCTGGTGATTGCCATAGACGCTGCCAACTGTTCGAACGGAAAGGATTGAATCCCCGCTTTACGCCGGCGCGGCCGTCCGGCCCGGTTCCTCCAAAAGTAACGGCATTGCGTCGGCAGAATAGCGGTTCATGATGTACTAAGCCAAAAGCTTCTCAAGCTGCGCGTTCAGCTGCTCCTTTAGGTCTTCCAGTTCCTTTGGGGAAGGGAGAAATTCTTCCGAGAAAAGTGCGTCCCCCAGCAGCCAGACCGGACCAGGGACAGGCATGTCGCCCTCCCTTCGGGGAAAGATATGCCAATGCATATGAAGCCCTCTGCCCACGCCCAGGAGCTCATAATTCAGTTTATCCGGTTGAAAGGCACGGTAAACGGCTTCAGCCACAACGGACATTTCATATAAAAACCGGGCCCGAAACTCCGGCTCCAGGAAATGAAGCTCCTGTGCATGCTGTTTACAAAGAAAGAGGCTGTATCCCCGAAACCGTTGATGATCCCCGATCACCACGTATCCTGTGGATAATTCCCTGACAAAATAGGGATTCTTTCCTTCTTTAATCCAACGGATCCTTTCACAGATCATACAATCATTTGTCGGTTGATATGCCATAGATCCTTCCTCCTTCTTTAACAGGGCTTGGATGTGGTCAAAAGTACGCGCCGCAGGGCCGGCAGACGGGCGCAGGGTCATTGATGCGTTTATCCTGGGGATGCCCTTATATTTTCAAAAAATGATCCTCAACAAGATATTTTTTGGAAGATTGGATTTCTGTTCCGATATAATTACGGATAAAGTTAAAATAACCTTCCGGTCCAAAATCTTTTGTCCACTGTGTTACGGATTCATAGATTCTTATGACATTCTTGCGGGCAAATTCAAAGAAATCATCGTTTTCCATCACCCCTTCTTTCAGAGCCTTTTTTAAATCGGGATTTTTTTCCGGAATAAATAATTCTTCTATGGTATCTGCGCAGGAGCGGTAGCATTGCTCCATCCATTTTGTATAGTCGTATTCTTGATGGTCGGTGATGCTTTTTATGTCGAACAGAACAACTTGGAGTATTTCTTTGGCCTGCCTTCCGTTGAGACCATATTTTAAGTGAAACCGGTATAGGCATATCTCCAGCAGGGCAAGGTATTCGAAATATACCCCATCTTCCTCGCCGCGTCTGATGGGAGTAATAGTCTGTTTTGTTTTTGATGCGATACTGTCAAATTGGTATCTGTTTATCTTCATAAAACTTATCCTTTCTTCCTTTTCTATATAAGGAGACTGAGATTCGAAAATGTTTTTGTCCATAGTCGTATTATCGTCTTTCGAGAAGCTGTAGTCAAGATTTTTCTATGGAGATTGATGCGTTTATCCTGTGATTAACAATCTGAAGCTTGAGAATCCGGTATAAATACACTATAATAGGTGAAAATAGTAGTCACATGTACGCGCGCTAAAGTGCGCAGATGGGAGCCATATATGAAATTTACGGAAATGCCCTACGAACGGGTGGATTTTGATGAGGTGGAAAAGGAATTTGCGGCGCTTAAAAAGGAGTTCCAATCGGCCGGAAGCGGAGAGGAGCAGTTCGCGGTTCATCAGAAGTACTACGCCCTTCGGGATCGGACGGATACCTGCATTACGCTGGCACAGATCCGCCACGACGTGGATACGACGGATGAGTTTTACAAAGGGGAACAGGACTATTATGATCAGATGGGCCCCCGCTACAGCAACATGGTCATCGAATATCAGAAGCTTCTGTATGATTCTCCCTACAGAGACGAATTGGAAAAGAAGATCGGTCCGGTGGCTTTCCGGAACATGGAATTATCCAGAAAGTCCATGGAGGAGAAATTGATTCCCCTGGTGCAGGAAGAAAATGCCCTGGCTACCTCCTATGAGGATATCCTTGCGAATGCGAAGATCGATTGGGACGGGGAGACGCTGAACCTGTCGCTTTTGAAGCCCTACCTGAAGAATCCGGACAGGAAGGTGAGAAGGAGGGCCTGGGAAAAATTTTCCGCCTATTTTCAGGAAAACGAACAGAAGCTGGATGAAATCTACGATAAGCTGGTGAAGAACCGTACCCGTCAGGCGAAGGAAATGGGTTATGAAAACTATGTGGAGCTGGGTTACTACCGCATGATGCGCAACTGCTACGACAGAAAGCAGGTGGAGGCCTTCCGCGGGCAGGTGAAGAAGGATTTCGTGCCCTTTGTGGAAAAACTCCATGAGAAGAGAAGGAAGGCCCTGGGGCTGGAGAAGCTTTCTTATATCGATGAGGGCGTGCATTTCAGGGAAGGCAACCCGGATCCTGTGGGTACGCCGGAGGAGATTTTGAAGGCCGGCCAGAGGATGTATGAGGAGCTGTCGCCGGAGACAAAGGAATTTTTTGATTTCATGATGGAAAACGGTCTTTTCGACGTGCTGGGCCGAAAGAATAAGAGGGTGGGAGGGTACATGACCTATCTTCCTCTGTATGGTTCACCGTTCATCTTTGCCAACTTTAACGGCACCAGCGGGGATGTGGATGTGATTACCCACGAATGCGGCCATGCGTTCCAGGGCTATCTGGCCGGGAAGGATCCCATCAAAGAGCACGCCGATATTACCATGGAGACGGCGGAATGCCACTCCATGTCCATGGAGTTTTTTACCGAAAGGTGGATGGAACGGTTCTTTGGAGACAGGGCAGAGGATTATCTGGAGATGCACTTTGAGGACGCCTGCATGTTCATTCCCTATGGTTGCATGGTGGATGAATTCCAGCATGAGGTCTATGAGAATCCGGACATGACCCCGTCCGAGCGCAAGGCGGTCTGGACGAGACTGGAGAAGGAGTATAAACCCCACCTCGACTATGAGGGAGATCCCTTCTTCGGAAAGGGAGGATATTGGCAGCAGCAGCACCATATCTACAGCTTTCCTTTTTACTATATAGACTATGTAATCGCCCAGACGATCGCCTTTGAATATAAGCTTTGGATGGATGAGGATTACGAGGCGGCCTGGAAAAGCTATCTGAAGCTTTGCCGGATGTCCGCTTCCGATTTCTTCAACAATATGATTCCCGAATGCGGGCTGAAGCTTCCGTTTGAGGAAGGCTGTCTGAAGGAAATCGCGCAGAAGCTGGAAAAAAAGCTGGCGCTATCGTCCGCCCGTTGAAACGGCCTGCGGAATGAGAGGAAACATGACTGCCCATGAATTATATCGTACTGGACCTGGAATGGAACCAGGGAAACGAACAGGTGGAAAAACAGCGAAAGGACATTCCCTTTGAGATCATCGAAATCGGGGCCGTGAAGCTTTCAGGCAGGCCGGGAGGACGCTGGGAAGTCCCTATATTGGAGGAAGGGGAGCCGGGAGACAAAGGAAACCCCTTGTCCGGGAGCTTTCCCGTGGCCGAAACGTTTCCGGAGTATGACACCTTCCATGAGGTCATCCGCCCTCAGGTTTACCGGGAAATGCATTGGGCAACCAAGGATATCCTCCACATGGGGATAGAGGACCTGAAGAGGGGGCGTACCTTCCCCGAAGTGCTGGAAAGCTTTCTCGCCTGGTGTGAAAAGCCGGCGGGCCGTCCGTCCGAGCTTCCTGTTTCCGTGGAATCGGATCCGGACGGATACATGTTTGCCACCTGGGGCCCTCAGGATCTTACGGAACTGCAGAGGAATATGCGTTACTATCATCTGCCTCTTCTGGGAAGCGGCCCTGTCCGGTTTTACGATGTGCAGAAGCTGTTCAGTCTTGCCTTTGAGGATAAGAAAAGCAGGAGAAATCTGGAATATGCGGTGGATTTTCTGAAGATCCCCAAGAACAATGCTTTTCATCGGGCCCTGGACGATGCCTATTATACGGCACGGATTCTGGAGAGGATCCGGGATCCCCATATCCTGCAGAAGGTATCTTTCGATATCTTCCAGCTCCCCCGGAACCGGGAGGAAGAGATACACATCGTATTCGACGATTACGCAAAGTACATCTCCAGGGAGTTTGAGGACAAAGCGGCTCTGCTGGCCGACAGGGAAGTGGGCAGCACCCGCTGTTATCTCTGCCATAAAAACCTGAAACGGAAGGTCAAATGGTTTACTTCCAACGGAAAACATTATTACAGCCTTTCTCTGTGCGGCGAGCACGGATACATGAAGGGAAAGATCCGTGTGAAAAAAGCGGAGGGAGAAGGCGTCTATGCGGTGAAAACGCTGAAGCTCATTTCACCAAAGGAGGCTGTCGAACTGGCGTGCTCCAGGGAAAGGGCCGACGAGATCAGAAGGATCAAAAACAGGAAAAAAGCGAAAAAAACCGTATAAAGTTCCCAATGTGGTCAATGAAAGGGCAGGTCGCTTTCACGCCAGGCAGCAGAGCGGTCCTGCCCTTTCATTGACCACAATCTATAAAGTTACCGGAATTATGCGCCCAGCAGCTTCAGGACCCCGGCGGTCTGGATGGCGGCCCCGAGAGGCAGACAGTCTTCGTCCAGGGTAAATCCGGGGTTATGGATATCGTGGATAATGCCTTTGGCCGGATTACCACAGCCCAGGTGCCAGTAACAGGAAGGGCATTCCTCCGCAAAGAAGGAGAAATCTTCGGTCCCCATATCCGGACCGGGCATCTGGCGCACGCGCTCATGACCCAAAACAGAGGAAGCGGCGCTGATCATGGTATCCGTTACCCTGTCGTCGTTAATCAGGGCACAATAGGAGGGATGCAGGGTCAATTCGCCGCATCCTCCCAGGGCAGAGGCGGTATATTCCACGATTTGGCGGATCCGCTCCGCCAGGAAGGCGCGGGTCTGGGGATCCAGGCAGCGGATGATGCCCGTCAGTTCGGCAGTTTGGGCGATGACGTTTCCTGCGCTGCCCGCGTGTATCATCCCTACTGTGACCACTGCGGAATTGACCGGGGAAACGTTGCGGCTCACCACGGACTGCAGGGAACTGATGATCTGGGCAGCCATAAGGATGGCATCGCAGCCCCTTTCCGGATGCGCCCCATGGCAGCCCTTTCCGGTGAGGGTTATGGTGAATTCATCGGAGGCCGCCATCATTTTCCCGTGCTTGAAAGCGGCTTCCCCACAGGGAAGAGAGGGGTCCATATGAAGCCCCAATACATGTTCCACCCTGGGATTTACCATGCAGCCTTCCAGGATCATGCGCTGTGCGCCTCCCGTGGTTTCTTCGGCCGGCTGGAAAAAAATCTTTACGGTGCCGCCCAGCGTTTCCCTTCTGTCATGGAGCATGCGGGCCGCTCCCAGGGCGATGGCGACGTGTCCGTCGTGGCCGCAGGAATGGGCCGCTCCGTCCCGGCAGGAGGAAAAAGGAAGCCCCGTGGTTTCCTGCAGGGGCAGGGCATCCATATCCGCCCGCAGGGCGACGACGTGTCTGCCTGCCGTTTCTCCCGTTATGACGGCCATGATTCCGGTATCCGCAATACCGTAAGTATAGGGGATCCCGTATTCTTCCAATTTCTGACAGATATATTTCCCGGTTTCATATTCCCTGCCGGAAAGCTCGGGGTATTGGTGGAGATGGCGCCGTATGGCGATCATCTCTTCTTTTAATGCGTTTGCCTGCGAAAGCAGTTCCATCTTCGCTCCCATCTGCCCGCTCAGGCGGGCCCAAATAGACAGGAAACCGCCTGGGGATCCGGTTTTCTTTGCGCCTTCTCCTCAAACGGGTGAAATCCTTCCGGAAGAGGAGATCGTATTTCCGGAAGCCTCCTGTTCATTGTGCGGACTTTCAGAAACCCGCCATCACGGCTCCCCAGACGAAAACCAGCTGGAGCAGGAAGAAAAGCCCGAACAATGGCAGGAAGAATTTCCACCATTTATTCAACGGCACGCCCGCAATACCGCAGCCGATGGCGATATTGGCCGTGGGCCATAAAAGGTTGGAGAAGCCGTCGCCGAACTGGAAGCACAGAACCGTCACTTCCCGGGTTAACCCCATCAGATCGCCCAGCGGGGCCATCAGGGGAATGATGGTGGCGGCCTGGCCGCTTCCGGAAGGGATCACGAAGTTGATCAGGGTCTGGATGATCAGCATACCGGTGGCGGAAATCAGCGGCGGCAGGCCGTCGAGCTGGCTGGAGAGAAAATAGATGATGGTATCGATGATCTTACCGTCCTGCATGACGATAAGTACGGCCTTGGCTACACCGACGATCATGGCGCCGAATACGATATCCTTACATCCGTTGATGAATTCCACGGCGATTTTATCCGGGCTCCATCCGAAGATCAATGCCACCACGATGCCCATCAGTAAAAAGACGCCGGTCAGCTGGGTATTGCCCCAGCCCTGTTTCAGGAAACCGTAAAAAATCCACACCAGGCAGGCCAGGATCACGAGCAGGGTTGCTGTTTCCCTCTTCCCCATGGGAAGCTGCTTCAGTTCTTCCTTGTCAAAGGAAAACAGGCTCTCTTCTCCGGCCATCAGGCTTTTGGATGGATCCGCCTTGATCCGTTTCCCGTATCGGAAGATCCACCACAGGGATACGAGGCTGAACAGGATGAAGATCGCAACGCGGATCCCCATGCCGGAATAAATGGGGATACCGGCTATGGACTGGGCGATCACGATGGTATAGGGATTCATCAGGGCTGCGGCAAAGCCCACGCCGATGCCCAGAAGCACGATGGAGAAACCGAACATGGCGTCATATCCCAAGGCAATTCCCATGCCCACCATAATCGGAATCAGGCCGTTAAAGTCGTTCCACATGCCGAACAAAGAGGCGCATATGGCAAAAAACAGAAAAAATATGGGAACCAGGATTTTTTCTTTCCCGTCAAATTTGCGCAGCAAGGCCCCCATCATTGCGTTAAAAGATCCCGTTTTGATAACCATGGAAAAGGCTCCGTTTACGATGAAGATGAGCATCATCACATCCGCGCCGGAAATGAGGCCCCTGTGGAAGGAACCGAAAAAGTCCAGCAGATTTGTGGGTTTGCCGTCCTCCACATAATGGTAGGAGCCGGGAATGACCAGATTCCGCACGGTGCCGTTCACATCCACGGCTTCATAATCAAATTCCCCTGCCGGAATGATCCAGGTGAGTATGCCGGCCACTGCTACCAGACAGAACAGAATGACGAAAACATGGGGCAGTTTCTTCTTTTTTGTTGTATCCATATCAATCTCCCTCCTTTTATGGGAAAGTATAGCATACGACATTCCCGTACAACATTGTAAATCGTGCTATAAAACACCTTATTCGTGCTGATTTGTTCCGGCTGGGAAATTTTTTAATATTCTCCGCCCCCGTGTGTATATCTGTCAAAATTGATATCCTTTTTTCGACGGCGTTTGCGGTGCAGGCCGCGTCCTGTACGTTTTCTGCCGAAGCTGTAGTTACGGATCAGGGTGGTCATATTAAAAAGAAGAAACAGCAGGACGGCTCCTGCGGCTATGGGAATCAGGATGGATCGGACATTAATATAGATCTGCCCTTCCGGATGATCCCGGTCGGAAGAAACTGCTTCTCCTGCAAAAGCCTGCTGCGCAATTTCCACCGTGGCCTTACCCACATATACGCCGTTATACGTGTATTCCAGACGGGCTATGGTACTGCCGTCCCCCTGTCCGTCATAGGACAATTCGGCCGATGTGTCCTCGTACTCGGCCGTATCGGGAAGGACGATGGTGTCCGAAGGATGGATGGCCAGGATCGGAGAGGAATTTCCGAATACATCGCTGTCCGATTCAAAGAAGCTGTTGCTCCCGAAGGTATAACGGGTATCCTCATCCGCCACATTGACCATGCGGAAATGGTTAAAACCGTAATTAAACAGTTCAATGGTATCCGTAAACTGGGCGGGGGATTCTTCCTTCATAATGACGCAGATGAGCCGCATCCCGTCCTTCTGCGCGCAGGAAACCAAGGTCTGCCGGGCCTGAGACGTATAGCCGGTTTTGCTGCCCACCAGATATTCATAGGCATGCTCCTTACCGGAAAGAAGCTGATTTTTGGAATTGGCATACAGTTCCCGGGGAAGGGCGGAGGAAGGGGGGAAAATATAGGAAGGCGTGCTGGAGATCTTGCACAGCAGGTCGTTCGCGAAGAAAGCCCTCCCGATCAGCGCCATATCGTAGGCGGAGGTATAGTGGTCCTCATCGAAAATCCCGTTGGTGGTGACAAAATGGGAATCCACGCAGCCCAGCTCTCCGGCGCGTTCATTCATCAGCGCCACAAAATCCTCCATACTTCCGCTGATGTGTTCCCCGAGGGCGTTTCCGGCCTCGTTGGCCGATCCCACCAGGAGGGCATAGAGAGACTGCTCCACGGTGAGCCCTTCTCCCGCCCGGATGCCGATATTGGAGTCGGACTGCCAGTCGATGCTGTCAACGGCCCGGTGAGAATAGGAAACCATGTCGTCCAGAGGACAATTTTCTATGGTGATCAGCCCGGTAAGTATTTTCGTGATGCTGGCAGGATACAGCTTGTCATGGATATTTTTGGCATACAGGATGGCCCCGGTCTGCGCTTCCATCAGGATGGCGGACTGGGCGCCCAGGGTAGGCCCGTAGGGCCAGTTTTCCCAGGCATTGGATTCCACGGGCATATCCCTGCGCGCGTCCGCTTCCGCCTGATAATCCACGGGCTCCGCAAAGGAGCGGATGCACGGAACCGCCGACATAACCACGGCCGATAAAAGGGCTGCTGCTTTTATGATAAAAGAATGCTTTATTATATGCATGATAACCTCCATGGCGTATCTTCTGCGGCAATACTAAATGCCGGAAGAACCGCCGCAGTGCGGTTTGTTTATGCTGCGGATACGGTTTGGGATTCGCAGCTCGCTTCTGCTCCATCCTATCATAGGGGCGCGGCAGTTTCAAGCTATTCGGGAGGCCGCAGGGCCGCTCTTGTGTTTATTCTGGCCTATGTTTGTTCTTCCATTGATTTTTGTCCCGTCTTCCGCTATACTGAACGAAAAGAAGCCGCCGCTTTGGCGGCGGAATGCAAAGGGTTAAGTTTGAAACTACGTTTCAAACTCTTTATTTGGTGGCAATATCGCAGGCATAGCCTGCGATATGCAAAGGGTGAAATATGAGACTGAAAAATATACCGGGCTCCAGAGAAGAGATAGCGGCCAGCCGTTTTGTGGTACATGATCCGGAGGAATACAGGGGCCGCTGGAGCGCCTTGTTCGGGAATGATCATCCGCTGCATATTGAAATCGGCACAGGGAAGGGAAAGTTTATCATGGGCATGGCGGTTCTTCATCCGGAGATAAATTATGTCGGGATTGAGAAGTATTCCAGCGTCCTCCTGCGCGCCGTCCAGAAGATGGAGGAGCAGGAGCTTTCCAACGTGAAATTCATCCGCATGGATGCGGAGGATCTCACAGAGGTATTCGGCAGGGGAGAGGCCGGCCGGATCTATCTGAATTTCTCCGATCCGTGGCCCAAGGACAGACACGCAAAGCGTCGTCTGCCCTCCAGGCAGTTCCTGGGCAGATATGATGAAATCCTGGAAAAGGGCGGCAGGGTGGAGTTTAAAACGGACAATAGGGATCTTTTTGAATTCGCCCTGGGAGAGTTGGAACCGGCAGGCTGGAGACTTGAGGAAGTGACGTTCGATCTCCATGGGGACGACAGGCTGGCAGAGGGAAACGTGATGACCGAATACGAGGAACGTTTTTCCGCGGCCGGGAACCCGATCTGTAAGTATATCATCAGCCGGTAGGACACAGCCGGGCTATTCGGAAATCATAACGCAGAATTGCGGGCGATGCACGCGTGCCTTGCGCGTAGACGGGAGTACAAATGAAGCGTTTCAAAGGAAATACCAAGGAGGCGCTCCGGCTGATTTTGGCGGCGGGAGGGCTGCTGCGCCTGTTTTATGTCTGCTTTTCCACGATCTATGACAGACAGTACGATATCGGTCTGATCGATCTGGATGCGGGCCATACGGTGACGGGCGGGCATTTGGCCTATATCCAGTACCTATACGAGAACTGGAGAATGCCGGATTTCGATCCCACCAGCGTCTATCAGTTCCATCATCCGCCGCTGCACCATTTTCTGTGTGCCGTTTGGATGAAATTCGTTTCTTTCTTTGTCAGGGATACGGCCGTGGTGGAGGAATCCATCCAGGCTGTGCCCTTTGTATGCTCGCTGCTTATTTTGTGGGTGCTGCTGCGGATCATAAGGCAGTTTGCCCTGCAGGAAAAGACGGTCTGTTTTTTGATGGCCCTTTTTGCGTTTCATCCGGCTCTTGTGCTTGCGTCCGGAAGCGTGAACAACGATTGTATGGCGCTTCTTTTCACCCTCCTGTGCGTCTACTATGCCATAGAATGGGGACGAAGGCCCACCCTGGTCTGTATCGGAAAGCTGGCTCTGGTCCTGGGACTGGGAATGATGACGAAACAGAGCGTGGCCGAGATGGCCTTTCCCATCGGAGCGGTTTTCCTCTATGTGCTTCTCGTGCATATCCGGGAAGAAGGGCTGCGGGGAAAAAAGGTAAAGAAGCTGGCAGCTTCGTTTGGCGTCTTTGGTCTAATCAGTATTCCGTTGGGGATGTGGTTCTATGTGAGGAATCTCCTGCGTTACCGGGTCTCCTTTCTGTGGGTTTACGAACTGCCGGAGGATTCCTGGCAGTATACGGGGAATGTCAGCGTAATCAATCGGTTTTTATGGCCCGTTCCCCGGGAAATGGCAGATAATCTGAAGAATTTCCGCATCGGATGCGGATATAATATTTGGATGCAGATCCTTCGTACCTCCGTGCTGGGCGAGTGGGACATGGCCGGGGTGGGGAAGCCCGTAAAGCTTCTGGCGGTGCTTTTGATGCTGCTGGGGGGGATTTTGGCCCTGACGGCGTTTGTCTGTTTTGTATGGGTTTTCGGGATCTCGGTAAAGGAAAAACGGATGGATCCGCCGGCCTGGCTGTTGTGCGTATCGGGATATCTGGTGACGATGATCGGCTATTTCATCTTTGCCTATAAATATCCGCAGCAGTGCAGTATGCATTTTCGATATATTGAAATTACCCTGCTGTTCCCTGCCCTGGGGCTGGGATTCGTGCTGCAGGAGCACAGGAGCCGGTATTTTTGTCGGACAATCTGGGGAGTGCTCGTCTGTTTTGGAGTATGCAGCGTTTTGATGACCGGCGTATGGTGTCTGGGGATCGGCTGAGCGCAGGAAAGCGAGGAGACGGAGAAAATGGACGCTAAACGGGAAAAAAAAAGGAAGAACCGGGCGCAGCTGATCCTGACTGCGGGAGTTGGCGCCGGGATTTTTTTCCTCCTTTTTGTGCTTCGCGGCCTTTGGCCTCTGGGAGAGGGGTCTATCCTGATGATCGATCTGCATACCCAGTACATGCCTCTTCTCTATCGCTTTTACGACGTGGTGACAGGGGCCAAAAACCTCTTTGTGGACCTGTCCGTATCCGGAGGGATGAATCTGTATGCGGATACGGTAAACGAACTGATCAACCCGTTTAATTACCTGATTCTGCCCTTCGGGAGGGACAGGCTGAGCCTGGCGGTGAACCTCCTGCCCGTATTTTACGGGACTGCCGCCGCCGTTACGTCCTGTGCGGCGCTGCAGAGGCTGTGGCCGGGGAAGCGCAGATATAACGTGATCCTCAGCCTTTCCTATGCCTTCAGCGGTTACATGGCCTATCAATTTCAGATCATCCGCTGGCTCTATCTGCCGGTTTTGTTTCCTCTTTATCTGCTCGCCATGGTGCGCACCCTGCGAAAGGGACGATGGGGCGCCTATGCCCTGTTACTGGGTTATCAGCTGGCCCTTAGTCTGCAGATGGGCGCAATGGCGCTGCTTTTTGCCCTGTTCGGAAGCGGGGCCTGGTTTTGGCTGCAAAAGGGGGAGGGAAGTAAGGCCCGCCGGTCCTGCGTCGGCCTGGGACTGGGGACGCTTACGGGAGTGCTCCTGTCGTCCCCGGTACTGCTGCCGCAGATCCTGCTTTTGCTGCATTCGGCCCGGGCGGGGGAAAACCTGTCCTATTTTTCCGTGATGAAACGGCACGGGCTGAACGATTTATTTGAAAGGGCGTTCCAGGTGTTTCAGCCGGTACTGGCCGGCCTGGTAATCTATTGGGGCGGAAAAGGAATCAAAAGGCTGCGGCGGAGCAAAGAAAAATTACCGCGGGAGGGAAAGGCGCTCCTGGGATGGAATCTGTTTTTGTGCCTGACGGTGGCGGCCCAGCCCAGCAATCTGCTCTGGCATCTGGGCTCCTATATGTGCTTTCCGGTGCGCTATGCCTATATGGTGCTTTTTTCCTGCGTGCTGCTGGGGAAATGGCTGGCGGTGTGGACGGAGGAAAAGGAGGAAGACGGGATCCGGGTCCGGCCCTTCCCGGCCGTCGGCGCTCTGTGCCTGTCCGCTGCGGCGGTGGCGGGAAGTCTTTTTTATCAGGATAGGATCACCCAGGCTTTCTCTTCTTTGGCCATCAGCATGACCTGTCCCGGGGAGGCGGCGCGGGCGGCGTTTCTTCTCCTTCTGATTGCGGCGGGAAGCCTGCTGGCGCTGGGAGCCGGGAGAGCCCGGCGGATTTTGTTAACCTGTATGGCTGGTGCGTCCGGATTGTGTTTTTTTCTGTTTCTCATGCTTCCCCGGGATTCGCAGGTGCGGCAGTTCAATGAGGCGGCTTATGCGCGTCTGAACCGGGAATACGTACAAAACCGCGGTTCGGAAAAGACGGCGGGCTTTGCCAGGGCGCAGGATGATCCGGACCTGCCGCTGAATGCCGCACTGGTGCGCGGGGGAAGCTCTTTGTCCGGCTATTTTCCCTCCGGCTGCGAAAAGGTTTATGCGGAGGGGATGGAAAAGCTGGGTTATTTAACGCCCTGGGTTTCGGTGCGCAGCTGGGGAGGGACGCGTATTTCCGACGGGCTTTTGGGAATTGCCGGGGCCGATCCGGTTTTTCCGGGCGGAGTATTCTTCCCCGACGACCCGGAGGAGATACGTTTTCTGTACGAGGAGGCCTGTACCGGAGGACCTCTGGCCGTTCAGGACGCACTTGGCAGGCTGCTTGCGGGAGAAGAGATTCTGGAGCGCATATCCTGGGGGACGCTTCCCGGGGACGGGGAAGGCGGACGGATCCTGGAGCTTTCGGAGGAATGCGCTCTGTACCTGGATGCGGCCAGGGAAGCGGGATTTCTGTCCGTCCGGATAAACGGCGCGGAAATAGAGTTTCCGGAAGGGATGCTTCGGGAAAGCCCCCATAGGCTGTTGTATCTGGGCACGTATCCGGCGGGAAGCGTGCGGATCCTGGCAGAAGAACGGGGCGGAGGCCCGCTTCCCGGGGAAGGGATGAATCTGGGGCTTCTTTTCGTGAACCGTTGGGAGAAAGCGGCCGGGAAGGTTCTGGAGAAAAAAGGCCGGGCGGAGGCCCTGGAGGCGGGACAGGTGTACCTGAAAGAACGGGAGGGGGAAATCGTCGTCCGTCCGGGAGATGGAAGGGGAGCGGGCACATTGTTCCTGCCCGTGGCCGCCTGTGACGGCTGGCAGGTGTATGCGGACGGAAAGGACTGCAGACCGGAGCGGCTTTGGGGCGGTTTCCTAGGCGTGCGGCTTTCGGGAGAGGAAGAAGAGCTGGTCTTCCGGTTCGTTCCGCCCGGATGGAAGGCGGGTCTGCTCTTGGGCCTGCTGGGCCTGATTGGCCTGGGCTTCCATGGCCTTTTTGGCATACGGGGGTCTTTTGCACAAAGGAGAGAGAAAACGGAGGAGCTGGTCTTTACCGTCTACCGGGTGATTCTGGCCGCGGGGCTGATCGGCATCTACGGGATTCCGAATGTGGGGCTGCTATGTTATCTGTGCGGCAGGGCGATCGGCATATTTTTTAAATAGGAAACCGATGGAAGCGGGCTTTCGGATTCCGCGAGGGATGGAAAAGGTGGAACAAAAAAAGAAAAAACGAAGGAAAGTTCATAAAAACAGGGGACGGCGTGTGTTTCTGTGCGCCGTAACGCTGTCATTTGCCCTTCTGTGCGTCCTGTGTGCCCTTTGGGAAGGGGCGGATATCCCCCAGCCCTCCCATCGTCCCGTCTGCATCAGACAGGAGGAAGACGGGCTGCGGGTGGATATGGCGGGAGAAAACCTGATTTTGCACAGAGGAGTCAGACTGCGGGCGGACAGCGTGGAGGGCCGGGCTTTCTCACCGCGTCTGGCAGGGGACGGCGTCACGGGCCGGGAGGAGAGCAGGTGGTCTTCGGCCAACGACTGGGAAAATAACGACCACTGGCTGGAGGCCGTTTTTCCTCAAAAGACCCGGATCGGATGCGTGCGGATCTTCTGGGAGAGGACCAATGCCAGCGCATACAGCCTGGAGATTTCCGATGACGGCAGGACATGGGAAGCCGTGGCATGCTTTCAGGAGGAGCCGAAGGAGACGGAGCAGTATATCCTGCTGGAAAAACCGGTGGCGGCCCGGCATCTGCGCCTCCATGTAACGGAGGTGAGAAAGGAAGAAGAGGATCTGAGCCTGTATTATCAGAACGTATCGGTTCTGGAACTGGAGGTCTATGACGAACCGGATGCCGTTCTGCAAATCCCAAAGCCCCGGATAGAGGCGGGAACGGGGCGTATTCTTTCGGTCCCGGAGGTCCCGGAGCCCTATACGCTTCGATTCGGGGGCGCGGATTATGAAAATCTCGTCCGAAAGGACGGCACCATCGGGGATACGCTTTCTCCGGTGGAGGTGGAGCTGGGCTTTGTACTGCAGCGGGACAATATGGAATGGGAGCTGCCCGGCATGCGGGTGGAGATACCCGGAAGCGAAGGGGGGCTGTCTTGGGCCGGCGGAATTTTGGAGGGGATAAAAGCGGCGGAATGGAAGGGAAGCGGCGGAAAAGTGCGGTTCCCCGAGGCCGTATGCCTTATTAGAAAAGGGGATGAGGAAAATGCCATAGAGCCCGTGGCGCAGCTCTTTGCAAAGGAGCTGGAGACGGAAGGAAGATCGGCGGGCCTGGAAACCGACGGAAACGATTCCGGCGGAGGATACGGGATTATCCTGGAACTAACCGGCGGCCTGTCCGACAACAGTCTGGGGGAGGAAGGATACGAAATCGAAATCCTTAAAGAAGGTACGACCGTCCGGGGCAACACGGTGCAGGGCATCCGATGGGGCTGTGTGACTCTGCTGGAGCTGATCCGGGAAACCGATGGGACGCTTCCTGCAGGATGCCTGCGGGATTATCCGCGCTATCGGGTACGGGGATTCGGCATCGACGTGGGCCGCAGGCCCGTTTCCATGGAACTGCTGCGACGGCTGGTAGAAAAGCTTTCCGAGAATAAGATGAATACTCTGCAGATCCATCTGAACGACAACCAGATCATTGCCCAGAGCGAATACGACGGTACGATGAAAGGAGCGATGAGCCTGTACGCGGGATTCCGCCTGGAATCGGAAATGAGGAATGCGAAGGGGGAGAGCATCACGTCGGAGGATCTGTATTATACGAAGGAAGAGTTCGCGCGGTTCGTGGAGGAAGCGAAGGCCTACGGCGTGGAGGTGGTTCCGGAAATCGATACGCCGGCCCACAGCCTTGCCATAACCCGTACCTTTCCGGAATGGGGTATGCGAGGGAATCCGGAAAGCGCGGACTGTCTTGACCTGTCGAAAGAAGGTGCGGTACAATTAGGAAAGGATTTATGGAAGGAATACCTGACTCCTTCCACGGACGGGAAAGCGCCGGCCTTTGCGTCCTGTACGGCCCTGCATCTGGGAATGGATGAGTATTTCGGGGACAGCGGGGACTATCTGTCCTATCTGCAGGAACTCTCCGAATATGTGGGAGAACTGGCTCCCGGTAAACGGCTTCGGATCTGGGGAAGCCTGTCTTTGACAGGGGGTGATTATGCAGGTATTTCCAGACAGCTTGAAATGCATATCTGGGATACTTCCTGGGCGGATCCGGCGGATATGTATGCGGAGGGCTTTTCCGTCATCAATTCCCAAAGCAGCTGTCTCTATCTGATTCCGGGGGGCGGATACGACCGGCTCGATTTGGAGTTCCTGGAAAAGGAGTGGAGGCCGAACGTATTTTGGACAACGAAACGGCAATGGGAGCTGCCGGCCTGGTCCGACCGCATGCTGGGCGCATGCTATATGATGTGGAACGATTGGGCCGGCCTGAACGGGCATGAGATCACGGAAGACGGGTTGTATGAGCGTTTTGCGGAGCCGCTTTTGATAATTGCCCAAAAGCTGTGGTGATTCGATTCTGATAAGCCGCCTTTGGCGGCGGAAACGAGGTGGGAGATGAAGAATTGGCTGAAATGGACGGCAGGAATTTTAGCGGGAATGGCATTTCTCTTCCTGCTGCCACCCAAAACGATGTATGCTGCAAATCCGGCGGACGGAGTCAATATTACACCCTGCACGGCCGCTATGGTGGCAAGGCAGATGTGTACGGTGCGCTCCGCTCCTTCCAAAGAGGCACAGAAGCTGGCATCCCTGAATCAGGGAACGGTGGTGAATGTATGCGGATATGCGGACAACGGATGGTATCAGGTGGTTTATCAGACCGGACTGGGTTATGTACACGGCAATTTTCTGACGGAGGTCTATGTGGAAGAAACGATGCGCCAGGCTCTGGCCGCACAGGCGGAGTTGATTAAACAGGGGATCGTACAGGGAGGGGGTCAGGAATCCGCAGTGCCGGACGGCGCGGCTGCCGGAGAAAAGCCGGAAGAAGCCGCGCTGCCGGTTCCGGCCGGAAATCCGGCGTCTCCCCTTCCCGCACAGACCGCTGCCGGTAATGTGATTTTCGTGGGCGATTCCCGTACCGGACAGATGTCCAATGCGGTGGGCGGTTCGGCGGCATGGCCGGGCGTGGCCTTTGTGGCCTGTTATGGCGGCGGAGTGGAATGGCTTTCCACGCCGAAGGCGAAAAAGGACATAGACGAGCTGGTGGCGCCGGGTTCCGTTATCGTGATCAATTACGGGGTGAACGACCTGAACAGACACGGGGAGTATATCGAGACGATCAACCGCTATGCCCATGACTGGAAGCAGAAGGGCGCGGCCGTTTATTTCGCTTCCGTGGGCCCCGTGGGAGAAAACGAGCACGGAAAGCGGAACTGGGCGGTGGAATATTTTAACGAACAGCTGAACAACCGGTTGAGCGGTGAGATCGGCCGGATCGACTTGTATGGGTATCTCATGCTTGCCGGATACGGCATGGAACCGGACGGCCTGCACTATACCGCGGATACCTATGCTTTGATTTTCCAATTCCTGATGCAGAGCATAGGCCGAATGGGGGAAACGGGGTGAAACGCTACGACAATATCCAGATCCTGCGGGTCCTGGCATGCCTGGGGGTATACTTTACTCATATAGCTCCCAAAATGGGGATTACGGGCGTCTGGGGGAAAATAGCCAATTTCGGCGCGTCCGGCGTATATCTTTTCTTCCTGGTCAGCGCGTTTCTGGCCTGCGATTCCCCGGCGCTTCGATCGGGCGGCGCCGGGAGGAAGGGCCGGGCCGTCCGGTTTTCCTATTATATACGCAGGGCTTTTCGGATCCTGCCGCTGTATTATGCGGTGATCCTGTACCACTTCCTCCTACACACTTTCCTTTTGCGGGATGTTCCGGCGGATCCCGCCGGGCTGGGCTGGCTGCGCTACCTGTTTTTAACCGGCGCCGTCCTTCCTGCCCCGGACAATTTCTGGGGGAATTTATCGGGAACCTGGACGATCAGCCTTTTTGCAGCCTTTTATCTGTGCGCGCCCTTTCTCGTCCGCATGGCGGGGGAGGGGAAGGAGGAGAAAGGAGGCCCGGCCCGTGCCGTCCTGCTCTACGCGGCTTCCCTTTTGCTGCAGCAGATCTGGATTCGCCAGAGCTTTTCCGATTATATGATGTTCTTCTATTATCTTCATTTTTTCGTTTTGGGAATCCTTCTAAACCGGCTTGCGTCATGCTATGCCCCTGTGGCGGCAGCGGGGCGCTTCCTTCTGATCTGCGCCGCAGCCGGGCTGGGCCTGTACTTGACGACGGACAGCATTCCCTATTTCACGGCGGTCTCCTGGATGTTCGGCCTCATCCTCCTTCTGACCCTGAATTTTTCCTGGGATAAGGCCGCGGTAAAGGAAGGAGGAAAATCCCCGGCCTCTCTGTGCCGGGTCCTGCTGAAAACGCTTGATACCTATTCTTATGGTATTTACCTGGTACATGAAGTCGTCGTGGAGGGAATCGTCCTGGTACAGGCGCACATCCCTCTTTCCGGTTTCCCGGTTTTCGCGATCGTAACGCTGTTCACAACGGCGGGTGTCATCATTGCCCGCAAATGGATCGAAGCGCCGATGCAGCGTCTGGGAGAGGGGGTTGCAAAGCGGGTGTTTACAAACTGTTTATAATTTCATTTTCCTCTTGCAAAATAACAGGAGTTGTAATATTTTATTTATGGGTATTTTATGGGCGTAATCTGCGGAAACTATTTCGGAAAGGAGGATAAGCTCATGGAATATAGATTTACCTCAGCCGATTTTCAGAAAGAAGTGCTGGACTGCGGGATGCCCGTTTTGGTGGATTTCTACGCGGACTGGTGCGGGCCATGCAAGATGATGGCTCCGGTGGTCGAGAAGCTTGCCGGGGCGATGGATGGCAGATGTAAGGTCGGAAAGCTGAATATCGACGAGAACATGGATATCGCGGAGAGATATCATGTGATGAACATTCCTACTTTCCTGATTTTCAAGGACGGGCAGGAAAAAGAGAGAATCGTCGGAGCGGTTTCTCAGAATGAATTGATGAAAAAACTGGAACAGACGCTGGCGTAGGAAACGCCAGCGTCCGTTTAATGAAGGGAACGGATATGTACATATTATTTTTCCTGTTATGGATCATCTTCAATGGGCAGATCACTCCGGAAATCGTCGTATTCGGCCTGGTGATTTCCGCTGCCATATACTGGTTCTGCTGCAGGTTCATGGGATATAAGCCCAGAAGGGATTGGCTGCTGATTTGCAGATCGGGCTATATCCTGGTCTACATCGGCCTTTTGATCCGGGAGATTATCAAGGCAAACGCGGCGGTGATGAAGCTCGTCCTCACCCCCCATCTGAAGGTGGAGCCGGTGATGGTTAAGTTTCGGGCAGATCTGCGGACGCGGATCGGAAGGGTGCTTCTGGCCAATGCGATCACGCTGACTCCGGGTACGATCACGGTTTCCCTAAAAGGGGACGAATATCTGGTCCATTGTCTGGACAGGCAGTTTGCGGAGGGCCTTTCGGACAGTGTGTTCATCGGAGCGCTGAAAAAGATAGAAGGGCAGGATGTATGATGGCGGGATACGAGAATGCTTTGAATGTGATATACGTGGCGGCGTTGATCGTTCTGGCGGTCATGCTCCTTTTGTGCCTGATGCGTGCGGTGCGCGGGCCCAGGGTGGCGGACCGCATCGTTGCGGTGAATATGATGGGCACCATGGTTATGGTGATGATCGCCATATTGGCTCTGATGATGGAGGAGGGATATCTGGTGGATATCTGCATCATCTATGCCATGATAAGCTTCCTTTCCGTTGTGGTGCTTACCAAGGTCTATATGGGCGTGTATCGGGAGCACAAGAGGAAAGAGGAACTGGAAAAGGAAAGGAAGGGGTGATCTTATGAACTGGGAGCTGCTCCGTTTGATTTTGGGAACCCTTCTGCTTCTGACAGGGCTTGTGACTTTTGCCCTGGAGCTGTTCGGGGTGAATCGTTTTGAATTTGTGTTAAACAGGATGCATGCGGCGGCCATGGGGGACACACTGGGAATCGGAACGTCCATGCTGGGGCTGATGGTCCTGTCCGGCCTCAATTTCACCAGTCTGAAGATGCTTTTGGTGATCGTATTTTTGTGGTTTGCTTCCCCGGTGGCATCCCATCTGATCGCCCGCCTGGAGGCGGCCACGGATGAGGAACTGGGGGAATTCTGTGAGATTGACTGCCTGGATGAAGAGGAGGAAGACTGACGTGACTTTTCTTACATATCTGTTGATGGCTTTTTTGGTCGGATGCGCCATAGCGGCAAGCTTTTCACGGAATCTTCTTAATTCCATTTTGATTTTTATGTCATACAGTTTAGTGATGTCCATTATCTGGATCCTGCTGGAGTCGCCGGACCTGGCCATTACGGAGGCGGCGGTGGGCGCGGGGGTGACCAGCGTGCTCTTCTTCGTCACCCTGAAGAAGATCCGTGCCATTGAAAAGGAGGAAAGCGATGGAAGCAAAGAAGAATAGCCGCTTCTTCCGGTGGCTTTATGGGGAAAAAGACCCGCTTCTGGGAAAGGTGGAGATGAAGCCCCAGGGAGAGGGACAGGAAGCAAAACAGATCAGCGACCAGGAGTTCGAAAAAAAGCAGAAGCAGCTGCTGGAGAAGATCTATGATATGGAACACAACTGGAAGCTGAAGTTTTTCGAAAAGGCTTATCACGTGCTCGCCGTGCTGTTCTGTGTCCTTCTGGTGTTCATCATGCTGGTGGCGGTTTCGTATCTGCCCAGGACGGGCAATGCGTCCAATCCGGATAATAACGAGGTTTCCGAGCGGTATATCACCAAGGGGCTGCAGGAAACGGGAGCGGTAAACATCGTTACGGGGATGATCCTGGATTACCGTGCCTTCGATACCTTTGGGGAATCCAATGTGCTCTTCATTGCCACGGTTACGGTGCTGATCCTCCTCCGGGTGGATAAAAAAGAAAAGAAGGAAGGGGAACAGGCGGATTCCAACTTAACGCAGGCGGAGGCGGAAGCTCAGGACATGGTCTATGAACCCCAAAACGACCTGATCCTCCAGATGGTGGCTTCCTTTCTGGTGCCGCTGATCATCATCTTCGGCATTTATGTGATATTAAACGGCCATCTGTCCCCGGGAGGAGGTTTCTCCGGCGGGGCCATCATCGGCGCGGGGCTGATCCTGTACCTGAATGCCTTTGGCTTTGCCAAGACGGAACGGTTCTTCACGGAGAAGACCTATAAGACGATCTGCTTTTGTTCACTGACCTTTTACTGCCTGGCCAAAAGCTATTCCTTCTATACGGGAGCCCATCATCTGGAAAGCGGAATACCGTTGGGGACGCCGGGGGCGATCCTCTCTTCCGGACTGATCCTGCCGCTGAATATCTGTGTGGGCCTGGTGGTAGCCTGTACCATGTATGCCTTCTATGCGCTGTTCCGGAAAGGGGGATTCTGAAAATGGGAGCGAACCTGTTATCGAACTACGGGGAAGCGGTGGCCATGGTCCTGTTCGGCATCGGCTTTTCCAACCTGCTTCTGCAGAAGAACCTGATTAAGAAAATCATCGGCCTGAACATCATGGATACCGCGGTCTATCTGTTCCTTGCGGAAAAGGGATACATCTATGGCCGCAAAGCTCCCATTGTGGTGGACGGGATCCAGAGTATGGAGGCCTATATCAACCCTGTCCCCAGCGGCCTGGTGCTTACGGGCATCGTGGTATCCGTTTCCGTGACGGCCCTGATGCTCTCCCTCACCGTGCGGTTATATCGCAGGTATCATACGCTGGATCTGGACGAGATATCGGCGAGACTGAAAAAGGAGGGACTATAAATGGATTTTGTACAAAATTTTCCCTTCTTTTCCATCATCCTTTCCATGTTTTCGGGGACGGTCAGCTCTGTACTTCCCGCGAAGGCGGCGAGATGGCTGAATGCGGCGGTAATCGGTATCGTAGGCGCGATGTCAGCCGTCCTGCTGGTCTATTTGATAGGAAGGGGCGAAAGCTACGTCTTTATGATGGGCCATTTCCCCGCACCCTGGGGCAACGAGATCCGGGCGGGCGTGCTGGAAGCGGGTATGGCGCTGTTTTTCTGCATCATCATGCTCTTATCCCTCCTGGGCGGGCATAAGAAGCTGCTGGGCGAGGTGTCGAAGCCGCGGTGCGCTATATGATCATGAGCCTGCTGGGCAGCGGCCTTTTGCTGGTGGGGATCTGCATGCTGTACGATATGACCGGCCATCTTTTGATGAGCAATATCAAGGAAAGTGTGGCCATGATTATGGAAAGCGGGGAGTACCAGGTCCCTCTGATGGTGACCATCGGGCTGATCTGTGTGGGGCTCGCCATCAAGAGCGCCCTGTTCCCTTTTCACTCCTGGCTGCCGGATGCCTATGGATATTCCACGGTCTCTTCCGCGGCCATACTCTCCAGCCTGGTGTCCAAGGGATATATTTTTCTGCTTCTCAAGATTGTGTACCGGGTGATCGGATTTGAGGTTTTCATCCAAAGCAGGATCATCAACGTGCTGTTCGTCTTTGGGTTGATGGGAATGGTATTCGGCTCCCTGAGCGCAATCAGGGAAAACGATATCCGCCGTATGATCGCTTTTTCCAGCGTGGCCCAGATCGGATATATTTATATGGGGTTCGGGCTGGGGACCGAAATCGGCATGGTGGCAAGCGTATACCATATCCTGGCCCATGCGGCCACCAAATCCCTGCTGTTTCTGGCCGCAATCGGTTTAACGGACGTGTCCTGCGGCAGCAGACGTTTCGTCCCTCTCACGGGAGCCGGTTACCGGCATAAGATGGCGGGGGTCGGGTTTACCGTAGGTTCCCTTTCCATGGTGGGGATGCCTGTTTTCTCGGGCTTTGTAAGCAAGCTGCTGTTTGCCCAGGCCTGTCTGGGACATGACGTGAAAATGCTTCCGGGGCTGATTGTGCTGGGCATCAGCACGGTCCTGAACGCGATCTACTTCATGAAGACGGTGATCCGCATCTATGTGCCGGAGAAGCGGCCGGACTGCGAAATCATTACCGTAAAGGACGAAAAGGTCTATGCGATGGTCATTGTGCTGTTCGTTTGTCTGAACGTGATGCTGGGCATGCTTTCCCAGCCGATCGTAACATTGATAACCAACGGGCTTGCCATGTTCGCGTAGGCCGGAGCTGATTTGCGGCATCGGACCGCAGGAATGGAGGTTCCTATGAAGGAATCAGGTATGCTGCTTTTCCCGGTATGTTTTCCCATACTGGCGGGGATTATGCTGCTGATTTTGCGAAAAGCAAAAAGGGATCGCCTGGTGGCGCTCACCTGTGCCGGGCTTGCCGGTACGGCCCTGTCCGTGCTCTGTGTGCTGGCGCAGGGGGATATCTCCTTTACAATGTTCTATCTGACGGATCTGCTTCCCGTCTATTTCCGGGTGGATTTGGTGGGGCGTCTGTTCGCCGGCGTGGTTACGACCGCCTGGGTGCTTGCGGGGATCTTTTCCTTTGAATATATGAAGCACGAGGAAAACAACGGCAGGTATTTCGGATTTTATCTGATCGTATACGGGATCCTGAACGGGTTGAATTTTGCGGGAAACCTGATCACCTTTTACCTGTTCTACGAATGCATGACGCTTCTGTCCCTTCCGCTGGTATTCCATACCCAGAGCAGGGAAGCGGTTATGGCGGGGCTGAAATATCTGTTCTATTCGCTGTGCGGCGCTTATATGGTGTTGTTCGGCTTATACTTTGTCTATCGCTACAGCAATACGCTCACCTTTACGGCGGGCGGAGTGCTGGATATGTCCCTGGCAAAGGGACATGAGAGCATGCTTCTTATGGCCGCTTTCCTGATGCTTTTGGGTTTTGGAGTGAAGGCCGGGCTGTTTCCCATGCACGGCTGGCTTCCGGCAGCCCATCCCGTGGCGCCTGCGCCCGCATCGGCCGTCCTTTCCGGAATCATCGTAAAGGCGGGAGTGCTGGGAATCCTGCGGCTGTGCTATTATATCTTCGGTGCGGATTTCCTGCGGGGAACCTGGGTACAGACGGCGTTTCTGACGCTGGCATTGGTGACGGTGTTTTTGGGATCCATGCTGGCCTATCTGGAAAAGGGCCTGAAAAAAAGGCTGGCCTATTCCACGGTGAGCCAGGCTTCCTATATCTTATTCGGGCTGGGGCTGTTTTCCCAGGAGGCCCTGGCGGGCTCCCTGCTCCATGTGATCTTCCATGCAATGATTAAATCGGGCTTGTTCTTGTGTGCCGGGGCGGTCATTTTCCGCACCGGGAAAACCAGGGTGGAGGAGCTTACCGGGATCGGAAAGGAGATGCCCGTAACGATCTGGTGCTATACCCTTCTGTCCCTGGCGCTGGTGGGTATTCCTCCGGCCGGCGGTTTCGTGAGCAAATGGTATCTGGCGCAGGGAGCCCTGTCCTCCAAAGCGGGGATCTTTGCCTGGGCGGGGCCGGTGGTGCTTCTGATTTCGGCTCTGCTCACTGCGGGCTATCTGCTCCCTGTTTCCATGAGGGGCTTCTTCCCCGGAGAAGGAAAGTCCTATGAGAAAAAGGAGCCGGCCGTCGTGATGGTCCTGCCCATCGCGCTCCTGGCATTTCTGGCGGTGGCCCTGGGAATGTTTCCCCAAGGGATACTTTCCTATATTGCACAGATAACCGGATCGGTCCTGTAAAGAGAAAGGCGTTCATGATGAAACCGGAAATGATGCTGGCAGCGGTTCTTGTGCCTATTCTGGGAGGCATAACGATTCCGCTGATCCCGTTTAAAAAAAGAAACCACATGGCGGTCTATACAGAAACCATCGTGGTACTCACTTCCCTTTTGGTGATGGGGCTTCTGGTGAACCGCCCTGCGGAGGCAATGCCGATTGTCCGTTTTGTAAATAATCTGTCCCTGTCCCTGCGGATTGACGGGCTTTCCATGGTGTTTGCCGGGCTGGTTGCGGCGCTCTGGCCTCTTGCCACCCTGTATTCCTTTGAATATATGAAACACGAGAAACATGAGAAGCCGTTTTTCATGTTCTACACGGTCACCTATGGTGTTACGCTGGGCATCGCTTTTGCGGAAGATATGCTGACGATGTATTTCTTCTATGAACTGCTTACCATGGTGACGGTGCCGCTCGTGCTGCACACGCTGACCCGGGAAGCGATCCTGGCCAGCCGCAAATATCTGTACTACTCGCTGGGAGGCGCAGCCTTTGCCTTCCTGGGGCTGATTTGCCTGCTCGTGTACGGCAGCACCCTGGACTTCACCTTCGGCGGCGTCCTGGATGCTTCCATCACACAGGGGCACTACAGAAATCAGCTTCTGCTGATCTATGTGATCGCCTTCTGCGGATTCGGCGTGAAAGCGGCGGTCTGCCCTTTCAACTCCTGGCTGCCTCAGGCCGGTGTGGCGCCCACACCGGTGACGGCCCTGCTGCACGCGGTGGCAGTGGTAAAGGCAGGGGCTTTTGCCATTATGAGGTTAACCTGGTACAGTTTCGGCCCGGATTTTATAAAAGGAACCTGGGCGCAGAACGTGGTGATGGGCATCGTGATTTTTACCATTGTATACGGATGCAGCCGTGCGCTGAAAGAGACCCACTTAAAGAGACGGCTCGCCTATTCCACCATCAGCAATCTGTCCTATATCCTGTTTGGCGTATGCATCATGACGCCTGCCGGCCTGGTGGGCGCCCTGAGCCACATGATCTTTCATGCGGTGATAAAGATTACCTCCTTCTTCTGCGTGGGAGCGGTGATGTACAAAACGGAGAAGCAGTATGTACATGAAATCGACGGATTCGGCAGGAAGATGCCCGTGACCTTTGGTATTTTCACCGTCTCCGCACTGGCCCTGATGGGTGTGCCCGGGCTGGCAGGCTTTATCAGTAAATGGAATCTGGCCACGGCTGCGGTGACGAGTGAAAATGGATTAGCCTACGTGGGAATCGGGGCACTCCTGATCTCCGCGCTCTTAACCGCCATCTATATGCTGACCATTGTGATGAGAGCATTTTTCCCGGCAAAGGGAAGCCGGGTGTCCGTTCCGGAGGGGACGAAGGATCCCAATTGGCTGATGCTTCTGCCGCTCATCCTGTTCGCGGCGGCAACCATTTTGTTCGGCCTGCACAGCGCTCCCATCGTGAGATTTTTTGCCCGGATAGCGGAAGGCAGCCTGTGAGGCAGCATAGGCCAAATGATCCTGCACGGGATATATACGTGCGGCACAGGGCCGGCGGTTTTGCAAGGGCTGCCCACGGCATGCTAAGGGTGTGGAGGCGACAAGTGGAAGGAGGAACTGGCTATGGCTGGTGATTATTTGCTGTTCTTACTGATATTGCTCCCGTTTCTGGGCGGTCTTTTGTGCTGGGCGACGGGAAGGGCTTTCGGTCAAAGGGGCTCCTTTTGCAGCGCTCCCATGGTTTGGTGCGGTGTGGCCCTTACCGGGATCGAGGCAATCAGTTTTGCCCTGCTCTTCGGCCTCCAGTGGGCGGAAGGAGGGAACCTGGGCTGGGATTTTATATGGGAAGGCTTCTGCGGCATGGGCCTGCATCTGTGTCTGGACGGCTTCCGGGCGCTCTACTGCCTGGTGGCCTCCTTTATGTGGCTGGCTACCATGCTGTTTAACGGGGAGTATATGAAGGATTACCGTAACAGGGAGAGGTATATGCTCTTCACCCTGTTTACGTTGGGAGCTACGGTGGGCGTTTTCCTGTCCGCGGATCTGTATACCGCCTTCATTTTCTTTGAAATTATGTCTTTTACCTCTTATACCTGGGTGGCTCATGAGGAAACCGGGGAGGCGCTTCGGGCCGCGGAAACCTATCTGGCGGTGGCCGTGATCGGAGGCCTGGTGATGCTGATGGGGCTGTTTGTCCTGTATCATGAGCTGGGGACGCTGGAGATCTCCAAACTGTCCGCGGCCGTATCCGCAGCAGAGGGGCTCTCTGCCAGAGAGCGGGATGCCAGATACGGGCGTATCGTGGCAGGAGCCGTATGCGTACTCTTCGGCTACGGCGCCAAGGCGGGGGTGTTCCCCCTGCATATCTGGCTGCCCAAGGCCCATCCGGTGGCGCCCGCCCCCGCATCCGCCCTGTTGTCCGGTATTCTCACCAAAGCGGGGATCTTCGGGGTGCTGGTGATGAGCTGCCAGCTTCTCTACGGAAACGGCGCATGGGGGAGCCTGATCCTCCTGCTGGGCGTGCTGACCATGTTTACCGGGGCGCTTCTGGCGCTGTTCTCCGTGAATCTGAAACGGACGCTGGCCTGCTCCTCCGTTTCCCAGATCGGATTTATCCTGGTGGGAATCGGGATGCAGGGCCTGCTGGGGGGAATGTCTTCGGGAGAGGAAGCCGCCGGCCTGGCCATCCGGGGAAGCCTTTTGCATATGGTCAATCATTCCCTGATCAAGCTGGTATTGTTCATGGCCGCGGGCGTGGTCTTCATGAACCTGCATGAACTGGACCTGAATAAGATACGGGGATTCGGACGGAAGAAGACGGCGCTGAAGCTGTGTTTCCTGATGGGCGCTCTGGGGATCGGAGGTATTCCGTTATGGAACGGCTATATAAGCAAAACCCTTCTGCACGAATCCATCGTGGAATACCGCTCTTTATTGGCGGAGGGCGCTCTGCAGGGCGGATACGTCATGGGGAGCGCGGTTATGGGTGCGGTGGAATGGATTTTCCTGATCAGCGGCGGGATGACCGTGGCATATATGCTGAAGCTTTATCTGTGCATTTTCGTTGAAAAGAACGGGGACGATGCGCTGCAGGAGAAATACGACGGGATGAAAAATTATATGGACCGGACCAGCTGCGCGGCCCTGGGCGGAAGCGCCGTGCTTCTTCCCCTGCTGGGGATGCTTCCCCATCCGGTTACGGACCGCCTGGCGGATCTGTCCTCGGCGTTCCTTCATGCACGGACGGGATACGGCGTGGCCTATTTCTCCCTCGGAAACCTGAAGGGAGCCCTGATTTCCATCGGAATCGGCGCGGCGTTGTATTTGATTTTGATCAGGAAAGGACTCATGGCCGGAGAGGGACGTGGGAAGAGGTATGCGGATCGCTGGCCCGTCTGGCTGGATCTGGAAAATCTGATCTATCGTCCCCTGCTTACGGACATCCTTCCGGTAATCTGCGGCAGCCTGTGCAGGATTGCGGACAGGTCCCTGGATTTTCTTATCGTGCTGCTGCGCAGGACCCTCTATAGGGACAGCAAGATTCCCCACGAGCTGGAGGAGGGGAATTTCATAACCCATATGGCAGGAAGCCTTTTGGACGGGATTACGGATTATTTCAACCGCCCGGACGCCACAAAGGAGGAAGAGAGGGAATTGGAGGAGAGGAGAGGATACCGGTCCGGAAAATACGAGCACAGATTGGCTATGGCATTTGAGGATATGTCAGAAAACCAGATGATCATAGCCAGAAGCTTGTCCTTCGGCCTCTTTCTCGCGAGTCTTGGCCTTCTGTTGACGCTGGTGTATCTGCTGTTCTGACGGACGGAAAATCGAATCTTGAGCACCAAGCAAATGGATGGCCCTGCAGCCCCTGCGGCACCCCTGCCCGGCCCAGCGAAGCGTGGTGATCACAGAGGGGACCCGCTTTCGCTCAGCCAAAAACGCAGCGGTACTAAGCTCGCAAAGGACGTGCTCGCTAAGTGCCGGCGTTTTTGGGTGGTCCCCTCTGTGATCACCACGCTTCGCTGGGCCGGGCAGGGGTGCCGCAGGGGCTGCAGGGCCATCCATACGTTGGGCGTTTTAGGGCCGTCCGGGATCATTCTACGGATTACGGCGCAGACGGATTCAGGAAATTATTGGGTATAGACGATTGTGAATGCCGGTTCTCCATAAACGGAAACCAGGCGTTCTATTTGTTCCTTACCGTTTGCACTCATTTCTACGGTTGTCAAATTGGGCATTGTAAATAAGGGGGAAAAATCTTCGATGGTGCATCCTGCCATATTTAAATAAACAATATCCTCCCTCCCCTCCAGTGCCGATATATCCCTGATTTCCGACCAGCGGATAAATAACCGCTCCACATGCAAAACGTTTTTCAGGCATTCCAGATCCGCCTGATTGGCAGCACCGAGACACAGTTCCGATACATGTAAATCGTTCAGGTATTGATAGGCATCGGAATCGTTACGGATATCGAGCCTTTCCAGATTTTTCAAAGTACCCACAGGGCTTCCGTCATAGCTTCCGGTTTCACTGAGATTCAGCAGCCTGAGGGCCGGCCATGTGTTTACCGCGTAGATATCCTCTAATTTATTCCCCATGACATTGACATCGATCAGCGTATCCATGCCCGCCAGAGGAGAAATGGTTTCTATATCGTTATCGCATAAAATTACTTTTTCCAGCCCGCTTAGTTTTTTCAACGCCGATATATCGCTGACATGATTTCCTCCGATAAACAGCTTACGGAGGTTCGGCATATTTTTAAGGTCTGACAGATCCGTTATCGGGCCGAATATTCTGCCTTCCCTTGCTGCAGCATACCATTTCCCTCCTTCGGAGTAATACTCGTCTTCCGAAGTATATACGTTTTCACCCTGTATATAAATCTCCACTACGTTTTCCAAATCCTGATAGGTAATCATACCGTCCGGCTTGTCCAACACAGCGCGTACGGCCTTTTCAATGAGAGGTTCCCGAAAGACCGCTTCCTGTTCCTGGAGGATTGAATTCTGTACGGTTATGCCTGCCGCTGCGGCAGCGCCGAGGGCGGCAAAGGATATCAGAATAATAAGAACAGCCTTGCGTTTTTGCAGGGCATATTTTTTCGTCGTTTTATGAAGGGCTTTGATCAGGGCCTGATCGTTTCGATAGCGCTGTGCCGGAGAAAATTTGCAGCATTTGGCAGCCACCCTTTCCAGTTTGGAAGAGGGATTGGTTATCGGCGCTACCTTTCCGGTAAGCATCCATGATAATACGATCCCGAAAGAATAGATGTCGGAACAAACGTCGGTTTGCATAAATCCGAATTGCTCGGGGGGAGCAAAGCCCTCCGTCCCATAGTAAGCAGTATCGGATGTTACATTATCCTTTGATACGCGGCTGATGCCAAAATCGATTAACGCAACGCCGTTATCCTTCTTAATAATAATATTTGAGGGCTTAATATCCCGATGGATAATGGGCGGCTTTGAATGATGAAGGCTCTGCATGGTGGCTGCCAGGCCGATTGCGATCTCCTCAATCATATTTGAAGTGATATGCGAATTGATGATATATTCATCGAGAGGCACACCTTCTATGTATTCCCGGCAGATACATCTGTACTCTTCGTTTTTATATTCTCCCTCAAAGCGGGGGAGGACATTGTTTCCGATGCTTTTGAGTTCCGCCGCCGTTTCCTGGCCATAAAAGAAACTATATTTTGTGTAACATTTGGCTACCGCTTTTTTTTTCGGAGTCTCTTTCCTTCACGAGCAGGGTTTCGCAATCCTCTGTCTGTTTCAGACATTTTATAATGCTGTATTTTTCCACCAGTTCCTCAGGAAACTTTTTCTCATAGCTGTATTCATCATAGTAGGAGTGAAATTCATCAATATAATTCATATTTATACCCCTGCCTTTCCCGTTTGGGGAAGACCGCAAACGGGAATAGGCCCAAATCCGTAAGATTGAAAATTTTAATTTACAATCTTGTTACCCCTGCATATCGCAAGCGGAACTTGCGATACTGCTGCAATAGAGAGTTTGGAGGTTTACTTCCAAACATATACCCATCCGCGCGACAAAGCGCGCATTCAAATCGGGAAGGTTAAAACGCGGTTTCACACTTGTTCCCACGTTCAAGCATAACCCAGTATAATAGATCAAAAGGGCTGCTGCAATCATGGCAGTACCCCAATATATGGTTTTGATAAACGGGATTATCATGCCATATATTGCGTTAATCTGCCATATTGCAACAGCCTCAATAAAACGGGATATTTACTTTTTGTTCCGGTAACCGACTGCCCAGTAGCCAAACGATTTCGCCTGTACGGTAATGGTGGCCTTATCTGTATCGATGTCATCCATCACAATCAGATTGCCGTATTCATCATAACAGAAAATAGAAAAGTCATATTGGCCGTTTCTCAAATAGGAGGGCACGCCTATCATTACGGTAAGCGGTTCGGAAGTAGTTTTAATTAAATGGATTCCGCTTTTATTCAATTTATAGAGGTCGTTGTTCATGATACCGAGCAGGCGATATCCCTGTACGGACACAGCCTGAGACAATATCTTATTGATAGCCTTATTTGAACTATTGCATATGTAGTAGCGCAGGAAGGTGCCGGACCGGATTTCCTTCTCGGTTAACCCGGCCTGTTTGATTTTTTCCTGCTGGTCTTTATAAATTACGCCGGATACAAAGGTATCGCAGTAAACGCCTTCCAGAGAGGATTGAATCCTGGATCCGTCTGAAGGGATCACTTCGTTTACCGTAACGGGGACGGGAGATTCCTCCCCGGCAGAAGCCGGAGATCCTTCGTCGGCGGGCGCCAGAGGTTTCTTGGCAGAAGGATTTTGAGTTTTTTTCGTCCCTTCATGAAGTTTGTCAAGCAGCGTGTTATAAGCGGTGGTAACGGTGTTGATACAGTTTTCCAAATCACTGCGCGCAATGTCGGGGCCGCCGTTGTGCGCTTCCCAGAGATTTTGCTCATCCCAGGTTCTCCATGCGGCGTTTTCGTCGCCTATGACATTGCCGTACGCTTCCAGATCCGACTCCAATACCCAATAGGTCCCCGGTTCCATCGATGCGGTATCGGGGGCGTCGTCCTCGGTTCTTACGGGCAGGATCTGACCATTGTCAACCTTTTCCCACAGGGGCTCATCCTGGTTTGTCCAAAAGCGCTCCCAGGTGCCGACGATGTCGTCGATATATTTGGTGCCGGTGGCGGTTTTTAAGCTGTCGACTAAGGCGGTACCGGCCGCGTAAAAAGCCGCGTAATTACTGGCGGCATCCCCTGTGAGCTTCGCACTTTCCTCTCCCTGGTTTTCCCCGGAAAAGGCCCCGTTTTCCTCAACGTAGGCGGCGTATGCCTTCTCTTTTAATGCGCTTCCGATAAGAGTACCCGATTTATAATAGGGCAGTTCAGAGCTTACGTCGTCTGCATCAAGCTGTTCCTCCGGATTCCGTTCATAATAATTCTGGCCCACATACTCCATCAGCTCAAATACATCCTTCCAGGTAGGATCATTCGCCTGCGTCGGCGGCGCAGCGAAGGCAGTTATGCCGCCAAAGAGCAGAACGGAGGCAGTTATTGCAGCGAATATCCGACAGCTTGTTTTTCTCTTTCTCATCTGGTTTCCCTCACTTTCCCCATTGTAATTTCCCATAATATTACAAAAGCTAAGCTGTATGTCGGAATATTCTAGCATATGGCCCTTCTGCGTTGGTGGGCATTTCTGCACACTTTATAAAAGAATTATCGGTATTTGTCCGTCAGCTCCTGATATTCGGATAAGGACAGCCCCTTTTCAATTATGAAAGTGGCGATGGCATCCGCCCTTACCCTGGGATAAAGGACTTCCCTGTTCCCTATCTTTAGCAGGCGCTGCGTTTCATCCAGATTGAGCCGAAGCAAAATAGCGGTTTTGATCAGAAGTTCTCTGGACGGCCTCCTCCTGCCGTTCAGGATTTGATATCCGTAACTGCGTTCCAGCCCCATTTTGTTAAAAAAATCTATACTGGATATACCATGTTCGCGCAGGAGATCCGACAGATAAAAGTGTATTTTGGGGGAAGAAAAATCCTTATCCGTAAAAAGGCCGATATCACTTTGTTTCATTTTCTTGATTTTATGGAGTAATTCATTGGTGGTTTTCATGGCTGGCTCTCCTCTGCGCGCTTTCGCACGCGTACAAACAGAGGGTTTATGCGAAATTTCGGGCCTGATTACCTCTGTGTATATTTTACCCCATTAGGATGGGGTACTTCCGTTTGCGGCTTTGTCTGCGGGCAGAAGGCGGAGGATCCCTTTTATTGCCAGGCCGCAGAGCAGGGAAAGAAGGACGGTGAGAAAAGCGCCTGCCGCAAAACGGGCAGGGATCCCCCAGGGAAGAAGGTTGACGCATCGCATAAATACAAAGGTATGGATCAGATAAATAAAAAGGGAATTTCTTCCCAGTAGAGGTATAAAACGGCCGCGGGGCTTCCATACGGCAGCCAGGAACAAAATAAAAAGAGTCCAAAGAGTTTCCGCGCCGACGCCCTGCCATACCAGCCGGATATCTTCGGGAGGAAGGGGAGGACGCCCGTCCAGTCCCAGGCCGGAGCGGACGACGGGGATCATTGCCAGGGCAGAGAGGGCGATGAGAAACGGCCCGGCAGATTTTACCAGCTTTTGCACGGCGGTTTCGTACTCTGCTGCCGCAACGCCCAAAACAAAGGCAAAATTGGACGTATACCAAAAAGACTGCATCCCCTTCTCATAGAAGGACAGGGAAAACAGGAAGGTATACAGGCCCAGAAGCAGGATCCGCAGCGGCTTCGGGCATGGCAGCAGCCACAGGAGGATAAATCCCAGATAGAGCAGGAACAGCACCATCATGTACCAGTAATCATATCCGGACAGGTAAGCCCACAGCTTTCCCGGGGAGGAGAATCCACCCGAGACGAGCTCCAGGATCCCGACGATGAGAAGATAGGGAAGATATACTTTTTCCAGCCGTCTAGCGACGAAGGAAAGATTCATTTTTGATTCCCACCTGCGTGCTTTCGTTCGCGTACAAACCGTAGGACTCTCTCTTCCCTGCAGCGATTTTACCAGGCCGTAACCGGAAAAAAGAAAGAAAAGGCTGACGCCGTATCCTCCCAGTTTGGTGAGGGCCAGGCGGAAGAGTTCCGCATTTCCCTCGGTGGGAATAAACCAGGCCCACCACTCTGCGTAATGGGAAGCCACTACCATAAGGGCTGCGATCCCCCGAAACCAGTCGGTGGTTCGAATCCCTAAGAGAGATATCTCGTCGGAACCGGCCGGCCGGTCCGAAGGCGAGATGAACGTGTTTTTTTTCATTGCTGCAGTTCTCCTTTCCCTGCGGGGGAGAATCCCAAACCGTAAGTCCGGGAAATGTGCATTCGGGCCTGGGCCGGCAGGAATTCTCATGAAAAAGAGACTTTATACCTGTGTACAAAGTCGAAGTAGCGTTCCGGCCCTCATTCCGGATATCCACGATTTCTGCTGCAGCGCTGCGCACATCTTTTCACGGAGGAGGAATCTACCCCGGCAGACGGACAGATCCTTTCTCCTTAAAAGCATATACCGAATCGGCGGTGCGGATCCGCCGGGGATATTCCCGCGGCGGGCTGCATCCTGCTGATCTGATACTAGCATTTTCCGCAGAAAGGGTCAATACCGGAAAGAAAAAATATACGACAAATGCACGGATGGCCCTGCGGCCTGAAGGGGCCGGCCCGGAACGCTGCAGGCCGCAGGGCCATCCGTGCATTTGTCCCGGGGAAAATAAGAAATGGGATTGAAAGTTCCGTAGAAAGGCTTTAAGATGTGTATGTTGAGATTTTAATCGGTGCCACGCCGCGGGAGCGGCGGAAGGGGAGAGGAAATGGACAGGATAGAAGGCTTGAGGGGAAGACTGATCGTGTCGTGTCAGGCACTGCCGGAGGAACCGCTTCATTCGTCGTTTATTATGGGGCGGATGGCTCTGGCGGCCAGGGAAGGAGGGGCGGCAGGAATCCGGGCGAATACTCCGGAGGATATCAGGGAGATCAAATCCATGGTGGATCTTCCGGTGATAGGGATTATCAAACGCAATTATGCGGACAGTGATGTATATATCACGCCCACGATGGCGGAAATAGACGAACTGACGGAAGCGGAGCCGGAAATCATCGCGGTGGATGCAACCGTCTCCGGCCGTCCGGGCGGTATGAGCCTGGATGATTTTGTCGCGCAGATCAGGCGGAAATACCCCCGTCAGCTGTTGATGGCGGACTGTTCCACGATAGAGGAGGCGGTGCATGCGGATCGGCTGGGATTTGACTTCATCGGAACAACCCTGGTAGGGTATACCGAACAGAGTGCGGGAAGCCGGATCGAAGCGGACGATTTTTATATCCTGCGGGAAATCCTGAAGAGGGTGGGGCATCGGGTAATCGCCGAGGGAAATATCGATACACCAAAGAAAGCCAGACGCGTGATAGAATTGGGAGCCTACAGCGTCGTGGTCGGTTCCGCCATCACCCGTCCGCAGCTGATTACGAAAGCGTTTGCACAGGAGCTGGAGGGGAAATTTTCAAACTGAGCCAAAGCAGCCCCCGGATGTAATGTGTCCGGCTAAGGCCATGAGCGCTCTCCTGTGTCCCTGGCGGCGGGCAGGAGCGGTATGAAAGGGGTTAAAATGGAGAGATACATTTGTGTCGATATCGGAGGGACGTCCATCAAGCATGGTCTGATCGGTGCAGACGGGGAATTCGTCGAAAAGGGTTCTCTTGATACCCAGGCCCGGAAGGGTGCGGGGCACATCCTGGAACGGGTGAGCAAAGTGGTGGAGAATTATCTGGCAGAAAATAAGATCAGCGGACTCTGTATTTCCACCGCGGGAATCGTGGATCCCCTGTCCGGGGAAATCATCCACGCAAATGCGAACATCCCGGACTATACGGGAACCGGCCTGAAGGATTATTTCCAGAGGAGATTCGGGATCCCCTGTGAGACGGAAAAC
Source organism: Lachnospiraceae bacterium (assembly GCA_021770245.1). GTDB lineage: Bacteria > Bacillota > Clostridia > Lachnospirales > Lachnospiraceae > Eisenbergiella. The sequence goes on from JAETRI010000037.1 coordinate 46,831, forward strand.
GACGTAAACTGTGCGGGAATTGCGGAAGCGGTATCCGGGGCGGCCGCGGATAAGAGGATCGCGTTGTGTATGACGATAGGCACCGGAGTGGGAGGCTGCCTTTTGATCGACAAAGAGGTGTTCCACGGCGCCTGCAACTGTGCCTGTGAGGTGGGCTATCTGCAGCTGCGGAAAGGGAACCTGGAGCCGGAGGGGACGGCCGGTATGCTGGCACAAAGGACTGCGGAAAAGAAGGGGGAGCCCGTCGGCTGGTGGAACGGAAAAAAGGTGCTGGACGGTGCGGGAAAACAGGACAAAGATTGTCTGGAAGCGCTGGATCATCTGGCGGAAATTCTGGGTATCGGAATTGCCAATATCTGTTATGTCGTCAATCCGGAAGTGGTGGTTCTGGGGGGCGGAATTATGAGCCGGGAGTATGAGGAGCTGCTCTGTCCCAGGATCAGAAGAGCCATGGACGAACACCTTATCCCCTTGATTGCCGGGCAGACGGAGCTGAGAATGGCCGCACATCGCAACGAGGCCGGTATGCTGGGCGCATTTTATCATTTTCTTCGGCGCCGGGGACAATGGGAAGCGGCCCCGCTCCTTGGAAACGGCGTTGAGCCGCATTGAAGTTTGCGCCTGCCGGACGTTTTGCCTGTCGGGCCGGACGTTTATCCGATAAAAAAACACCGGCTAACCGGTGCTTTTCTTAAAATCGAAGCGACAGGATTTGAACCTGCGACCTCTGCGTCCCGAACGCAGCGCTCTACCAAACTGAGCCACGCTTCGATTACCAAGCTTTATAATTGTACATAAAAAAGAAACAAATGTCAATGGCTTTGTTGAAAAAATCCAGGACAAACGCATCCGGACAGTAACCTATGCAGGAGGAAATCTAAATGTTGAAAATACCGCAGATCGATAAAACCGCTTTCGTCGCTCCGGACGCATCCGTCTATGGGGATGTGGTAATCGGGCCCGACTGCAGCGTTTGGTTCCATGCCACCATTCGCGGGGAGGATGCAGAAATCAGGATCGGGAGAGGCAGCAACGTCCAGGACAATGCCGTCGTCCATGTGGATGCGGGATATCCGGTCAGCATCGGGGAGAATGTGACCGTCGGGCACGGCGCCATTGTCCATGGGTGCAGCGTGGGCGACAATACCCTGATCGGAATGGGGGCCATCCTTTTAAACGGGTGCAGCATAGGGAAGAACTGCATCATCGGTGCGGGAGCGCTGGTGACGCAGAATACGGTAATCCCGGACAACAGCCTGGTGCTGGGCAGTCCCGGGCGTATAAAGCGTGAGGTGGAAGCCGAAGAGGCGGACAACAGCCTCCGCAATGCCCGTCATTACGTGAAGGAGGGAAGGGAATATGCGGCCTTCTTCCGGAATGCGGACTGATATCGGGCGGGAGCTGAAGGCACTGGCAGATCCCGCTTATCGGGACTTTTCTTCCTCCCTTCTGCCGGGTACGGAACATATTCTGGGGGTACGGCTGCCCGTCCTGCGGCGTCTGGCCAAAAGGCTCGCCAGGGAGGACTGGAGGGGATATCTGGAGGAGTGCGGGGAGGGAAGCTTTGAAGAGATCATGCTCCAGGGCTTTTTAATCGGCTATGCCGGAGAGTATGGGAAAGCCTCGTTTGAAGAAATCCTGGAGCGGACGACGGCGTTCCTTCCCAAAATCGATAATTGGTCCGTATGTGACAGCTTCTGTGCTACCCTAAAGACGGCCAGGGAGCATCCTGCGCAGATGTGGGACTATGTTGGATCCTGCCTGCGTTCGGAGGAGGAATTTACGGTCAGGTTCGCCCTGGTGATGCTGTTGGACTATTATATTGAAGAAGAGTGGATTGACAGCCTGTTTCCTGTGTTCGACGCAGTGCGCCACCCCGGATATTATGTGAAGATGGCGGTGGCATGGGCCCTTTCCATGTGCTATGTGCGTTTCCCGGCGAAAACACAGGAATACCTGGAACATTGCGGGCTGGACGATTTCACATATAATAAGGCCCTTCAGAAGATTACGGAATCTCTCAGCGTGGACAGGGAGACGAAAGTGAGGATCCGAGCCATGAAAAGAAAAGGGGGAGCATCCCGGACCGCCGGATAGAGGCTGCATGATCAGCCCGGCAGGGCAGTTATACTCTGCCCTGGGCGGCCCGCTTGTAATAAAACAGGTACTGCTGCAGAATGCCCGCATAGCCCCGATAGCGGGAAAAGGGGAATCCCTCCGGGTAGTGCCCGTCGAGAATCTGCCTGATGTGGGTATCCACGGGAAAGGCATCCACATGATGGAGGGAAAAAAGGCAGATGCAGTCTGCTACCTTGCGCCCGATGCCGTATTCGCGTAAAAGCAGATCCATAGCCTGTTCATAACCGCAGGAGGAAAGCGTTCCCAGCCACTCCTTTCCGGACGGGCCGCAGCAGCGCTGCGCCATTTTCCAAATATATTTGTCCCGGTATCCCAGGCCGAGGCCCTGCAGGCCCTCCGGACCGGCGGAGCACAGTGCTTCGGGAGTGGGGAAGGCATATAAAGGCGCAGGAGTGCAGGAGGGAGGGAAAATCCCCTCAGGGTCGAGTTTGTCCCCGTAACGGGCACAGAGTGCTTCCAGGCTGTTTTGGATCCGGGAGATATTGTTATTCTGGGAAATGAGAAAGGAAAGGATGGTTTCCCACAGTTCCTGCCTCAGGATCCGGATCCCGCGGCCATGGGAGACGGCCGCGTTTAAGTAGGCATCCGCCGGATCGACAGAACGGCGGATGGCGGCATAATCGGTGGACAGGTCAAAATAATCCTGCCAGAAGCCCAGGAATTCGTCCCGGGAACAGGAAAAGAGGATCCGGTTTTCCTCCTGCCTGATCCGGACGGCCCGGTGCCCGGCCAAAGTGAGGAAGGAGGCGTCTTCCATCTTCCGAATCCGGAAAACCTGTCCGGAGTCCATTATTTTTTCCATATCAAAATCCTGAAGCACTATTTCGTACATAAATGTAAACCGCCCTTTCGGAGGCGTTTTCGCCTTATCATCGGTACAGGGTATGTCGGGAAGGGCCGGAGGAGGCGGACCTATTTCTCCTCACACACCTGAAAAATATAAAATTTCAGATAATAGGATTCCTCCGCCGCCCACAGGATGGGATGATCGCAGCATTGGGTGGAAAAATAGACCTGTCGGAGGCGTTTGTGGGCGCCCCGGGCTGCCTCACGGATGGTGCGGGCAAACAGCTCGGGTTCCATGAAATGGGAACAGGAACAGGTTGCCAGGAAACCGCCGTCTTCCACCAGCCGCATTCCTCTCAGATTGATTTCCCGATAGCCTTTTACCGCATTTTTCACGGAGTTTCGGGATTTGGTGAAAGCGGGAGGGTCCAGGATAAGAAGACCGTATTTCTCCCCGGCGTCCTCCAGGGCGGGCAGCAGCTCAAATACATCCGCACACCGAAATTTCACCCTCCCTTCCAGGCCGTTTCGCCTGGCATTTTCTTCCGCCTGCAGGATCCCTGTCTGCGACGCATCCACGCCCAGCACGCTGACAGCCCCTGCCTGCGCCGCATTCAGGGCAAAGGAGCCGGTGTGGGTAAAGCAGTCAAGCACTCGTTTTCCGCGGGCGATCCGCCGGACGGCGGCGCGATTATCCTTCTGGTCCAGGAAAAAGCCCGTTTTCTGCCCCTCCTGTACATCCACGATATATTTTACGCCGTTTTCCTTAACCTCCACTCTGGTATCGAAGGGCTTTCCGATGAAGCCTTTGTGGCGCTCCATCCCTTCCAGCAGACGTACCTTCGCATCGCTTCGTTCGTAAATACCCCGTATATGGATCCCATCCTCCTTAAGGACACGGCAGATCAGATCCAGGATCAGGAGCTTATACCGGTCTATGCCCAGCGCCAGGGATTCCACCACCAGTACATCGGAGAACTTATCCACCACCAGGCCCGGAAACCAATCCGCCTCTCCGAAAATGATGCGGCAGCTGGAGGTATCCACGGTCTGCCTGCGGTATTCCCAGGCGTTTTTTACCCGCATTTTCCAAAAGGCCTCGTCTATGGATGTGTTCGGATTCCTGGTAAGCAGGCGTACCGTAATTTTGGAACGGGTATTGAGGAATCCGGTACCAAGAAAATACCCGTCGAAGTCCCGTACCTCCGCCAGGCCTCCGTCTTCCTGCGCACCTGTGACGGAGTCGATTTCGTTATCATACACCCACATCCCCCCAGCCTTTAATGTCCTTCCGGCGCCCTTCTTTAAAGTTACGATTGCTCGATTCTCCATTCTCCCAATATTCCTTCCTTTATCGCACCGGGACAAACGCCTGAATGGCCCCGAGGCCCCCGCGACACCCCTGCCCGGCCCTCGGGGCCATTCAGGCGTTTGTCCCGGTTACTGACGGTTGCCCATATCAACAAGAATTTCGTTTTCCGTATTGTCAGTGTAACATATTTTCTTTATAATTTACAGATAGAAGCATAAGTCTTTCGGCCGGGCAGGGGGAGGCATGGTTACCTCCGACACCTCCGACGGGATACCGCCGGGGGAGCCGGATATCCGCTATGCTTTTTGGTTTCGGCCATGGGTGTGGAAAGGCGCGTACCAAAACGTCCGGCCGAAGGGCGCAGAAGGATTTCATACGGGCCAGGGATTGCTGCCCGGGGAGGTGTGCATATGATCGTTGAAAAGTATTATGAAGATCCGAAAGTTCTGCATGTGGGATGCGAGGAAAACAGGTGCTACTATATGCCGCTGCATTCCGACGGAAGGGAAAGCAGCCGTAAACTTGGCAGCGTGGACTGGAAGTTTGCCTATTACGGTTGTGTGGAAGAGGTGCCGGATTTTTATAAGAAGGACTTCGATGAAAGCTCCTTTGTGCGGATGGAGGTACCCTCCTGCTGGCAGATGACAGGTTATGACCGGAAACAGTACACCAATATCCGTTACCCGTTTCCCTTCGATCCTCCCTATGTGCCGGATGCCAACCCCTGCGGCGCTTATGTGAAGTATTTCGAACTGGACAGGGAAGAAGCGAAAAAGGAACAATATCTGTATTTTGAAGGGGTGGATTCCTGCTTCTATGTGTGGCTGAACGGGAAATTCGTGGGATACAGTCAGGTATCCCACAGTCCGAGCGAGTTCAATATCACCGGGAAGGCAAAGTCGGGGAGCAACCGGCTGGCGGTTCTGGTGTTGAAATGGTGTGACGGAAGCTATCTGGAGGATCAGGATAAATTCCGGATGTCCGGAATTTTCCGGGATGTATGGCTGATGCTGCGCCCGAAGGAGCACGTGAGGGATTACACCGTGACCACGTCCGTGGACCCGGAAGAAAACAACGGCCGGGTGGATATCAGCCTGGAGGCGGCGGGAGAGCCGCGGGTATGCTGCCGGCTTCTGGACGGGAAAGAGGTTCTGGGCGAAGAATGGGTGGAAGGATCGGGCAGTGCGCATTTTGACGTAAAGGCCCCCGTCTTATGGAATGCAGAGGAGCCGTATTTATATACGCTGGAGATGGATTCCGGGCAGGAAATCATCCGGCAGCAGGTGGGAATCCGAACCATAGCCGTACGGGACGGTGTGGTTTTGATCAATGAACGCCCGGTTAAATTCAAGGGAGTAAACCGGCACGACAGCAGCCCCTTTACCGGAGCGGTGGTATCCAGGATGGATGCCATGTTCGATCTGCGTATTATGAAGGAGGCCAATATCAATGCCATCCGTACCAGCCATTACCCTAACGCGCCCTGGTTCCCTGAGCTTTGCAACGAATACGGCTTTTATCTCATCGCGGAATCCGATATAGAGTCTCATGGGGCGGCTGCTCAGTATCAGGGAAGCGAGGAGGGCACGTTCAGCTATTTTTGCGAGGAGCCGTCCTACCGGGAGGCAATTTTGGACCGGGTGGCGCGTAATGTGATCCGGGACAGAAACCAGTGCAGCGTGATTTTCTGGTCTTTGGGAAATGAATCCGGTTTCGGAACCAATATGGAGGAAGCGGGCCGTTGGGTAAAGGCATATGACCCCACCAGGCTGCTCCATTATGAAAGCTGCCATTTTGAACCGGAGGGGCATAAGAAGGATGAATCCATGCTGGATGTGGAAAGCTATATGTATGCTTCCACACAGCAGATTGACGAATATTTTGCCGTTCCCGGAGAAAAGAAGCCGTTTATCCAGTGCGAGTTCGTCCACGCCATGGGAAACGGCCCGGGGGATATCGAAGACTACATGCAGCAGATCTATCGATACGACGGATTCTGCGGCGGCTTTGTCTGGGAATGGTGCGATCATGCCACCTATGAGGGCAGGGCGGAGAACGGGAAAGAAATGTTCCACTACGGCGGGGATGCGGGGGAATTTCCCCATGACGGGAATTTCTGTATGGACGGTCTGGTCTATCCGGACAGACGGCCCCATGAAGGGCTTTATGAGTGGAAGAACGCCATCCGTCCGGTTCGCGCGCAGCTGCAGGATAGGAAGAAGGGCATCGTACGCCTATATAATAAACTGGACTTCCGGGATCTGGAAGATTATGTATACATCCTCTATGAAGTGAAACGGAACGGAGAAGTACTTTGCGAAGGGAGGATAGACGAGGTCAAAGCGGCGCCCCACGGCTTTACGGACATCGACCTGGATCTTTCCGGTAAGATCGAATCCTTCCGGGAAAATGTTTCCTCCTGGAGGGAGCTGATCCATCTGAAACTGACTTATTGCCAGAAAAAGAGGGATAAGCTGACGCAGATCGGGCATGTATATGGTTTTGACCAGTTTGCATTAAACGCCGTCCGGGAGCAGGAGCTGCCCTTCCGGAAGAAAGAGGGTGCGATCCTTACCGAAACGCCTTATGCGTTCTGCATAGACGGGAAAGCTTTCCATTATGAATTCGGGAAAAAGGAGGGGAATTTCCTTGTGATGGAAAAAGAAGGAAGCCCCTGCATCGTCTCTCCCGTAAAATGGAATATATTCCGCGCACCGACCGATAACGACCGGGAAATCGTGAAAGAATGGAGAGAAGCGGGATACGACAGGAGCGTGGTAAAGGTATATCGCGCAGAGGCAAAACAGAGGCAGGGCATGGTAACGGTGGCTTGTGACTTTTCAATTGCTGCTTTGTATATTCAGCCCTTCCTGAAGCTCCATGCGGTGTGGAGCATCAACGGAGACGGGGAAATCCGGCTGGTCCTGGATGCCAAGCGGGATGTGAAATTCCCGTTCCTGCCCCGTTTCGGATTGTTGTTCAGCCTGCCCGGGGATCCGTTGGAGGAGACGGGGGAGGAAGGCGGTCCGGGGGATACGAAGGTAACCTATTACGGCTATGGCCCGCATGAGAGCTATCAGGATAAGCACCGGGCCAGCCATGTGGATTTATTCTCCGCACCGTTGAAAAAACTGCATCGGGACTATATCAAGCCCCAGGAAAACGGCAGCCATTACGGATGCAGCTTTGTCCGGGTGGGGAGTTTTACGGCGACGGGAAAGCAACCCTTTGACTTTAATGCATCGGAGTATACCATAGAAGAACTGACGCAGAAGGCGCACAACTATGAACTGGAAAAGGCGGGCTATGTTGTGGTCTGTACGGATTATAAGCAAAGCGGCGTGGGATCCAATTCCTGCGGGCCGAAGCTGCTACCCCGCTATAGGCTGGAGGAAGAGGCGTTTCACTGGGAAATGATGTATCGGTTTTAGTGCTCGGAATGAAAATTTTCCGCATTGAGCGGACAAAAGGAAGCAGCAGGATGGGACAGATAATCCTGCTGCTTCCCTCTTCGGACGGATGCTTATCCCAGATAGGCCTGCAATAGCTTCAGGGTATTCATAACGCCTTTTTTATGGGTCCTTTCGTAGCCATGGGAGGCATATACGCCGGGGCCGATCAGCCCATGGCGGGCATCGATTCCCGCTTCCAGGGCGGCATCCGCATCCGAACCGTAATAAGGATAGACGTCCACGGCGTAGTCGGCTCCCGCCCTTTCGGCCGCTTCTATAAGGGCGGATACCACGTCATAATGGTAAGGCCCTCTGCTGTCCTTGGAACAGATGGAAACCTGGCATTCCGTGCATTCCAGCCCCTCGCCCACGCAGCCCATGTCCACGGAGAGAAGCTCCGTGATCCCTTCCGGAACGGAGGCGCAGCCGCCATGTCCCACCTCTTCAAAAACCGTGATGTGCTGCCAGATGCCGCGGCTTGGTACGATCGCTTCTTCCCGCAGGTACCTGGCATAGCCCAGAAGGATGGCAGTGCTCATCTTATCGTCCAGAAAACGGCTTTTGATGAAGCCGGAGGGAGTTACCACGGTACGGGGGTCAAAGCATACGATATCGCCTGTCCGGATCCCCAGGTCATTTACTTCCTCCTTTGTGGCGGTCAGTTCATCCAAAAGCACCTCCATGTCCTGCCAGGAGCGTTTCTTTTCGCTGTATTCCTTATTCACATGGATGGAAGCATTACACAGCTGGAGGGTCCCGGTGTAGACCTTCCGGTTCCTGGTGATAATCCGGCAGTTTTCCGTTTCCGCGTTATTGGGATTCATACCGCCCAGGGGAGTGAGCTTCAGACGGCCTTCCGGGGTGACCTGGGATACCATGGCGCCCAGCGTGTCCACATGGGCCATGAGCAGGACGGGGCCGCGGGACGGATCCTGATTGTCCAAGACGGTTCCGTCCGCAATTTTCACCAGCACGCCGCCCTTGGCGGTAAGATGCGGATCATAGCCCATTTCCCGGTAGGCTTTCATCAGGTAGGACGACACCTCTTTGGTATAGCCGGAAGGGCTGTCGATGGCCAACAGGTTTTGGGCCTGTTCTATGATATATTCCGTATAGTCTTTCATGTGCGCTCCTTTCTTTGATGCCTGTTTTTGATAATATCACAGAAAGAAGGGTTTGGAAATGCTCTTTCAAACTTTTTATTGGAGGCAGTATCGCAGGTATAGCCTGCGACAAAATCGGATTTTACTTCGGATGAAAAGGGAGGAAACCATCCATGATCATCAGAAAAACAGTCAGAAGCCTTATACTGATAAACGGGCTGCAGTTCGCCGCGGTTCTTCTGCTTTGCTGCGTTGTTTACGATAATATTGCCGGGAGTATAGATCGGACCGCTTTCCTGGCAGCCGCTCTGGCGGCGGGCGTACTGCTCTTAAGCAGTCTGGTGACGCTGTTGGGTCTGTACGCGGCCAGCAGGTATCAGGATGAGAGCTATCGCGAAAGCATGAAGAACCTGGAAAGCCTGAACGCAAAGCTTCGGGCACAGAGGCACGATTACCTGAACCATATCCAGGTAATCCACGGGCTTATGGAGCTGGGGGAATACGAGGATGCCAAGAAGTACATGGCCCCGGTTTTCGCGGATATCAACAGGGTCACCCGAGCCCTAAAAACGTCCCAGCCTGCGGTCAACGCCCTGCTTCAGGCGAAGATGGAGTCGGCGGCCAAGAAGGGGATTCTCATGTATGTGGAAGTGGGAAATCCGCTGAAAAGGATGGGCCTGGAGGCCTGGGAGGTGTGCAAAATTCTGGCAAACCTGATCGATAACGCCGTTACGGCGCTGGAGGAGACGGAAGGGGAGAAGAAAATCACCGTAGAAATCCGCAGGGAGGGAAAAGAGGACGTCTTTTATGTGAAAAACAACGGCCCTCGGATCCCTGACGATATGCGGGAACCCATTTTCCGCCAGGGTTTTACGACAAAGAAGGAAGAGGGCCACGGCATGGGCTTAGCCATCGTTTCGGATATCGTAAGGGAAGCGGGAGGGAGCATTTCCTTCTTCTCCGGTGAAGAAGAAACCTGTTTTGAAATACGCCTGCCCGCTGCAATTGGATGATGAAAACTGACATTTGGCCGTCCGATCTGTATGACTTGCGGCATACCCCTTTCGGAAAAGGGAAAAGGGGATATAATCTTGTTCAAAGGATACCGGAAAGGAAATCCGGAGGAGAAAGGAGGGAAAAGGCATGGAAATGCTGATGTGGATCGGGATCGTCCTTTTCATAGCAGGATTTGTCCTGATAGCCGTGGAGATGGTGGTTCCCGGATTCGGGGCGCCCGGAATCTGCGGAATCATCTGCCTGGTGGCCGGAGTATTCGTGACTGCGGACTCCGTTGAAAAGGGCGCCTTTATTACGGTAATCGTATTGGCACTTTTGGGCATTATGATGGCGTTGATCTTGTGGCTTCTATCCAAAGGGAAACTGCGTTCCCCCATCGTACTGGAGGAAGAACAGCGGAGGGATGAAGGGTATATCAGCTCCGGCGACCTGCAGTTCCTGCTGGGAAAACAGGGATTGGCGGAGACGGATTTACATCCTACGGGGGTGGGAAATTTCGACGGCGTCAGCTTCGATGTGCTCTCTGAGGGAAGGTACATATCGAAGGGAGCAAAACTGGAGATCATAAAGGTGAACGGGTCGAAGCTGATCGTGAAGGAACTTTGACTGCGATGCCCGTTAACGGGGGCGGCAGGATAGACGAGAGGATTCGTCTTGCAAAAATTGTGTCTGGGGCAAGCGTATCACATACGCATTTAAGCCTTCAGGATGCGGAAAGGCATGGATATTTATATGGAAAATATTTTCATTATCATATTAATCGGGATTTTAGGGCTGCTCATTGTTCTGTTTTTTATCTTTGTGCCCGTGGGACTGTGGATCTCTTCCCTGGCGGCAAACGTAAAGATCAGTATCTTTAACCTGATCGGTATGCGGCTGCGGCGCGTGGTGCCGTCCCGTATCGTCATGCCGCTGATCAAAGCCAGAAAGGCGGGTATGAACCTGGGCGTCAATCAGCTGGAGGCGCATTACCTGGCCGGAGGGAATGTGGACAATGTGGTGAACGCGTTGATTGCCGCGGAACGGGCAGGGATTGAGCTTCCTTTTGAGAAGGCAGCGGCCATTGACCTGGCAGGCCGGGACGTGCTGGAAGCGGTAAAAATGAGCGTGAATCCCAAGGTGATTGAGACCACCAATGTATCGGCGGTGGCAAAGGACGGCATCGAGCTTTTGGTTAAGGCGAGAGTGACCGTACGGGCGGATCTGGAACGTCTGGTGGGCGGCGCCGGGGAGGCGACGATCCTGGCCAGGATAGGCGAGGGCATTGTGACCACGGTGGGATCCGCAGCTTCCCACAAGGAAGTACTGGAAAACCCGGACGATATCTCCAAGCGGGTGCTGAGCAAGGGCCTGGATTCGGGTACCGCATTTGAGATCCAGTCCATCGATATTGCGGATATCGACGTGGGAAGGAATATCGGAGCCCAGCTGCAGAGCCTGCAGGCAGAGGCGGATAAAAACATCGCGCAGGCCCGGGCGGAAGAGAGACGCGCCATGGCCGTGGCAAAGGAACAGGAGATGCGCGCCTACGTGGTGGAAGCGGAGGCAGAAGTGCCGAAGGCTCTTGCCTATGCCCTGCGGGAAGGCAAGATGGGGGTTATGGACTATTATGAGCTGCAGAATCTGAAGGCGGATACCGAGATGCGCACGGCCATATCCGAGACAGGGGATGTGGAGGCCGAACTGACCGGCGGAAGGAATGATTGAGAATGATCATGACGAAGATGCAAAAAGAGATCTGGAAGAACCTGCGTACGTCTCCGGCCGGGAAAACACCTTGTCCAGGTCCGGCTGACTGGAAAGGTGTAAAGGCTTTTCTTGGGGGACAAGGGGGGAGGAAAAAAGACTCCCCCTCCCTGAGGGAAGAAAGCGGACATGCGGATCCAGAGGAGAAGATACAAGAGGAAGCCGATCCGGGCGATGGAATTGTACTGGTCGAGGAACCCGACCTGCACGTGAAGAGGAGCCCGAACGGGCAGTTTGCCGGAAGCGGGGTAAAGGGCAGGCAGCAGTACGGGGACAACGGCCAGAAAGAGCGTGGAAAAAGGCTGAGATCGGCCGTGGTCTGGAGCACGGTTCTGGGAGAACCCGTATGCAGGAAGAGAACAGCAGGCCGGAAGGGCGGTGGGGCGCAGAGATGGAAGCAGACAGGAAGGTAAAGGTGCTCCTCGTGGAGGATGAGAGCGGCGTAAGGCTGCTGCTGCGTAAAATCATAGAGAGAAACGACGGTTTTGAGGTGGTCGGAGAATGCGGCAGCATGGCGGACGCGGTGGGACTGTTTTATCAGCTCCGCCCGGAGGTGATTTTTCTGGACATCGAGATCGACGGTTCCAGCGGAATCGACTGTGCCAGGCTCATCGTGGATATGGAGCCCAAGACCAAAATCATTTTTGCCACCGCCCATGCGGAATATATGTCGGAGGCCTTTGAGGTGTACGCCTTTGACTACCTGGTCAAACCCTTTGACGTGAGCCGGGTGGAGCACACCCTCGGACGGATCCTGTCGCTGAAGGAACCTGCGCCTGCGGAACGCGCGGAGAGGATCGTGCGCTCCAAAAGCAGCCTGGACCGGCTGCTGGTACGGGGAAAGGAGAGTACGAGCTTTGTAGATATCCGGGATATCATCCTGGTGCAGCGGGAAAACAACAGCACGGTAATCTATACGGAAAAGGACTCCTTTACTACCTCTGCAGGTCTGGGGGAAATCGAATCCAGGCTGGATGAGGAACTGTTCCTGCGAAGCCACAAATCTTATATCATTAACTTATCCCGAGTCAGAAAGATCGAACCTTACGGAAGATGGACATATATTGTCACCTTCCAGGGGATAGACAGGGATGCACTGATTACGGCAGAAAAATATGAAGAGGTAAAAAAACGGTTTTCCTGAACAACAATCCGGGGAATGAAAAGCTGCCGGCTTGTTTACAAATCCATTTTAGAGGATTCAAAAAAGGAACCGGAGCAGGAGAGGAGAGTCCTGCTCCGGTTTCCGTTTTTAATGAAGCTTTTCGAAAATCTCTTTCACGTCCCGGAAAATATAGGTGGGCTTCACTTCGCCCTCCTCGATATCCTGCAGGGTCGCTTCCCCAGAGAGAACACAGATGGTATCCACGCCTGCATTTTTACCGGTGGCGATATCCGTATAGAGACGATCCCCTACGATTACGGCTTCCTGTCTGGAATATCCCGTGTTTTTCAACACACAGTCTACCATGATGGGCTGGGGTTTTCCGATGAAAAAGGGTTCCTTTCCGGTGGCATTTTTCAGCATGATGCTCATGGAACCGCAGTCGGGCACGAAGCCGAAGCTGACCGGGCAGACCAGATCCGGATTGGTGGCGAGATAAGCCACGTCGCGTCCCAGCATAATGCAGGTATTCCGGATTTTCTCGGAGGTGTTTTCCGTATCGAAGCCGATGAGGACAACGGAAGCCTCATCCGAAACCTCTGTCACCACCTTCAGGCCGCTTTCCTGCAGCTCCCGGACCAGGGAGCGGGTACCCATACAGTACACGGTCCGGCCGGGATAATTCTCATGGATATACATGGCCGTGGCTTGGCCGGAGGTATAGAAGTCCCCGGCGCCTGCATCGATTCCCATGGCATTCACTTTTTTCACATAATCGGAAACGGATTTGGAGGAATTATTGGTGATGAACAGATATCTTCCCCCCTGTTCCCTGATCTGTGCAAGAAAGTCGATGGTGCCGTCGAAAATCCGGTCTTCGTTGTAAATGGTGCCGTCCATATCCAGAAGCCAGAGCTTTTTTCCCCGCAGATCTTCTGCGGGACGGTTTTTATAGTCGGTTATCATTCGTCGTCCTTTCAGCCAACGTTCCTCGTGGCAATGATGTTTACCCCGGTATCCGCCACATTTTCCAACAGCACGTCTCCGATATGGATGGGGGCCCGGACGGTGACTTCTTTCAGCGCCCGGACACAGTCGGCCATTTTCCCCTTGGGAATATCGGAGGCGGTCTTAACGGATACCACGGGAAGGCTTCCGCCGGTGACGCGGACGGTGCTGGTGACGATTCTGGTGGGATTGGTGCATTCCTTCCGGCCATAGGCCTCGCCTCTCGGACAGGTGTTGCCGGATACGCTCACGACTTCGCCGTTTTTCAGGGATACGGTAAGCGGGCATCCTAAAGGACAGTTGATACAGATCAATTCACGTTGTTCCATAGCTTCCTTTCCGCCGCCGAAGGGCGGCATTCGATACGCGGAAATTTATTTCGGCTCAATCTGAATAGTAATATTTTCCGGGCTGCTTCCGTTTTCCCGGGTGAAGGCGAGAAGGTCGGATTTTTTCAGTACGACCTGTTCCATTTCTCCGGGAGCCAGTTTGTTCTTTTTTTGGTGAAAAACGGGGCGGTCGTTGAAATATACGCCGATGGCGCAGTCCTTATAGATTGCGCCCACCCGGAAACGGACGGTGAGCGTCTCTTCCATATGGGAAGGGCGTAACGTCTGAGGTACGGTATAACGGACGCCGTTTTTGGCCAGGAAGGGGATGGCTTTTTCCTCTTTTCCTAAGGCAGGCTGTCCGGAAAAGGCTTCGATATAGCGGGCGGCATATTTACCGGCTTTCTGCGCCTCCTGGGAGACATAGTCCACCAGATCATGGACATGGAGCACGTTGCCGCAGGCAAAGACGCCGGGAATACTGGTCTCCAGGCTTTCGTTTACCGCCGGGCCGGATGTGACGGGGGCCATGGAAACGCCCAGTCTGCCGGAGAGTTCATTTTCCGGAATCAGGCCCACGGAAAGGAGGAGCGTGTCGCAGGGAATGTATTCCTCCGTTCCGGGAACGGGTTTTCTGTTTTCGTCCACCTTGGCCAGGGTAATGCCTTCCACACGTTCTTTTCCGTGAATTTCGATCACAGTGGTGCTGAGTTTTAACGGAATGCCGAAGTCGTCCAGACACTGGACGATATTTCTCTGCAGGCCGCCGGAGTATGGCATCAGCTCCGCCACAACCTTTACCTTCGCGCCCTCCAGGGTCATGCGGCGCGCCATGATCAGGCCGATATCGCCGGAGCCTAAGATAACGATTTCCCTTCCGGGCATGAAGCCCTCCATGTTCACGAGCCTTTGTGCCGTTCCGGCGGAGTAGATTCCTGCGGGACGGAAGCCGGGAATGTTCAGAGCCCCTCTGGGCCGTTCCCGGCATCCCATGGCGAGGACGACTGCCTTGGTGCGCAGTTCCATCAGCCCGTCTTCTTTGTTCATGGCGAGGACGGTCTTGAAGGTTCCGGTTTCCGAGGCGCCATTTTCCCCATGCGCGTTTTCCTGGATATCCAGCACCATGGTATGGAGCTTGTAGGGAATCTCTTTCTCCTTAACCCGGGAGATAAAGCGGGATGCATACTCCGGTCCGGTGAGCTCCTCCTTAAAGGTATGCAGGCCAAAGCCGTTGTGGATACACTGGTTCAGGATTCCGCCCAGTTCGTTGTCCCGTTCCAGGATCAGAATATTTTGGACGCCGGACTCGCGGGCGGAGACGGCGGCGGCCAGTCCTGCCGGTCCTCCGCCTATCATAATCAGATCATATTCCGTCATATTTCCTCTCTTTCGGCCGCCGACAGGCGGCATACATTCGCAGGGATTTGTGCGCCGGCACAAATCCCCGGAGGAAGCCCGAAGGGATTCCTCCTGCTCTCTTTCGGCCGCCGACAGGCGGCATACATTCACAGGGATTTGTGCGTCTGCACAAATCCCCGGAGGAAGCCCGAAGGGATTCCTCCTGCTCTCTTTCGGCCGCCGACAGGCGGCATTCTATTTATAATTCGTCCTATGTGGTTCCCACGAGAAGGGTGGATTTTCCGCCGGATTTGGTGAGTTCCATGGGATCCGTTCCCAGCTCACGGGTAATGAGCTCCATGACCTTGGGAGAACAGAAGCCGGCCTGACAGCGTCCCATACCCGCGCGGGTACGTCGTTTTACGCCGTCCAGGGATTTGGCTCCCAGGGGACGTCTCAAGGCATTTACAATCTCGCCTTCGGTGACCGTTTCACAGCGGCAGATAATATTGCCGTAGGCCGGATCCCGGGCGATGAGGGCGGCGATTTCTTCCGGGGTGCTTTCCGCCACGCAGGGGATGTCCTTTCTGGTGGAACTAAAATCGTCCTTGGCCCGGGCGCCGAGTTTATCCGCGATCTGTTGGGCGAGGGTTTCGCCGATGGCGGGCGCGCTGGACAGGCCGGGGGAATCGATCCCCGCTGCGTTGAAGAAGCCGGGCGCATCCTGCGCTTCGCCCAGGATGAAATCTTCCCCGTCCTCGCAGGCGCGCAGGCCGGCAAAGGAGGTAATGGCCATGTGGAGAGGGACGTTTCCGGCGGAGAGCCTGGCTTTTTCGGCGACCTGGGCCAGACCCCGGGAAGTGGTATTTACCCCTTCCTTATCTTCGATGTCCTCGGCGGTAGGCCCGGCCAGGAGATTGCCGTGGACGGTGGGCGTGATAAGGATCCCCTTTCCGAGTTTGGTGGGCTGCTGGAAAACGGTATGGGAAACAAAATCCCCTGCCTTTTTATCCATGAGGATATATTCTCCACGCCTGGGCGTAATGTGGATTTTGTGTGCGCTCACCATATTGTTGAAGGCGTCGGCATAGACTCCGGCCGCATTGACTACAATGCGGGTCTCGTAGACGGCATTCGGTGTGGAGAGGCGGTAGCCTCCCTCTATAGGAGCGATATCGGTAACGGGGGTATTGAAACTAAATTCCGCCCCGTTTTCAAAGGCGTTTTCCGCCAGGGCAATGGTCATTTTAAAAGGGCAGACGATCCCGCCGGTGGGCGCATACAGAAGAGCCGTTACATCGCGGGAAAGGTTCGGCTCCAGGCGGAACATCTCTTCCCCTTTGACGATTCGCAGAGAGGGAACCCCGTTGGCAATTCCTCTTTGATAAAGCTCCTCCAGAGCGGGAATCCCTTCTTCGGAAAAGCACAGAACCAGGGAACCGTTCCTTTTAAAAGGAAAGTCCAGATCTTTGGAAAGCCGTTCCATTTTTTCGTTTCCCAGGACGTTCATTTTAGCCTTCTGCGTGCCCGGCAGGGCATCGTATCCGGCATGGACGATGGCGCTGTTCGCTTTGGAAGTGCCGCAGCATACGTCCTCCTCCCGCTCGAGAACCGCCAGCTTCAGGGAAAACCGTGACAGTTCCCGGGCGATGGCGCAGCCGGTGACCCCTGCGCCGATCACAATTACATCATACATATCACTACCTCCATTCCGCCCCCTTCGGGCTGCGTGCGGCCGTCCCGGCGGATGGCCCCGCCGGCAGACAGGCCGGATATAAAAGAAAAAGACATACAAAATACATGCCTTTACGGCATGGATATTTGCTGTCTCTTTTTCTCCTGCAATAATTATGAAATTAACCGTTCGCGCCGCTTCCCGAAGACCGGAAGCAGGCAAGATAACAAGATGGCCCCCTTTGCAATCACAAGCGGCGGTATTCTCACATAAACCATACCTTCCGGTTGGTGGTGGAGATGGATATCGCACCGGCGTTCAGTG
Source organism: Lachnospiraceae bacterium (assembly GCA_021770245.1). Classification (GTDB taxonomy): domain Bacteria; phylum Bacillota; class Clostridia; order Lachnospirales; family Lachnospiraceae; genus Eisenbergiella. The sequence goes on from JAETRI010000037.1 coordinate 64,165, forward strand.
CCGCCATGATATCTTCCCGATCCGTAATCAATCCGCCGGCGATGACGGGACTTTTGCTTTCACGGCAGATTCTGCGGATCACCTTGGGCATGAGGCCCGGCAGGACTTCGATGAGATCAGGATGTACCGCTTCGGACTGCTTTCTGATGTTATCGAAAGCCATGGAATCGATGGCGAAGAAACGCATTACGGTAAACAAACCCAATTCCTTGGCCTGGCGGATCAAAGCCGGTTTGGTGGAAATAATCCCGTCCGCGGCGGTATTGCTGCGGATAAAATGAACCGCAATCTCTTTGCCGGCCAGCCCGGAAATCAAGTCCAAATGGATAATTACCGTTTTGCCTGCTTCCTTCAGCCGTTCGACAATCCCTGGAATGCTGCAGATATCCCCGAAAAGGACGAAAACAATACCGATGTCGGAGGAAAGGCAGGCGCTTAGCCCGTCCTCATCCTTAACGGCTGCAATCACCGGGCAGTCTTCAAACTGCTCCATAAACCTCATGCTCATACGAACCATCCATGCCGCGTCCTGCGCGGCAACGCGATGAGAAATCGCGCATGCGATTTCTCATCTGCGATTCGGATTTGGGCCGGCCGCGGCACAAATCCAGGTGTGAGAAATAGGCCATCGGGCCTATTTCTCACACTAACCTCTCCGAAAAAAGACAGGAGACAAGCACGAAATCATGTCTCCTGTCTTTTTCATATTATCATAGATTTGAGAGGAACGCAAGAAAAAGAAAAGCACCGACCCCGAAGCTCTAAGTCTTCAAAATCAGTACTTTCACTGCGCCTTCAGGGGCTCGAACCCTGGACACCCTGATTAAGAGTCAGGTGCTCTACCAACTGAGCTAAAGGCGCAAACCCTTTTCCTCTGTAACGCGAGATTTATTATATTATAGAAAGAACCATTTGGCAAGGCCTTTTTAAAAAAAATTTAATATTTTTTTTGCCGCGCTTTAAGAATGATGAAAAATGTGTTATTTTAGGTTTGTGACGGCTCCGTACGC
>JAETRI010000137.1 GCA_021770245.1 Lachnospiraceae bacterium
AATGTCTCGATGTACTTAAGGTCGTATTCGATCCGTTCCTCCCACGAAAGCGCCGCGTTTCCGTTTACCTGCGCGAGCCCGGTCATGCCCGGGCGCATCCGGAGGCGTTTTTTCTGACGGCTGGTATAGCGCTCTGCCTGTTCGGTCACGGCCGGCCTCGGCCCTACCAGGCTCATGTCGCCTTTTATCACATTGAGAAGCTGCGGGAGCTCGTCGAGCTTTGTGCGCCGCATCAGCGCCCCGAACGGGGTGAGGCGCTGCGCATCCTTTGCGAACTCATGGTTTTCTTCGGCATGCCGGTCCGGCTTCATGGAGCGGAATTTCAGGATCATGAAGGGCTTCCCGCCTTTCCCGGCCCGCTCCTGCCGGAAGAAAACCGGGCCCGGCATGGTTATTTTTATCAGCAGCGGGACGAAGAGGAACAGAGGGGATAATACGATAAGCCCCATAAACCCGGCCGCCAGATCAAGGCAGCGTTTCAGGAACAGCTCCCGTTTGCGCCGCCCCGCCTGCCGGCGTGTCTTTTTCCTGGTTTTTACTGCCTGACAGTTTCCGGCCGGCGCATTGCGCGCCCTATTCAAAACACCTCCGCACAATCTCCATCACCCTCTCCTGCTCTTCTTCCGTCATCTTGTGATCCGACGGCAGGCACAGCCCCCTTCTGAAAATATCCGCCCCCACATCCGGCGCTCCCGCCCCTTCCAGGTACGCGTTGCTCCGTCCCCTCCCGGAGCCGGAAACGGTCACGAACGGGTTCATCCGGTACATGGGCTGCATGTGCATCGGCTTCCAGATGGGCCTCCCCTCGGCGTTAAAGCTTTTAAGCGCCTCTAAGATCTCATCCGGGCAGCTCTTTCCGGGCACGCTTTCATATACCGTTTCCCGATCCCCACGGGCCGTCCGGCACATGGCGGACTCCTCCACTATAAGGCAGCTCAGCCAGAAATTCGGGACCGAATTTTCCTCATCCCAGGGATTCATCGCTGCCGGGAGGCCGGAAAGCCCTTTTTTATACCGCTCATAAATCTTCCTCTTTGCTTCGATATGCTCTTCTAAATGCGGGAACTGGCCCCTCACCACGCCGGCGATCACGTTGCTCATGCGGTAATTGTAGCCCAGCTCCTCATGCTCGTACCACGGGGCCGCCTCCCGGCTCTGCGTGGACCATTTCCGCGCTTTCCTCGCGCCTTCCCCATCGTCCGTGAGCAACATCCCGCCCGAGCTGCCGGTGATGATCTTGTTCCCGTTAAAGCTCACCACGCTGTAATCCCCGAATGTCCCGGTCTGTTTCCCTTTGTACACCGCCCCCAGGGATTCCGCCGCGTCCTCAATGAGCAGCGCGCCGTGCGCGTCGCAGATTTCCCGGATCGCGCCGATCTTCCCCGGCGTGCCGTACAGGTGCGCCACGACCGCCAGCTTCACCTCCGGGTACATTTCAAAGGCCCTCTCAAGCGCTTCTGGATCCATGTTCCAGGTACCGCGCTCCGTGTCGATGAATACCGCTTCTCCGCCCTCGTAGAGCACCGGGTTCACGGTCGCGGCGAAGGTCATGTCCGAGCAGAATACCCGGCGGCCGGCAAGGCAGCCCCCGGTTCCCCGGCCGTCAGGGGCGGTTATCCCGCTGGAGGACTGGTATAACCGTTCCGCCGCCAGCTTTACCGCCAGGTGCAGGGCGGCCGTACCCGTGCCCAGCGCCACGGCGTGCTTCCTGCCGATGTATGCGGCCGCTGTCTTCTCAATCACATCGATGTTCTCCCCGACGGTGGACATCCAGTTTGCCTCGTACGCCTCGCGGATATAGGCAAGCTCCTCCCCGTGCATGGTGGGGCTGCTGAGCCATACCTTTTTCTCAAATGGCCGGATGCCTTTAAACCGCGGATCGGAGCTCAAACCGCGCCCTCCTGCCTTCCTGTTTATATCCATGTTCATCTCCCCCTTTTTCCTTCGGTGTGCCTGTACTCCCGGAGTCCCGCCACGCCTGCCTTTGCGGCCGATATTTCGCGGGATGTACATAAAATCAGGCCCGGCGAGGTTCCGGGAATGCATTTCGTTCCAACCCATTTTCATTCCAACCCGTTTTCATTCCAGCCTGTTTTCAGATAAAAATCCCAACAAAATCCCAACAAAAAAGAGCCCGTCTGTCCCGGCTCCCCTGTGTTTTCGCGCAATCCGCGCTTTTTGCCTGTTATATGATATGCCCCTGATCCTTTTTTAAACGGATCCCAAGCATCAGTGTCCTCTCCTTCCCAAGGAGGCGGATGTCTGCGACCGCATACCGTTTGTGGAGGACCGCCCGGATTTTGCCCCCGCCTGCCTGCCCGGATTTTGCCGTCTCCCCGTCTGTCTGTTCTGTTCCTTTTATTTCGTTTATTTCTTTTATTTCCTTTTTCAGTTCTGTGAAATCTTTCAGCTCGGTAAGCGGCCCTTTTCCAAAGGTCACTGTGCCGTCTTCCTCCACCGACGCTTCGGTGAGCCTCACCACCCACCTCTGCCCTGCCTCCCGGTTCTCCGGGTTCTCCCGTCTTCCCTGCTTTCCCTTCCCCTCTTTTTCGTCCCCCATCCCGCAAAGCCGCTCCAGGAGCCGCCGTTCCTCTTCTTCCACGGCTGTAAATTCAAACGCGCCGTTCCCAAGGATTTTTGAAAATTTCGGCACCTGCTTTAACCCCTGGAATATACGCCCCGGGCTGTCTGTTTCCATAAATACATACCCCGGGAAGAGCGGGCATACCTTAAGCCGCCACGTTCCTCCCAGCCGTTTCAGCCATTCAGCCTTTATCACAAAACAGTCCCGGTAACCTTTTCCTGCCAGAACCGCATGGATCCCGGCTACCAGTTCCTCCTCTTTCCCGGTTGTCGTCTGAATCACATACCACATCGCATCCTCCTGTATCACAGCCAGTACGGTGATTGCCTGGATAGCCTGGATGGCTTTTTCTCCGCCGGGGAGCTTTTTATGCCGGGCCCTTTGTGTATATTTCCCCACGTATATTTTCCCCGGCCTCCTTACATCCCTCTTTATAAAAAAAAACGCAGGCTCCGCCATCCCCGCAGAATTTCTGTCTCCGGGGCTGCCGCCTTTTTTGGATTCCGGTACGTTTTTCCTTCCAGGGCGTATTTTATCCCATGAGCAGTCCACAGCGCCGGGCCGACGTCGAATCGCTGCCTTCACGGGAATAGGCCATGCATCATACATCCATACATGAACCCGCCATCCATCCAAAAATCCATATGCAGGTACAGCCAGCCTGCATGCCTCCATAGCTGTACAGTCTGTCTTATACCGTTGTGTCTGCATTGTATCCGCATTGTGTCTGAGTTGTATTTCTGTATTGCGGTGATATCTCCCGGGGCGTTTGCCGCGTCACACGGAAAGCGCTTCTTCGTCCAGCCCGATCCCGGCCCAGATGACTGCCTTCCTGCGCGCCAGCGAAACTTCGACCTGCGCAAACTTGCGGTGCCAGTCGAGCCGCAGGAGCCGCTTTTCCCGCCCCTTTAAGGGGCCCCGGGTGATACAGTCCCTACCTGCCTCCCGATCCCGGTAGCCGTATGATACGGAAAGGACATGCCGTGTTCCGCAGAGCTCGCGCAGGGAGGCTTCCTCCTCCTCATAAACCGGAATCATATACCCCGGTTCTGCCAATATGTGAAAAACTTCCCGGTACTGATCCAGCTCTTCCAATAACATGTCCGGCCTGGCGCTCTGCAAAAAGACGTATTTCAGACTCTAATTTCAAGCATATGTTATAGCGTACTATACAATATCCATGTTTCCCTATATATCAAGGAATTTAAGGAAACAAAATAATTTAA
>JAETRI010000038.1 GCA_021770245.1 Lachnospiraceae bacterium
AGGCTGCAGGCGGGAGAGCGCCCGAGGTCTTAAGTTGACCACATTGGGCACTTAGCGAGCGCGCCCCTTGCGAGCTTAGTACCGCTGCGTTTTTGGCTGAGCGAAAGCGGGTCCCCGATGGATCATCACACGCCTCGGGGACGGGCAGGGATGGCGCAGGGGCCACAAGGCCATTCACGCGTTTGTCCTGCCGGAAACCCGCTGCCGGTATTAGGCCGGGACGCCTTCGGTGTGCAGGGATTTTAGTGGGGCAATTTGTCTTTTTCCCCATATAATAGTAGAACAGGAAAACGGGCGCGAAAAGCGCCGTCAGAAAGGAGCGCGTCCATGAATATGCCATGCCAGCTCAGTAATGTAACCAGAAAATATCTGGCCAGATATGATTGTATCCTCAATGAAATGATAAAAGGGATGACGGAAGCCCGGCTGACGGAATCCATTTCCCATAATTTCATCGTCCAGATGATCCCTCACCATCGGGCCGCCATAGCAATGTCGGAAAACATCCTCCAATATACCACCGATATCCCTTTACAGGAAATAGCTCTGTCCATCATATCGGAACAGACCAAAAGCATTGAAAACATGCAGGATATCCTGTGTACCTGTGAAAACCAAATCAACTGTCCCCAGCCCCTGTGCACATATGGGCATCGGGTTGACCAGATTCTGGAAACCATGTTCACGCAGATGCGGGAAGCCTGTTATGACAACCAAATCAATGCCAATTTTATACGCGAAATGATCCCCCACCACCGGGGAGCCGTACGGATGAGCAGAAACGCCCTGCTCTACGAGATCTGTCCCTGTCTGCGCCCTATCCTGGAAGCCATTATTTCTTCCCAGGAAAAAGGAATCGCACAGATGGAGGCCCTGCTTTGCCATGTGAGCCGCTGAGGGATGCCGCATGGGTACGGAGGGATGCAGGTACATTTATGCGTCCGCCGTACCCGCCTGCCGGCAGGCCCTCCCATTCTCGTATATGAAAAGAGCCTCGCAGCCTGTATTTCCACACAGGGCTGCGGGGCTCTTCTTACATTCAATAATTCTCGGCGCTGATCTCAAAATAGCTTCTGGGATGATTGCAGGTAGGGCAGACCTCCGGAGCCTGCGTGCCCACTATGATATGGCCGCAGTTACGGCACTCCCATACCTTTACCTCACTTTTGGCAAAGACCTCCGCCGTCTCCACGTTCTTCAAAAGCGCGCGGTACCTTTCCTCATGATGCTTTTCGATGGCGCCCACCAGACGGAATTTTGCCGCAAGCTCGGGGAAACCCTCTTCCTGCGCGGTTTTGGCGAAATTCTCATACATGTCCGTCCACTCATAATTCTCGCCGTCCGCAGCATGAGCCAGGTTTTCCTTGGTATCGCCTATCCCGTTCAGCTCCTTAAACCACATCTTGGCATGCTCTTTCTCATTATCCGCGGTTTTTAAAAACAGAGAAGCAATCTGCTCATATCCCTCTTTCTTCGCAACGGACGCGAAATATGTATACTTATTCCTCGCCTGTGATTCCCCTGCGAAAGCCGCCTCCAGATTCTTTTCCGTCTGTGTTCCCTCGTACTTACCCATTCTTTTCCTCTCCTTTATATTACTTACTGAGGCTATGCACAAAACCATCCCTTCCGGTCCGTTTTCTGCCATTTTCCGTATTTCATTTTAATTTTTCTACCCACATTTGTCAATCTCTTTCACGGTTTCCGCCGCGACAAACATATCAGTTCAGCCACCCCGCAGGCTCCCGGACGCTGGGACGCACAGGAAAGGATCCCGTCTTCCGCCCGCCGATGCCCTTTTACAGTCTTCCGAAGGCCAGAAGCAGAAAAAACACGCCGCCGACCCAGGAAACGTCCCGGCGCATTTTCCGGGCAAGCCTGCGTCCAATCCATTCCCCTGCCGCCATGGCCGTACATCCAAACGCAAAGACGGCCAAAAGGGTAAATCCCACAGGGATTTCCAGAAAAGCGGCAAAGGTCCCTGCCGCCAGGCTGTCGATGGACATGGCCAGCCCGAGACACGCGGCCTCTCTAACGGAAAGGCTCCTGTTTTTATCGCTGTCCGCGGCCACCGGATCCCCGTAGATGCTCAGGATAAACCGCAGCCCGGAAAAGGAGAAGCGGATATCTTTATGTAATTCACAGTGACGGTTGATATAGTTCTTGACCAGGGAATCGGACAGACGGACCAGCCCCAGAAGGAACATGCTGGCAAAGCAGATCCCGTCTGCCAGTTCTTCCGGCATCAGGCCGTATACCGCCGCCCCAAAACACAGGGCGGCTCCCAGGCAGAGGCACCCGATCCCGTTCATGATTCCCGCTCTTTTCCAGTCAATATGAATACCTCCCGCCCCATAACAGATACTCGCAACAAAGGTATCCGTACATAGGGCAAGACAGAGTAAGATGATCTGCCACATGTTTTTACTCTTTTTCTTTTAAGATATTCATATTCCGGTCAAATGGCGCATATAATCTCCGCTCTCGGGAGGCGCGAAGCAAAAAGACGAGCCGCCGGGCCCTTCGTACGCGCGGCATGGGGCCGGCAGGATTATCCTTCCTCCACCGCCGCTTTCATCCTGCTTCCCTTCTTTTTATCGATCAGAAGATAAATAGTAGGCATGAGAAGCAGGGTCAGCATGGTGGACGCCACCAGACCGCCGATGATGACCAGAGCCATGCCCTGCATGATTTCCGCATTGTCTCCGATCCCCAGGCCCATGGGAAGCATGGATAGGATCGTGGTGAGCGTGGTCATCAGGATGGGGCGCAGACGGATGCAGCCGGCCTCCACCAACGCTTCCTCCAAAAGGGTTTCTTCCCGAAGTTGATTTACCGTATCCACGTACAGGATCCCGTTATTTACCACGATACCTACCAGCATCAAAAAGCCCATGAGAGACACCATGCTGATGGTGAAATCCGTAAGGAACAGAAGGAAGACGGAGCCCACCAGGCTGAAGGGAATGCACATCATCACCATGAAGGAAAATCGGGGGGATTCAAACTGCATGGCCATTACCAGAAACACCAGAAATACCGCCGTGAGAATTGCCTGGGCAATGGCCGCAAATTCCTCGTTCATGATTTCCGTCATCATATCCTCCGCCAGCTCCACGCCCTCCGGCAGGTCCAGAGACGACAGGGCTTCCAGGATATCCCCCTGGGCGGTAAACTGTGCCTCCTGGGTGGTGGCTGCGGTCAGGCTGACCTGATATCTTCCGTCGCTTTTTGTGATCGTCTGGGGGGCATCCGTATACACGACCCGGACGATTTCCCGCAGGGGTACCTGAATCCCCTGGCTGTTGGTCAGGGTGGCCTCCATCAGGCTGTTCATGTCGTCGTACAGCCCCTTGGGATATTCCAGCTTTACTTCATATTCCGTGCCGTCCTTCGTCACCGTCAGCACATCCATGCCGCTTAAAATATTGTTCACGCCGCCCGCCACCTGAACGGGGGTCATCCCGTAATGCATGGTCATCAGAGGATCGATCCGAAGCCTGGCTGCGGTGCTGGTATCGCTGGTGGAAGAGGTGACCTTGATCACCCCGTCCACCTGCTCCATAAGGGCCTGGGCCTGGGCAGCCGTCCGCTTAAGGATCTCCATATCACGACCCTTAAGATCGATCTCCACGGTAGAGGTGGTCATCATCCCGCTTCCCATGCTGCTGCCGCCCGAGGAGATATCCAGTTCCATATCCGTATAGTCCCTGGTTGCCCGATTCCATTTTTCCACCACATCCGCCGTGGACAGCTCCCGGTCGCTTTTCAGGTAAGCGCTCATGCTGGCGGTAGAATCGCTGTTAATGGTCACGCTGTAAGCCCGCACGTCGGCCTCCCCTTCCGCCAGGGCCTCCAGCTTCTCCATCCCCGCCTCCTTCGCCTCCAGGGTGGTTCCCGGCCGGAAGGTGACGGAAACGGCCACGATTCCCTCATCCGCTGCAGGCATCAGCTCCGTATTCAGCTGCCGGAACATCCATACGGAAGCTGCGGTCAAAAGCAGCGTCACCGCGATAACCAGGCCCTTCCGGTGCAATGCCTTTCCCAGGAGGCGACGGTATCCCCGGTTGAACCATTCCAGGAAACGGTTGACGAAAAGCTCCTTCTTTTCCCTGGGTTTAAACAGGGCATAGAAAAGCGGCACCAGCGTCATAGCGGAAAGCAGGGAGGACAGCATGGCGAATACGATGGTAAATCCCAGCTGGCCGAAAAGCTGTCCTGCCAGATCGTCCATGGTAGCTAACGGCAGATAGACCACGATGGTGGTAATAGTAGAGGCAATGATGGACATGGTGACCGCCCTCGTCCCCATAAGCGCCGCCTCTTTGATGTTTTTCTGCGAGTCCGAAGCCCTGAAGCAGCTTTCGATTACCACGATGGAATTGTCCACGATCATCCCGATGGCGATGACCAGAGAGCCCAGGGTCACGATGTTCATAGAGTATCCCATCATACTCATGATCACCAGGGTAGCCAGCAGGGAAATGGGCATGGAGCTTCCCACGATCAGGCTGGCCTTGAAATCGCCGAAGAACAAAAACAGTACAGCCATGGATATCACAATTCCGGCGATCAGGGTTTTTCCCACGGACCACAGGGAGGAGGTGATGATATCCGCTGAATTGTATTCCACAGCCACATGGATCTGGGGATTTTTTTCCATGTATTCTTCTATCGTCTTTTCCACCTTGTCCGCGATCTGTACCACGCTGGCGCTCTGGTTCTTTTGAACGGAAATGCTGATATTCTCCTGACCGTTGCTTCTGCTGACGGTGTCCGCCTCTTCCTTGGCTATGGAGATCTCTGCCAGATCGGACAGATGTACCACGCTGCCCATGGCGGTGATCACGGGCACCTGCTCCAGGCGCTGCACCGTATTGTATTCCATGGATGCGCTTACCGCCACATCCTGACTCCCCTGCACCACGCTTCCCGCCGGAATGGTGAAATCCACAGCCGCCAGGTAGTTGGATACGGCTGCCATATTCAGCCCGTACTGCTTAAGCATATCCTCCCGCAGGAGAATACGGATATAGTCCTTCGTCCCGCCGGAGACCTCTACCTGGGCCACGTCCGTAATGGACTCCAGTTCCGGCACCAGTCCGTCTTCCAGGGTTTTGCGCAAATCCATGTCCCCCTCCGCCGTGGCGGACAGGGTCATGTCCGCCGCCTGGTTCATATTCAGTTCCAGCACCACCGGCGTCGTGGCGGAGTCCGGCATCTGAAGGCTGGCGGTATCCAGGGCGGTTCTCAAGTCGGAATAACACTCGTCGATGTCCACGCCATATTCATACCGAAACATGACCATGGATACGTTCTCGGAGGACTGGGAGGTGACGGAGTCCACGCCGCTTAGAGCGGATCCCGCGTCCTCCACCACGTCCGTGACCAATTCCTGCACGCTTTCCGGGTCGGCCCCGGGATAAGTGGTCACCACGATCAACATGGGCATATCCATATCCGGCGTCAGCTGCATTTTAAAGCCCGGAATGGCCGAAAGGCCGAAAACCGCCAGAGCCAGGATAATCAAAATCATCGATACCGGACGCCTTAGTGCCAATTTGGTTAAATTCATTCTTATCCCCATCTGCGCGCTTAGCGCACCTGCAAATCGAGGCCGTCGAAACACGGCTTCGAACTTCCTCATATTCTGCCGGTTCCCGGTCCTAATCCGTACCTTCCTCCACCATACGCACCTTTATCCCGTCCGCCAGCTGAGAAGACCAGGTATGTACCACCACGCTGTCCTTCGATAAACCTCCGGTAATTGCAATGGTATCTTCGTCATAGAGCCCCGTTTCCACCGGAGTTTTCACCAGGATGCCGTCTTCCACACAATAGACATAGGCCGTCTCCCCTTGGTAGTACACCGCATCATAGGGGATCAGCAGCGCATCCGGTTCCTTTGCCGTATCCGCGTAGATCTTCACCGTAACGCCGTTGGCCAGATCGCTTCCTTCCACCATGGCTTTGATCTCGAAAAGGCCGGTCCTGGCATCCACCGACTGGCCCGTCTGAGTCACCGCGGCCGTCCAGGTCTGCCCGCCTCTCTCCAACGTCACCGTCTCGCCCGGAACCAGCTGGTTTCTCACCGCTTCACTTACGTAAAAGGTCACCGTCATCGTATCCTTATTGGAAATCACATAAACCGGATTGCCGGCGCTCACCATGCCGTATTCGTCCACATTCTTCTGTTCGATCTGCCCGGAAATGGGGGCCGTGAGCACATAATTCTCCAGCTGCATTCTTGCGCTGGCGATCCCCACATCCGTAGAGGCAATCTGGTTTGCCAGGGCCGCCGCCGTGTCCTGATATGCCTGGCCGTTTTGGATGCCGTACTGGATTTGGGCATTCTTCAGGTTATCCTCATAAAAGTCGATGCTGTCCGCCGTGGTAGACCGGGAGGTCTCCGCGGAACTGATATTGCTGTCCATGCTTTTCACATTACTCTCCAGCGTGGACGCCTGGGATTTCAAAGAGGAGATCTGCGCGGCATAATTTGCCACACTGCTGTCCATCCGGCCTTCTCCGATGTCGGCCGGGGAATAACCGGCCGCTTTCAGTTTGTCCACCGCCTCGCTGGTCGCTTTATAGGTGGCATCAAATATGGCCTTATCCCGCACATATTCCGCATAGGGTTTCTTATCGTCCGGATCCGTATCGGGAGTTCCTCCCACCTCCGAAACCCGGAGGAATTCATATCCTCCGGCCATCCGCAGCGGCTGTGCGGCACCATCCTCCCAGGGTTTTGTGTGGCATCGGATCTCCTCCATACTCAGGACGGTTGTCTCTCTTTTCCCGGATGCGGCAAGCCGCTCCACCGTCCTGCTCCCCTTTGCGGAAGGCTCCGCCCCTTCCGTTTCCCCGATCTGGCCGAAACCGGCTCCGGTGGAGCCGGGACGGTCCTTCAGGGCATCGGAAGACGTTGAAGGGTTCCGATCCGTCGGGTCGGGCGAGGGCTGCGCAGAAGTATTTCCTTCGGAAACGCCGTCCGTCCGGTCGGACGAGCTTCCGTCCGGAGAACCTCCCGTACCTCCGGACACATTTCCGGCACCGCCGCTTCCCGCAGAGCCTCCCGTGCTTCCGGCCCCATTGCTTCCGCTCCCGGCAGAATCCCCGGTATTTCCGGCGCCGCCGCTCCCCGCAGAGCCTCCCGCTCCTTCCGGGCTGCCGCTTTCCGTCATGTCTATCGTTCCTCCGGACATGGTGTCGTCCATCGTCCCGTCATCCGGTTTTCTGCCGGCAGGATCTCCTGAGGTGTCCGGATCGGCCGGGCCCGTTCCTCCCCCGCCGCCCGGCAGCACGCCGGTCGGAGTGGTATGATATTCCTCTTCCCAGTTCGGTTCCTCCGGCAGCGCCCATTCCCAGATACCCGTCCTTTCATTCTGACGCACCAGATTCTTAGCTGAAGCGGCCATCTTTTTCATACCGTTATAGCCGTCCTCCATCTTATCGATGCTTTCGTTGATTTTATTCAGAGCGTCCTGCATATCCTCCTTTGCCTCATAGGCATCCGCTACGGAATCCCCCGCCGCATCGTACTGCTTTTTCGCCATGTCGATCTGATACTGGATACTGTTGATATTGCTTTCCATGGAAAGATTGCTCATCACCTGAGCGGAACCCAGCGTTCTCTGGGCGGACAGCTCCGCGCCTTCCTTGGATAACTGCGCCGACTCCAGTTGAAGTCTGGCCGCCTCGTCGTCGATCCGAACCAGCACGCTCCCGGCTTCCACGTAATCTCCCACCTCAAAATTCACTTCCGTCACTTCCCCGGATACAAGAGGGATGATACTTACCTGTTCCTGGGGACTGACCGTTCCGATAAAAGTACCGGAAACCGTCAGAGTCCCCACCCGGGGCGTCCCCGCGGCTACCGCCACAGAGATTTCCTCCTCCTGCGTTGAAACCTCCGCCTCTTTTTCGCCGCAGCCCGCCAGCCCCGTCACGAGGGCCACACAGACCGCCATGCCGATCAAGCTCTTTCTTCCCTTTTTCTTACCCATATCCATCCTCCGGACACCGCAATCCCAGACGCCGTCTTCTGCCGCAATATGTGCCGCAGGGGACGACAATTTTCCCGTTATTTAGCACTGCTAACAAATTCGTTTTTATTCTATACAGATTTCTTCGATAAGTCAATTAAAAAAGTATAAACTTCCAGGACAAAAACAAAAGAGGCAGCCTTTTCGACCGCCTCCAAACTTCATGTACATCACGGCCAACCGATAGGCCGTAAGCGCTGTATGTGCCGTGTTATCCATCTCTCCTTCTAAGCGCCGCCAGGCTGATCAGCAAAGCCACAGCCGGAAACAACACCAGGATGCCGTTAAGCGTACGGTATCCGTACGCATTCGCCACAATCCCGCCCGCAAAAGAACCGACACAGTAACCTAAATCCTGCGCGCACTGAAACGTGGCGGAGGCGGCTCCCCGTCTTTTCAAAGATGCCCTGGACAGGGACAGGGCTCTCACCAAAGCCGTAGTGGCTCCCAGGCCGACTCCGTATACGACACCGGCCAGCAGAAGCAGCCCCAGTCCATGTGCCAGGAAAAGAAGCAGCGGGAAACCGCAGTAAATCAGAAGGGAAGGCACCAGCAATACCTCCGGATTGTCTAGCCGATGCATCAGGTTTCCCACCGCAAGGGTTGTGATAAACATGGTTGCGGCCTGGAATGCATAGAACAGACCGATATCCCTCACTCCCATCTGGGCGGCATAGGTGGGCAGGAAAACGATGGTGCCCGCATCCGCAACCATCAGGATCATCCAGATCAGACTGGGAAGGGCCGCGCTCTTCTCAAAATAATTCCAGAACCCCTTCTCCTGCGTCCTTTCCTTCGGATCCGGCGGCTCCGGTGCCTTCGCTCCCCGTCTTTCGGCGGGCAGCGCCCATACCAGAAGCATTGCCGCTAAGAACATACCGGCGCCGGTCATCCAGGAGGGCAGATAATTTTTACCGAAAATCAAGGCAAGCCCCAGAGACGGCCCCAGGGCCGCCGCCACTGTATTTCCGATGCCGAAGTAGGAAAGGCCTTCCTCCACCCTTTCTCCCGGCAGCGTGTCCGCCGCAATGGCCACCTGGGCCGTGGTGGCCGCGGATATGCCGAATCCCTGCAGAAAACGGATGGCAAGGATGGCCGCCGCAAAGGGAAGGGCAGAAAACCCCATCATCCCCAGAGACATTACCGAAAGGCCCAGTCCCATGACCAGGCGCTTGCTCTTCTTATCCGCTATCCTGCCCGCAACAGGCCTGGCAGCCATGGCAGCCAGGGCGGATATGGATGTGGCCGTCCCCAGAACCGAAGCCGCGCACCCGATTTCGTCCATAAAAAGCGGCAAAACCGCCATAATCATCTGATTCCCTGCCAACAGCAGAACAGAGGCTGTGAATATTTTAATAAAATTCCGATTCCAAATTTTATTCTTCATTATTTTATCTTGCATTGAAGGTTCCCGTCCGCCGCCTCTTTTTTACGGAAAATTTCCTCAAACGCCTCTCCGTAAGGAGCCCTCGCGACCCCGTACTCGGTTACGATCCCCGAAATCAGGCTGTGGTCCGTCACGTCAAAGGCCGGATTGTACACTTTGATGCCTTCCGGAGCCATCCGTTCCTTATACCACATCTGCGTCACTTCCTCTTCCGGCCGCTGCTCGATACGGATATCCGCCCCTGAGGGTGTGGACAGGTCGATGGTGGATGTGGGGGCGCACACATAGAAGGGGATATGGTAATGGCCGGCCAGGACTGCCACGCCGGAGGTCCCGATCTTGTTGGCAGCATCCCCGTTGGCCGCAACCCGGTCGCAGCCCACGAATACCGCGTTAATCCACCCGTTTTTCATCACCATGGAAGCCATATTGTCGCAGATCAGCGTCACGTCCACCCCTGCGGAGTGCAGTTCATAGGCCGTCAGCCTGGCTCCCTGCAGAAGGGGACGCGTCTCGTCGGCGAAAACGCGGAACCCATATCCTCTCTCCTGCCCCAGATAAATGGGGGCCGTCGCCGTTCCGTACCGGCTTGTGGCCAGCTGTCCCGCATTGCAATGGGTTAAGATCCCGTCCCCCGGTTTTAACAGGCCCAGTCCGTATTCCCCGATGCTTTGGCAGACGCGGGTGTCCTCCTCCTTGATGGCCAGGGCCTCCTTCCGTAAAAGGCACAGGATTTCTCCCACCGTCTCTTCCGGATGAGAGACCGCCACCCTTTCCATACGGTTCAGCGCCCAGGACAGATTCACCGCCGTGGGACGGGCGGAATCCAGGTATGCCTTCAGCTTTCTGAATTCTGCCAGAAAGGCGTCGTAGTCCTCCGTCCCGATCTGCCTGGCCAGCACGTAGATTCCGAAAGCTGCCGCCACGCCGATCGCAGGGGCCCCGCGTACTTTCAGAAGATAGATGGCATCCCAGATTTCCTGTGCGCTCCTTAAGCGGATCAGCTGTGTCCTCCCCGGCAGCTTTGTCTGGTCAATGATGACCACTGCCGGCTCTTCTTCATCCAGCGCTACCGTTTCCAGGGCCAGGATCCCTTTTTGTCCGTTCATTCCGCCTTCCTCCTCCTGGCCGCCAGTTCCCTGACCGCGGCCGCCGCAATGATCCCGCCGTATAGTAAAACCACCAGGAAGTTCACTTTTCCCGTGATCTGCTTTTCCAAGCTTTTTTTCTTCTTTTTCCCGCGCATTCTTCTTCACACTCCTCCGCCGGACGCCGCTGCCGCAGGCAGGCCATGCGCCCGGTACCCTTCGATACCGGCGGACGGTTCCAGCATTGCCCGCCGTACCGGACCGCAGACAGCTCCTGCGCCCGAAGCCCCGGCAGCTGTCTCTATCCGGTCACATCCGCGAATTCCGCTCCGGATGCCTGCCGCAGGTGCTCCGGCTCCAGCTCGATCTGGGAACCGATGCGCCCGCCGCTGACGATTATAGACGGCTGCCGCCGCGCCGATTCGTCGATCACGGTCCGATACTGTTTCTTCATCCCCAGAGCCGTGCATCCGCCCCGGATATAACCCGTCACCTGATTGATATCCTTCACCGGGATCATCGCCACCGACTTGGCCCCCACGGCCCGGGCCGCCTTTTTCAGATCCAGTTCGGCCTCTATGGGGAGCACAAACACATAATAGTTTCCGTCGTTTCCCCGGGTGACCAGTGTTTTATACACCTTTTCATGGGGAAGCCCCAGCAGATCCGCCACCTGGATCCCGTCCACAAAGGTCTCACACTCATAGGTGTAATGGGAATAAGGCAGCTTCAGGCCGTCCAGAATGCGCATGGCATTCGTCTTAATCTCCTTTTTCTTCGACAAATCCGTTTCCCTCCGACGACCCCCTACGCTTCTCTCTTTTTTCCCCAGAAAAACAGAGCCACCGTTCCCGGCCCCGTATGGCTGCCGATGGTCGTCCCCACGTAATTGATTTCCACCTTCCCGGAAAGCCGCGGAAACCTCTCTTCCACCAGACGAGCCACTTCCTTCGCGTCTTCCATGCAGGCGGACTGGGAAATATAGCATTTCCCGGAATATTCCAGTCCGTCCCGTGCGTTTTCTTCCATCTTATCCACGATGGCCGCGATCACCTTCCGCTTAGTGCGGATCTTCATCCTGGGGATCAGCCTGCCTTCGTCGTCCATGTTCAAAAGCGGACATATTCCCAGCATTCCGCCCACAAAGCCCGCCGTTTTGGAGATCCTGCCGCCTTTAATATAGAATTTCAGATCCGTGGAAAAGAACCAATGATGCAGCTCCAGTTTGTGCTCCTGCGCCCAGGCATACAGCGCATCGAGCTCCATTCCCTCATCCCGCAGATCCGCCAGCTTATCCATGAACAGACCATAGCCGGAGGAAGCTCCCAGGGAATCCACGATATATATTCTGCGTTCCGGATATTTTTCTTCCAGATCCGCTTTCGCCACCATAGCAGAATTCACCACTCCGGAAATTCCCGAAGAAAGGCAGACGTGCAGGATATCCCGTCCTTCCTTCAGGAACGGTTCGAAATAGGACGTAAATTCTTCCGCATTCACCTGGGAAGTCTTTGTCTGTGCCCCGTTGTCCATGCGTCGGTAGAATTCCTCAAAATCCATGGATTTCCCGCAGTCGTCCGGGTATTCCTTTCCGTCCAGTTCATAGTGAAAACAAATATAGGAAAGGTTTCTTTCCCGAAAATGCTCCGCAGTCAGATCCGCGGTGGAACAACAGCTGATAACATACTCCGCCATCTTCTCCCTCCTTATTATCCTGTTTTGGCCTGCCTCCAGTATAACCAATTTCGGCGCAGGCCGCAACCAAAAACGCTGATAAACCGCGGCAAACACAGGAACGGGCAGGGGTGCCGCAGATACCGCAGGCCCGTTCATGCGTTTACTGTGTCTGTGCGCCCGTACTGATTTTCTGAATCCATTTCCCGCTTCGCAGCCGCAGCAGGCACCAGACGGTCTTGGCGATCTGGTCAAATTTCAGGCAGATATAGATCCAGAATGCCGGAAGCCCCAGAACGAACCCGGCCAAAATACCCAAAGGGATGGACAGAAGCCACAGGAAAATATTGTCGGCCAGCATCAGCATCCGGGTATCCCCACCTCCCCGCAGCACGCCCTTGGTCATGATGCTGTTCGTGGACTGGAACAGGATAATCAGACTGATCGCCCTCATGAGCTGCTCCGCAGTGGCGGCGGTTTCGGCCGAAACGTTATAGGCCCCTATGATGGGTCCGCTCACTGCCAGGATGAACAGGGCGGACAGGGCGCCCAGGCCGATTCCCAGACCGAAGAACGCATAACCCTGGCTCCAGGCCTTATCCCGTTCCCCCTCTCCCAGAGTCTGTCCCGTCACGATGGCCCCTGCCTGGGAAATACCCTGGATAAGGACCGTGCTCATCTGCTGCGTCACGCTGGTGATGGCATTCGCCGCCACGAACATCACGCCCAGCCTTCCGATGACCATAGCCACCGTATTATTCCCTATAGCCAGTATCCCGTCGCTGACCAGCACGGGAATGCTGATCCGGATGTATTCTCCCAGCAGATCCCCCGTTTTCCTCCCCATATCCTTCAGCCGGAATCCGATCTGCGTATCCTTCCAGAACAGATAACCGCAGATAATCCCCGTCTCAAAAATCCGGGCCGCCAGGGTTCCTAACGCCGCGCCCACTACTCCCATGGCCGGCAGGCCGAGTTTACCGAAGATGAACGCATAGTTCGCCCCCAGATTGATGAAAAAAGCGCCTATCGAAACGAACAACGGCATCCTCACCTGTCCCACGCTGCGCAGCACGATCGTGCATACCAGAGACAGCCCCAGAAAGAAATAGCTGATCACGGAATACTCCAGATAATCCGTCCCCAGGGAGATGATCCCGGCCTCTTCGGTGTACATGCCCATCACCGTTTGAGGTATGAAAAAAGTGACCAGCGCGAACACCAAAGCCAGTCCCAACGTAAGCCGCAGCATGATACAGATGGTCTTTTTCAGCGCCTCCATCGCCTGGCCGGGTTCCTGTTCCCGCATCCCCCAGTACCGGGATACCAGGACGGAGGCCCCCATACCGAGCCCCATGCAGAATATATGGTAAATATTGATAAACTGATTCGCCAGGGAGACCGCCGACAGCTCCATTTCCCCAAGGCTTCCCACCATAATCGTATCCAGCATATTGACCCCGATGGTAATCAGGCTCTGCAGGGCAATGGGCGTTGCCAGCTTCAATACCCTCTGATAAAACATTTTATCCTTCGTATATAATTTCCCCGTCATTGTCCGTCCCCATATCCGTTTTTTCGGAAAAATCCGCCTGTTCCCATTTTAGACCTTCCCGAAACCAAATACAAGCATAGTTTCGAAACGGGTAAGCCGGAAGGCCCGCGGACGCTCTCCCTATTGTGCCCGAATCATGCCGTCTCCGGTTCAGGCCAAACGCATGAGTGGCCGTAACAGTTCCGCCACCCCGCAGGCTCCCGGACGCCGGGGCGCACAGGGAAGGATCCTGCCGGAAACCCGCTGTCGCTTTGGGCTGCCTCCGGTTACTTAAAACGTGCAAAATTTCCTCCGCTGTGTTACAATGAACCAAACGAAAACAGATCCGAGAAAGGGAAATTTCCATGCTGGCGCTTCAAATCAAAGATGTAAAACATTTTATGGGCAGGCTTCTGGCCACGGACGCCTTCGATTCCTTCCTCTTAGAGGAGGCGGTGATCCAGACGTACAATACCTTTACCATCGACGGACGCATGAACCGGGATTTCTTTTCCAGCGAGGAATGGGAAGATCCTTCCATCCGTCCCTGCGAATTTTCCACCTGGAAATCCATCCGCCCCGTCCTGTTCGATCTGATCAAGGGCCGGAAGACCCCTGTAAGTTTTAAATTCATCCTTCATCTCATGCCCCGGTATGTCCCCGGTATTCTCACGCCGGCCGAGACCTCCGTCACGCCGGAGCAGGTGAAGGCCCTGGTGCTCACCTGCCGGTATGAGAACGGCGTCCTTTCCCTCATTACCGGAACCTCCTTTCACACCTTTCTGGCGGATAAGACCGCCGATGTGCTGTGGGACAAGGCCATGAAACGTTTTCTGGATAAAAAGGAAATTGATTATGAACAACTCTGACCCTTCCCGTATCCCCAGGCTGACCCTGGATTCCGAAAGCCTCCTGCGCGCCCCCGGTTTTCAGCACCAATTCAGCGTCCGGGAGACCTATCCGCTGCACACCCATACCTTTTACGAATTTTTCCTCATCAATAAGGGGAAAGGGATCCACCGGATCAACGGCAGTTCCACCCTGCTCTCGGAGGGTTCCTTCGCCCTGATCCGTCCCTCTGACGTGCACGGATACGGCTTTTTGAACCAATATGACCTGGAATTGATCAACGTCCCCTTCCTCCCTTCCCATTTCGACCAAATCTGCCGGCTGATGGACTGTCCCCGCTCCCTTTTTACCCGGCCCAGTCTGTGCCCGCAGCTGGAATTAAAGGAGCCTCTTCTTTCCGATATCCGGGAAAAAATGCTGCGTGTCGGAGAAGCGGAAAGCATACAGGAAACCTCCGGTCCTCTTTCCCGGGCAGCGTCCCGCCAAAAAAGGCAGTACCTGTTGTCCGTACTGCCCTGGTTTCTCTATCAATTTGTCTCTTCCATGGAAAAGGGGGAAGCCCTCCCTCCGGAGAGCCTCCCCCTGCCCGCCTGGCTGTCCCTGCTTCTGCGCCAGATGGAAAAGCCGGAAAACTTCATCGCCGGCCTGCCCCGGCTGATCGGCCTCGCCAATCTGTCCCAGGAATACGTGAACCGTTCCTTCCGCCGTTACCTGCATATGTCCCCCACGGAGTTCATCAACACGCGCCGGATGGAATATGCCGCCTCCCTTCTTCTGGAGGGCCGGATGGAAATCATCGATATCTGCCAGGAATGCGGATTTCGCAATCTGAGCTATTTTTACCGGGTCTTTCAGCGCCAGTACGGCTGTCCCCCCGGGAAGTTTGAGTCTATCTACTCTTCCCCGCCGCCATTCGGGCAGGATAAAAGCGCTGGAACCAGATTGTAAAAACGCCCATGAGCGCAGGGGCCACACTGTTTATCAGCCCTATGCCCCATCCGAGCCCGCCTCTTATCAGAAAGAAGGTCCACAGTCCCGTGAACAGATACAGCACGCCCCATGCGGCCGTCAGGATCCGGTTCGTAGATAGAAAGAGCGGATTGTGCAGGGCCTGCCTGCCTCCGTATTCATACATGGAATAGCTGGCGCTTAAGGGGATTTTCCCCAGGCAGGACAAAAGCCACATGAGGCCGAACAGCAGATAGGATGTGACGACGGCCCCGCGATAGGGTATCCCGCATAAAATGCCCAGGCTCAAACCGGCCACCCCGATTCCCGTCAGCAGGTCATAAATTGTCCTGCGGCGGCGAAAGAACAGCAGGGAAGAGAAAAGACAGGCCGCGATGCCTGCCACGCCGCCCTCCGTCGGCCAGGCCGGCACGGCTGCCCAGAAAACGATCCAGGGAATCAGGAAACTGGTCATCACGGGTTTTTGGTCCGGCGCCTGGACCCCGGTCAGAATGCCTTCGCTTCCCCGCGCCGTTTCCTCCTTCCCGGAATCCTCCCGTCCCGTTTTACCTCCAAAGAAATCGTCCCATTTCATCATCAGGCCGAGATCGCCCTTCACGCGGTATCTATGCTCCGCCAGGGCCTGCGCTCCCTCCACCTTTCCCTCCGCGATCTCCTTCCATAGGGTATAGGGCGTTTCAATACGGGTGGTTGCCTTTAAGGAACCGTCCGTACAGATCCTGCTGCCCTCCTTTCCCAGAAGGATCTGATAGGTTTTATCCAAATCCGTATAATACATTTCCAGAACCCGGTCTTTCCCGTCCCAGGCGTCTGTTCGATATAATGCAGCCATCTGTTTGGTGAATATCAGGGATTCTTCCTGCCTTTCGCCGCTCTCTTGGTCGATTCCCCAGCTGGCATCCGCCATCGCCTCAAACGTTTCCTTCGCAAATAACAGTTCCTCCAGCCTTTCTTTCGTCTCCTCCCGGATCCCTCCGGCCATGAATTCCCCTCCGGCCCGTTTCACCCAAGCCAGATATTCCTCCGTCCGTGAAGACAGCTCCGGCACGGCAAACAATTCTCCCTGGCCGCAGAAGATTGTCTCATACGCCCCCTTTCCGCAGATATGGTCAAACATGCCGCATACGCTGTCATAGTTGTCTCTGGCGGAGTAGAAACCGCAGGTGGAGATCAGCACCGTCCGCTTCCCCGTCATGTCATATCGGGAGGGATGGCTGCCGCTCCCCACACCGTCCTCCCTTTCCTTCATGAAGGGCAGAACCATGGGCAGCTGGCGGTCGATCAGGTTTTTTAATGGACCCGGTACATTATAATAATACAGAGGGAAGCTCCATATGGTGAGATCGGCCCATAGCCGCAGCTTTAGGACCCTTTCCATATCGTCCTTTTGGCAGCATTGTCCCGGCGTATTCTTCCAGCAGGAAAAACAGCCCAGGCAGGAATCGATTTTCAAATCTTTTACGCAAAGCTCCGTTACCCGGGTTTCCCTTCCCCTTTTCTCCGCTTCCTCCCTCAGTCCTTCCAGGAACGCCCCTGTCAGCCTGTAGGAATTGCTCCTCTTCCCCCGAGGGCTTGCATTAATCACCAATATGTTCATCCGCTTCCTCCAGTTTTCTCACACATTCCTCGCACCAGTCCGATATCATCTCCATATATCTGCGCCCGAAATCCACGGTCATTTCCCAGTACAGCGCCTTATATTCGCTTTCCAAAGCCTCGGCATATTCCCTTACATACCCCTCGGCAGATATCAGGTTCCGTCCGAATTCCCGGCATTCCTTCTGCAGGGCGCGAAAATAGTCCCGGTTTTCAGCCGGCTCTGTCTCTCCCCGGAAAAACACCCGCATAAGGATCTCGCTCCTGGGCTGAAATCCCGTCTCTTCCTCCCTTAGCCAGCGCTTCAATTCCTCCCTTCCGACAGGGGTGATGGAAAAAATCCTTTTATCCGGTTTTCCGGTCTGTTCCACCAGCCGGTCTTCCACGAAGCCCCTCTCGCGCAGAACCTGCAGCTCCCGATAGATCTGGCTCGTCTGCGCCTTCCAGAAAAAATTCAGGGAATCCCGGAAGGTTCCCATAATCTCGTATCCCGTCATCTCCCCGTAGTTCAATAGTCCCAGAATCCCGTGCTTTAACATATCCGCCTCCCATCCGTCCGGCTCTTTTGGGTCCGTTTCGTCCGCCGCAGATCAAAACCTCCCTATATTATGTTCCTGCAATCAATTATATTCCACAAATGGAATATAGTCAAGGAAAACAATTCTGCCGGGCAGGGGTGGCGCAGGGGCCGCAGGGCCATTCATTCGTTTGTCCTGTCCGGCAGGATCCGGGCATTAAAAAAGGGAACCTGCCCGTTCCCTTTTCCACGCATATTTTTCTATTCCCGGGCAAAGCCGTTTTGGCCGCTGTCCGTCACTGCACAGGTATCGTAAAATCCCCCTCCGGCGACAGGCCGTTGTTGGCCCCATAGGAATCATAGATCAAGGGAAACGTCCCCCTCGGCGCCTGGGCAATATAGCACGCCCCGTCCCCGTAAGCTCCGTACAGGCGCATGATCGCTATCATATCTTCTTTGGGGATTTCCACGCAGCCCGCAGAACCCGTCCGCTTCTTTCTCTGGCAGTGAAGGAACAGGGCGGATCCTTTTTTCTCGACGGCATTTTTGTTATATCCGGCATTCAGGACATATTCGTAATATCCCGCATAACCCTTCGTGCCTACCCGCTCGCCGTCTTCCGTGCTGGACGCTTCCAGCCGGTTCGTCTTCGTCACCCAGACATAGCTTTTCGTCACCTGTATATAATTCTCGGGGAATCCTTCCAAGGGTTTTCCCTGTCCGAAGGGCGTATCCATCTGGAACACACCGATAGGCGTGGTCAAATCCCCTTCCGTCCGGTGATTGCTCATGCCGCCACGCCCCAGCCTTCCGGCGGTGCACAGCCGCAAAATCCATGTTTCATCCCCGGCCTCCGGCCGCTCGTACGCATACACCTGACAGGCGCTTCCGCCCGTGCCCTCCACTACCACGAGCACCCTCGCGCCCTCCGGCAGTACAAAGCGGTCCACAAGAAAGTCCTGCCCGTCCGGCTGCAGGTCCGGCACCGCTCCTTTGGCGTCGATGCTTTCCTTTCCCGCGGCATCCGGGGCGGCCCCGGCTTCTATCGTTCCTTCTGCTGCCGGCGCCGTTTCCGATGCCCTTCCGGTTACCGCCGCCGATAAACTCAACAGTGCGGCAAGGAGCGCCGATGCGCCCCTTACTGCCATTTTTCTTCGCGTACTTCTCATTTTTTGGCTCCCATACGCCCGCTTCGGCGGGCATTTCAATCAGGGAGCTTGAAAGCATCCTTCTTTCAAGCTTGCTCCCGTCTGCCCGCTAACGGATGTTGTACACGCTCCGGATCTTCAGTCCCTCCGGCACACCCTTCAAGATCTTCACCCGTCTCGTACCCGCGTTCATATCGAAATAGTTATCCGACAGAAGCATATCGTCCGCCCCGTTGATAATCTCCACGCCCCGGGCATAGGCCTTGGCCGTTACCACCAGCTCGTCCCCGTCCGTTTCCACCGTAAGCTGCGGATCCGCGAAACGGTACTGCTTGGGTGCGCAGAAAATCACGCAGCCGCCGGATATGCTCTCCGTCTCTTTGTCCGAATAGCAGTCATAACTGACATAATCATTGTACAGATCGGCATCCATGCAGTCAACCTTTTCCAGCCATACGGAAGAAAGAGCGGGAACGGTGACGGTTTCCTCTCCGCCGCGGATCACTTCCGATTCCCGGTTGCGCAGCGTCCATGCCACCCTGACCTTTCTGTCCTCCATACTCTCGTTTGCCACGTTGAGATGGATGGATTTCTTCACCTCATAGGGCTGGGCGTTGGGGTTTGTGTCCTGGGTTAGGATTCCTTCCTCCGCACAGGAAAGCATCACGGGTGCAAAGAAGCGTTTCGCATAATAATGCAGCGCTTTCCATCTCCCACAGTAGTCGATGGATGCCCAGCTGGCAACCGGCCAGCAGTCATTGAGCTGCCAGATGACGGTTCCCATACATCTGCCCCTGTTCCTTCTGAAATGCTCCACGCCGTAACGAATGGCCTCTGCCTGCAGAAGCTGGGAAGCATACAGGGTGGTGTCGAAATCCGTAGGATACAGGAATGTCTGCTCCATATAGTTCATGATCTTGCCGTTGGCGGATGCGTTTCTCTGGTGTTTTTCCATCACATAGGAGAAAATATTCCGGTCCTCCGGCTCGGTAAAGGTCTCCACCGTTTTCAGGGAAGGGAAGGACTGGAAGCCAAACTCGGATACATAGCGGAAATAGAATTTCCGGTATTCGGTAATCGGCTTGTTTCCATGCCACACATCCCAGTAATGGACGTCGCCCCGGTTCTCGTCGTTGGGCTCGTCGAACGCTCCGCCTGAGGACGGGCTCGCAGGCCAGTAAAAGGTGTTGGGATCGTATTCCTTCAGGATCTTCGGAATAACGTACTCATACATTTTCACATAGTCGCTCCTCTCCTGAGGACGGGTTACCCATTCCCCGACGGCCACAAACTGCTCCATCTCGTTGTTGCCGCACCACAGGCCCAGGGAGGCATGGTGGCGAATCCGTTTGATATTATCGATGAACTCCGCACTGATATTTTTTTCGAACTCATCCGACAGCTCGTAGACCGCGCAGGCGAACATAAAGTCTTCCCATACGACCAGGCCCAGTTCGTCACAGGCATCCCAGAATCCGTCATAGGGATAATTACCGCCGCCCCAGACACGGACACAGTTGAAGTTGGCATTTTTTGCCTGGAGCAGAAGGTCATAGGTACGCTCCGGCGTCACCCTGGGAAGGATATTGTCCTCCGGGATATAGTCGCCGCCCATGGCAAAGATCCGTACGCCGTTTACCTCATGGGCAAAGGACTCGCCATACTCGTCCTTCTCGATATGTACGGTCATGGTCCTCAGGCCGATGCGTCCCTTCCAGGAATCCACCGCCGTCTCCCCGGCTGCGAGCTCCACCTCCACCTGATAGAGGGGCTGGCTGCCATATCCGTTGGGCCACCACAACCTGGGATTCTCGATCCGGATTTCCTGTGCCGAGCCGTCGCAGGCATAGCTTCCGGTTATTTTCTTTCCGTCCGGATCCGTCACGGTCACCCGGTAAGAATATCCGGAGAGTTTTCCGTCGTCCTTTCCGAACGCCAGTGTCCTTTCATAACCCGTCTTTTCCACATCCACACGCATTTGAAGCGTCACCAGGCCGGGTTCGTGCTTCTGGGTGATATAGACCCCGTCAAGCCTCGCATCGTCAAAGGCGATCAGCTTCACCGCACGCCAGATCCCGGCGTCAGGAAGACGCGGGCCCCAGTCCCAGCCGAACATGCAGTGCGCTTTTCTCAAATAGGGAAACCCCCGCATAGCATCGGAGCTTCCTTCAATGGGGCGCTCCCGATAAGCCTCCTCCACATATTTGGTGGGAGAACGGAAGGTCACCTTCAGCTCGTTGGCCCCGTTCCTGATCAATTCCTTCACGGGAAATTCCCAGGTGCGGTGCATATTGTTCACATATGCCACATGGCTTCCGTTCAGCCAAATATCCGCCAGCGTATCGAGCCCGTCAAAATGCAACAGCACGTTTTCCCGGCTGCAGAGCTCCTCCGCGGCGTCAAACTGTGTCACATAGGTGAAATCATCGTCCATCACCTTCAGCGCTTTCAGCTCATTGTCCCTGTAATAGGGGTCCTCCATCTTCCCGTTGTCCAGCAGATCCTGATAGACGCTGCCGGGAACCGTGGCGGGAACATATTCCTCCGTGCCCTCTACGCACATACGCCAGCTGCAGACCGCGCTCCCCAGATCCTGTTCCGTCTTCGCAATTACCATACCCTGCATCTCCTCCTGTACCGCATCGATGCGGTGTCTTTCCAATCTGTTCCTTCCATGCCGCGTCCTTTGCGGCTACGCGATGAGAAGTCGCGAATGCGATTTCTCATCTGCGATTCCATTTGGGCCGCCTACGGCACAAATGGGGATTGAAAAATAAGCCATCAGGCTCATTTTTCAATCTATTCCTACAGATAAAATAGCATTTCCGGGAGGATTTTTCTTCTGTTTATTTGACTGATTATTATACTATTTTGACCAGGCCCGGGCACCTGCAGCATATTTAGGCAGGAGAGGGCCGTTCACGCGTTTGTCCCGATGTTAAGGCCGGCCGTCAGGGCTATTCTTTCAGGAATACCGCCACCGCATTGGCTCCCGGCCCCACATGCACCCCGATCACACAGCCTACCGCCACGGTACTGACGCAGGGCGCGCACAGGCGGCTCGCGGCGAACCTTTCAAATCCGTTCAGGCATTCCCGTTTCCCGGTATAGCCCAGAAGGTATCCCCTCTCCTCGTCCATGCCGCCGTCCTTTTCCAAAAGTTTCATCACCTTTTCCCAGGCTCCCTTCATCCCACGCGCCAGGCCGGCCACTTGGACCTTCCCCTCCCGCACGGCCAGCACGGGGCGCAGATTCAGCGCGTTTCCGGCCACCATCCCCGTTAGCGACAGCCGTCCGCCTTTCTGCAGATAGAGAAGCGTATCCACCATGAGATAAATGCATACCCGATTTTTTTCCTGCTCCAGAATTTCCACGATCCGTACCGCCTCTTCTCCCCGGCCGGCGAGCGCAAGCGCACGGCTTAAAAGGAGCTGGGCGCCCAGGGATGCCTGGCCGCTGTCAATGATATGGATCCGGTCATACTCCACGATATCCTTGGCGATCAGCGCGCTCTGGCAGGTTCCGCTGAGAGATCCGGCCAACAGGATACAGATCAGATCGTCCCCCGCCTCCTTTACTTCCCGGAAAACCGGAAGGAAGGCCTCCGGAGACGGCTGGCTGGTCTTGGGCAGTTCCCGGGATACGGAGAGCCTGTCAAAGAATTCCTCCGGCTGCATGTCAATCCGGTCATAGTACTCTTCCTCCCCGAACAGTACTTTCAGGGGGATGATGGCAACTCCCGCTTCCGCCGCCTGTGCGGAAGTCAGATCACATGTGGAATCACATAGAAAACGTATGCTCATTTTAACCGCCATTCTGCCGCCGTAGGGCGGCTCTCAATTCATAAAGGGACTTTTGTGCATAAGGCAGCTCCTTCGTGTTACCTGGCACAGATTGCGATTGAAAAATAAACCATCCGTATTATTTTTCAATCTATCCTTTCATGCCACGCCCGAAGGCCTGCATCTCTCGTTGTTCTAATATTTTGAATATCAAATCTTTTGAGTATAATACCATATGGGCGAGTGCCTGTCAATAAAAAGATGGGCGCAGGCACGAAAAATGCGGGAACCGGGTGCAGTACGGCCACAGCCTGAAGTTGACCACATTAAGGACCGGATGGGGCAAACACATGAGCGCCCTGCCCCCTTGCTGCGGCCCTGCCGGGCTCGGACCCCGGCCTGCGTTCGCCCTGGCAGCACGGGAACCGCCGCTTAGAACCCGGGCCAGAGCCGCACCGTTCCCCTTGGACGCCTTCTTTCCCTTTTCCAGCCGGCATACAGATCGCAAGCCGTATTTTTCTTCAGATATAATCTTCCGGCCTGCGTAATGCACTCCTTCTCCAGATACCAGGTATGTCCGTCACTTAAGGGAAAATATCCTCCAAATCCGCAGTCCGTATAGGAAAACAGCCTTCCGATGCTGCACCCGTCCCTTTCCCAGGCTTTTTCCCTTCCCAGGCAGCGTACCTCATATATCAGATCCTCTCCCGTGGGATAATTGGAATGGTAGCGGACAGTCACGCTCCAAAAGGGTTCCTCCTTTCCCCGTCCCGCGGCCTTCCCCTCCTTCTCCATAAAAACCGTGAAAAAAAACAGTCCCAGAACCACTGTGCAAAACATCAGGATCGCCAGCGCCGCGCGGCAATTGTCTTTTCTATCCCGTCTCAATATCCAGTCCCCCACAAGGCCCTTTGAACACGGCAAACGCATGAATGGTGCCGCGGGGGCCGCAGGGCCATTCATGCGTTTGCCGCACCCTTTGAACGGTAAAGCAGACTTTTTCGTTCAGTGCATGTATAATGGATGGAAGATACTGGGAGGCCGAAAAATGCCGGTTTTAGCCGGTCTTGGCCTTCCGCGGATAAATTGTCGGGCACCTTTTATGATGAACGTTATTTCCTACTTTTTCCACAACACTTCAGTTGTTTTTTCTTCCAGATATCTCTCCACTGCCGGATCCTCCATTCCGTATACGCGTTCCCATTCCTTCGTCCCCTCCACCTTCCGGGTTTCGCACTGGTTTTTATAAAGGAATTTGGAGATCTGATAGCAGTCAATCCAGATTTCGTTGTCCGATTCTTTCTGAGACTCGTCAAAGATCAATTCCAGCCCCCAATGGAGGTGTACCGTCTTGATATTGTTGACGTTTTCCGTGGCCGAGTACCCCGTATGTCCCATATACCCGATCACGTCGCCGGCCGTCACCGCATCCCCCTCCGCAAGTCCTTCCGCATAGGGAAAATCCTGGCGAAGATGGGCATAGTAATAATAGCGCCTCCCGTCAAAGCTTCGGATTCCGATCCTCCAGCCTCCGTATTGATTCCATCCCAGCACTTCCACATAGCCTGACTCCACGGCCACCACCGGCGTGCCGATTTGACCCATCATGTCATGTCCCAAATGGGGACGTTTATATCCATAGCTTCTGGACGAACCGAAATCATCGAAATCCGAATAGGGAAAGCCTTTGGCAATGGGAGAAAACGCCTTCAGCCCGTACTTCCTCCTCCATACCACTTCCCCGTTTTCATCCTTTTCCTGGAGAAGGAATTCTCCCACCATGCCGCCCAGGGCCGCATCATAGGCCTCCTCGTAATAGGAATAGCTTTCCAGGCCGGCCGTCTCTTCTTCCCAGACGGTTTCTCCCGTTCTTACCCGTTCCGCGGCCGCTTCCATTGCCTTCATGCCCTGTTTTCCGAATTCTCCGCCGCTTTTTGCCGCACCATAAGCCAGCAGGCAGACCCAGTCGATATGATAATCCGTTCCGTAGGTTTCCACGTCGATGCCGTAGGCCAGGGTGAGTGCATCGCAGGATGCCTGAAAATCCACCCAACGGATAAAATCCCCGTCCGTCGTCTCTTCCTCTGCCAGCAGCGCCGTGGAGTTTGCCTGCTCGGCCTGTTTTCTGCCCTCCGTGACGGCCGCCAATAGAAGGATGATCATCACTTCGGTCAAGATCAAGATTTTCAGCTTCCGGCAATATCTCATAGCGGCTCCTAAACTGCTTTCCTTCCCAATATATGCCCGCTCCAATATCCATATGCGTTCGGAGAGGAATGAAAATTGACGTTTGAACCACTATTTTTCCGATATAAAGCGAACCCCGGTGAATTGCTTCACTCTGCAGGAGCCGGATTGGGCCGTTGTCCGGGCACGGGACTCTTTATGCGCCTGCCCAGAGGAAGCCTTCGCACATAAGGTAACTCCCCCTTGTTATCCGGCGTAATTTCAGGAAGAAAATAGAAGCGGTCTGCGCATTTGCCGCACAGACCGCTTCCGTCACTCCGCCGTTATCTTAATATTCCGGTTCGATGAGCCCGTAGGTATTCCCTTTCCTCTTATAGACCACATTCACCTGCTCCGTCTCCGCATTGAAGAATACGTAGAAGTTATGGCCGAGCAGTTCCATCTGAATGCAGGCATCCTCCGGATACATGGGTTTGATATCGAATTTCTTGGTACGGACAATCTTAACTTCCTCTTCTTCCGGATATTCCTTCTCCAGGAACTCCTGCTGGAAATTCCCGCCCGCCTGCTGCTTGTCCGTAATTTTATTCTTATATTTCTTAAGCTGTCTTTCGATCACTTCCTCTACCAGGTCGATGGAGACATACATATCGCTGCTTGTCTGTTCCGACCTGATGATTCCGCCTTTTACCGGGATTGTCACCTCTATTTTCTGTCTGTCCTTCTCCACACTCAGCGTCACATGCACTTCTGTGTCCTGCGTGAAGTACCTTTCCAGCTTCCCGATCTTCGACTCCACCGCATTGCGGAGCCCCTGAGTCATTTCGATGTTTTTTCCGCTGATAATGAATTTCATGCTGATCATCCCTTCTTTTCATAATTAGGAAACAATTTTTCCTTGGTGCAATTATACCATATTTCTCCTGCCGCTGGCAATGGCTTCATGAAAATCTGACAATATCATATGAGAATCCGGGTGCGGGAAACCGAAGCTTTCACGCTGCCGCCGTTTTTTATCTGTTTTCGTGGAACTTACCAAAACATCTGTTTTTCTATGCGCCGCATCGGTCAATTCCGGATTCTTTTTCTTTCTGTGGATAATGTGGATAACTCCGTGTATAACTGAACCTATCCTGTTTTCCGTATACCGTATTTGTGGATAAGTCTTTTTGCTCCCTCTTCCGTGTGGTTCGGGAAACGACAAAATTTGTGCATTTTCCACAAAAGGGCCGGAGGCCCACGGGTCTGTCCGAGCGGGAAGTCCTTACGGATACATGAGAACACCCGGGCGGTCTTTCCCGAAATAAAAGAAGCGGCGCCGCAAAGTACGGTGCCGCCTTCTATGTCCTTTAATTAATAACCCGTCTCACTGTAATCGGAGTCTTATAGTCCGCCTCGGAAACCTTGATTCCCGTACTTTCCGTACTCGCATGGACAATCTTATTATCTCCGATGTAGATTCCCACATGGCCGCTGTAGCAGACGATATCTCCCGGCTGTGCGTTCGCCAGACCGCCTCCCACCTCAGTGCCGACCTGTCTGTCGCCGGAAGAAGAATGGGGAAGGGATACTCCGAAATTTTTGTATACGCTCATTACGAAACCGGAGCAGTCCGTCCCGTTCGTCAGGCTCGACCCGCCATAGGAGTAAGGGTTTCCCACAAACTGAAGCGCATAATCAACAACCGCATTTCCGGCGCCGGTAGAAGCAGGTACCGCCTCCGTCTCGCCATTTTCCGGGCTTGCTTCCGCCTCGGATTCGGATGCAGGCGTTTCTGCGGCTTCTTCCGCGGCAGGAGTCTCCGTTTCTTCAGGAGTTTCCGGCTCCTGTTCAACGGGTTCCTCCGTTGTCGCATTCTCCGATTCTGCAGGTTTGGATTCCGATTCCTGTGTTTTCGATCCGCTCTCCTTTTCTGCGTCCGTTTCCTCCTCTGCGGGAGTATCCGTTTCTGCAGGGAGCTGATCATCCTTCACGCCATCCGGATCCTTTGATTGATGATCCTCTTCGGTTTCCTTTTCCGATTCGGATTCCTTCTCTTCTTTATCTTTGCTTTCTTTGTCTTCCTTCTCCTCTTTGCTCTCGTTCTCTTCCTTTTTCTCTTCCTTATTCTCTTTTTCTTCCGTTCCGCCGGATTCTTCCTTCTTCTTATCCGCAGATTCCGCGGTTTCTTCCTGCCTGCTTTCTACGGGAAGCGCTGTTTCGCCCCGGTCCTCATCCCGATCGGAAACATCCGCTTCTTCTCCGGAATCCTGCGATTCTTTCAGATCCACCGGCTCCACGATCATTCTGTCCACCGAGGACGCTACGATAACCGTACCGCCTTCTTCATTATAAACCACCAGGCTGCCCGCATCTTCCGCCGCTGGGACCGGGGCTTCTTCCTGCTCTTTAACAGGGCTGAGAATACTTGCCACGCCTATGCCGTTATTAATCGCATTCTCCATCTGCTGCTCCTGCACATGGGTTACCACCTTCTCGTCTATCGTGGACTCTCCCACACCGGTCACCCCGGATTCAATGTCCGCAGATGTTACCGCCTGTGTTTCCTGCACCTCCCGGACCGTCTCTGCAGCCTTCTCGCTTTGGGCGGCTTCCTCCTGCACACTGGCAAGAGAAGGGCCTTCCTCCAAAGCGAGTCCCACGCCTGCTGCGGGAAGATCGTATACCGTTTCCGTCGCATGTATCTGGACCGCCGAACCATACAACATCACTGATGCGGTCAAAACACAGGCTGCCACCTTCACCCGTGTATATCTCATTCGTACTCCATCTCTACCTTCACCGGCTTTGCTCAGATCTCGTGTTCCCTTATTCCGAAAAGTGTGTATTCTTTTTTTCGGATATTTATTAACTGTTACAGATTATTACAAATTTGTTACATCCAGGTATAACTATACCATGCCGCATGCCGTTTGTCAACCTTCGCCCGGCCTTTCCATAAAAAAACGGTAACAGCTGCCACCCCGCAGGATCCTTCCCTGTGCGCCCCGGCGTCCGGGAGCCTGCGGGGCAGCTGAATAGTTACAAAAAACGCCGCAGGGCATTCCCCACGACGTTTTTTGTTTTATTCTCCGGCCAAACCCATCTTCTTCACATTTTCCCAGGCTTCCTCGTCAAACTGCCTGTCCTTATAATAGAACTTGCGGTCAGCCTCCGTGATCTGCCTCACCACTTTGCAGGGGTTCCCGCAGGCCACCACCCAGTCCGGGATATCCTTGGTCACCACGCTTCCTGCGCCGATCACCGTATTGCTCCCGATATGGACCCCGGGCAGGATCACCGTGTTTCCGCCGATCCATACATTGTCTCCGATCGTCACGCCGATGCCATATTCATAGGCGGAATTGCGGGAATCCGGATGCACGGGATGTCCTGCGGTATAAATGGCCACGTTGGGAGCCATCTGACAATAATCCCCGATCTTCACCTTCGCCACATCGATAATGGTGCAGTTATAGTTGGCGAAGAAATTTTTCCCTACTTCGATATGGGAACCGTAGTCGCAGTAAAAAGGCGGGTTGATAAAAGCCCCCTCTGATTTCCCCAGAAGTTCCTTCACAATCTTCCCGATTTCCTCAAAATCGGAAACATCCGCTTTGTTCAGCCTGTTCAGGATCTTCCTGGTCACACACTGTTCCTTGAATACCTCTTCGTCCGAAATGTAGACCATTTCCCTGTCTCTGCGCTCGATATTATTCATTGCCGGCCTCCTTGATGTATTTTCCCGTTTCACTGCCCGGTTTTACGCAGCATTCCGTCTTTGCAAAAGGCTGCCGCCGGGATAACCTGAATGATTTCATCATAATATGAAATCCGCTATTTTTCTAACACTATTATCCGCAATTCTAATACAATCGTATCCTTTTTCCCCGTTCCTTCCCGTGAAAAAAAGACAGGGCAAAACGACCTCCATACGGCCGTTTTGCCCTGTCTCTTTTCCTTCCTATCCTTCTTTGCCTATAAGACGGTTTCAAGCTTATACCCCCGAATATCACTGGCAGAGCCTGAGATACTGCCTCCGATAAAGGGGTTGAAACTGCGCTTCGGATTGTTTCCCTTATACGAGCTCCAGAACGACTTCCATTGCCCCGTCGCCCTTTCTCTGGCCGATCTTGATGATACGGGTATAACCGCCCTTACGGCTGGCATACTTAGGCGCGATTTCGTCAAAGATTTTGGCAGGCAGATCCACCTTCTTGGTGTTGCGCTTCCGGCCGGCATGCTCGGCAGGAACCTCCGTAACAGGGTAAAGGACTCTCAGCATCTGCCTTCTGGCATGCAGCCTGCTGGGCAGATCCTTTTTGATCTCCTTTTCCACCTCGTCGTATACGGTCACCTTCCTGCCGTCCACGACTTCCTTCACACGCTTGCCGTCCTTGTCTTTTCTGGCAACCTTGGCGGTCACCTTGACCGTCTCGAAATTATCCTTCTCCCTTACGCCCATGGCGATGATGCCTTCTGCGATCTTACGCACTTCCTTGGCTCTCGCCTCGGTGGTAACAATCTTGCCGTGATAGAGCAGATTGGTTACCTGATTCCTGAGCAGGGCTTTTCTCTGGCTCGACGTTCTTCCTAATTTTCTGTACTTTGCCATTTTCTATCTTCTCACTTTCCTTGATGGTACATCCGGCCACGCTCATCGGACTTACTCGCCGAATGTCTCTTTCCACAGGTTTCTCCGGCATTCCCGCGCTCTTCGGCCTTACCGGGAACACCGCCGGGGCCGGCCCGCGCTTTTACGCGTTTACCTCATCGCTGGGATTCAGCTGAAGGCCAAGCTCCTTTAGCTTCTGAAGGACTTCCTCCAGGGATTTCCGGCCCAGGTTGCGGACCTTCATCATGTCTTCGGAAGTCTTATTCGTCAGCTCCTCCACCGTATTGATACCGGCGCGCTTTAAACAGTTATAGGAACGGACCGAAAGTTCAAGCTCGTCGATGCTCATCTCCAGCACCTTTTCCTTCTCGTCGTCCTCTTTCTCCACCATGACTTCCGCAGTCCTGGCGTTTTCGGACAGGTCGATGAAAAGGCTCAAATGCTCACTGAGCACCTTCGCGGCAAGGCTGACCGCCTCGTCAGGGGCCAGCGTCCCATTGGTATATACATCCAGAGTCAGCTTGTCAAAATCTGTCACCTGGCCCACACGGGTATTGGTCACAGACATGTTCACTCTTTCCACCGGCGTATAAATGGAATCGATGGCGATCACGCCGATGGGCAGATCTTCGCTCTTGTTCTTTTCCGCACTGACATATCCGCGTCCTTTGGTAATGGTAAGCTCCATATACAGCTTGCTTTCCTTACCGCCGCTCAATGTCGCGATCACAAGGTCGGGGTTTAAGATCTCAATATCCTGGTCCGCCTGAATGTCTGAAGCCCTTACGACACCTTCGCCCTCGAATTCAATATAGGCCGTCTTCGGTTCACCGGTCTCGCTGTTATTCCTGATCGCCAGGCTCTTAATGTTCATAAT
Organism: Lachnospiraceae bacterium; assembly: GCA_021770245.1. Taxonomy (GTDB): domain Bacteria; phylum Bacillota; class Clostridia; order Lachnospirales; family Lachnospiraceae; genus Eisenbergiella. Next base: position 30,248 of record JAETRI010000038.1, read on the forward strand.
GATTTCCGTTACATCCTCTTTCACGCCGGGGATGGAACTGAACTCATGCAGCACACCTTCGATCTTGACCTGGCTGACGGCGGCACCCGGCAGAGAAGAAAGCATAATCCTTCTCAGCGAATTGCCCAGGGTAATGCCGTAGCCTCTTTCCAGCGGTTCCACAACGAATTTGCCGTATTTCTTATCCTCAGAGATTTCGGAAACCTCGATATTGGGCCTTTCAAAATCAAACACTGCAAATACCCTCCTTTATGAACGAAAATCAGTTACTGAAACGTTCTCTCAAGCTACCGGAAATTATTTGGAGTACAACTCGACGATGAGCATTTCGTCCACGGGTACATCGATCATTTCCCTGGCAGGGAGTTCCTTGATCGTTCCCTTGAAGTTTTCCTGATCCACATCCATCCACTCCGGAACGAGCCTTCCTGCGGTAACCTCGAGGATATCTTTGTATCTCTGCATTCCCTTTGCCTTTTCCGTGACCTCGATCACATCCCCGGCCTTGATCAGGTAAGAAGGAATATTCACCTTTTTGCCGTTTACGAGAATGTGCTTATGGCCGACGATCTGCCTCGCTTCCCTTCTCGTTCTCGCAAATCCCATACGGAACACCACGTTATCCAGCCTGCTCTCCAGAAGGATCATCAGGTTCGTACCTGTCATACCTTTCATGCGGTCGGCTTTTTCGTAGTAATTCCTGAAGGGCTTCTCCAGCACGCCGTAAATGAATTTGGCTTTCTGCTTTTCGCGCAGCTGCAGTCCGTATTCACTTACTTTCTTGCCTGCCCTCGCATTCGTCCGGTTGGACTTCTTGTCATATCCCAGGTACATCGGCTCCAGGCCGAGCGCTCTGCATCTCTTTAAAACAGGAGTTCTGTTGACTGCCATATCTGGCTCCTTTCTCAAAAAGAGGGTCGCGGCCTCCGCCTCCCGAAGGATCATGCGGAGAAACCGTTTCCTCTAAAATATTGTTTACAGTGCCGGCCGTCTGCGGCCGTACACTTTCATCCAACGTTTTTTTCAATTGTTTCCCCCTCCCGGGCGCTCCGGCAGGGGGCCGTAGCACCGATACGGCCGGGTTATACCCTGCGGCGCTTGGGCGGACGGCATCCGTTATGGGGAACCGGGGTCACATCCTTGATGCTGGTCACTTCCAGGCCGCAGGCCGAAAGGGCACGGATCGCAGCTTCGCGTCCGGAACCGGGGCCTTTCACGAATACGTCAACCGTCTTCAGCCCGTGGGGCAGAGCCGCCTTCGTCGCTGTTTCCGCAGCCATCTGCGCTGCATAAGGAGTAGATTTCCTTGAACCTCTAAAGCCCAGACCGCCGGCGCTCGCCCAGCTTATGGCATTGCCTTCAGTATCCGTCAGGGTAACGATGGTGTTATTGAAGGAAGACTGAATGTGTGCCTGTCCGCGTTCAACGTTTTTTCTGACACGCTTCTTTGTTACTTTTTTCGCAACTTTCTTAGCCATTTAAACTAACCTACTTTCCTTTTTCAATTGAAATTATTTCTTCTTATTTGCAACCGTTCTCTTCGGGCCTTTCCTCGTCCTTGCGTTGTTCTTGGTATTCTGTCCGCGGACCGGCAGGCCTCTCCTGTGGCGGATGCCCCTGTAGCATCCGATTTCCTGCAGTCTCTTGATGTTAAGGGCAACCTCTCTTCTCAGATCGCCTTCCACCATCATGGTATCGTCGATCACCGCGCTGAGTCTCCTGACCTCGTCATCCGTCAGTTCCCTCACTCGGGTATCCGGATTCACATCCGCCTGGGCACAGATCTTTGTCGCGCTGGATCTGCCGATCCCATAGATATAGGTGAGTCCGATTTCGATACGTTTCTCTCTGGGTAAGTCAACACCTGCAATACGAGCCATTTACGTTTCCTCCGTTCTTTGCGTGCACTGGTGCACTTCGCATCTGCCCGGCGGGTATTTCCGGGCTTCGCTTTGTCTGCGCGGGCCGAAAACGGGAATCCTTTTTCGTGCCGTTTTGCGGAAGCGGCGGTCTTTTAAGAAGTGTATGGCAAAAACGCTTCCCAAATGCGCAATGAGCACAGGCAGACTCCACCCCGGCGCTTCCACGCCTCCTGGTGTATCACACGCTGTGCATACCAAAACAGTTACTAATTGACTGGGACTTCCCGGCATCCGCCTGCGAAAGTCCAGCCGGACATTCATCCGGCCTTTCCGATACTTCGGTGCCGCGCTTTCCGTCCGAAGACACCCGATAAGGGGCATCCTGCGGCCCGGTTCCCTGGGCACTGAGGATATGGGATATCCTAATTTTCGGTATCAAAAAGTAATCTCCCGTAAATCTGCTCCAGTCCCGTATTGCCTCCGATCTTTGCCTGTCCGTTTTCCGCAGGCCTACGATCGTGATTTGACCCACCCTGCAGGGCGGATCCCGAAAACACAAGAGCCGGACGCATGCTCCGTCCCCGGCGGACACAAAAAAGAAGCCTCCGGTTACGAAACGGTCTTACGTTCAATTATCTACAAGCACCGTTTCCTTAAACGGTGCCGATGCCGCCTGAATGAAACGGCAGAGATCAGCCCTGCCTCTGTTTGTGCTTGGGATTCTCGCAGATGATGCGGACGCTTCCCTTTCTCTTGATCACTTTGCATTTCTCGCAGATCGGTTTTACTGATGATCTAACCTTCATGTGAAACCTCCTTTCAAAAAGACCGTTTTATATTATAGCATAGTAAAATCAGAGATGCAAGCCAATTTTCCCAGGTTTTCGGGACATTTCCGCAGGTTTTCGGGACATGGTTTTCGGGACAAACGCATGAATGGCCTTGCGGCCCTCACTTTTACAGTTTTAACCAGAAAACCAAAATGATAGATCGTTAAAATCCCAGGAAATTCAATTTTTCTGGGATTTTTTGTCGATTTCTATTTACGTTATGCTCTGTTTATGC
>JAETRI010000039.1 GCA_021770245.1 Lachnospiraceae bacterium
TATTTGCGAAATGCACTTCATCCAACGCCCCAAGTGGCATAAATCACTATTTTGTTAGCTGAAATATTGAATTTTCAAGGTACGAAACCCATTTTAGATATGGGAAGTCTTAGTTATATATTTTTTCTGAACAACATTGACAGTGAGGTATATTTCCGTTAAAATTAACATATAAATAAGTCAGTGGTATCACTGATGGGGCTGGTCGAAAGACCCTGGTCCACCGAACAGCGGGGAATTTCCCCGCTATTTTTGTTAGGGAAATCTGAGAGGGATGAAGGAAATATGGCTGAAAAGATTTTAAGTGTTTTTATAGATGAATCGGGTGATTTTGGGCCATATGATTTCCATGCGCCATTTTATCTGATTGCAATGGTCTTACATAATCAGGATATTAATATTAGTAAAAATATTGATAATTTGGAGAGTCATTTGTCAAACATTGGATATAAACAGCATGCCATCCATACTGGGCCGCTGATCCGCAGGGAATCTGTCTATGCCAATGACCTTATGGAAGAACGCAAAAGGCTTTTTAATGCATTATTTAATTTTACCCGTAAATTGGATTTCCATTATGTTTGTGCCAAAATAAGGAAAGATGAATGCCCGGATGTAATTACGTTAACAGCGAAAATATCAAAAGCGATTGCAGGAATACTTAAGGATTATTAAAATTTTTGGGAACAGTTTAACTGCATTATAATTTATTACGACAATGGGCAGATTGAACTTACCAAGATTCTGACTTCTGTTTTTAATGCACTTTATGCTCATGTAGAGTTCCGAAAAGTAAAGCCTGTAGATTATAAATTGTTTCAGGCGGCTGATCTGATTTGTACAATGGAACTACTTGCGGAAAAAGCAGAGTCCAATTCATTTTCAAGGTCGGAACAGGAATTCTTTTGTTCTGTACGTGACTTTAAAAAGAACTATCTTAAGCCGTTATTGAAGAAGCATTTATAGGGAGCAGGTGTGTGGCAGAATGGAAAAGCAAAACTGTACATAGCCGTTATCCAGCAGGATGTTCAGGTGGCGATGTGCGGTCGTTTTGGGGAGAATGGAGGTAGAAGCAGACCGGTAAAACAGGGTACTGCTGCCGGAACATATTCCGGCGGCCGGTTGGTTAAAGAAGTATTTCATCTGATTATTTCGGGGTCTTTTGAGCCACCTGTCCGCACCGTAATATTCAACATATGTTTCTAAGCAATTTGGGGAAAATAAGGCAAAGGCTTGTGTCAGAGAAATTACGTCAACTGTTCGGTATTTAGAAATATTTCCGGAAGAGGGCCCATGCGTGGAAGATTTAATAGAATACCCAACAGATTACCATTACTCGGCTTAGCTCGTGCAGCTCGGAAAAACGTGTAGAATCTGCATTGTATTTCTTGGAAAAATGTGTTATACTCCTTTCATTCCCACGCAGAAGGGTCGTGATGTGATGAAACGAAACGCCTTAGAAGCCTTGATCCGATGGCAGCACAGTGAAGACCGCAAGCCAATGGTGCTTAAGGGCGCACGCCAGGTTGGCAAGACCTGGCTCATGAAGGAATTCGGTCAAAACTGCTACGAACATTTCGTTTACTTCAACTTTGACGAAGAAGATGAACTGAAATCTATTTTCGAGATCAACAAGGACACTCGGCGGATCATAGAATTGCTCTCCCTGATTGCAGGAGAAAAGATCATACCTGGGGAGACATTGGTGATTTTTGATGAGATACAAGAGTGCCCTGCCGCCTTGAACACTCTGAAATACTTCAAGGAAAAGGCCAATGAGTATCATATCATTTCAGCTGGCAGTCTTTTGGGGACGCTGCTGGCTCAGCCAAAATCCTATCCGGTGGGCATGGTGAATCTGCTGGAACTCTCCCCTCTTACCTTTGACGAATTCCTGGCAGCCACAGAGCCGTCTTTACATGACTACTACTGCGCCATTCAGAAGGGGCAGCCTATTGAGGAGATTTTCCACCGCCGTTTGATGGAAGCCTGCAATAACTACTTTATCATTGGAGGAATGCCGGAGTGCGTAGCTTCCTGGGTAACATACAAAGACCCGGCTAAGGTGGCCCGGATTCAGCGAGAGCTGATCGAAATTTATGAAAATGACTTCTCCAAGTACAACGGCAGGGTCAACAGCGGGCGCATTCTAATGGTTTTTCGCAGTATTGTCTCCCAGCTTGCCAAGGCCAATGAGAAGTTCATGTACGGCGCCGTCCGGGAAGGTGGTCGGGCCAGAGACTTCGAGGAAGCAATAGAATGGCTCGTCTCCGCCGGGATGTTGAACCGGGTCTACAATGTCTCCAAGATGGAGCACCCTCTCGCTGCCTTTGACAAATTGGATCAGTTCAAGCTCTTTGTCTTTGACACCGGACTGCTTAAGCAGATGGCAGGAATCGATAACAGCGCTATCCTATTGAAAAACGATTATCAGTTCAAAGGCCCTTTGACTGAGAACTTTATTTTGCAGCAGCTTCGCGGCCAGTTTGCGGTGGAGCCCCGCTACTATTCCGACAAGAGCGGAGAAATTGACTTCGTGGTGCAGTACGGAACAAAGATTATCCCTATTGAGGCCAAGGGCGGCGAGGACAAATCCGCCCCCTCCTTCAAGCGGTATATTTCCGAACACCAGCCGGAATATGCCCTCCGGTTCTCCAAACGCGGATATCGGAAGGACGGGTATATCACCAACCTTCCGTTGTATCTGGCGGGAAAGACGAGAGAACTGCTTTAGCGGCAGCTCTCCTTGTGTCAAGGCTATCACCCCGGAGGAATTTTTGTGGCGCACATTTTACAAATAGGCGCAGCTGCCTTTTTCTAATTATCTGTTGCTGAAAATGGCCTGGCAGCCGTGAATGGATACCCGCTGAAGCGGGCCGGGAGGTTAAGGTTCAAATGGAGAAAAAAGTTCTCAAAACAAAAAAGCCAGCCGACACGGGAAATATGACCGTCGGAAATCCCTATATGCTGATGATCTCTTTTGCCCTGCCTGTATTTTTGAGCCAGGTTTTTCAGCAGATGTACAATACGGCGGATGCTTTCCTGGTGGGCAGATATCTGGGGACGAACGCGTTGGCCGCAGTCACATCCTCGGGGACGCTGATTTTTCTGATGACCAGCCTGTTTTACGGGATCGGCATGGGGGGAGGCGTGATGATCTCCCGGTATTTCGGGGCCGATGCCGGGGAGCAGGTTTCCCGGGCCATACATACGCTGCTGGCCTTTGGCGTGGTCAGCGGTTTCCTGCTTACGCTGGCGGGCGTGGGGTTCACGCCTGTGTTTCTTTCCTGGATGCGGACGGATCCGGAGGTGATGCCGGAGGCCGTAGAGTACTTCCGTTTTTATTTTGCGGGCGCTTTTGCCATGGTGATGTACAATATCTGCTGCAGCATCATGAACGCGCTGGGGGACAGCAGACGGCCCCTGTATTACCTGATCTTTTCTTCTTTGCTGAATGTGGGGTTAGACTGCGTGTTCCTGGGGGCTTTCGGCTGGGGAGTCTGGGCGGCGGCCGTTGCGACGGTCGTCTCCCAGGCGGCCAGCGTAGTGCTGTGCATGGCTCATCTGATGCGCAGGGGGAACGTTTTTACGGTGGAATTGTCCCAAATCCGTTTTCACAAAAGGATGCTGGCGGAAATCATCCAAAACGGCCTGCCGGCAGGGGTGCAGAATTCGGTGATCGGATTCGCAAATGTGATCGTACAGTCGCAGATCAATTCCTTCGGGAAATTGGCCATGGCCGCCTATGGGGTCCATTCCAAGATCGAAGGATTCGCTTTTCTGCCCATCATCAGCTTTAACATGGCCTGTACCACCTTCATCAGCCAGAACCTGGGGGCAGGGCAGCATAAGAGGGCCAAGCAGGGCGCCCGCTTCGGCATCCTGGCCGCGTCTTGTTTGGCCGAATGCGTGGGGCTGATCTACTACGGATTCGCTCCGCAGCTGGTGGGGATGTTTGACCGGACGGCGGGCGTGGTGGAGCTGGGCGTCCGGCAGGCGCGTACCGTGGCGCTTTTCTATTTTCTCCTGGCGTTTTCCCATTCGGTGGCGGCGGTCTGCCGCGGGGCGGGGAAGGCCTTTGTCCCCATGTTCGTCATGCTGTCCGTGTGGTGCGTCCTGCGGATTTCGTATATTATTACCGTCATGCGCATAACCGGGGATATCGGCCTGATCTACTGGGCCTATCCGATCACCTGGGCGGTCAGCTCGGTCATCTATCTGCTCTACTATCTGCGTTCCGACTGGGTGCACGGGTTCGACGGCGCCGGGGTGAACGCGTAAGGAGAGGGCGGCAGCGATAAGGAGAGCGTCTGCGGTAAGGAGAGCGTCTGTAGTAAGGAGAGCGCCGTCGGTAAGGAGGGAGTGTCAGCGGAGGCGGCTTTGGCTTGCGTCTGTTTCGAGCGCATATAAATCGGGGGAGGGAAGGCTTTGACGGCGCCTTCCCTCTTTACCTTTCCCTGAAAATATGCCTCGGGTTATAAACGATGTTTCCCAGCCCTCCGTCTGCGCGCATGCCGGGAGACGTAACGGCCTTCGCCAGCTTGAGCCCCTGAAAATCCATAAAGGCATAAGGAACGCTGTCGTCCTCACCGGCCATGATCTGCCGGCAGACTTCCATGACGCCGTCCAGGATGGACTTATCCACAGAAGTGGAGGCGTGGGAGAGGTAGACGGTATCATAGAGGCTTTCCCGCCTCTTAAGAGCCTCAAGGGTTTCCAGATACGTTTCCACGCTGGCGCTTTCTTCGCCCCACAGGAAAACATTGGGGTTACAGGCGTCTCCGAAGAGGATGCTGCGTTCTTCACGGTTCAGGATACAGGTCATGCCTTGGGTATGGCCAGGGACCGCGACAGCCTCCAGGGTGATGCCGCCCAGAGGGAAAGTCTGGCCGTCCGCGAGGGGAAGGTAACCCTGCGTCCGGTCCGGGCACATATTCTCATCCGTCAGTTCCCCGGCGGCTTCCCCCAGGACGAAGGACAGATAGTCCTTTCTCATTTCCAGCCCTGCGTGTTCGGAAGCCAATTCCCAGTCGGCTTCGCCCAGATACACCTTATCAAAGAGGGCGGCTCCTCCGGCATGGTCGCAGTGGCCGTGGGTGAGCAGGACGACGACGGGTTTGTCGGTTAATGTTTCCACATAGTCTTTCAGGTTTCCTGCGCCCGTACCGGTATCGATGAGCGCGGCGCTGTCGTTTCCCTCCACCAAAAAGCAGAAAACGTCTCCCACATTGGTGATTTTGGTGGTGGAAGGGGTGATTTTCTCATGCGTATAGAATTCCATTTTTATACCTCTGCATATCGCAAGCGGAGCTTGCGATACTGCCAATAATAAAGAGTTTGAAAGTGCCTTCCCTTTGGACCGGCTAAACGGCCGGATAGATGCAGCGTCTTATGAAACCGTCCACCAGATCCAGGACTTCCTTTGTCCAGAACTCGGTTCCGCCGTGGTCTGCGCCCCGGATGATGCATAGTTGTACGTCTTTTCCCAGTTCCTTCATGAGACGGTAGAGGGTAACGCTCTGTTCGATATTGACCACCCGGTCCTTGGTGCCATGAAGGATCAGCGTGGGGGCGATCCGGGTATCGCTGTTCATGTTGCATTCCACGGAAAGCTTTCTCATCAGCTCCGGATGATCCAAAAGATTCACCCCGCCCATGACCATCCCCTCCGGGCTGTCCGGAAGGCAGTGGCGGATCTGGATGGGATTGGAGTCCTCCTTCATGACGCTGATGCTTCCGTAATAGTCGATGATTCCCTTCACTTCGGCGGATATGCCGGGGAAAAGGTTGTCCGTTTCCTCATCATGGATCATGCCGGCGTACACGGCCGTATGCCCGCCGGACGAATCCCCGGCCAGGAGAAAGGCATTCGGGTCGATATGGTATTCGGAGGCGTTTTTCCGAAGAAAACGGATCGCGTTTCGCGCATCCCTGATCTGGGCGGGAAAAGGTGCGATGCCGGAGTGCCTGTACCGGACGACGGCCACCACATATCCCCGCAGCGCCAGCCTGGACAGGTTGGGGAGCTGAAAATATACATCCTGTTCCATCCAGGCGGAACCCTGTACGAAGACCACGCAGGGACAGACCATTTCCGGCTGGTTGCGCGTAAAGGGCTGGAGGATCTGCAGATGGAGGGGGATATCCCGGATCCGGGCATATTCCACGTCATGCAGGTAACGCACGCCCGGTTCATCCCCGGTGGATCGGATCACCTGCGCACCCTCTACCTCTTGGGTATATTCCGGAAATTCTTCATAGGTCCATTCTTTTACTTCCATATCTGGCTCCCATTCCGCCGCGGATGCGGCAATAAGATCGGTGAGGACAGGAATGCCCTCTTTTATCGGTTTCCGTTATCTTGATTATATAGGAGACGGAAGGAAATGTCCAGGTATGGCAGGGGCCGCACAGGACAAACGCATGAAAGGCCCTGAGGCCCGCAAAGCCATTCATGCGTTTGTCCTGGTTAAATCGGGAGGCTTATGGTAATATTGAGATACGAAAATAGAAGGGAAAGCAGGTGGGAAGAATGACAGTGACGGAACAGATAGACCGGAAGCATCAGGAAGATTTACAGAGGCTAAGAGGTTTTCGCCTGCTTGATGATGATTTCCTCACAAAGTGTTTTGAGAAAGATACGGCAAGCATAGAACTGGTGTTGCAGATTGTTTTGGAAAAGCCGGATTTAAAGGTACTGGATGTTCGCACCCAGGTATTTGTGGAGAATCTGACAAACCGTTCAGTGAGGTTGGATATTCTGGCTACGGACAGCACGGGAGCAAAACTGAACGTGGAAGTACAGCGCTCCGACAAAGGAGCTGGGAGAAAAAGAGCAAGATATAATAGCAGCATGATGGACGCAAACCTTTTAAAGAAAGGCGAGGACTTCGACAAGCTGCCGGAAACGTGGGTAATTTTTATCACAGAGAATGACGTAATGGGAAAAGGACTGCCGCTCTATCCGATTGAACGCTGCTTTTTAGAAACCGGGGAAAGATTTGAGGACGGTTCGCACATACTGTATGTAAATGGCGCTTATCGTGGAGATACGCCAATCGGGAAGTTAATGCATGACTTCTCCTGCACGGACGCAGCGGATATGTACTATGGGACACTGGCAGACAGGGGGAGTTTTTTAAGGAGAGCAAGGAGGGAATCGAGATTATGTGCCGGGCTATGGAAGATATGAGGAATCAGACATTGAAAGAGGGAATGATAAGTGTTGCAAAGAGAATGCTGGAAGATGGAACAATAACGCTTGAAAAGATTGCGGAATTTGTTGGTCTTTCTGTTGACGAGGTGAGAAAATTGAAAACAGATCAAAATGCGTAAATGGCATTAATGAGCCGGGAATCTAAAAAACAGGTTCCAGGCTCTATTTGTTAGGGCAAGGCCTGTTCTTTATTGAGTAGTTTTTCGCTGATCCGAAAAACGGAACTTGGCAATTCCCGCCCTGTCCGGTCCCGGCAAATCTTCGTTGGCTCTGGACGTTCTCTATGCCGAAGGCGCCCGGCGGTATCCGGAGGCCCTGTCCGCCTACATCCGGCGGCGCATGACCCAGGCTGTCGGACAGCGGGGCCATCGGAACAGGTCCGCCCGGCAGCCTGTCAGGCGCCCGGCTGAAAGCCATGGCCTTAAGCCGGCCGCATTGCGTATAGTCCTCCTTTTCCCCTCATATAATATTTGAGAAGGGAAATAAGGAGCAGTACACATGGGAAAAGAAAAGAGGCTGACAGGGATGCTTGCAATCTTTCTATTTGTGGCAGCTCTGTCTTTTTTTGTCATAGGAAACGGGAAAGAGGCCAGACAGACGACGTCTTCGTCAGTGGCGGAGCAGGACGGGCACAATAAAGACATCGGGAAGGTGGCGCTCACCTTTGACGACGGCCCTCACCCCTTTTATACGGAACAGCTGCTGGACGGGCTGAAGGAACGGGGCGTGAAGGCCACTTTTTTTGTTACGGGAGAAAATGCGCAGCTTCATCCGGATATTATCGAAAGAATGGATAAGGAAGGCCATTTGATCGGTAACCACACTTACAGCCATATCCAGCTTACGACAGGCAACCGGGAGCAGTTTCGGGAGGAACTGATCAAAACGAACGAAATCATTATGGAGATTACCGGAAAAGAAGTGATCTATGTCCGGCCGCCTTACGGCAGCTGGGATAAAAAATTTGAGACGGAGCTGAACATGTTCCCCGTCCTGTGGAGCGTGGATCCCCTCGACTGGTGCTCCAGCAACGTTTCCTGCATCACGAACCGGATCATAGGCGATGTGGAGGACAGCGACATCATCCTGATGCATGACTGCTACGAATCCACGGTAACTGCCGCCCTTCAGGTGGTGGATGAGCTGATGGCGGAAGGATATACCTTTGTGACAGCGGACGAGATCCTGTTCGATTAAATGTCCGGCATATCAATACCCGGCACGGATAGGACAAACGCATAAACGCCCCTGTGCTGCTGTGACGGCCCTGTCCGGCCTTTCGCAGCAGCACAGGGGCGTTCACGCGTTTGTCCTGCGTATGGAGGAAAAGCCTTGCCTCATTCCCTCCGCAACATTATAATCGAATCAGACGGGGAGGTGTGCATGGAAAAAATTCTTGTAATGGATGAACATAATTATGAAGATCATCTCGGGGAAATGGTAAGAATATCCGTAAGGGGGATTATATTGATTGACGGTAAGTTATTGATGATTGAAAATTCCCTCGGAGAGGTCAAATTACCGGGCGGAGGTATGGAGTTTGGGGAAGATGATTACCGTGTTTTAATCCGGGAGGTAAAATACAATAGAAGAGGCATTGGAAAAAAGCGGGAGAATGTTGGAAAACGAAGGGCGGCAGGCGTGGAACCAACGCGAATATAGGACGCTGCTGCTTATCAAAGATCATTTTGTTCCTGAAAAAAGTAGTTGACAGAGAGAAAGACTTTTGTTATATTACAAATAGAACAAATAAAGCAAACTATCACAAGCCTCCGGCGCATCTTCAAACAGGAAGAGGGAAGTAAGCGGGTATCGGTGTTTCCTGAAACGGAATGCAGCCGGGCGGAGCTGATTGATACGCGCGCTAAAGCGCGCAGATAGGAGCCGATTATGAACATTTCAAAATTTACACAGAAATCCATGGAGGCCGTGGAGCGCTGCCAGAAGCTGGCCTATGAATACGGCAACCAGGAGATTGAAGAAGAACATCTGCTCTATGGCCTGTTAACCATAGAGGACAGCCTGATCCTGAAGCTGATCGAAAAGATGGGGATTGCGAAGGAGCATTTTGTGAACCGGGCGGAGGACGCGGTGAGCCGACGGGTCAAGGTACAGGGCGGGCAGGTCTACGTGGGGAAGGATCTGAATACGGTCCTCACCTCCGCCGAAGACGAGGCGAAGCAGATGGGGGACGAATATGTGTCCGTGGAGCACCTGTTCCTGGCCATGATCCGTCATCCCAACAAGGAAGTCAAGCAGATCTGGACGGAGTACGGTATTACCCGGGAACGTTTCCTGCAGGCCCTTTCCACGGTACGGGGGAACCAGCGGGTGACCAGCGACAATCCGGAGGCCACCTATGACACCCTGGAAAAGTACGGCGAGGATCTGGTGGAGAAGGCCAGGAATCAGAAGCTGGATCCGGTGATCGGCAGGGATGCGGAGATCCGGAACGTGGTCCGGATCCTGTCCAGAAAGAGTAAAAACAACCCGGTGCTTATCGGCGAGCCGGGCGTGGGCAAGACGGCCGTGGTGGAAGGGCTGGCCCAGCGGATCGTGCGCGGAGACGTACCCCAGGGGCTGAAGGATAAGAAGATTTTCGCGCTGGATATGGGCGCGCTGGTGGCGGGCGCCAAGTACCGGGGAGAATTCGAAGAACGCCTGAAGGCCGTTCTGGAGGATGTGAAGAACAGCGACGGCCAGATCATTCTTTTTATCGATGAACTGCACACCATCGTGGGCGCGGGCAAAACGGAAGGCAGCATGGATGCGGGCAACATGCTCAAGCCCATGCTGGCCAGGGGTGAACTGCACTGCATCGGGGCCACCACCCTGGACGAATACAGACAGTACATCGAGAAGGATGCGGCGCTGGAGCGGCGTTTCCAGCCGGTGATGGTGGAAGAACCCACGGTGGAAGATACCATTTCCATCCTCCGCGGCCTGAAAGAGCGGTACGAGGTTTTCCATGGGGTGAAAATCATGGACAATGCCCTGGTGAGCGCGGCAATTCTCTCCAACCGCTATATTTCCGACCGTTTCCTGCCGGATAAGGCCATCGACCTGGTGGACGAGGCCTGTGCGCTGATTAAGACGGAGCTGGATTCCATGCCCACGGAGCTGGACGAACTGCAGCGTAAGATCATGCAGACGGAAATCGAAGAAGCGGCGCTGAAAAAAGAAGATGACCGTTTGAGTCAGGAACGCCTTGCCGACCTGCAGAAGGAGCTGGCCGAGCTGAAGGAGCAGTTCCAGAACAGAAAGGCCCAATGGGATAACGAGAAAGCGGGAGTGGAGCGCCTGTCCCGGCTGCGGGAAGAGATCGATGCCACCAACAGCCAGATTGAGATTGCCCAGCGGGAAGGAAATCTGGAGAAGGCGGCGGAGTTAAGCTACGGCCGCCTGCCGGATCTGAGGAAACAGCTGGAGGCGGAAGAAGAAAAGGTAAAGAGCGAAGACCTCTCTCTGGTGCACGAGAGTGTGAGCGAAGAGGAGATCGCCCGGATCGTTTCCCGGTGGACGGGAATCCCCATCGCCAAGCTTACGGAGAGCGAACGGAACAAAACCCTGCATCTGGACGCGGAGCTGCACCGCAGGGTGATCGGCCAGGATGAGGGCGTAACCAAGGTAACGGAAGCGATTATCCGTTCCAAGGCCGGCATCAAGGATCCCGGAAAGCCCATCGGCTCCTTCCTCTTCCTGGGCCCCACGGGCGTGGGCAAGACGGAGCTGGCAAAGGCGCTGGCCGCCGCGCTTTTCGATGATGAAAACAATATGGTGCGTATCGACATGAGCGAATACATGGAGAAACATTCCGTTTCCCGGCTGATCGGAGCGCCTCCCGGATATGTGGGATATGAGGAGGGCGGCCAGCTGACGGAAGCCGTCCGCAGAAAGCCCTACTGCGTGGTGCTCTTCGACGAGGTCGAGAAAGCCCATCCGGACGTATTTAATGTGCTCCTTCAGGTGCTGGACGACGGGAGGATCACGGATTCCCAGGGGCGCACCGTGGACTTTAAGAATACCATCCTCATCATGACCTCCAACATCGGCGCATCCATCCTGCTGGACGGGATCGGCCGGGACGGAAGGATCACGGAAGAAACAAAGGAGGAAGTGATGACGGAGCTGCGTGGCCGCTTCCGGCCGGAATTTTTGAACCGCCTCGACGAAACGATCCTGTTTTCACCCCTCTCCAGGGAAGATATCGGCGGCATCATCGGCCTGATTGTGGACGATTTGAACAGACGCCTTTCGGACCGGGAACTGCGTATCGAGCTGACCGAAGAAGCGCGCCGGTTCGTGGTGGAAAACGCCTATGATCCTGCCTACGGCGCAAGGCCCTTGAAGCGCTATATCCAGAAGTACGTGGAAACCCTTTCCGCCAGACTGATCCTTCAGGATCAGGTGAGCGAAGGAGACACCATCCTGATCGATGTAAAGGACGGAGCCCTTACCGCAGAGCGGAAAGCATAGTCCCCGGCATTTAGGATGGTCCCCTCTGTGATCATCACGCTCCGCAGGGCAGGGGTGGCATGGGGCTGCAGGGCCATTCCTGCGTTTGGCGTGCCGCAAACCTGACGAAGCGGGGAAGCCTATCCCCAGAGTACCTGTGAGAAACAGACGGGAGGCAGACGACGGCACATCGGATCCAAAGGTTTTGGCCCGATGCGTCGTGTCCGCCTCCCGTCGTCTGCTATTTGCGATCTCGTCTCTCATTCTGCCGCCAAGCGTTCTTCTTTCAATCTTTTCCCCCGCCCAAGCGCCCGATCAGGGTGATGGACAGGCTGATAAGCCCGATCACGACGAAGATGCCGAGCATCCCCTTTCCAGTGATGGTAAGCGCGATAATCAGATTGGATCCCATTCATTTCACCTTCTTTCCTTAGCGGATGATGTCGTTTACAGATAGGCGGATACCAGGCTGATAACCAGCCCTCCGGCGATGACGGAAGCGATCTGGCCGGATACGTTTACCCCGGTAGCCTGCATGATCAGGATATTGCCCGGATCCTCCTTCAGAGCCATCTTTTGGACCACCCTGGCGGACATGGGAAAGGCGGAGATCCCCGCGGCCCCGATCATGGGATTGATTTTTTCCTTTAAAAACAGATTGACGAACTTGGCAAAGAGTACGCCCCCAATGGTGTCAAATACGAAGGCCAGCAGCCCGATGGCCATGATGAGCAGGGTATCCACGCGGACGAAAGCTTCTGCGCGCATGCTGAAAGAAATGGTGATGCCAAGGAGCAGGGTGATCAGGTTGGACAGGGTGCTCTGGGCGGTATCGGACAGGATGTTCAGCACGCCGCATTCCCGCAGGAGATTTCCGAACATGAGGAAGCCCACCAGGGCCACGGAGGCCGGTGCGATCATCCCCACCAGGAAGGTCACCAGGATAGGAAAAAGGATCCGGGTGGTTTTGGTGACGGGTCTTGCGGGTTTGGCGGCCATGCGGATACATCGTTCCCTGCGGGTGGTTACGAGACGGATGGCGAAGGGCTGCACAATGGGCACCAGGGCCATATAGGAATAGGCGGCCACGGCGATGGGGCCCACATAGGCGGAACCCAGAACCTGAGAGACCAGGATGGAGGTGGGGCCGTCGGCAGCGCCGATGATGCCGATGGAGGCAGCATCCCGCAGGTCAAAACCGAGGAGAACGGCGACGCAGAGGGCGAAGAAGATGCCAAACTGGGCGGCCGCGCCGAACAGGAAACTGATCGGACGTGAGAGCAGCGGGCCGAAATCGATCATGGCTCCGATCCCGATGAAGAGCAGGATCGGCAGGGCTTCCGAGGCCTCGATTCCCGCTTCAAACAACCATTGAATGATGCCGTTTACCTCACCGATCCCGGCCATGGTTTGGTCAATGACGCCGGAAGAGGGAAGATTGACCAGGATCGCACCAAAGCCCATAGGAAGCAGCAGGGCCGGTTCGTACTCCTTTTTTATGGCCAGATAGATGAGCAGCAGCCCTACTGCATACATAACGATCTGCTGCGGGGTGATGGACAGAAAGCCTTCGTAGAGAAATTCCATAGGGGTTCTCCTTTCGCGATGGAAAGCTGCCTGCGGGACAGCTTTATGAAATAATGTTTTGTGCTGCATGGGCCGGATGATGATCAATCGGTCAGGGAAAAGACTTTCCCCTGCCTGCAGCCCGGCCATGCACCGCTCGGGGTTAGAATCCTTTTGTACGGGTCTGCACACAAAAAAACGAGACCTTTTGACCTATGCCAAAAGTCTCGTTCTTTCCTAAAGTAAACGGCAGCATAAAAACCATATTGTCCGCCGTATTAGAAAGTGCACGACCATGACTGCACTGCCCGAAAACAGGAAAAACAGCCAGGGGATGTTGATCGTACAGGTTACTACTCCCTTTTAACGTAGCTTTACCTTATCACTTCCTGCATAGGTCTGTCAAGGGATTTGAAAAGGAACGGATAATCTTAGCGAAATCGTGGCACCCGTTCGGGCAAAATATCCGGAATGTCTGAAAACCAGACATCAAAGCGGGAATGTCTATTGCATATTACAAAGGAAAAAGATAAGGTGAACCTATCAAATCTGATCTGCCGTGGAAATGCGGAAGGACGGTTCTTAAATACGGAAGGGAGAAAGGCTATGAAGATGCAGAATATCTTAGCCGTGTGCATGATTGCAGTTACGGTTTCTTTCCTGGGATTTGTCGTAGAGAATGTATGGCTCGCCCTGACAAAGGGATACATGGATAACCGCAGTATGTGTTTCCCCTTTTTATTGGGTTATGGGCTGGCGATCGTTTTGCTCTTTCTGATTTTTGGGACGCCTGAGCAACCCTGTTTTTTCAAAAGAGAGATTCCGATAAAAAACAGGAGGGCGGAGCTTCTGCTCTATTCTGCGGGGGTGATGCCATGCATTTGTGCAGGGGAAGTGATATTGGGCACATTTGTGGAAAAAGTCTGTCATTTTCACTGGTGGGATTATTCCTCTATCCCGTTCCATATAACGAGATATACGTCAATTCCCACCAGCATGCTGTTTACGGCCGGAATCACTCTTTTTATGGATCGATTTTGGGGAATGCTGTATGAATATTATATGGGATGGAGTATGGAAAGGCTGAGGATTACGGTAAGCGTGATGGGACTTCTCCTGATAGGGGATTTTGTCTATAGCAGCATAAGGATGTACCGGCTGCAGGGGATGATCCGAAGATGGAGAATTGACACGTCGGGAAGGTGGATATATAAAAAAATTCATCTCTGTAATACAGGTCAAACGCATGAATGACCCTGAGGCCCCTGCGCCACCCCTGTCCGGCCCGCGGCGCCGGACAGGGGTGGCGCAGGGGCCTCAGGGCGATCCATGCGAATACCGTTTAAATTGCTTCTTTTTCATTATCGTGTATAATGAAGAAAAGAAAGACGGGTTGAAAAATGTCCGTAAGCCGTTTTTAGGTAACAATTTATGCCGCAGGCGGCCCAAAGCTTGCAGACTATGGAAAGGGTATGGTGATTTGTATGCTGCCGGAAGATCCTGTTATGCTCTTGAGCTATGTAAATCTGAAACTCCGGGACTATTACACGAGCTTGGAAGAACTGTGTGAAGACCTGGAAGCGGACAGGGAGGCCATTCTGGAAAAATTAGGAGGAATTGATTATTCATACGACAGAGAGAAGAATCAGTTCGTCTGAGCCAAAAGCCATGCGGTGGCAGAAAAACCGTCCCGGCGCCGCGGGGCCGGACAAGGGTGGCGCAAGGGCCGCAAGGCCATTCATGCGTTTGTCCTGTCGGCGATGTGCCCAATGTAAGTCTATGGACGCCCCTCCGCCGTATGGAAAGCGTCCGGCGGGAGGGAAGACCCCGCATGGACTGCCCCCTTTACGTTAAAAGAAAAAGGAACCTGCCGGAAAGCCGTTTCCGCACAGGTTCCTTTTATGCGCGTAAATTGGATGGCGCTTATTTTACGGAGCCGGTAATACCTTCCGTGAAGCTCTTCTGCAGGCAGAAGAAAACGATGGCTGTAGGGATCGTACAGATGAATACGCCCAGCATCAGCATACCGTAGTCGATGGCATAACCGCCCTGCAGGTTGGCAACCAGCATGGGCATGGTAATGGCATTATTGCTCTGTAGCACCACCTTGGGCCACAGGTAGTTATTCCAGGCATTCATGAAAGTAATGGTCATGGCTGCCGCATAGGTGGACTTCATGGTGGGAACAAACATGCGGAAGAAGATTCCCAGTTCGCTCAGCCCGTCGATCCTGGCCGCCTCGATGATATCGTGGGGGAAGGAGCGGGAAGCCTGACGGAACATCATAATCATGAAAGGCGTTGCGATGGACGGAAGGACAAAAGCCCACATGGTGTTGATCATTCCCAGCGTGGAGAACATCCGGAACATGGGGATCATCACAGCCGCAAAGGGGATCATCATAGCCGTCAGCAGGATCGCAAATACCGTGTCCTTACCTTTGTCGTGATAGATTTCGAAGCCGTATCCGGCTATGGAACACAGCAACAGACAGAGGAAAGTCAACAGGATCGAGTTACGGAAAGAATTGAAGAGCGCCAGACCAAGGTTCTGGTTGCCGATGAGGGCTTTGTAATTCTCGATCAGATAGGCGCCGGGGATCAGTCTGCCCCTGACGACGTCCACGCTCTTGTTGGTCGCCGCACAGGCCATGTAGTACAGCGGGAACACAGAGATCAGGGAAAAAATCGACAGGAATAAATATGCGAAAAACTTTTTTCCTTTGGTCATCATCTTTCATCACCTACTTTCATCTGAAGGAGTGCCAGGATCGCAACAAGGACCAGGATTATAATGGACATGGCAGCTGCATAACCGAAATTCGGGCTGGACACGAAGGAGGTATTATAAATGTAGTGGGACATACTCATCGTGGATTTGCCCGGACCGCCGTTTGTTAAGTTCAGAGATTCGTCGAACAGCTGCAGCGTACCGTTGGTGGAAGTGATAGTGGTCATCAGGATCGTGGGCTTCAGCAGAGGTACGGTGATCTTGAAGAAGGTCTGCATAGGGCTCGCACCGTCGATCTTGGCAGCCTCATAGACGGAATATTCGATATTCTGCAGGCCTGCCAGATAGAACACCATGTTGTATCCGGTCCATCTCCACAACAGAGCAAGGACAACCACGATACGGGCTGACCAGGGGTTGGAGAACCACATCACGGCATTTAAACCCAGGGCGCGCAGGATCGTGTTGATGAACCCGTCGTTGGCAAACAGGGCCTTGAAAATCATGGCATAGGATACCAAGGATGTGGCACAGGGCATAAAAATACAGGTACGGAAGAATCCCTTAAAGCGCAGATCCTTATTGTTCAATATGGAAGCTAATATCAGTGCCAGGATCAGCATGATGGGCACCTGGATGATCAGGTAAATAAAGGTATTGAACATTGTCTCCTTGAAGGTAGGATCCTTCAGGATACGTATATAGTTGGCAAATCCTGAAAAACTCAGGTTGACGCCCATCCCTGTCTGCAAGGACAGGATGAATGCGCGAATCATGGGATAAAAGCTGGTCCAGCAGATCAGCGCCACCGCGGGCAGCAGGAACGCCCAGCCGGTAAGGCCATGCCTTTTCTCAAGAGTGAGGCCTTTTTTGTTTTGACCGTTCATGGAATTCTCCCTCCCTTTCAATCGTAGGAAAGGGGTCTGTTCACTGCCTGCGACGGCAGCAACAGGCCCCTTTGGTCATAGCTTTATATCGTTTCCTCCCGAAAGAAAGGGGGAGGAATTCTGTCAGCCGAGAAACGAAACCTCTTGGGCGGCATACGCCTTTCTGTCAGGGAACCCCTTCCGGATAAAGGATGCCATGCCCCGCGGGCATTCGTTTGACGAAAAATCAGCCGCCCATATTGAATTCGACGGTATCCTGTGCACCCTTCAGCTCGGTATCGATATCGGCCCCCTGCTGGATGATGTTGGAAAGAGCCACGCCCACAGCGTCACGCGCATCGTAATAGAATGCACCGGTGACATTGGAAGGGGTCTTGGCAGCGAAATCAACGATCTTGGCATAGATCGCATCCCCGCCAAAGAACTCTACGGGCTGATTGTAAGCTTCGGATTCGCCGGCGGGCTTCCAGGTTGCCAGGGCGCCCTTGGCAATGATGTCGTCATAGAAAGCATTGCTCCCTGCGAAGGTAGCATTCATGAAATCCACAGCCAGGTCAACGTTCTGGCAGTTGGAAGAAATAGCCCAGGACGAACCGCCGTTATTGGAATAGTTGCTGGCATTCTCAACGCCTTCCAGTTTGGGAAGATTGGTGATGCCCCATTTGCCGGACTGATCTTCGGCGGGAGTGATGCTGGCCAT
Organism: Lachnospiraceae bacterium; assembly: GCA_021770245.1. GTDB lineage: Bacteria > Bacillota > Clostridia > Lachnospirales > Lachnospiraceae > Eisenbergiella. The sequence continues at coordinate 17,555 of JAETRI010000039.1, forward strand.
GATCCAGCAGCCGTTCACGGCGCTCACACAGGTGCCGTTATTCAGGGAACCGATGTACTGATTCCAGTCGGTCACTTCCTGCATGATGCCTGCATCCACCATTTCGATGTAGATGTCGATGATCTTGCGAAGCTGCTCGTTTTCCGCGATGTTAACGCTGCCGTCCTCATTGAACAGGGAAGCGCCGCAGGACTGGAGCATCATCATGGTCATATCGGTGGAACCTGTCGTACCGGTCATCATAGGATATCCGGTTTTCTCCAGGACGACTTTCCCCTTTTCGATATATTCGGACCAGGTGATGTCCGTGAAATCATCGAGAGTGAAGCCGGCCTGTTCCAGATAATCGGTACGCATGGCATTGATCACGGTGCCGTTATCGAAAGGAATACCGTAATTCGTTCCGTTCAGGGTTGAATAGGCAACCTTTGCCTCTGAAAACTGGGAGAAATCAATCCCTTTGTCATTGAGCGGTACAAATACGTCGGGATAGTTTGTGGCGTATTTCTGGAATGAATTATCCTGCATCAGGAAAATGTCAGGAAGCGTACTCAGATCGCCTGCGGAAATTGCCGTAGTGATACGGGTTTCAATGTCGGTGAACGATACCTCGCTTACCTCAACGGTGAAGCCTTCATGATCCTGTGCGTAGATCTCTGCCGCTTTTTCAATGGCATAGATATTAAAGTTCGGATCCCATGTCCATACTGTCAGAGAATTGCTTCCGCCTGAAGAACCCTCTGTGGCGGTACCGCTGTCTGCGGCAGCTCCGCCGTTGTCTGCAGTTCCGCTGTCTCCGGAACCGCCCGTGCTGCCTCCCGCGTTGCTTCCGCCGCCGCATGCGGTTAAGGAAACAACCATGCTGAGAGCCAGTAATACGGAAATTACTTTTCTTTTCATGTTTCATCCCTCCTGATATTTTTCTGTATTTGTTCACTTTGACCGCATATTTCCTTCCCGTGCTCCGAATGGATTGGCATTATGTATAAGAAAAATGCGTTTTAGGAACCAATACATATACATTATATCATGGCATAAATTCGTTTGTTGCTATATTCAAACATATTACACGCATAATCAACCATTTAAAAATGGATTTTGACAGATATGACAAAAAAGGATGGGCGCAGATCAAAAGAAGGAAAGATTTATCCAATGTTTCTCTTGTCACTGCTTTTCCGGCGCGGGAAGACGGGCAGAGAGGATACGGCAGGGAAAATAAAATATCCGGAAAAAGGGCGTTCGGGGCCGGGAAACGCCGCATTTTCCGGAAGTTAAGGGGCTTTATGGGTCTAAAAATCCGTGGGGGGGGGTATTTTTCCCCATCCCTCCAACGGCTGTATCGCATAATCCAGCAGGCTGTGCTCGTAGAATTCCGGCTTTTTTCTCCATTGCTGGGGAGAGACGCCCATGATCCTGCGGAAATTCCGGTTGAAGGTGGAAAGGGTGGAAAAGCCCGTACGGGAAGCGATAGCGCTCACCGGATCGTTGGTCCGCTTCAGCTCGTCACAGGCTCTTTGGATCCGCACCTGGTTGATGTATTCCACGGGCGTTGTTTTCATGCATTCCACAAAAATGCGCCGGAAATGGGTTTCACTCATATGGCACATGGAGGCCAGCTCTTCGATTTTAATGGGGCGTTCGGGCACCACGCCGATATAGTTCAGGGCGCGGGAAATGGCCAGGCTGCTCTGTTGGCGGGGGAACTCCCTATCGTCTTCCACGTCGTGGTTCCAGCGGGCGATCCGGATCAGGATAGACCAGACCAGTCCGGCCGCTTCTTCCTGGTAGAGTTCTTTTTGAGAGCGCATCACTTCAATGAGCTGACGGATCAGGGCTGCCGTTTCCTGATGTTCCCCGACGCGTACCAGATGGGCGGAACGGTTGATCCTGCGGACGAGCCGGTCGGCCATATGGGGAGCATTATAATAACGCTCGGACAGAAATCCGTCTACATCTATGAACAGATATTCCCAAGAAGAGAGAGTATCCCGGCTGGAATTGGTGGTGTGCGGGAAATTCTTAGGGATGACCGTAAACATGTCTCCCTGAAAAGGGAGGTTATCCTCCTGGAAAGTCATCAGGCCCTTCCCATAGTAGCAATACCCGATTTCCAAATGGTTGTGAAAATGGAGGTAATCCGGACTCCTGCCATAGTGCTGCGTCCATTCCTCACCGAGCAGGGCCAGCGCAGGGCTTCCGGGAGGGATCCGGTAATAACGGTATTCCATTTTCGGCTTCTTCTTTTTTCCCATATCAATCCTTTCATGCCGCGTCCCCTGCGGCGGCGCGATGCGTCCTTTGCGAGTGCGGTTTCGCATCTGCTGCCGGCTCCGGCGGCAAAAGATTGAGAAGTGGCATTTTCAATCCCGCGGGTTTGTCTGCGCGCCGGAGCCCGCAGACAAAAGTAATCGGACAAAACCGTTTGCCGTTACCCCAGTCTCCGGCTGCGTTTCAGCCAATTACCCCGTAGGTAATACACGATGAAGAGCAGGGAAGTCACTGCCCAGGTGAGGGGATAGCTGAATGCCACCGTGGAGATTTCCGGGCGCAGGGGGACGACGGCCAGCACCCATATGACGCGCAGGATGCAGATCCCGACGCAGGTCATCAGCGTGGGAGGGACTGCGTCTCCGCATCCTCTGGCGGTTCCCCCAAGGATCTCGATGCAGACGTAGGTGATATAGCTGGGGGAAATGACGCGCATCATGCGAAGCCCTATGGCGACCACATCGGGGTCGGCCGTGAACAGGCGGAAAAAGAAGCGGCCGCCGGTTAAGACGACGACGCTGAGCAGTACGCTGGTAAACGCCGCCATGCCCAGGCATATCCGCACGCTTTTGCGGATCCGGTCGTATTTTCCCGCGCCGAAATTCTGGCCGGCAAAGGTGGTGATGGCCACGCCGTAAGCGCCCATGATCATCCAGAAGATACCGTCCACCTTTCCGTAGGCCGTCCAGGCCGCAATGGTATCCGTTCCGAAGGAATTGATACTGGACTGGACGATCAGGTTGGAGACGGAATACATGGAGGACTGCAGTCCGGCCGGAAGTCCGATCCGGATGATGTTGCGCAGAAGAAAGGGGGAAAAGCGGATTTCCCGTAGATTCAGCCGGTAGGAATCCTCCGCCCTCATCAGCGCAGCCATGACCATTACCGCGCTGATGACCTGGGAAAGGGAGGTGGCAATGGCCACCCCTGCCACGCCCAGTTTCAGTACGACCACGAAAAAAATATCCAGGATAATATTGGCAATACAGGACAGGATCAGAAAATAGAGAGGCCGCTTGGAATCGCCCACGGCCCGCAGCATACCGGATCCCATATTATAAATCAGAGCGGGAATAACGCCCAAAAAATAGATCCGCATATAAACGGTGGACGGCGTCAGGATTTCCGCAGGCGTATGCATTGCCTGCAGGGCGAGCCGGGAAAACAGAAGCCCGAGCACCATGATAACGGCGCCGCCCGCCAGGGAGAGGGCTACGGAGGTATGGACCGCCTTTTTCACATTTTCCTTGTGCCCTGCGCCGTAATACTGGGAAATGATGACGGTGGAGCCGGAGGAGAGCCCGATGAAGAATCCGACCAGCAGGTTGATCAGCGTGGCCGCCGGTCCGCCCACTGCTGCCAGGGCCTCCTTGCCCACGAAATTGCCCACGATGACGGCGTCGGTGGTATTATAGAGCTGCTGAAAAAAGGTCCCGAACAGGATGGGGAAGAAGAAAAGAAGGAGCTGCTTCCAGATGACCCCCTCGGTGATCTGGTTGCGGTTTGCCCCTGCGTTGGTTTTTTGACTGGCTGCCATAGTACTCCTCCATGCCGCGTCCTTTGCAGCGACGCACCGGTTCTTCTGCCCGGAAGGCCCGTCGCAGAATAAAACGATATCTGAAACAAAATACCGCCTGGACAGCCGCTCCCGAACGGACAGGTCGTGCGGCAATACGAAACGGTTCTTTGATTATATCCGGTTTGCGGGGGAAATACAAGGAAAAAGTCGAAAATTTACACCATGCGGGACAGGAAGCGGATAAACCGAAAAAATGGGAGGAGAAACTCAAAAAATACAGGGAATGACTTTTCCGGTGTTTCATGATAAAATAAAAGACAAGTAGGAGGTTTATCTGGACACCTCAGTAGTCAGCTATCTGTATCAACAGGATACACCGGAAAAGATGAGGGATACGCTGGAACTGTGGGAACTGTTCAAGCAGGGACGCTATGAAGTGTATATTTCTGATATCGTGTTCAATGAGATTGGCGGCTGCAGCCAGGAAAAGCTGGATATCCTTCTGGGCTATTTGGAACAGATTCAATATCAGCTGCTCCACTTGTAAATGTAAAAACAGTGCGAGGGGTAAAGACCATCACAACCCTGGAGGGTTACAAGGATCTGCTGATCTATCCGCCCTCCGCACTTTTGGAAGGAGAGGATGAGGACGATGACGAAACCGATAGTGAGTAAGGATTTTAATTTGGAGGATATCCGGAAAATCCGGGAATATAATTCCCTGCGCCATGTCCAGATGACTCCCAGGGAGATCATTGAAGATACCCGAAAAGGAGCAGCGGCGGTGTTGGAAAGGCTGCGGCAAAGTGAGAAAGTGAATGTGTGATAGTGCACAAATATTTTTACACTTTTTCTCGCCAGGGCCTTGACAGACCGGCCGTTTTGGTATAGGTTAATTAACAACAGAAAAAATGAAACCTGTGAGAAAGAGTAGTAAGCACAACGGAAGATGACAGAGAGCCGCGGACGGTGGAAATGCGGTATTGGAAATTGTGCCGAATGGACTTTTGAGGCCGGCCCGAAGAACAGTAGGCGTCGGCGGGAACCCGGGCCCGTTATCAAACCGGCGTGCATGATGGTGCATGCGCACGTATGTGTGGGAAGAGTGGACGCTAAGTCAATTTGAGTGGTACCGCGATAATAGATCAGATTATTACCGCCTCAAGTCCTGTGATGAGCAGGGGTTGGGCGGTTTTTTTATGAGAAGCGGCCCTGACAGGAGCGGCGCCGCCGGGATTCGGCGGGCGGATTCCATGTGCGGACCACATAGACCTTCCTCATCAGGTTCCACCCAACGCGGGAAAGGAGAAAGAGATGTCAGTAAAACAGGAAATCCCTTACAAAATCTATCTGGAAGAGAAGGAGATGCCGAAGCAGTGGTATAACGTGCGGGCCGATATGAAGAATAAGCCCGCCCCTCTGCTGAATCCCGGCACGCTGCAGCCCATGACCTTTGAAGAGCTGCGGGGCGTATTCTGCGACGAGCTGGTAAAGCAGGAACTGAACGATACGGACGCTTATATCGATATTCCGGAGGAGATCAGGAAATTCTATAAGATGTACCGGCCCTCGCCTCTGGTAAGGGCGTACTGCCTGGAAGAAAAGCTGCAGACCCCGGCGAAAATCTATTATAAATTCGAAGGAAACAACACCAGCGGCAGCCACAAGCTTAATTCTGCCATCGCACAGGCCTATTATGCCAAGGAACAGGGCTTGAAGGGCGTTACCACGGAAACGGGAGCGGGGCAGTGGGGTACGGCTCTTTCCATGGCCTGTTCCTATTTCGGCCTGGACTGCCAGGTCTATATGGTAAAAGTATCCTATGAGCAGAAGCCCTTCCGCCGGGAGGTGATGCGCACCTACGGCGCGAAAGTGACGCCTTCCCCTTCGGATTCCACCCAGGTGGGCAGGAAAATCCTGGCGGAGCATCCCGGCACCACGGGAAGCTTAGGCTGCGCCATCTCCGAAGCCGTGGAGGCAGCCACTACACAGGAGGGATACCGTTATGTGCTGGGAAGCGTGCTTTCTCAGGTGCTGCTTCATCAGTCGGTCATCGGACTGGAGACGAAGGCGGCCCTGGATAAATACGGCATCGTCCCGGACATGATTATCGGATGTGCGGGCGGCGGCTCGAACCTGGGCGGCTTGATCTCCCCCTTCATGGGAGAGGTGCTCAGGGGAGAGAAAAAGTATCGGTTCATCGCCGTGGAACCGGCCTCCTGCCCCAGCTTGACCCGCGGAAAATACGTGTATGATTTCTGCGATACGGGAATGGTCTGCCCTCTGGCGAAAATGTATACCCTGGGGAGCGGCTTCATTCCTTCGGCCAATCATGCGGGCGGCCTGCGCTACCACGGCATGAGCTCCGTATTATCCCAGCTGTATGCGGACGGATACATGGAGGCCCGCAGCGTGGAACAGACCGCGGTGTTTAAGGCGGCCGAGGAATTTGCACGGGTGGAGGGGATCCTTCCCGCCCCGGAAAGCAGCCATGCCATCCGTGTGGCCATTGACGAGGCCATGAAGTGCAAGGAGACGGGAGAAGAGAAAACCATCGTGTTCGGCTTGACCGGGACCGGCTACTTCGACATGGTGGCCTATGAGAAGTTCCACAACGGCGAGATGAGCGATTACATCCCCACGGATGCGGATCTGCAGGCCGGCTTTGACGGGATTCCCCGTTTCCCCGAAAACGAGATCTGACGGGGACGGATAAGCGGGCGGTATACGGCGGTGCGGCGCCTGGCGGAGCCGCAGGAAGTACCTGATTCGTCTGCGCGCGAAAGCGCGCAGATGATGACCGAAACCGGAGACGGATAAGGCCCATACAGGACCGGCTTCGTACGCGCATGAAAGCACATGGATGGGAACCGGATATGATAAGCAGAAATAAAAAGATGATACTGGCCGCGGCGGCAGCCCCGTTGGCGGCGCTTACGGGAAGCGCGGCATTTTTCTTCGGGTACTCCTCGTTACGGTTCCCGGAAAAGAAAGGGAAACGAAAGAAAAACTACGGGAAATACGCAGATACGATTCAAAACGGAGTGGACTGGTTCCTGGACAGGAATCCGGAGCAGGTGATTCTGACCTCGCAGGACGGGCTGAAACTCTCGGCCCGTTTCCTTCCGGCGGAAGGGGAGAGCCGGAAGGCGCTGATCCTCATGCACGGTTACCGGGCGGAGCCCCTGGTGGATTTCGCAGGGCTATACCGGTTCTACCACGAACAGGGATATCATCTGCTGGTTCCTTCCCAGAGGAGCCACGGGGACAGCGAGGGAAAGTACATCTGTTTCGGCGTAAAGGAGCGGTTTGACTGTAAGATGTGGGCAGAGTATCTGTGCTCCCGCCTGGGAAAGGACTGCAGCGTTTTCCTTTCCGGAATTTCCATGGGCTGTTCCACCGTACTCATGGCAGCGGGCACCGGCCTTCCCGAAAACGTGCGGGGGATCATTGCGGACTGCGGCTTTACCTCCCCTTATGATATTTTCAGGCACGTGCTGCGCAGGAATTTCGGCCTGCCGGCATTCCCGCTGATCGGGATGACGCAGGTGCTGGCAAAGCATCGGGCAGGATTTACTTACCGGGAGGCATCCACGACGGATGTGTTGAAGGCCTGCCGGATCCCGGTGCTGTTCATCCACGGAGGGGCGGATACCTTTGTCCCCGTGCGCATGACCCTGGAGAATTACGCCGCCTGCGGCGCGCCGAAGGAGCTTCTGATCATAGAGGGAGCAGGGCATGCGGTTTCCAACATGGAGGATCCCGTGCGGTATCGGGAGGCAGTCCTGGGCTTTATGCAGAAATACGAATAGAAAGCCGTGCGGGGCAGGACTTCAGTCCCGGTTTGCCGCGGCCTGCTTCAGATATTCGGAGGGCGTGCAGGCGTTGAAGCGACGGAAGACCACGGTAAAATAGCTGCTGCTGCCGAATCCCAGCTCCATGGCGATATCCGTTACGGATTTCCCTTCCGCCAGAAGCTGCTTGGATAGCTGGATCTTGCGGTAATTGATGTAATGCCTGGGCGAGATGCCCGTCTGCGCCTTGAATTTCTGTTTGAACTGGGACAGGGACAGGCCGCACAGCCGGGCCAGACCCTCTAAAGGCAGTTCCTGGCTGATGTTATCTTTAATATAGGTAAGAACGCGTTCCATGTCGGGAGATACAGAACGGGGCAGCTCCCGGGATTGGGCCATGATTTCGTAGAGAGCCAGAAGGAGACAGGAGGAGGCCTGGTAGCGCAGATGCGGGCTGGCCGCCAGTTCAAAGGCTTTTTTTACATGGGACAGCATGCTCCCGGGCGCATGGAAGGTGTGGGGAGGAAGCTGGGCCAGGCCGGAGACGAGATGCGCTCCGGCCTCTTCGTTTAAAAAGAAGAGATTTTCTTCGGACACATCCAGTTGGAACCACAGGATCTCCCCCGTGGACAGGGGGATCAGATTGGTGCTGTGCACTTCGTTGGGACGGGTCATGAAAACATCGTAGCCGGACAGTTCATAGTCCTTCTCCCCCACAGTGAAGGTGAGGGTCCCCTCGGTCACGAAGGTGAACTCATAGGCGTCCCTGTGGAAATGGGGAAGCAGGGGGGCGCAGGCCTGGTTCATGGTATGCTTTCCGAACATGCGCAGGCCGGGAATGCCGAGCTCGCGCCTGGTATATACGGTGCGATATTTCGAGGTATAATAACTGTCTGTCCATTCCTGCGGGCAAATCATACTAATCCTCCATGCCGCGTCCTTTGCGGCACCGCAACATGAATCGAAGATTCATGTTGCGATTCTATCTCCTTTTCGAATTTTGCGGCACAAAAGTATTAATTTTGTACGGCGTATATAAATAGTGGCGGTACTTTTTTAATGATTTTATAATAAGTACCGGACGAGGTCAATGGGGAAAGACTTTGCACGAGCCGCCTGTTGGAAATACCGGGCAGGGAAAGGTTTCCGCCCGCCGCGCAGTCCGCATTCCGGATGGAGGGAAAACCTCTCTATGCGGGCTTGTGCATAAGAAAAGCTCCCGGATTTCTCCGGAAGCTTTGTAAGACAGTGCAGGAAAAGAGACTTGAACTCTCATGGTATTGCTACCACACGGACCTGAACCGTGCGCGTCTGCCAATTCCGCCATTCCTGCGCGACGATAATTATAATATATGATTCCCCATGGAATGTCAACACCTTTTTAAAAATTCAGCTGTCAAATGAAAGGCTGTGACGGTTCGGGCTTGCCGAAACCGCTGCAAGGCAGGGCGCAGTTTGGCATGCGCCGATTTCCGGCATCATGAACCGCTGCGAGAAAGGAGAAACGTATGAAAGTCATGCATTCGGAGTGGACCGGACGTCTCGAACACTGGATCCGGACACTCAAGGAGGATTTCTATCGGCCTCTGGGCGAAATCGCCTGGGAAGCATGCAGGACAAAGGAACATTTGTCCTTAGAAGAGCTGGGAAGCTGTGGGTTTGCGCCTGTAAAACCGGGCTTCACCTGGGGGGAGACCTGGGAATACTGCTGGTTTCGGGGAAGCGTGGTCCTTCCGAAAGAGGCGGAGGGGAAGCGTATCGTCCTTTCCCTGGCTCCGGGCGGAGAATCCACCCTGTTTGTGAACGGGACGAGCTTCGGGACCTATCGTGCGGACTGGGTGATGGAGAAGCATCATTATCTGGAGGACAACGTGCTCTGCGCGGCTGGAAAGGCCGGGGACCGTTATGATATCCTGATGGAAACCTATGCAGGACATTATTATCCGGATGCGGGCGGCTGCTCCACCGGGCCGGTGCTTCCCGGTTCCTATCAGGATCCCCTGGAGGAGGGAGCGCGCAGAAAGCTGGGCGAGTGCACCTATGGGATCTGGAACGAGGATGCCTATCAGCTTTATATGGATGTGGATACCCTGTCCAAGCTTCTGAAAACCCTGGACGAGACGAGCCTTCGGGCGGCCAGGATTGCGGAAGCGCTGGAACGGTTTTCCCTGATCGTGGATTTTGAACAGGGCGAGGAGGGCAGGGATGCTTCCTACCGGGAGGCCTCCGCCATGCTGCGTCCGGTGATGGAAGCGGTAAACGGCTCCACCCAGCCGGTTTTCTATGCCGTCGGCAACGCACACCTGGATCTGGCCTGGCTGTGGCCTATGGCGGAAACCCATCGGAAGACCTCCCGTACCTTTGCCGCACAGCTTCGTCTGATCGAGGAATATCCGGAATATAAGTTCATCCAGAGCCAGCCGGCTTCCTATGAGATGTGCAGAAAATATTACCCGGAGCTGTTTGAACGGATTAAGGATGCCATCAAGGGCGGCCAGTGGATCGCAGACGGCGCCATGTGGGTGGAGCCGGATACCAATATGGCCGGCGGCGAAGCCCTGATCCGGCAGCTGGTACACGGGAAACGGTACTATAAGGATGTGCTCGGCGTGGAGAGCGAGGTGCTCTGGCTGCCGGATACCTTTGGTTACACGGCTGCGCTGCCCCAGATCCTGAAGGGCTGCGGCGTGAAGTACCTGGTGACCCAGAAAATTTTCTGGTCCTACAACGAGGGGGATCAGTTCCCCTACCACTATTTCACCTGGCAGGGGATGGACGGCTCCCAGGTGACCTCCTTCCTTCCCACCAGCTATACTTACAAGACCGATCCGGCGGAGATCAATACGGTGTGGAAAAACCGGACACAGGTACGCGACCTGGACGCTTTCCTCCTGCCCTTCGGCTATGGAGACGGCGGCGGCGGGCCTTCCAGGGATCATGTGGAATACGCCCTGCGTCAGAAGGATCTGGAAGGCGGCGTGCGGGTGAAAATGGAAGGCCCGAAGGAATTCTTTGAGGATATGGAAGCAAAGGGCGGCCCGAAAAACACCTATGTGGGAGAACTGTATTTCTCCGCCCACAGGGGCACCTATACCGCTCAGGCCATGGTAAAACAGAAAAACCGGCAGAACGAACTGGCGCTGCGTGAAATGGAGATGTGGGCATCCGCAGCGAAACTGGCCGGATGGACCTATCCGCTTGAGAAGGCCGACGGCCTCTGGAAAGAGCTGCTGCTCCATCAGTTCCACGATATCCTTCCCGGCTCCTCCATTGCCCGGGTGTATGTGGAGGCCCAAAAGGCCCATGAAGAGATCCATAAGGGAGCAAAGGAGGTACAAGCCGATGCCCTGAAGGCCCTGCTGGGCGAAAAAACGGAAGCGGAGGCGGTGAGCGTATTCAACTCCTTAAGCTTCCCGCGCAAAGCCCTGGTGGAGCTGCCGGATTCCTTTGCCCGGGGAGCCTGTCTGGCGGACGGAAGCCATGTACCTGTGGGACGTACGCAGGAGGGCGTGAAAGCTCTGGTAACCCTGCCTTCCTGCGGCGCCGTTTCCCTTAGGCCCGCCGACGGTCCGGACGAGGCGGCCGGAGCTGCGATCCGAAAGACAAAAGACGGTTTTGTGCTGGAAAACGAAGTGCTTACGGCAGCGGTGGACGGACGCGGCGAAGTGACCTCCTTTGTATTAAAGGAAAGCGGCAGGGAATTCGCGGCGGGCAGCATGAACCGCTTCCGCCTGTACAAGGATGTGCCCAGACTGTTCGATGCCTGGGATATCGATTCCAACTATATCGAACAGGAAGTGGACGGCGCCTTTGACGTGACTGTGGAAGCGCTGGAGCAGGGCCTGGAAGCCGTACTGATGGTGAAGGGAAGGATCGGAGAGTCTTCCTTTACCCAGAAAATCCGCCTGGCATCCGGCAGCCGCAGGCTGGTATTCGAGACCCGGGTGGATTGGAAGGAGCTGCACCGCCTGCTGAAGACGGCGTTCCCTGTGGCGGTATATGCGGAGAACGGGATCAATGAAATGCAGTTCGGTTATGTGGAGCGTCCCGCCCATCGTTCCAGGCTCTATGACAAGGACCGGTTTGAGGTGTGCAATCATCGCTACAGCGCATTCTGTGACGGGAGCCACGGAGCGGCCGTACTGAACGACTGTAAATACGGGATTTCCATGAACTCTAACAGCCTGGAACTGACGCTTCTCACCGCTTCGGCCGGGCCGGAGATGCGCGCGGACAACAGGGTGCACCACTTCACCTATGCCTTTACCGCCTGGGAAGGCGCATTCGCGGACTGCGATGTGGTGCGTCAGGGATATGAGCTGAACGTGGCGCCCGTGGTGGCGGAAGGGGGAAGCAGGGACTTCAGCCTGATTTCCATTGACAAGGAAAACGTTCTGGCGGATACTCTCAAACCCGCGGAGGACGGCAGCGACGACCTCATCCTGCGTCTCTATGAGGCGAAGAAGGCGGCCGTAACGGCCGGGATCCATGTGGACATGGGAGACATGCGGGCCTATATCTGCGACATGCTGGAAAATAAACTGGAAGAAGTGCCGGTGGAAGACGGAAAACTTTCGCTTCCCTTCCGTGCCTTTGAAGTGAAAACGATCAGGCTGGTGCCCGGGAAGGGCTGAGGCCGGTGATCCCGGGGCCGGCAGTACCATACCGGTCCCGGATTCATCCGGGAAGGAGTCCCGCCATACGTTGGAATCGTCTTTTCATGGGGCGCATTTGTTTTGCCGCCCCGTTTTGCAATGATCCTGTCGGGCCGGAGGGGCAGGCGAATGATTATTTTGATAACGGGAGCATCTCATACGGGGAAGACTGCCCTTGCTCAAAAATTATTGGAAAAATATAAATGGCCTTATCTGTCCATAGACCATCTGAAGATGGGCCTGATCCGCAGTCGGAATACGACGCTTACGCCTTTAAGCGATGATAAGGCATTAACGGATTACTTATGGCCGATCGTGCGTGAAATGATAAAAACGGCTATCGAGAACGATCAGAATCTTATTGTCGAAGGATGCTATATTCCCTTCGGCTGGTCGAAGGATTTTGAAGAGGGGTATTTGGAAAATATCAGGTATTACTGCCTGGTTATGAGCAAAAAGTATATTATGAATCATTTCGGCGATATCAAAAAGTACGCAAATGTCGTGGAGAACAGAATGGACGATGAGTACTGCACGATAGAAACCGTGCTCAGGGATAACGAAGAAATACTGGAGCAGTGCCGGAAGCATGGGGTTAACTGCTTCCTTATCGATGAGGAATACAGGATAGACATTGAGTGATAAAGGAAGGCGTGCCGCAGGGGCCACAGGGCCATTCCCGCATTTGTCCTGGGGGTAAGCGTCCCGGTTTTATCAAACGGGGATCCTTTCTTAGCGTAGTATTGCAGGAGGTATACGGATGACAATAGCAGAAATTACGATGAAAATGATTGATTTTTGCGAAGGAAACATGCATGATATCGACCACTTTATCCGGGTGTGGACATATGCGAAGACGATCGGCGAACTGGAAGGGCTGGATCCAAAGAGGCAGTTTATTCTCGAGACGGCTGCGATTACGCACGATATTGCCTGCCCTCTATGCCGGGAGAAGTACGGAAATGCCGACGGAAAGCATCAGGAGGAAGAAGGAGCCCCGATGGTTATGGAATTTTTGAAGGACTCCGGTATGAGCGGGGAAGAGATCGACCGGGTCTCTTATCTGGTCGGCCATCACCATACCTTATCAGGCATCGAAGGAATGGATTATCAGATCCTTATTGAGGCGGACTATCTTGTAAATGCGGCGGAAGGCGGATATACGAAAGATAATATGAGAAACGCCATCGGAAAAATCATAAAGACAAAGAGCGCACTGCATCTGATGCGGTCAATATTCTGCCTGTAACCGGAGACTTCTGTATTTTTATGAAAAATATCCGGCCTGCATCATAGCATAAGACGACAAAAAGCGCCCTGTGACCTTTAATCCGGCAAGGTCCTTTGAAATCCTCAAATACTTCGTCCACAGTTAAGCTGTCTGGGTTTTTGAAAGATTATTTTTTCATGAAAATGCTCCTTTTCTATGCTCGTCAAACGCCCAGAAAACTGCAGGGCAATCTTGCGAGTAAAAAGGAGTGGATAGAAAGTTTTAGAAAGAAAAAATCCTAGTAAACTCTACATTTACTAGGATCAACTGCAGGAAAAGAGACTTGAACTCTCATGGTATTGCTACCACACGGACCTGAACCGTGCGCGTCTGCCAATTCCGCCATTCCTGCACGACATGATATATTTTAAATGATACCACGAAAAAAGTCAAGTCTTGTGAGGGAATTTTTTGACAAAAATTTAAATGTTTTATATTGACTTCTTATCTCCAAAATGGTATTATATTTCTCGCAGCATAGTTATGGTATTATGCAGGCGGGCGGAAGTGTCGGAATTGGCAGACGAGCAAGACTAAGGATCTTGTGATGGTTACATCGTGTGGGTTCAAGTCCCATCTTCCGCAGTAAAAAAAGGAAACCTTTGGAGGATAAGGTTTCCTTTTTTACATACCATAAATTTATTTTATGTGGACGCTTTCTGTAATTTTCTTTCCCGTATCTGCCTGTGTACTTCCATACCACGTTCATTATAATAATTTTGTCTTTTCTGTGGATTCATATCTTTTGCCTGATAGTAATTATACTCTCTTAGCTTATGAATATCCTCAATCGAAAAATCTGGACTTAAAATAGGCTTTTTCCATATTTATACCTCACTTTCTAACAATACAGATGGATTTAGAATTTCAATAGGTTTATAACCTTTCAAATTGGTGATAGCTCTTACACTTCTGATTGTTTTGATATTGACAATATGCCTAAAATTCCAAGATATGATACAATCACATCCAAAAATAACTGCAGCTGCAAACATTTCCCATAATTGCCGGGTATCAGCCATTTTCCCAGTTTTCAATCAATATTATATCTAAATTTAATGTAAAATTGTTTATCCATATCAAAGAACCGGAATTTAGGTTACTCAGTATTTGCAAAAAAATCTATGATACTGTTTACTCCCAAAAGTGCATTTTTGTCATCAATTGCAGGTCTTTCATTGGTGTTATGGCTATATACCGCCTCATGAATATTATAGCTGTTCATATGGTGCAAAAGCGTACAAGCTGTACTGTAAGCCTTATCCATATGACCATCACCTCCCCCAACTAATATAACTGCACCTTTTTTAGATTTTGTAATCGGTTCTTCCTTTCTGAAAAACCTGGCACAAAAATATGTCTGAAGCCTGCTTCCAACATCTAATAATCTCCCTGTTAATTCAGAAAAATAGATTGGTGAAGCAATCAAAATGTTATCACAGTCCTGTATGTACTTATATATCTCCTGCATCTCATCATTAATTGCACATCCATTATTTCCCCAACAATATCGACAATCAAGGCAAGGTGAAATATTGCATCTGTAAGCATATACAATCCTGTACTCTCCCACAATTTTTTCGGTAATTTTATTCATAAGGCTGTCCGTATCACCATTGATTCTTGGAGAGCCGTTTAAAATCAGTGTTTTCATTATCATTTTCTCCACTGCTAAATCCCAGTTGCCTTATGTATTTCATTTTATTCTATATGGGGCAATCAAACAATACAAAACTGCCTTTTATTGTGATTGCCCCTGTTTATTCTCATTATGAAAACAGATTTTGGGGCAAGACCTGTCTATCTGACCCGTGAAGACCGTATCAAAGCCCATTTTCTCACATGCTTCCTCGCCCTGCTGCACTTCCGGCTGCTAAAACGTTCCCT
>JAETRI010000138.1 GCA_021770245.1 Lachnospiraceae bacterium
TTCCCGCATTATCATCCACCGTATCTTTTTCAGGGGCGCTCCCCTGTTCCTTTCCCGTACAAGCTGAAAGGTCTGCGCCTTCCGCTCCGCATACAGGGCAGTCCCCGTTGATACTGCCGCTATTGCTGCCGTTGTCCTCCGTGCATAATGTCTCACAGATACATTTGGCGGTATCTTCTTCCAGTGGACCGGCGGGCGGCTCCTGTGCCGGTTCTTCTGTACCACTGTCCCCGGTTTCTTCTGCATCATCTGTTTCCGTTTCTTCCGTATCGCCGTCCCCGGTTTCCTCTGTGTCATCCGTCCCTGCCTGCTCTGCGGCATTTCCGGAAACAGATCCCGTTTCCGCCGATGCGTAAAGCGCTGATACCGGCATGGCAGTGACTATCATGAACGCCGCAAGCACGGCCGCAAATATACGTTTCCTTAACTTTCTCATATTGCCTCCCGCTATTTTTTTATACCAGGATGGGCTGCCGGGGCAGGCCGTCCTGACTTTTCTATCCTTTCATGGGAACTTCGCAGTCCCCGTTTTCTTTCTCAAAAAGTTTCCATATTTTTTCTGTCTGCTGCCGTTTCTTTTCCAGCATCCCGTCAACCATCGCATAGAACCCGCTGACCTGCCCGTCATCCGGGAAAAGGTCGGGAGCGAATATCACCGTACTCTCATGGTTGTCTGCCGGTGAGAAAAAGGACATCTGCGGCAGGTCCGACAGGCGGTGCGCCTCCACGAACACAAGGTCCGCCGGGATGCCTCCCTCATCCATCAGCGTCTCTTTCAGCTCCGCGCTGGTACGCACCGCATAAAGCA
Organism: Lachnospiraceae bacterium; assembly: GCA_021770245.1. Classification (GTDB taxonomy): domain Bacteria; phylum Bacillota; class Clostridia; order Lachnospirales; family Lachnospiraceae; genus Eisenbergiella. The sequence goes on from JAETRI010000138.1 coordinate 809, forward strand.
GCACGTCATCCCTTACCAGCAGGTGTGCCATCATGGTGGGCAGGCTTCCGCACAGGATGACGCACAGATGCCCGCTGTCAAGGCTGATGGCCGTCCGCTGTACCGGTGTCAGCCTGTGCGGGGTATAGATCCTTCTTTTTTTCTCCATGCTCTGCCGCCTCCATTCATCTGCAACAAACTCTTATAAAATCCCCAGATTCCGCGCCGCAAGCACCGCGTCGGCCTTGCCGGACACGCCCAGCTTCCGGTAGTTCTCCGCCGCATGGTACTTCACCGTGGCTGTCTTGATGGACAGTTCCCCTGCGATCTGGCTGTAGCTTTTCCCCTCCGCCTGCAGGCGCAGGATGGACAGCGCCGCCTCACAGAAATCCGGCGCTTTCGCAAGCTGGCCTTTTAAGTACACCGGGTAGCGTACCGCCACTTTCCCGGTCTCATCCAGCAGGCGGGAGAACCACTCCCTGTCCGTGATCTCCTTTTCCAGCAGCTTTTTCCCTGCCGCCGCAAACAGTTCCTGCACCGCCGCGCCTTCCTCGCTGATGATGCGCAGGAAACGGTAACTCTCCGCTTCCTTCAATGCTGCAAGAAACTCCGTCTTCCATTCCCCGCCCACTCGGTACTTCGTGACGGCGCTAAGCAGGTTCACTTCCATGCGGATATAGGCGCGTCTGCATTTCTCCGCGTAATAGCGCAGTTTCTCTAACAGGGACTGTGCCTTTATGTATTCCCCCATGGAAAGGTAGCAGCGCACCTTTGTCAGGTAGCGGTAACGCTCCAGGACGCAGAACTCCTTTTCCTCATCCGGCGCTTCCCCCATCCAGCCTGACACCGCTTTTTTATCCCCTTCCCGCAGGGCAAGGCGGCACCTTAAGGCGGCTATGCCGGGGAGGAGCTGCACCGCCCCCTGTTCCTTTACACTCTTTTCAAAAGAGGCCAGCACCTCTTTCGCCGTCTGTAATTCCCCCTGCAGGGTGTCCAGCCTCACCGTCATCCCCACGGCGGCAAAGGCGATCTCCGGCATCCCGCCGCCCTCCGCCTCCATCCTGGCGCGGGTGAAGAGGGTCAGGACTTCGTAGGCGTCCTCCCCTTTCTCATACAGGCTCTCCCCCAGGGCGGCTTTCACAAGCCCTTTCCCGTACCGCCCCAGTATCCGCTCCACCAGCTTCCCGATGGAGGCGGCCAGTTTCCGGTCCTCCCCGCTCCAGTGGCAGAAATCCTTCCCGCCGTTCATGGTGCTGGGGATGTTGCTGGTCACGGAGAACTCCGGCAGCCCGATCCCCCTGTCAAAGACCAGGGCCGGTATCTTCTTCATGATCTCCAGCATATCCATGCTCCCCCGGTGGGGCAGGGCGATGTCAAGGTAGGCCAGGCGTCCCAGCGCCTCCCGCCTCTGCCCGCCTTTTGCGGCGGATGCAAATTTTTCCAGTTTCCCGTACCAGTATTCGCTTTCTTCCTCCTGCATCAGCAGGGAATATAACATGCTCATGCCCGCCATGAGGACGGGGCTGTCTTCCGTTTCCTTTTCCTCCATCCCCAGGTAGTAGCGGCGCAGTTCAAAGTAATGGCCGTTGCCGGGGTTTAAGCGGGCGTTGCGCACCAGAAGCTCCCGGATGCGCTCCCTGTTCCCGCACTTTTCAAACATGGCGAGGGCAGGCACGATCTGCCCCTGCATCTCATACCAGAGCCCCGCATTGTAGGCATGGTCTTTCAGTGCCTCCGGCCCCAGCGCCTCTGCCGCGCGCCTGCGCAGCGCCTTCACCAGCACCGGGTGCAGGCGGTATGTGCCGTCAGTGGCCGTAAGGAAATTCCCTGTCTCCGCCGCGCACTCCAAAAGCTGCGCCGCATGGCTGTTCCCCGTGACCGTCTCCGCAAGGGGCAGGGTGAATTCTTCCGTTACGGAAAGCTGCATCAAAAACTCCAGGAGGTCGCTGTCCCACTGCACCATCACATGGTCTTCCAGGTATCTTGCAAAGGCCCCCTCTACCTCCTGCTGGAGCGCCGGGCCCGGGTGCATCCCCTCCCGCACCTTCAGGGCGGTATGGCGGACGGCATAGGCATTTCCCCGGCTGTTTTTGCAGACGGACGCCAGTTCTTCCTCCGTGAGGCTGATGCCCTGGGTTTCCATGTAGGCAGTGACCTCCTTCTCCCCAAGGCACAGGTCATCCTCGGTGATGATAAGGAAACCGCTCCGCACATAAGGCGGTATCAGCCATGAGGGGAGGGGGCTGCGGCAGACCAGGATGAGCCAGATGTCCTCCCGCCCTGTAAGGGAAAGGGCTGCCTTTCTCCCCTGCCCGCCCTTTAGCAGGTGCAGGTCATCCAGCACCACCACCGTCCGGGATTCGTTTTCCGCGTCTTTCTTTTTTCTGTCCCCTTTCCTGTCTGGGGGCATCCCTTCCGGCATTCCCGGCTCCCCGTCCGGCATTCCTTCCGGTGCGTCCTCCGCCAGTGCGAAAAGGGCGGCGGTATCTTCCCCGCAGGAAATATACTGGTATCTGCGGCTTTTCAGGTACTGCCTTATCAGTTCTGTCTTGCCATACCCTGTGGCACCGTAGATATACACGGTCTGCCCGAGGCTCCTTGCTGCCCGCAGTTTTTTCAGGGCGGTTTCGGGGGCTATGTATCCTTTATCCAATTCTTTTCTCCTTCCACGCAAAAAGAGCCAGCAGAAAGGCACGGGAATCTCCCTTGGGAAATTCCCATTGCCTTTCTCGCTGGCTCGGCCATATCAGATATGTAAAAAGGTATAACGGGGTAAAAAAGGGCGCAGTTATGCCATTGCTTGCTTGCTTGCTTGCTTGCTTGCTTGCTTGCTTGCTTGCTTGCTTGCTTGCTTGCTTGCTTGCTTGCTTGCTTGCTTGCTTGCTTGCTTGCTTGCTTGCTTGCTTGCTTGC
>JAETRI010000040.1 GCA_021770245.1 Lachnospiraceae bacterium
GAAGAAGAGGAAAATGGGGATGATAGAAAATCTAAGGGAACTGTTTCTGGGCACACCGGCTATATTTTAGCCGGTGCTATACCCAGTTACTCCTGCAGGAAGGCTGAACTGTTACAAACAAATCGTAACCGTAACAGTTGGTTCAGCCACCCCGCAGGCTCCCGGACACTCGGACGCACAGGGAAGGTACCCGCCGGAAGCCCGCCGCCCCTTTGGGCTGCTTCCAAAGCCGCCGCGGCCGGCCCGCCCGGAAAATATCCGGCAGGCCGGCTTGCGTCAATACACGAATTCGCTCTCCCACACATCCACGCCGCTGTCCTGGAAGATGTTATGGAGCCGCTTACGAAGCATGGCCTTGCTTACGCCCTCCTTTAAAATCACCTGGAGGAATCCGCCTCCGCCCGCTCCGGCGATGAACCTTCCGTCGATCATATCCTCACAGGAAAGGAAAATCTGTTCGATACAGGTATTGGTGGAACCCGCATCCAGCTGGCGGGACAGATCCCAATGCCGATTCAAAAGCTCCGCGAAAGCGTCCAGATTTCCCCGTTCCAGTTCAAAGCGCATCAATGCCGCCAGAGACTGCATCCGGTTCAGCGCATCCAGGGATTCCGGACGCCCTCCCAGATAACCGCCTACCACGTCCCGCAGCAGGTTTCTCGCCAGCCTCCTCTGTCCGGTGTAAATCAGGGCAAAACGCTCCTGCAGCGCCGCTGCCGTTTCCTCCGGAAGGCGGACCTGCTCCACATGGATCTTCTGGTCGATCCCCGGTCTTGTGGTGATCCACTTGATCCCCGGCGTCAGGCCGCCCACCTGATCCTGCCACCCGCCGCCGGTGCTCATGATCTGCTCCATCCCCAATACGATATCGTAGATGTCCGCATCCCGGGCTTCCCTTCCCAAAAACTCGTACAGCCCCTTTACGCAGGCACCCGCCAGAATGCTGCTGGTTCCCAGGCCGGAGCCCTGAGGAATGCCCACCACTTGGGTAGACAGGCGGAATCCGCCTCCCAATCCCCTGCAGATTTCCTTAAGGGATGCGCTTCCCGTAAGAGGTACGACACCGCAGGCGATCAGCGCCGCCTTATGCAGGGCAAAAGGATCGTAAGGGTTATGGCAGTCCTGTATCTCTTCCGCCTTTTCCACGCAGCCGCGGGCCCCGATATCCGTGCTGGCAAACTCCACGTGGTATTGCTCCAGCCGCTCCACCCGGATCTGGACCGGAAAAATACCGTTTAGTTTGACCGCCGCGTTCAGCACGGCCCCGCCCTTCTCATTACAGTGGGGCGGCGTGTCCGTCCAGCCGCCTCCCCAATTGACCCGGACGGGCAGTTTTACATCCACCCGATCCTTTTCGATCCCCTCCTTCCCCGGAGCGGGAAGCCGCCGCGCCGCATGGTTAAAAATCGTGTGCGAAATCGTATGAAAACACATGGCTTCCAGATCGTCATAAGCCTTTCCGCCCAGCTTTATCCTGTTTTCCTTCAGATAGCCGGCCAGGGCATAATAAATCCTGATTTTCAGGGAAAAATCCGCCCTATCGGCTTCCTCGGACAGCATTGCAAAAAGCTCTTCCCCGATCCCCCGTACTCCGAAAAGGCTCAGCGCCTTTTTATAATAGGTGCCCTTTTTCAATTCTTCCGTAAAACCGTTTATCAAAATTCGGTTTTCCAGTTCGCGCTGCCATGCATCCAGCCAAAGCACATCCGCCCGGTTGAAGCTTTCATAGAGACTGAACCGTTCCGAGGAAAGCCAGGCCTCCACCTCCCGCGCACCCGCAGTTCCTTCCGCTATTCTTTTCACCAGGAGGGCAAGGCGTACCGCCTCTTCCCTATCTTCTGTGGCAGGATAAAGCGCGGCGAACCAGAGGGAATGCGCCTCGGTATCCTGCAGGGCTTCCCGGCCCCAAAGCGCTTCCGGAGACAGCCCGTTTTGTCTCAGGAAATCCGCCATACGGATTCCCAGGAAGGAACCGTCCTTTTCCAGCGTATCCTTAGGGTTGTCCTGCGTGCCATAGATGCGTGCCACATATCTTCCGTCCAGCAGCTTCAGGCAATGGAGAACCACGCCCTGCGGCACCGAAACGTCCCTCAGCCTCCCGTTGGAAACCACGCTTCCGGCCCCCACACGGGTATCCCCCAGGATATAACTGTTTTCCAGATAGGCGCCCGCCTCCACCCGTGCGCTTTTCTCGATATAGCAATGGCGGGAAGCATAGCCGGCCTGCGGCGGCGCGGTGGAACACACATGCCTCCTCCAATCCAGGAATTCATAGTCCTCCACCTCCTCTGTCACCAGACGAAGCAGCTCCGCCGTGGTGCCGAAGTGGATGAACTCCGCCGGAGACAAGCAGATCAGCTTCATGGAAAAGGGCGACAGTACCTCCCATATTTCCCTCCGGCAGTCGATGAGCGCCTCACTCATCGTCCCCTCCGCCGCTTCTTTTTCATACTGCTCCCATGTGGCAGCACCGGCCAGAGGATAGAGGAAATCCCCATAAAAACTGATGCGCACCTTTTCATTGACAAACCGGGCAAATTTCGCCTCGTCCGTACGTCCCTCGGTGCAAATCAGGGTATACAGAGCCTGCAGCAGCCTGGAGGATAGGATCACGGCACCGGTATCCAAATCCACGTTTCCCCGTTCGTCCACGGCCCCCAGCTCCCGCAGCTGTGCCTCCGTACGCTTATGCAAAAACTGCCCCACATGATTCCTTCCGTCATTCAGGAATACGCCGTGCTCCTTTCCCACTTCCACGCTTTCTTTGATGGAAACCGCTGCCGCGTCCTGCTGGTTAAAATCGATCTGAAGGGGATTGAACAGCAGCAGAACATCTCCGGACAATACCAGCATTCCCTCCGGTATCCTGGACGGAACGCCGGACATACCGATCACGAACTCGTCGAACAGCGTGGAACCCAAGCCGTTCGGCAGCTGTCTCGGCACCGGGGAAAAGAGCTTGCCGCAGGCCGAATACTGGGGTACCCGCCTGCTGTCGCCTCCCGAATGGATCACCAGAATCCGCTTCCCGGAAAAGGAATTCCCTCCCTCCTTTTCCCTTTGCGCTATAACTTTTAATACGTGAAGGGTTGCGCCGCCGGAACCCACCCGTTTCCCTTCCGGATCCGGAAGGACCATATAGTGCGTCCTTTGGGGCAGCAGGCCCTGGCGCAGCCGGCGGGAGATCTGTTCCCGATAGGTACGTGCCTGCTCCTCGTTGGATGCGGTTAGGATCATATAATCCCAGGTGATAAAACTGGGTTTCTCCAGACTCTTTTCATAATCTCTCCAGGAGTCCTGACAGGACTGCCTGAGAAAAAGCTTCCCCATTTTCCTGTAATTCAATTTTCCCCTCGTTTCGCCGCCGCAAACGGCCCTCCCCGCATCTGAAAAGCAGAAGCGCAAAGCATCCTGATCCGTTCATATGCGCATGCCGGGACGTACCTTCCGCAGACGGGTGTAAAAGTAAAAAGGGCTGTTGCAGCAATGACGGTTCCATCGTATACGGCCACGGCATTTATGAAAGCCATGCCCTATATTGCGTGAACCTATCATTTTGCAACAGCCTCATTTCATCAATAAATACCGCTCGTCGTACCCTGCCTCGCCTTATTTATAGTTGACGATCTTTCCGAAATCAGGCTTCAGGGCAGCGCCGCCCACCAGGCCGCCGTCGATATCAGGCTGTGCGAACAGCTCCGGAGCCGTTGCCGCATTGACGGATCCGCCGTACTGGATGCGGATGGCTTCCGCTGTCGCTTCGTCGTAAATCTCACCGATGCACGCACGGATCGCGGCGCAGACTTCCTGTGCCTGTTCCGTGGTGGCTGTTTTTCCCGTTCCGATTGCCCAGATCGGCTCGTATGCGATCACAGCAGTCTTGGCCTGGTCTGCAGTCACATCCAGGAAAGCGATCTTGATCTGCTGACGGATCCAGTCAATAGTGATCCCCTGTTCCCTCTGAGTGAGGGATTCGCCGCAGCAGATGATGGGAGTAATCCCATGCTCGAAAGCTTTCAGCACCTTTTTGTTCACCGTCTCGTTGGTCTCTGCGAAATACTCCCTTCTCTCGGAATGTCCGATGATCACGTATTTGACACCCGCATCAGTGAGCATATCGGGAGCGATCTCGCCCGTATAAGCGCCCTTTTCCTCGTAATACATATTCTCCGCGCCGATTTCGATGTTACTGCCTTTTACCGCTTCCACGGCGGGAATGATATCGATGGCGGGGACACAGAATACCACATCCGCATCTTCCGTGGCTACGAGGGGTTTCAGAGTATTGATCAGTTCCACTGCCTGGCTGGGAGTCATGTTCATCTTCCAGTTCCCGGCAATAATTTTTCTTCTTGCCATGGTGATTTGTCTCCTTACTCTATTCAGGCCGCAGTGCCGGACACTGCGGCCCTGTTTTATGGCCTGCCTATTGTCGCGCAGCAACGCTGCCGCAGCGCACGGCACTGCCAGTTACACTTCATTTACTTATCATTTGCCGCCGCAGCGCACGGCGTTGCGCCTATACTTCATTTATTTATCATTCGCTGCAGCAACGCCGGGAAGTTCTTTGCCTTCCAGGAATTCCAGGGAAGCGCCGCCGCCGGTGGAAATATGGCTCATCTTGTCGCCAAAGCCGAGCTGGTTCACGGCCGCCGCGGAATCACCGCCGCCGATGATGGTGGTTGCATCGGTTTCAGCCAGGGCCTTTGCCACGGCAATGGTGCCCTTCGCCAGGATCGGGTTCTCAAATACACCCATGGGGCCGTTCCATACGACGGTCTTGGCACTCTTTACGGCCTGCGCGTAGGCTTCCGCCGTCTTCGTTCCGATATCCAGGCCCATCTTATCCGCCGCTATGGCGTTGGAGTCGCATACCTCCACGGAAATTTCCGCATCGATGGGGGCAGGGAAAGCGTCCGCAACCGTGGTATCCACGGGCAGAAGCAGAGTCTTTCCGAGCTTTTCGGCCTTTTCCATCATTTCCCTGCAGTAATCAATCTTCTCGTCATCCACAAGGGAGGTGCCGGTCTCATAGCCCTTGGCCTTCAGGAAGGTATAAGCCATACCGCCGCCGATGATAAGAGTATCGCACTTCTCCAGCAGGTTTGAGATCACGTTCAGCTTATCCGCAACCTTCGCGCCGCCCAGGATTGCCACGAAAGGCCTGACGGGATTTTCCACCGCATTGCCCAGGAAATCAATCTCTTTCTGCATCAGATAACCGACAACGGCAGTATCAACCAGCTGAGCCACACCCACGTTGGAGCAGTGAGCCCTGTGAGCGGTTCCGAAGGCATCGTTTACGAATACATCACACAGGGAAGCCAGCTCCTTGGAGAAAGCCTCTCCGTTTTTAGTCTCTTCCACCCTGTAGCGGGTATTCTCCAGGAGGATCACATCGCCGTCCTGCATGGCTTCCACAGCCGCCTTGGCGTTAGGTCCCACCACCTCAGGGTCTGCGGCAAACTTCACTTCCTGACCCAGGAGTTCGGACAGGCGGGCCGCAACGGGCGCCAGGGACAGTTCCGGCTTGGGCTCTCCCTTCGGCTTGCCCAGATGGGAGCAAAGGATCACTCTGCCGCCGTCGGCGATCAGCTTCTTGATCGTGGGAAGCGCCGCAACCAAACGGTTTTCATCCGTGATCTTCCCTTCCTTCAGAGGAACGTTGAAATCGCACCTGCACAGGACACGTTTTCCCTTTACGTTAATATCGTCAACGGATTTCTTATTCAAAGACATGTCAATCTCCTCCTTAAAATTTAAAACGGGATCCGGTCCTCATCAGACCGGACCCCATATGAGCCTATGCCTTTATACGCGGCGGTTCGTTTAGCCGGACTGCCGTCTGCATTTTGGCGGACACACATATCCCAACAGGATCCTGTGCCGTCCCTGTTCCATTAAGCGTTCAGCAGCTTGCCGAAGTGCTTGATGGTACGAACCATCTGGCTGGTATAGGAATTCTCATTGTCGTACCAGGAAACAACCTGTACTTCGCATGTATTCTCGTCGATAGGCAGAACCATGGTCTGGGTAGCATCGAACAGGGAACCGAATCTCATGCCGACAACGTCGCTGGAAACGATTTCGTCTTCGTTGTAACCAAAGGACTCATTGGAAGCAGCCTTCATGGCAGCATTGATGGCATCCTTGGTGGGCTGTCCCTTCACCACTGCGGTCAGAATCGTGGTGGAGCCTGTAGGGGTGGGAACGCGCTGTGCAGAACCGATCAGCTTGCCGTTCAGTTCAGGGATAACCAGGCCGATAGCCTTGGCAGCACCTGTGCTGTTAGGAACGATATTCACGGCAGCAGCACGGCTCCTTCTCTTATCGCCTTTCCTCTGAGGGCCGTCCAGGGTCATCTGGTCGCCTGTGTAGGCATGGATCGTGCACATAATACCGCTCTGAATTTCAAATGCGTCGTTGAGGGCTTTCGCCATAGGAGCCAGGCAGTTGGTGGTGCAGGAAGCAGCGGAGATGATATGGTCATCCTTGCTCAGTTTGTCGTGGTTTACATTGTAAACGATGGTAGGAAGGTCATTTCCTGCAGGAGCGGAAATGATAACGTGCTTAGCGCCTGCATCGATGTGAGCCTGTGCCTTTGCTTTGGAGGTATAGAAACCTGTGCACTCCAGGACTACGTCAACACCAAGTTCTCCCCAAGGGAGCTCGGCGGCACTGGCCTTTGCGTAAATCTTGATTTCTTTTCCGTCAACAGTGATGGAATCTTCACCGAAGGACACCTTGTCAGCCAATTCGTATCTGCCCTGGGTTGAGTCATATTTCAGTAAGTGAGCAAGCATCTCGGGGGATGTCAGATCGTTGATCGCAACGATTTCAAACCCTTCTGCTCCGAACATCTGTCTGAAAGCAAGACGTCCAATACGGCCAAAACCATTAATTGCTACTTTTACTGCCATTTCTAAATTCCTCCTAAAATATGATATTTTGCACAGTCTTGACAAACACCACAAACGCCGGGACGCTCCACATACCCGTGCCTGTAACGGAAAATACCGCCGGATGCACAATACCCTCCGCCGGACACCGCAGCCTGACCAACCGCGGCTTGTCCAAAATGCTTGACAAAACTTTATCAACAAAATCATTTTACCTAATTCAGCCAAAAATAGCAAGACGATTCTTAAAAAAATATCAGAAAATCGCCCAATTATGCTATAATGTGGTCAGATACCAACCGGCCCGCAGGGCAGAAGGGAGCTTTTTATGCCGATCCGATCCGATTACCATGTACACTCTTCCTTTTCCGGGGATTCCGACGCCCCCATGGAGGCCGTCATCCGAACGGCCGCCGGCATGGGGCTGGAATGGCTGTGTTTCACCGAACATATGGACTTTGATTATCCGGTCAGCGAGGATACGCCGGAAGGCCTTTTTGAAGTGGATACAAAGGCTTATCATGAAAAATTCCGGACGATCCGTTCGGCCAGAGAGGACCTCCCGCACCTTCTGTACGGTATTGAGCTGGGGCTCCAGGCCCATCTTGCCCCCCGCCAGGCCTCCTATGTATCCGCCAATCCCTTCGACTTCATCATCGGCTCCTCCCATTTATGCCATGGGAAGGATCCTTATGCTGCTTCCTTTTGGGAGGGGAGGGATGCGGAAGAAGCCTGCCGGGAATATTTTTCTTCCATTATAGAAAATCTGTTAAGTTTCACGGATTTCGACGTATACGGGCATCTGGATTATGTGATCCGGTATGCCCCGGATAAGGACAAGGACTACTGTTATGAAAAATATCGGGATCTTTTTGACAAAATTATCGATCTGCTTTTAGAAAAGGGACTCGGACTGGAGGTCAATACCGGCGGCCTCCGCTATGGGCTAGGGGAGCTGCATCCCTGCAGCGAAATCTTAAAACGATACCGCCGCCTGGGCGGCGATATCGTCACGGTGGGCTCGGATGCCCACAGGCCTGAGGACCTCTGTCGCGGCTTTGATCTGGCAGAGGCCGTGATGAAGGACTGCGGTTTCACACACTATACGGTCTTCTCATGCCGTACGCCCCATTTTATCAAGCTATAGCATCTGGAAGTGCCCTTCTTGGGCTGTGCCCGCTTTCCGGCGCAGGATGCCTCGTCTCATCCGCACAGTACGATCACCTTATCCGGCGTGGTCTGTGCCGGAATGCTCCTGGTGCTCTGGCTGTAAAGTACCACGAGGGTACGTCCGCCCGGATTTCCATAAAAGGTCTGATTGTTTTCCGTCACCACCGTAGTCGAGGGCGCCAGGTTCAGTTTCAGCGACTGGTCGCTGCTCAGAAGGACATTATTAAAGTATCCCACAAATACCATCTGGCCTTCCTGCTGGGGGGCAATCACTGCCGCCACATACTGCGGAGGATAGATCAGGGGCGCCGCCGCATTTCCGTTATAAAAGACCGTGACCGGAAGGCTTTCGTACAGAGTCATATAGTCCACCACATAAGTGTCCGCCCCCGCATAGAAGTTCACCACATTCCCCGCCTCGTCCTCCACGGTAATCATCTGGGAACAGCCGTCATATCTCCCCATTCCGCCTGCCATATCGATATTCGTGATCACGCCGGTAAAGGTAAGGAATACGGGACGCTGGCGCATTCCCATTTGATTGAAATTCGTTTCCATACCGTTAAAACCTATTTTAACCTTTCTGCCCGTTTCCGCGAGCGTATATTCACGGTTAAAAATGGCGGGCCTGCCATTTCTAACCTTCCTTCTCTATATGATATGCCGCCCTTTCCTTCCGGGTTCCCTTCCGTACCGAAAGCGGGAATAGTTCTGCGGTCCGCCGCCACGGCGCAGGCAGGGGAGGTCTTAGGATATTTTCGGACACACTCATGCCGGACACTGCGCCGAGCCCTGGGCGCTTCCCAGTCGGGGTGTGTCCCTCCTGGGAAGCAGGTCTCGTCTCCGTGGCATGAAAGTTGCCCGAAAATATCCTAAGGCCTCCCCTGCCTGCGCCGTGGCGGCGGACCGCAGAGTCATTCCCGCGTTTGGTACGATTGGCGCCTATAGCGGCCGGGAGGCGGCATCATCCTTCGATAATGCCGCCTCCCAGCACATATTCTCCTTCATAGAACACCACCGCCTGTCCCGGCGTCACGGCGCGCACCGGCCTGTCGAAGGCGCAGCGCAGCCGGTCTTCTCCGACCCGCTCTATGGTACATTCCTCCCCTCTGTGGGAATACCGGATTTTGGCCCGTGCCCGTTTCGGCTCCCGCAGATCGGCTTCCGCCATGAAACAAAGGCTGCTACAGGAAAGCTGCGAGGAAAATACATCCTCATTTTCCCCGATGACCACCTCGTTTCTTTCGGGGCGGATGGCCGTAACGAACACCGGATGGCCCAGGGACAGATTCAGGCCCTTCCTCTGCCCCACCGTGTAATGGATGATCCCCCTGTGCCTGCCCAGCACTCTGCCGTCCGCGGTTACGAAATCTCCCGGGCCGGGAACCTGCCCGCCCCTTTCCCTTTCGATAAAAGCCGCATAATCGTGATCCGGTATGAAACAGATCTCCTGGCTGTCCTTCTTATGCGCAGACGGAAGGCCGGCCTCCTGCGCCATACGGCGGATTTCTTCCTTGGGGTAGTCCCCCACCGGCATCAGCGTACGGGCCAGCTGCTCCTGGGTTAGGCTATAGAGCGCATAGGTCTGATCCTTGGCGGCCGTAACGGAATTGCGGATCGCAAAGCGGCCGTTTTTCAGCCGTTCGATCCGGGCATAATGCCCGGTGGCAATATAATCCGCCCCCAGCCCCAGGCTCTTATAGAGCAGGGCCTCCCATTTCACATACCGGTTACACGCGATACAGGGATTGGGCGTCCTTCCCCGAAGATATTCCTCCGTAAAATAATCCATTACGTACCGCTTAAATTCCTCCCGGAAATTCATCACATAATGGGGGATCCCCAGGCACTGGGCCGCCCTCCTGGCGTCCTCCACGGCGCTCAAGCCACAGCAGCCTCCGGCATCTTCTACGGCCTCCCGGCTCTCTTCCTGCCAGATCTGCATGGTGACGCCAATCACCTCATATCCCTGCCTTTTCAATAAAAGGGCAGCCACGGAGGAATCCACTCCTCCGGACATGCCCACTACCACCCTTTTTCCCATCTTTTAATATTCTTCCTCTTCCTGCTCTTCCCCCTCATGGATATCGGATTTGGGCTTCTCCAGGCCCTCGATGTGGATGCCGTTTTTCTCCGCATAATCCCAGAGAGCGGCGTGGATGGCCTCCTCGGCCAGGAGGGAGCAATGCACCTTCACGGGCGGAAGGCCGTCCAGGGCTTCCATCACCGCCTTGTTCGTCACCTCCATGGCCTCCTGCACCGTTTTCCCCTTTACGAGTTCCGTGGCCATACTGCTGGTGGCCACTGCGGCTCCGCAGCCGAAGGTCTTGAATTTCACGTCACGGATGATCCCGTCTTCGTCAATATCCAGATAGATCCGCATGATATCGCCGCATTTGGCATTCCCGACGGTGCCGATCCCACTGGCGTTCTCTATTTCCCCCATATTGCGGGGATTCTGAAAATGATCCATTACTTTCTCGCTGTACATATCTTTTTCATCCCTTTCTCATATCGGGCATTACCCGTTTTTCTTCATAAAGTCCTCATACAGAGGGGACATTTCCCGCAGCTTTCCCACGATTTCGGCAATAGCCGCTATGGTGATATCCAGTTCCTCTTTTGTGGTCTCCTCGCCAAGCGTAAGACGCAGAGAGCCGTGGGCGATCTCATGGGGCAGGCCGATGGCCAGCAGCACATGGGAAGGATCCAGAGAGCCGGAGGTGCATGCGGAACCGCTGGAAGCACAGATCCCCTTCATATCCAGCATGATGAGCAGGGATTCCCCCTCCACAAAACGAAAACTGAAATTCACGTTGTTGGGCAGCCTCCTTTCCCGGTCCCCATTCAGCCTGCAGTACGGGATCTCCTCCTCGATCCTGCGGATCAGGTAATCCCGCAGCTTCCGTTCCCTGTCTGTCTTTTGCTCCATCCTCTCAAAGGCCCTTCGGCAGGCCGCGCCCAGACCGACGATGCCGGGTACGTTTTCCGTTCCCGCGCGCCTCCCTCTCTCCTGCTGTCCGCCATGGATGAACGACCTGGTCTTGATCCCCTTCCTGATATAGAGAAAGCCGATTCCCTTGGGGCCGTTGAGCTTGTGGGCGCTGGCGCTGAGCATGTCGATCCGATACTCGTCCACATCGATCGGAAGCTGCCCGTAGGCCTGCACCGCGTCCGTATGGAACAGGATCCCATGCTCCCTTGCGATCTGTCCGATCTCCCTGACAGGCTGGATGGAGCCGAGCTCGTTATTGGCAAACATCACGGAAATCAGGATCGTATCCGGCCTGATCGCTTTTCTGAGGTCGTCCAGCTTCAAAATCCCGTTTTCGTCCACATCCACATAGGTCACCTCATACCCGTTTTTCTCCAAGTATCCGCAGGTATGCAGGACGGCATGATGCTCGATCCGGGACGTGATAATGTGCTTTCCCTTAGACGCATAGGCCTCTGCCGTGGCCTTCAGCGCCCAGTTGTCCGCCTCCGACCCGCCCGCCGTAAAATAGATCTCATTGTTCGCCGCCCCCAGAGACTTTGCGATCGTCTCCCTGGCTTCGGCCACCGCCTTCTTGCTCTCCGCCCCCAGAGAATAGATGCTGCTGGGATTTCCGTAATGTTCGGAAAAGTAGGGAAGCATCGCCTCCACCACCTCGGGGGCCGTTTTCGTCGTGGCGGCATTATCCAGATAAATGAAACCTTCCATCCTGAATTCTCCTTTATTCATTCGCTTTGCTCCCGCCCATATGCAAACCATGTATTCCGGTCAGGGGGCAATCCTAATGTTAATTTCCGGACCGAACGGCCGGGATTTTTAATTCCTAGTAACATGCTTCGTATTCCATGATTAATATAGCACCCCTGTCCTGTTCTGTCAACATTCCCCGCCGCATATATTGATGAAAAGACTTGCAAAGTTACGGTACCGCATACAAACCGTAGCCCGGAGGAGAGCCATGCGCAAACCGGGAATTCTCAGCCGTAAATCCCTTCCTTTCCTAGCCGGCAGCCCCCTCGTCACCGGAACCTTAATCCTGACCGCCACGGGCCTGGCAAGCCGTCTGATCGGCTTTTTTTACCGGATCTATCTCTCCAGGCTGTTCGGCGAAGAAAATATCGGCATCTATCAGCTCATCAGTCCGGTCATGGCGCTGGTATTCTCCCTTTCCGCCGCCGGCATCCAGAGCGCGATTTCCAAATTCGTCGCCGGGAAAGCGGCCCTTCATGATTATAAGACATCCGGCCGGATATTACTAGTGGGATTTACCTACTCCCTTTTCCTCTCCCTGCTCTGTATGGCCGGTGTATGGCGCTTTTCCGACTTCATAGCCGCCTATCTTCTGTTTGAAAAAAGATGCGCCCCTCTTCTGCGGATTGCGGCCCTTTCCTTCCCCTTCTCCTGTGCCCACTCCTGTATTAACGGCTATTTTTACGGCATCAGGAAAACGGGCGTACCCGCATCCACCCAGCTGATCGAGCAGCTCTGCCGCGTGGGAAGCGTCTTCTTCATCGCGGGAAGGATCCTTTCCGGCGGTAGGCAGCCCACCGTCACGGTAGCTGCCGCCGGACTCGCCATCGGCGAACTCGGTTCCATGATGATCTCTCTGCCCGCAGCCTATCTGCATTTTTCCAGGAAGCTTCCCAGAACGGAACACGCCGCCCGTCGGGCCAAACCGGGTACCTATGCCGTCCTGTCCCGTCAGATTCTGGGATTTGCCGCTCCGCTTTGCGCCAATCGTCTCTGCCTGAACCTGCTTCAGGCCATCGAGGCTGCCTGCATCCCCGCCAAGCTGCAGATTTTCGGCCATTCCGTAGCGGATTCCCTCAGCGTATACGGCGTGCTCACCGGTATGGCGCTGCCGCTGATCTTTTTCCCCGGCACGCTCACCAATTCCGTTTCCGTCCTCCTCATGCCCGCCATATCGGAAGCAGATTCCCTGAACGACCAGCGCGCAATCAAGCAGGCGGTGCACAAGTGCCTCAGCTGCTGCATCCTGCTGGGAAGCTGCTGCTGTTTCCTGTTCCTCTGTCTGGGCAGAGCCATCGGCATCCGCCTCTTCGGGAGCGAACTGGCAGGGCACTTCATCATGATCCTCAGCTTCATGTGCCCTTTCCTCTACCTGAATACCACCTTGACCAGCATCCTCCACGGTTTGGGGAAAACGGGATATTCCTTTTTTCTGAACCTAACCAGCCTCCTTCTGCGGCTCCTCTTCGTTTTCCATGCCATACCCGTCTACGGCATCAAGGGATATTTGGCCGGAATGCTTTTAAGCCAGCTTTATACCACCGTCTGCTGTCTGATTCCGCTGCGGAAGTACTTATGATTCGCCTTTGCGGGTTTAGAATCTCTGCGTTTTGGGCTAAGCGCAAGTGAATCCCCGATGGGACGCCACAGGCCGCCGGAGACGGCATGGGTGCCGTCCGGACGCAGGGCAGGGCAGGGGTGGCGCAGGGGCCGCAGGATCATTCATGCGTCTGTCCTGTTCTTTTCAAAACGCCGCTTGCGCGCAGGACTTATCTATATTATAATGGACAAGGCCGCTCCGGCGGCAGAAACGAGAGGAAATATACATATGAGTTTTGAATTTATCAGAAAACTTCCTACCCCTGACGAGATCAGGAAAGAGTATCCGGTACCGGAAAAGCTGGTACAGCTGAAAGCCCGGAGGGATCAGGAAATCAGGAACGTGCTCACCGGAGAAGACAACCGCTTTCTCGTAATCATCGGGCCCTGCTCCGCGGACAACGAAGATGCCGTGTGCGACTACATCTCCAGGCTGGCCCGCATAAATGAGAAGGTGAAGGACAAGCTTATCCTGATTCCCCGCATTTATACCAACAAACCCCGTACCACCGGAGACGGTTATAAAGGGATCGTGCATCAGCCGGATCCGGAAAAAAAGCCCGATTTCCTGCAGGGGCTCATCGCCATGCGCAAAATGCACATCCACGCCATCGAGGAATCCGGGCTGACCGCGGCGGACGAGATGCTCTATCCGGAAAACTGGCGCTATCTATCCGATATCCTTTCCTATGTAGCCATCGGCGCCCGTTCGGTGGAAGATCAGCAGCACCGTCTGACCGTCAGCGGATTTGACGTGCCTGCGGGGATGAAAAATCCCACCAGCGGAGACTTTTCCGTCATGCTCAATTCCGTCTATGCCGCCCAGCAGGCGCATTCCTTCATCTATCGCGGCTGGGAGGTCAATACATCGGGCAATGAGCTGGCCCATACGGTCCTCAGAGGCGCTACGAACAAGCACGGACAGAATATCCCCAATTATCATTATGAGGACCTCAATACTCTGCTCAACCTGTATAACGAACGGGACTTGAAAAATCCGGCCTGCATCATCGACGCCAATCACAGTAATTCCGATAAGCAACACGAGCAGCAGATCCGTATTGTAAAGGAGGTCATGCACAGCAGGAAGCTTAACGGCGAAATTCATGCGCTGGTGAAAGGGGTTATGGTGGAAAGCTATATAGAAGCGGGATGTCAGAAGGTCGGCGGCGGCGTCTACGGCAAATCCATCACCGATCCCTGTCTGTCCTGGGAGGATTCCGAGCGTCTGATCTATGATATCGCGGAGTACGAATAGCATGCAGATGAGAAACCGCATTCGCGGTTTCTCAGACATGAATCGAAGATTCATGTTGCGTTGCCGCAGAGAGCGCGGCATGAAGGATTAGTGCGAAAAGGCTGCGGGCCGCTGCCACAATGTGGTCAGCTTAAGCCCGCAGCCCTTCCGGTGAATTCTCCTCTTTATTCTTCCCAATCCTCCGTAATCCGCAGTCCCGCCGTTTCCGTTACCGGCAGGGAAAAGATGATGGACTTCGCTTTGCTGTCCATCCCCGCCTTCTTCATCACGGCTTTCATGATCTCGTTTTTCTTACCGGAGCGGGTAACGATAAAGGTCATCTCCTTTTCCGCGGCCAACATCACGCCCAGGAATTTTTCCGCCTGTTCCATTCCCGTGCCTTTGGCATGTATCACGGTACCCCCGCCGGCTCCCGCTTCCCTTGCGGCATCCATGACCAGATTGGTATAACCGAAATCCGAAATGACGATCAGAAGTTCATATTCCGTATTTTTCAACTGGGTTTCCTCCTCCTTTTCAAACTCCTGCTGTGAAAGAAGGAACTCCAGGGCTTTCTTTCCTCCCACACTGCTCAAAGGCACGATAAAAGATATCCCTGTGCCCGGGATATCTATATTCAGTTTATGTTCCATCTTTCTTTTCACACGTTTCCAGCTCTCCAGGGTCACCAGTGAAAACAGGACGATCTTTTCGCTGGTATCCAAGCCGAAATAATCCATCATCTCACTGCTCGCCGTGCCCGTCCCCAGGGTCACCAGATTGACGGGAAGGCTTTCCTCCTTATACAGGCCGAGGAAACGCCCTCCGTGACTCCTTCCGGCTATGGTAACCATACAAAATACTTTGCTCACGCGTTTTCTCCTATCTGCATAAACCGCTTTGCATATCTCAGGCGGATCTGCGATCCTGCGCCGACAAAAAGGGCGGAACGTACTTTTCCAAACCCGTTTTTATAGTTCAACGATTTCAAAATCCCCGAGCTGTTCATAAGCAGGGCCATATCCCGCAGCCACGGCCCGTTCCGCTCTCGCCGCTTTCAGCTTATATATAAGCCCCTGCACCTGAATGGTGATCAGCGGTGTCATGGCAACCATAGCGACCACTCCGAAGGCATCCGTAATGATATTCCCACCTACCGCCGAACAGGCCCCCATGGCAAAGGGCAGAAGGAAGGTGGCCGTCATCGGGCCGGAAGCCACACCGCCGGAGTCAAAGGCGATGGCCGTGAAAATTTTCGGGACAAAAAAGGAAAGGGCCAGGGCAATGAAATAGCCCGGAAGGATAAACCAGAAAATGGATATCCCCGTCAGCACTCTGATCATAGCAAGCCCCAGGGAAAGGGAAACGCCGATGGAAAGGCTCAGCCCCATGGAGCGGGCGGAAATCGCCCCGTCCGTGATTTCCTCCACCTGTTTCGTCAATACGAAAACGGCCGGCTCGGCGAGAACAATAAAATATCCGATCAACATGCCGATTGGTATGATGATCCACCGATAGGGAAGGGATGCGATAACCTGACCCAGATAGTTTCCTGCGGGCATAAATCCCACATTCACTCCCGTCAAAAACAGCACCAGCCCCACATATGTATAGATCAGCCCGATTCCGATTCTGATCAGGCTTTTTACCGACACCATACGAAAAACCATCTGAAACAAACCGAAAAACGCGACGATAGGAAGAAGGGAAACCGCCATCTCCTTCAGATATTTAGGAATACTTCCCCGGAAATAAGCCCACAACTCCACCGAATCCCCGATCTCCGGCAGTGCATCCGGCACATAGGAAATATTTTCCGGATGATAGATCATCCCCAGAAGCAGAACGGCCAGGATCGGGCCCACGGAACACAGGGCCACCAGGCCAAAGCTGTCGTCCGCCGCGTGCTTATCGCTTCGGATCGAAGAAATACCCACACCCATGGCCATAATAAACGGAACCGTCATCGGCCCCGTCGTCACTCCTCCGGAGTCAAAGGCAACCGACAGAAAATCCCGGGGCACAAATACCGACAGCACGAATACCAGAGCATAGAAAAACACCAGCAGCGGGGGCAGAGCCACGCTGAAAAACATGCGCAAAAGGGCGATAATCAGGAAAAAACCGACCCCGGCCGCCACCGCCGCAATCAAAACGATACTGGGAATGGAGGGGACCTGTCCCGCCAGGACCTGCAGATCCGGTTCGGAAACGGTGATCACGAAACCAAGGGCAAATCCCAGGACCACCACCACGAAAATCCTTCTGGACTTCGCCATACATACTCCCACCCTCTCTCCCATCAGGGTCATGGACATATCCACTCCCAGGGAGAAAAGAACCATGCCAGCCGTGAGCAGGACAGCTCCCACCAGAAATGCCATCAGGATCCCGGGGGAAACCGGCGCCACCGAAAAACACAGGATCAGCACAATCCCGATCACCGGAAAAACGGCCTTACCCGTTTCTGTCAATTTTTCTTGAATACTGGATCGTAAAAACTTCAACTCATCCCTGCCTTTCTTTTTCTGCCGGCCCAAAGCCGGATTGACCGGTATCCCAATCAGTATAGCATAGTATCGATGTACACAGACAGCCTGTCCGAAAATCGTTAGCAGGATCTTAACCTTCCCATTACGCTTCCCGCCCTCAGCCGGGCAAAACGGGGACAAGTATCTCCATCCCGCCGCTTCGAGTAGAAGCCCGCGGCTAGAAAAGCCGGAAAACCCACTTCAAAAGGATCGGGTTGAGATAGCCTTCCACCACACAGCCCGCCGCCAGGAATGCCAGGGCTAAAAGGAGCTTTCCGCTCTTATTCAAAAGCTCCGGCCGATAATTCCCTCCTCCGCCCCCCATCCTGCGGCTTATGACGCACCAGCGAAAAAGCATGAGATAGGCAGGGACCAGGAAAAGAGCCTGCGGGAAAATCCCTCCCGCAAATAAAAGGACGCCTCTGATTCCATAGCGCAGGGAAAGCACCGATAAAACCACTCCCGCACAAAAGCCGCTCCATACCAGATAGAGGCATACCGCCAGGCTGCCTGCTCCCGCCACCGCCAGGAGAACCAGAAGTACGGCGGGCCGGAAACGTTCCTTCAGACAATACAAGAGCAGACGCATCCGATCCGGTTCCAGGGTGCCTATCCGCTGCAGGCTCATCAGATCCAGAAAGGCGCTGCCTCCCACCAGTCTCTCCCATCCGGCATAAATCAGGATAAGACCTGCTATGAAGCCGCCCGTAAACAGAAAAAACGCCCTGTTATAAAATCTGGCATCCGCCAGGCTTTTTCTCTCCACCCGCACTTACATCCTTAACCGTTTTTACAATCATATGCGGTCCAAAGCGTACCTATGCCCTCCTTCCGGAGCGCCGTCAGGAGTGGTATTTGGCCCGGTAACTCATAATCGCCGAAATGGTCTTGGAATCCTCAATCTCCCCGCTCAATATTTTTCCGCACAATTCCTCCACCGTATAGGCTTCCACATGGATAAATTCGTCCTCATCCAGATGCTGATGCCCGGGTTTCAGATCCGTAGCCACATAGATATCTATTTTTTCATTACAGAAGGCTACCGTGGTGCGGATGGTGATCAGCCATTCCATCCCTCCGGCCACATATCCCGTCTCTTCCTCCAATTCCCGGGCGGCCGCATCCTTTGTCGGCTCATCCGCCCCGTTCAGCCCTCCGGCCGGTATCTCCAGCGTATATCTGTCAAGGGCATTGCGATACTGGCGAACCATCAAAAGCTTTCCGTCCGCCCGTACGGGAACCACCGCTGCAGCTCCCTGGTGCCTGATGAAATCCCATTGAACCACATTCCCGTTCGGCACCTGAATTGTATCCTTATAAAAATCAACAATGGAACCTTTATATACCAGTTTTCTTTCCAAACGCTTAAATTCTTCAGCCATCTTTCCTCCCGCTCCAAATCCTGCCGTCCTTTCGGAATTCGCACAATCTCTCCCGTCATGCCGCCCTCAGATGTTACAAAAGCCCTGCAGGATAAACCTGCAAGGCTTTTCATCACTATTTCGCGTAATCAGAAACTCGGCTCTCTCTTATGACATTGACCTTAATCTGTCCCGGATATTCCAAATCCGCTTCTATTGCTTTGGAAATATCCCGAGCCATCAATACCATATCCGCATCCGATACCTGTTCCGGAATCACCATGACACGAATCTCTCTTCCCGCCTGAATAGCAAAAGATTTATCCACACCTTTGAAATTGTTTGCAATCTCTTCCAGCTGCGTCAGCCTGCTGGTATAGGTCTCCAGGGTCTCTCTTCTGGCCCCTGGCCTCGCCGCCGAAATCGTATCGGCTGCCTGAATAATGCACGCCACCAGAGTATTCGGCTCCACATCCCCATGATGGGATTCCACGGCATTGACCACCGTGGCAGATTCCTTATACTTTTTACAAAGCTCCACACCAAGCTGAATATGGGATCCTTCCATTTCATGATCCACTGCCTTACCGATATCATGCAGCAGGCCGGCACGTTTGGACATTCTCATATCGAGCCCCAGCTCCGACGCAAGAAGGCCGGATAGCTGCGCCACCTCTATGGAATGCTTTAACGCATTCTGCCCGTAGCTTGTCCTGAACTTTAATTTCCCGAGAAGCTTGACGAGTTCCGGATGGATACCGTGGATACCGACTTCCAGTACCGCGGCCTCTCCTTCTTCCTTTATCATCACTTCCACTTCACGCTGTGCCTTTTCCACCATTTCTTCGATTCTTGCCGGGTGGATCCGGCCGTCAACGATCAGCTTCTCAAGCGCGATTCTCGCCACTTCCCTTCTGATCGGATCAAAGGAAGACAAAATAACCGCTTCCGGCGTATCGTCTATAATCAGATCCACACCGGTAAGTGTCTCCAGCGTTCTTATATTCCGCCCTTCCCTTCCGATGATCCTTCCTTTCATCTCATCGTTGGGAAGCTGTACAACGGATATGGTCGCCTCTGCCACATGATCGGCCGCACATCTTTGAATTGCGGTCACCACATATTCCCGGGCTTTCTTGTCCGCTTCTTCTTTGGCCCTACTTTCCATATCCTTGATCATTACAGCAGATTCATGCTTTACTTCATCTTCAACAATTTTCAGCAAATAATCTTTTGCCTGTTCGGAGGTTAAACCTGAGATTCGTTCCAGTTCCTGTACCCTTTGCTCGTTCAGCTTCGCAATCTCCGATTTCTGCTTCGCCAGCGCCTCTTCCCTGGCTGTCAGCGCGGATTCCTTTTTCTCAATGGCGTCCGCTTTCTTGTCGATGTTCTCTTCTTTCTGCTGCACCCTGCGTTCAAAGCGCTGCACTTCATTCCTGCGTTCCCTGATTTCCTTGTCAAGTTCATTTTTCGCGCGAATGGACTCTTCCTTTACTTCCAAAAGCCCTTCCCGCTTTTTGGCTTCCGCCGCCTTCACAGCATCGTCAATGATCTCTCTTGCCTTGTCTTCGGCATTGCCGATTTTGGTCTCAGTTTCCTTCTTCCTATATGCAGAAGTCGCTGCAAATGTTACAGGAATAGAAATCGCTAATGTGACCGCTACTGCTAACACATAATAAAGCATAGACAGGAGCACCTCCTTATTAAATTTTCATTGTGCGAATATCTGTTATAGAATGTATGTAAAGACAAACATTCTTATAAGCGATGATACAACAGTTCAATTTTAATAAATATGGGGTGTTCTGTCAAGTGCTAAAGTACATATTTGACAAATTTAACAGTCCATAGCCTGTCTGATCTTCTCCGGCGAAAAACCCTTGCGGTACAAGAAAGCCTGCATCCGCTGTTTTTCTTTATAATCCGCCTCCGAAGGATCATAATTCCTGCGCTCCAGCAGGCGGCGGATCATGCGTTCCTCATTCTGTTCCCCTTCCTGCTCCTGTACTTCCTCCACTGCCTGTCTGATCGTTTCCCGGTCCACGCCTCTTCGTGCCAAATCCTCCTCTATCCTTCTCAGGCTCCTGGTTTCCAGATGATCCTCCACATAGCTCCTCGCATAGGCTGCATCGTCCAGATAGCCGAAGGATTCCACATAGGCGAGCGCATTCTCCATAACGGATTCCGGATATCTGCCCTGGCGAAGCTTATCCAGCAGCTGTTTCCTGGTATAGGGCCGCGCCTGCAGCAAATTCATACAGCGAAGCCTGGCCCTATGGGGAAGCAGGACATGCATAATTTCCGCATAGACGTCCGGAGGCAGCTCTTCTTCCTCCTTAATGCCATATTTACGCAGTTCCCCCTTGTATAATACAAAAGCAAATTCTCCGTCGAGAAAGACCGCACATTTTTTTGCCGTCACGGTTTCCGTTTGAGTAACTGTCATCATTTGCTCCCATCTGCGCGCAAAGCATGCATACAAATCAAGGGGATCGAAAATTTAAATTTCGTCCATCCCGGCTTCCGTTTCTTCCCTGTCTTCCGATTCTTCCTCCGGCTGCGCTTCTTCGTTCCCTTCCTTTGCCGCATCTTCTTCATCGGCGGAAGGCTGTGCCACATCCTCCTGCTTCTTTCCCTGGTTCAGGTTATAGTGCTCCCTTACCTTGCGCTCCACCTCGTCAAATACTTCCGGATGTTCCTTCAGGTAATTCTTGGCATTTTCGCGGCCCTGGCCGATCTTATTGTTTTCATAGGCGAACCAGGCCCCGCTTTTATTGATGATATTCAGGTTGGTCGCCACATCGAGCATATCCCCCACCCGGGAAATCCCTTCGCCGAACATGATATCGAATTCCGCTTCCTTAAACGGAGGCGCAATCTTATTCTTGACCACCTTTATCCGGGTACGGTTGCCGATTATCTCCCCGCTCTGCTTCAGGGCTTCTATCTTACGCACATCCAGCCGTATGGTGGAATAGAATTTCAGAGCACGTCCGCCCGTGGTAGTCTCCGGGTTTCCGTATACCACACCCACCTTCTCTCTGAGCTGATTGATGAAAATGACGGTGCAGTTGGACTTGCTGATCACGGCGGTGAGTTTACGCAGCGCCTGGGACATCAGCCTGGCTTGCAGGCCCACATGGGAATCCCCCATATCCCCGTCTATCTCCGCCTTCGGCACGAGCGCCGCAACGGAGTCCACCACCACGATATCAATTGCGCCGGAACGTACCATCGTCTCCGTGATTTCCAGAGCCTGTTCCCCGTTATCCGGCTGGGAAATATAAAGATTATCGATATCGACCCCTATGTTCCTGGCATAGACGGGATCCAGCGCATGCTCCGCGTCTATAAAGCCCGCTATACCGCCCCGTTTCTGTACTTCGGCGATCATATGCAGCGTAACGGTGGTCTTACCGCTGGATTCCGGACCGTATATCTCCACGATCCTGCCCTTCGGGATCCCGCCCAGCCCAAGAGCGATATCCAGGCTGAGGGAGCCGGTAGGCGTCGTTTCCACGTTCATCTGGCTGGCCGGATCCCCCAGCTTCATGACCGCTCCCTTGCCGTACTGCTTTTCAATCTGGGAAAGTGCCGCATCCAGCGCTTTCATCTTATCGTCCTTCTCTTTTAATTTTTCCTTTTCCCTTATTTTTTCTTTTTCTTTTCCTGCAGCCATACTCTTCTCCTTTTCAGAACGGATGTTCTCTACGCACTATAATAAAACATCTGTTCGTATTTGTCAATTCCCAAGTTCTGTTTCAGAATAACATTCTCACTGTCCCATAAACCTCCCAGTACCATCTTCTCCTTTCCGATTTCACTTTTTGTCCATCGCCGGGACTTGCCAGACGGCGGACCGGCCCAAGGATTCTGCCGCTTTTGGCCATACGAAAGAAACGCCTGACGACAGGCCTTCCTGAAAACACTTAATTTATCGTTTTCCGAGAAAAATTTGGCGATATGCCCGATACAGAGTCTCCGGCGCCTCTGTCTGCAGAACCCCGGCCGATAGGACAGGGAATTTCTTGTTTTATTTTATCATATTCCCGGAAAAAAATCCACGAAAAATTTCCGGTTCCGGCAAACTTTATGGTATAATGTGATCGGACACGATTCCGGCCCCGGACAAAACCAAGCCACGGCAAACGCATGAATGGGCCTGCGGCTCTGCGCCGCATGGCCAGGCGGGGGCGCAGAGCCGCAGGCCCATTCATGCGTTTGTCGCAAAACAAAGCGCCGTCCCATTGACGGCGGAAAGGAGTATCAATGAACCTGAAGGATTTTCAATGGCTGAGGGAGCCGCAGGACTATCAGATCGGAGAGGACAGGATCGAGATAACCACAAAACCGCATACCGATCTGTGGCAGAGAACCTATTACCATTTCCGCAACGACAATGCGCCCCTCCTGCAGACGGAAACGCAGGAAAAATATTTTAGCTTTGTGGTAAAAACGGAGTTCCAGGAGAGCCATCACCGCTTCGACCAATGCGGTATCGTTATGTACCTGGACAGCGACAACTGGCTGAAGGCCTCCATCGAATATGAAAATGACGAATATCAGCATTTGGGGAGCGTCGTAACCAACCACGGGTATTCGGACTGGGCCACAACGGCCATCGATGCTTCCATTAAATCCATGTGGTATCGGTTGAGCAGGAGGGAAGACGATTTCTGTATCGAATGCTCCTCCGACGGAATTTCCTTTCGTCAGATGCGGGTCTGCCATATGTACGAAGGGAAGGAAACGATCCGGTTCGGGATCTATGCCTGTTCCCCGGAGGATTCTTCCTTCCGGGCGGTATTTACCCATATGAGGATGACCGAGTGCCAATGGAAGGCTCATGACGGGCAGCAGCCGGATGAGGAAGGCTGAGGCCCACGCCCCATTTAATGATTCCGAAACCTGCCTTCGGCGTCAGGCAATGGGTCCTATTGCCGTCTGCCGGAGGCAGGGATGCATTTTTATCTGTTGTTGATGTAATTCACGAGCCCCTCTGCATCGATAATCCTCTGCATGAATTCCGGGAAAGCCTGCCCCTGATAGGAGGTTTTCTTCGTCACGTCCGTGATGGTGCCCGTATCAAAGTCCACTTCCACCTCGTCGCCCGCCTCAATGGCCGCGGCCGCCTCCGGGCATTCGATGATGGGAAGGCCGATATTAATGGCATTCCGATAGAAAATCCGGGCAAAAGTCTCTGCGATCACGCAGCTCACGCCGGCCGCTTTTATGGCAATGGGCGCATGTTCTCTGGAAGAACCACAGCCGAAATTCTTTTCCGCCACGATGATATCTCCCTTCTTTACCCGGCGGATAAATTCTTTGTCGATATCTTCCATACAGTGAGCAGCCAGCTCCGCCGGATCCGAAGAGTTCAGATAACGGGCCGGAATGATCACATCCGTATCAATATTATCGCCGTATTTAAATACGGTTCCCTTTGCATTCTTCATATTTACTCCCATCTGCCCGCTTTAGCAGGCGTAAAATTACGGTTTCAAGCGGTCGGTTCTTTTCATGCGGTCAAAGCTCCCCGGGCCAGGAAATCTTTCCGGTTACGGCGCTCGCCGCCGCCACCGCAGGGCTTGCCAGATAAATTTCGGAATCCACGTGTCCCATCCGGCCCACAAAGTTCCTGTTCGTGGTCGATACACAGCGTTCGCCCGCAGCCAGTACCCCCATGTATCCGCCGAGACAGGGACCGCAGGTGGGCGTGCTGACCACGGCGCCCGCTTCAATGAAAATCTTCAAAAGCCCTTCCTCCATTGCCTGCAGGTAGATCGACTGGGTTGCCGGAATGACGATACAGCGGACGCCCTTTGCCACATGTTTTCCCTGAAGGATCCCGGCCGCGCAGCGGATATCCTCGATCCGCCCATTGGTACAGGAACCGATCACCACCTGGTCGATACGGATATCCTCCGTAATTTCGTCAATGGTCTTTGTATTTTCCGGCAGATGCGGGAAGGCAACGGTAGGCCGGAGTGCGGACAGGTCGATTTCTATCTTCTCATCATATACCGCATCCTCGTCCGCCTCGTACACGACGGGGGTTTTGGCGGAATGTTCCTTCATATAGGAAGCCGCCTGCGCGTCCACCGGGAATATGCCGTTCTTCGCCCCGGCTTCGATCGCCATATTGGCAATGGTGAAACGGTCGTCCATATTCAGGCTGGAGACACCGTCCCCCGTGAACTCAAGGGATTTATAGAGAGCTCCGTCCACTCCGATTTTCCCGATCAAATGCAGGATCACGTCCTTTCCGCTGACCCACCGAGGCAGGCTGCCCGTAAGTACGACCTTTATCGCGCCGGGCACCTTGAACCAGGCCTTGCCCGTTGCCATCCCCGCCGCCATATCCGTGCTTCCCACACCGGTGGAAAAAGCACCCAGCGCTCCATAAGTACAGGTGTGGGAATCCGCTCCGATCACCACATCCCCGGCCACCACCAGGCCTTTTTCCGGCAGCAGGGCATGTTCGATTCCCATTTCCCCTACCTCAAAATAATTCGTAATCTCGTTACGGTAGGCGAATTCCCTCACGCACTTACAATGCTCCGCGGACTTGATATCCTTGTTCGGCACGAAATGATCCGGCACCAGCGCAATTTTATCCTTATCAAAAACGCCGTCCACCTTCATTTTTTCCATTTCCTTGATCGCTACAGGGCTGGTAATATCGTTGCCAAGCACCAGATCCAGACCGGCTTCGATCAGCTGGCCCGCAGCTACCGTCTCCAGGCCGGCATGGGCCGCCAAGATCTTCTGTGTCATTGTCATTCCCATCTCGTTTCCTCCATTTCCGTGACAGGGCCTTTGGGCCCTTCTGATATCCTCAGTGTATCACAGGAATACCGCCCGGAAAAATATTTAATCTTCATATTTACTATAAACAATAGTTATATTATAATTTAACAAAATGCATATAAGTTATGGAAGAGCCACCATGAATTCCTGCACAGTACTCCCCAGGACAAACGCATGAATGGCCCTGCGGCGGTGGAATGGTGGTTCATTTGTACGCGTGCGAAAGTACGCAGATGGGAGCCGTCTATGGAACAAAATCTAAACCTCTATCATATTTTCGTCACCGTTGCCAGATGCCGTAATATATCCGGGGCGGCCAGGGAGCTTTACATCAGCCAGCCCGCCATCAGTAAAGCCATCTCCCGCCTGGAACAGAACCTGGATACCACCCTTTTTGTACGGTCTTCCCGGGGCGTTAAGCTCACCGAGGCAGGCGAACTCCTTTACCGTCAGGCGGAAAGCGCCTTTCATGCCATCAGCCAGGGGGAAGAACAGCTAAAAAAGATCCGGGAACTGGGTATCGGCCATCTGTCCATCGGCGTAAGCGCGACTCTGTGCAAATATGTCCTCCTGCCCTATCTGAGCCGTTTTACGCGGGAAAATCCCCATATCCAAATATCTATTTCCTGCCAGTCCACCTATCAGACCATGCAGGCCCTTGAAGACGAAACGGTGGATGTGGGACTGATCGGTGAAAACGACCGTCTCGAACGTCTCTCCTTCCACCCGATCTTGGAAATCGAGGATATTTTTGTATGTACCTCACGGTATCTGGATAACTTACGTAAGCGGCTCCCCCTTTCCGAAAACAGGCCTTTCGTCCATCCCGGCCAGGACTGCGGTGCAAAGACGGCAGACCCCCTCTCCCATTCCTCCGCCGAAATCGTACGCAGCTCCACCCTGATGATGCTGGACAAGGAAAATATCACCCGACAATACGTGGACAAATATCTGGCATTGGAAGATATCACTCCGGCCCAGATCCTGGAGGCCACGTCCATGGATCTGCTCATCGACTTTGCCCGGATCGATCTGGGAATCGCCTGCGTCATAAGGAACTTCGTACAGGAGGAACTGGATTCCGGGAAATTGCTCCGCCTTCCCATGCCGCTCTCCATCCCCCCGCGCAGCGTCGGATTTGCCCGTCTGAAGGGAATCACGCCCTCCCCCTCCGTCCGCAAATTCCTGGAGTTCTGCGAAATCCCTTAAAATCAGCCCGGGCGGCGTAAGAACGGCCCTTCTGCCAGGGTGCCGTCCGGGCACGTCAGGCCGCAGGGCCGTTCTTCGTTTGGCATGATCACGTCCTAAAGGGCCTTGCCGCCCCCATTTTCCTATGGTATGATGAAGTGACATCGTAAAACTCCCAGGGCAGGGCATCTCTTTTGGCCAAAATGATAAAACGGCCGATGCGATTCCCTGCGGAAAGGTTGTGAATATGGCTTTTGACGGAATTACAATAGCCGCTATACGGCAGGAGCTGTCCGAACGCCTCACGGGCGGACGCTTCTATAAGATCGCTCAGCCGGAGCCGGACGAGCTGCTTATCACTATAAAAAATAACGGAGGGCAGCATCGGCTTACGCTTTCTGCCTCCGCCTCCCTGCCCCTCGTCTATCTGACCGATAAGAATAAACCCAGCCCGATGACTGCACCCAATTTCTGCATGCTCCTGCGCAAGCATATCCAGAACGGCAAACTAACCGGCATCACACAGCCCGGCATGGAGCGGATACTGAATTTCGAGATCGAGCATCTGGATGAAATGGGGGATCTGTGTCATAAGACACTGATCGTGGAACTGATGGGCAAGCACAGCAACATCATTTTCTGCGATGCCTCCGGCACCATCATAGACTCCATCAAGCATATTTCCGGCTTGGTGAGTTCCGTCCGGGAAGTGCTCCCCGGGAAGGAATATTTCATCCCTTCCATCCAGGATAAGAGCAATCCTCTGGAGACTTCCGCCGACAATTTTATGCTACGCGTTTTTTCCGGCAGCCAGCCCTGCTTTAAGGCGCTCTACTCCTCCTTCACCGGGCTTTCCCCTGCCATCGCCCATGAGATCTGCTATCGCGCCGGAATCGATTCCGGCCTGTCCACGGCAGCCTTGGACGAGCCGCAGCGGCGGGCGCTTTTCGGCTCCTTTTCCGGAATGATGGATACAATACGGTCGGGCCGCTTTGCCCCTTGCATCGTCTATGAAGCCTCCGGCCCCGCCTCCCGGCCTGTTCCGGCTGAATACGCCGCACTGCCTCTCACCTCCTATCCGGAGGAATGCAGGAAATCCTATTCCTCCATCTCCGCCCTTCTGGAGGACTATTATGCCGAAAAGAACGTTCTCACCCGGATACGGCAGCGTTCCTCCGACCTGCGGCGCATCGTATCCACCGTCCTGGAGCGAAACGTTAAAAAGTACGATCTGCAGATCAAACAGATGCGTGATACGGAAAAAAGAGACAAATACCGCATCTACGGCGAGCTTCTGAACACCTACGGCTACGATGTTTCCCCCGGTGCTTGTTCCATGGAGGCCTTGAACTATTATACGAACGAAACCGTCACCATCCCGCTGGATCCCCTGCTTTCTGCCGGAGAAAACGCAAAAAAATACTTTGAAAAGTACAATAAGCAGAAACGGACCTTCGAAGCCCTCTCCCAGCTCACCCGGGACACAAAGGCCGAAATCCTCCATCTGGAGTCCATTGCCAATTCTCTGGATATTGCCCAAAAGGAGGAGGATTTGATTCAAATCCGGGAGGAACTGATCGACAGCGGCTATATCCGCAGAAAGGGCGGCACGAAAAAGGCGAAAATCACCAGCAGGCCCTTCCACTATACCAGTCCCGACGGATATGATATCTATGTGGGAAAAAATAACTATCAGAATGAGGAGCTCACCTTCCGTTTTGCCTCCGGCAATGACTGGTGGTTTCATGCCAAAGGGATCCCCGGTTCTCATGTGATACTGAAATCCAGAGGAGAAGAGCCCCCCGTCAGCGCTTTTGAAGATGCGGCCAGGCTCGCGGCGCACTATTCCAAGGGAAGGGGACAGGATAAGGTGGAGATCGATTATACGGAAAAGAAGAACGTAAAAAAACCCGGCGGAGGAAAGCCGGGGTTCGTCGTCTACTATACCAATTATTCCATGATGATCGATTCCGATATCAGCCGTCTTGCGCCGGTCGAATAAGACCGAAGTCCCGCCTTTGGGGCCGTCTGACAGAGACCGGCCGCGGCGGGGCTTCTGCCCGGCCCCGCCGCAGCTGCCGTTTTCTTCATCGTCCGCAGTTTATAAAGGATCCTACGGGCTTTCAATTATCTTTCTTGATCCGACCGAGCTTCCTGTTCCTATCGGCACCCGGATAATTCTTTTCCTTTGTGCGTCCCAGGAGATAGTCGGCCGATACATTGTAGTAATCGCACAAAAGGGGAAGATACCGAACCGGCATGGCATTCTGTCCGCGTTCATATCGTGAATAGACCCTTTGGTCTATATTCAGGAAATCCGCGATTTCTCTTTGTTTTACATCGTTATCCTCACGCAGCCCCCGCATGATCACCACATAATCCGCCATTGTCCGCACACCACCACACCAAAATTTTCCAACCCTCTTTTCGTGTAGTCTATCATAGTTCTTCGGGCCACCTTTTCTTTTTCCACACAACTGTAGTAACATTTTATACCAGATTTTGTCATGATTCCACATAACCTGTGGGGTAGAAAGAAAAGATGTGCCATATATGGCACAAGCCGGACGATTTGCTCCATAAAAGTCGGGCAGGAGGGAGTAATTAGCTCCCGTCCTCTCACACCATATTGGGTGTCCGGATTAATACAATTTCTGCGTGGGTGCTATCGTTTTTACATTTACGGCAAATGCTCTGAAATCAACACTTTTCAAAAAGGCAGATGCACTCATGCATAGGCGGCTATCGTTTTTTGAATTGGATTTGCCGCACTTTCAATATTCCTAAGTGTAAAATTTAACGATAGCCTGTTTTTCATATAAAAAGCAGGTTTTTCATACCTGCTTTTTATATGTTTGAGAGTGGCTATCGTTATTTTTGCACCCAAGGGATTACAGCGGTTTTAGCCATCCCTATCAACTGAAATTTAACTATTTCGACGAATCCGGATTAATTGCAGCAAATCATGATACAAATCATCTTTGACCTCTAAATCAATCATCATCCATCTTTGACCGTTCCCTTCCTGCGTCTGATGATATATATCTTGCAGTTCGACCGTACACTTTGGCAGCATTTCCTCAACAGATGCTTTTTCCTTTGTGCCCACAACAACCATAACCGTAAAATAATTTTCTCTCGGATATATGGTACACAATGTTCTTCCCGCTTTTCTAAATTTTACATTCCATCCCTTTTCCAAACTGCATGAACTGTACTCTATTTTTTCACTACATTGATATGTGTCTTTGATTTCTGAGCACAGCAGCATAAAAACCGGATTTCTAACATATTCACCGATCTCCTCAAGGGTAGGGCAGGTACTCTTATCTTGTAAATCCATCATTTTTGATATGTCCTCCAAACTTCAAATAGGAATTTATCTTTTCTTATATACGATAATTTGCGGCTCCGTTCCATTACAGCCATATTCACACACAAGCAGATACTTATCATCTGCTACAATACCATAACATCTATCACTGCCAGGAATCTCAATCTGGCTTCCCCAATAAACACGATCATCTTCAAGTAATTTGACGGATTGGCCATTTGCCAGTGTGTATTCCAAATTAACGAAAAATCCATTCAGCAAATTGAGGTCTTTTACTTGCAGGCTTTGAATGCCAAGCGCATTAAATTCCTCAATCAACATTTCTTTTATTTTTTTGAGTCCTTCCAATCCTTCCCGCCTGACACACTCCGCTGCTACGCATGTGCCTCCAAAGGGATGCCCATCTGTTTTCACACAGCCGCCACAATCATTTTTCTTATTACACTCGCTGCAGCAATCAAGTCCACAAATTGATAACATGACTTTACCTCCCCAAATTATTTTTTCTCCGAAAACATATATGCCTGTTCCACCCATGCAAACAGCTCTTCGTCCAGATCAGCCATTTCACTGATTACAATATGCGTTGTCCATCGTCCGGGATAAGGCTCTGTCTTTGCTGCTACACGTCCAGATTCCAAAGGATAAGGGAGTCCGAGCGTGAGAACAAAATAGCTGACCGGAAGCTCTGCCTTCTTTTTTGCCCGCAGGAAAGAAATACAGGCATAGACATGACGGTTAGAGAATGTAATCTGCGTTTTCTGTACCTTTGTTTTGGTATCCGGAAACCGTGCTGCCATTTTTCCGGCAAACGCTTCATACAACGGTAATAATGTCTGGTGCTGGTCAAAAAACAAAATAATATCCTGATTCATGAAGTCCATTTATTTTCTCCTTAGGACCGAAACTATTGATATCTATGCATGGTTTCCGGTTTCCAGGCACCACTTTGCAATCTTCTCAATTAATGCGGCATCAACCTTGCCATAGGGAATTCGGACCGTTCCCTTATCCGTTTTGTATTCCTGCAATTCCTTAGAAAACTGAACTACAGCAGCGGGTCCCGGATAAAATCCGATGTGTTTCTTTGAAGCTGCAAAGTGAAGGATATTATGCTCTTTCCTTAAGAACCACTTCGACAATATCGCCAAAACTCTTGCCAATTTGCCTGCGTATCTGTTTGGGGACACCAATGATGTTTAATTCCATGTTATTTTCCTCTCGTTAAATGAATGTCGTTGCAACCGGGCAGGCCGGTAATATTACAAACAAAGAAAGAGGGGCTTTATAATGGCAAAGCGGTGATTGATGGGGAGGAGGTCTCCCTTGCCACGGGTGACTGGCTGAAAATTTCACCGGCAGCCAAACGCCAGTTCTTTGCTGCCAGCGATTCCGGGATCACATATGTCTGCATTCAGGTAAAAGAAAACGGCATAACCGAAAGGGTTATACCATTTTTTGTCTTATATAGTATCCTGAATAAACCGGCAGCCTACGCCGCTCAACTTTAATATAAGAGTTTCATGAACAATTTTGTACACCAGCAGCCAATCCGGTTCTATATGACATTCTCTCATGTCCTTATAGTTTCTTGAATTTACCAGAGAATGATCACGATATGCCGGCGGTAAAGGTTCTTCCCGACATAAAATCTCTACTACCATTTCCAGTTTTTTGGGATCGCATCCTCTCTTTACCGCCTGTTTATAGTCCCTTTTGAATTGTCCTGTAAATTCCGGCTTAAGCATTAAGCGCCTCCATCATTTCTGACACACTATCAAAAGGGCCATATATATCCTCATCTTTTTCTGCTGCCTGCATAGCTGCATAAGTTACCTCGTTCGGATCGTCAAGCTTTACCTCAAAAGGTAATCCATGGCACCTGAGTGCCTGTCGGTAGAAAATCCCTGTGGCTGTGCTCAAATCCAATCCAAGAGACTTGAAAAGGGCCGCTGCCTGTGCCTTTAATTCTGGTTCCATTCTTAAAGTCATATTTTCTTTTGTTGCCGCCATATGAATACACTCCTTCCGTTCTTCATAGTGTATATCATTATCATATTCTTAATTCGGGTGTTTGACACGTCCATAAGCCCAAAAGTACCTCAAAGCCTTGTAACAGGCTTATTTTTTTGTCAAATATTTTGTTTTAGTGTATAGTAATATTTGGTGATATATGGTATACTTTTTACATTACCCAGTCTTACACAAACGCTCAGGGAAAAAGTACTTCTAAAACAATCCGCAAGCTGGGCACTCTGGCTGAATTGTCCAAACGCCTGGATACAGATAGAGACGGCGTTATGGCATGGGCCAATGAACAGGCCCGCCTGGAAACGCTCCGATACAAAAGTGATAAGGAAGACGCTGTCGTTATGGTTCCTTTCCATTCTAATAAACTCATGGACTATCATACGAAGAAGCTTTTCACCGGCGGTTATCTTTTCCTCCAGTCCGTTTACTATGGCCTCAGATTGGACTCCATATGCCGCAAGATCAAAAACCGCCACAAGTTCGTGTATGACCTGAATGCAATCCTATCAGACCTGATTTATACCAGAGTGCTGGAGCCTTCCAGCAAAAGTTCTTCCTTCCGTGCCGCAAAACAGTTCCTTGAGCCGCCAGCTTATGAACTCCATGATGTATACCGGGCACTTTCTGTCCTTGCCCAGGAGATGGATTTTATCCAGGCTGAGGTTTACAAGAACAGTTTTTTTCTGGGCGGTCGTAATGACCGGATCCTTTATTACGACTGTACCAACTATTATTTCGAGATTGAGCAGGAGGATGGGGATAAAAAATACGGAAAGAGCAAAGAACACCGCCCCAACCCCATTATCCAGATGGGACTTTTTACGGACGGCGACGGACTTCCGTTAGCCTTCTCCCTTTTCCCGGGGAATCAGAATGAACAAAAATCATTAAAGCCCCTGGAAACGAAAATTCTTCAACAGTTTGGGTGTGAAAAATTCATTTACTGCAGCGATGCAGGCCTGGCTTCCGAGGACAACCGGGCATTTAACCACATGGGGCAGCGTGCATTTATCGTAACCCAGTCTATCAAAAAACTTCCTGCGGAGGAGCGGGAATGGGCACTAAGCAGGAGTGGTTTTAAACGTCTGCTGGATGACATGCCTGCCGATATCACGGAATTAACAGAAGATGATAAAGATTACCTCTATTACAAAGACGAACCATATACAACAAAAAAACTGCACCAGCGGCTGATTATAACGTATTCTCCGAAATATGCCGCTTATCAGAAGGCGGTCCGTGCAGAGCAGATAGCCAGGGCAGAAAAGATGATAGCAGGCGGCGTTTTGAAAAAACAGCGCAAAAATCCCAATGACCCTGCAAGATTTGTAAATAAAATCGCTGTAACCAAAGAAGGGGAAAAAGCCAAAATCCACTACTATCTCGACCAGGATAAGATTGCCGAGGAAGAAATGTATGACGGCCTCTACGCTGTCTGTACAGACCTGTTGGACGATGACGTTGCGGATATCTTAAAAGTCAGTGAAGGAAGATGGCAGATTGAAGACTGTTTCCGGACGATGAAAACAGATTTTGGGGCAAGACCTGTCTATCTGACCCGTGAAGACCGTATCAAAGCCCATTTTCTCACATGCTTCCTCGCCCTGCTGCACTTCCGGCTGCTAAAACGTTCCCT
>JAETRI010000139.1 GCA_021770245.1 Lachnospiraceae bacterium
CCCACATGGCTTGCGCCGCTGGTATTGTAGGTGCCCTGGAAGAATATCAGGTCGCCAGGCCTTGCATCCGCGCTTGATACAGGCGTGCACACGCCTAAAAGCCCGTCTGCGGTAAGACGTCCGAAATTCCAGCCCACGCCGCAATGGTTGACTACCCAGGAAACATAGCCGGAACAGTCAAAGGAAGTGGAAGGGCTCGCGCCTCCCCACACATACGGATAGCCCAAATACTTTTCAGCCTCCGCAAGCATGGCCGCAAATTTTTCATCCGCAAGGGCCTCCGGCGGGACGTCATAATCAAAATAGTTCCCTCCGCCGCCTGCGCCTGCCTCCGGTAAATGCCGCTCGCTGGTATCGCCGGTATCGGCAAAATACAACGGGTTCATATACTGACCGTCAACTAGCACCTCCAGGTGCAGGTGCGGCCCGGTGGAATTTCCGGTGCTGCCGACCTTCGCGATCACATCCCCGGCCTTTACCTCCTGTCCGGCAGATACAAAAATCTGTGAACAGTGGCCGTATTTGGTGGTAAGGGAGCGCCCCTCATAAGCCTCGCCCTCAATGGCAACGCACAGGCCGTATCCGCCGGCTTCACCGGCCAGCGTGACCGTGCCGTCATGCCCGGCTAAAATCTCCGTGCCCTGGGGCATCCCGATGTCAACGCCGGTATGGTAGTTCTTTCCCCCACTGATCGGGTGTACCCGGTAGCCGTAGTAGCTGGTGACATAGGGCAGCCAGTTCGTGCCAAATACATTTTTCACATACTGCCGGTTGCCTTTGGTCTGCAACAGAATCTCGCAGATTTCCTTCTGGTCTGCGTTCATGCGTGAAACAACCAGGTTTTCAAGCGGCGTAGAAGTAAGCGTTACATTTAGGATGTGCCACTCATAAGGCACTTCTTCCTCTGTTTCCTCGCCGGTCTCCGGGTCAACGCTGGTTTCTGTCCGGTAGCGGGTTTCCGTTTCTTCTGAAAAAGACAGGGAATACTGCCCGTTAAACAGCTCCCGGAGGACGCCCTCGATCTGCGCATAGGTAAAATTCTGATAGGCAGAAGTGAGGTACCCCATTAAGACATAGGGATCATGCTCAATGGGGCCGATATTATAGCGGTACTCGTCATAGCCGGGCCGGTCCGATTCCACACGGTTAATCTGCATCTGCAGGTCCGTTTCCCACTCGGTATAAGCAAGCTCCGCATTGTTGATGTCCGCATCGTCCGCCAGATAGGTAGAGGCTGCAAGGCTGCCCAGCCCTCCGGCCCCCAGGTTGGAAAAGGAAGAAATCATGGACGCGATCAGGAAAAATACCAAAAGGAGCAGGAGCACGATCCCGCATATGACCGGGTGGCGCCTGACGGCATGGACCAAGCCGGCAGCGATCTTTTCCGTAGTAACGGCGGCGTCCTTTGCACGCTTTCCCGCTTTTTTCGCTTCTCTGGCTGCTTTGGCATACTGGCGTTTTATCTTTTGTTTCTGCCACATCCGGGCAAGAAGGTTTTTCTTCAGTTCCGGGCTGTCATGCAGGGTCTGCCGGTAGGCAAGCCGGGCATTGGCCCTGGCTGATCTCTGCTGTAATTTTGCCACCCTGCGGTACGGCGCCGTCTTATGCCTGTGATATGCCATGCGCAGCCCCGATTCGCTTACAAGCTCGGTGCGGTGGGCCGCTTTAATGCCGACATTTTCATTCTCTGCCTGATAAATCTTTTTATGGGCGTAACCCACCGCCATATTTGCGCCGGCCTTTACCGGGCGCATCGGAACGGGACCCTTGACATGGGCCCGCTGGGATTTCACCTCCTTTTCAAATTTCAGGCGCTTTTTGGCCTTGCCCGTATCGGGATCAGAAGATGTTTCCATCCGCAGCTTACGGCGGGCAGGAAGGCGGTTTTCCGCCTGTTCCAGTTTTTCCGCTGTCCGTTCTGCCTTCCGTCGGGCTTTCGTGAGCTTCTTATCCGCTGTTTCCGGTGGGAGTTCGTCAGCGGTAAATTCCAGCTTGGAAGGCCGTTTTGGTTCTCCTTCGGCTGCCTCCGGCGGTTTCTCCTGAGGTTCCCCGGCTTTTGCCGCCTCTTGAAAGCGCTGTTGGTATTTATTACCATGCTGCCGTGTCCGGTTCCAGTGTCCTGCCTGGCCGGATTTTTCTTCCCCTTTCTGTGCCCCGGCTCCTTCCTGAAATAGTTTCCCATACCGGGAATCCGCACCTTTCGGACCGTGTTCTGCAAAAACTGTCTGTCTGGAATTCTCCTGTGGGGATTCTTCCTGCCTGAAATTCTGGTAAGCGGCATTGCGCCTCCCTGGGCTCTCCTGGCTGAAATCTGCTTGTCTGGGTTCTTCCTGCTTGAAATTCTGGTAAGCAGCATTGCGCCTCCCTGGGCTCCCCTGACTGAAATCCGCCTGTCTGGGTTCCTCCTGCCGGGAATCCCGGAAAACGGCATTGCCCTGTGCCTGGCTGCCCCGCCCGGAATCCTTTGGCCCGGTTTCCGGTGCGTATGGCTCTGATCCGGTTGGTTCCTGTCCGGGAAAAACCTGAATAGGGGAATCCTGTGCTGCCGTATCACTGTTTTCGCAACCGGCAAATATATCTGATCCATAAGTTTCCGTCTGCACCGGCGCCGCCTGCCTGCGGTTCCTTGAAGTGCCGGAAGAAGGGGCGTCCCTTGCCCGGCGCAGGTCATAATCCGGCTCTCCCTGCCGGACCGCCATGCGGTCCTCACCGTGGGAATCCCGCGCCGGCATCCGGGCATCTTTCTGTTTCCTCTGAAAATTCCTGTCACGCGCCATTGCCCTCACCTCCAATCGCTTTCAGGGTATTTTTGTTTCCTCATGCCTTCGTCCCCGCCACTTCATCAGGCCGTGTTGTAAGTACGCTGTACAGCAGGGTATCCTTCGGAAAATGATCGACAAAGGGGATAATCACATTCCCGAAGAACAGAAGCCCCTCGCCGGGGCCGGAATGGGTCACATAGGAAAGCTGGTGCGGGGAAATCCCCAGCTGCTTCGCCAGAATCTGCCGATCCCCCTGGGCCTGGTTCAGCATGTAGATAAAATCCGAGTTCTCAAAGATATTCTCGATCTCACGGGAGGCCAGCAGGTCCTTCACGTTCTGCGTCAGGCCGCTCGGTATGCCGCCCCATTTCCTGAACCGTTTCCAGATTTCCACGCTGAAACTTCCGGTCTGGCCTTTCAGAAGGAGATGGAATTCGTCAACATAGAACCAGGTCGTCTTATGCTTGGAGCGGTTGGCCGTGACACGGTTCCACACGGCGTCCTGCATAATCAAAAGGCCGATCTCTTTCAGGGCCTTGCCCAGAGACTTTAACTGGAAGCAGAGTACCCGGTGGTTGTTCATATCAATGTTGGACCTGTGATTGAATACATTCAGGGAGCCGTTCACGTAGATTTCCAGCGCCGTGGCGATATTCTGCGCCTCCGGCTCGGACTGTTTCAAAAGCAGCCCGTACAGGTCTCCCAGGACCGGCATATTCTCCGGGCGCGGGTTCTGCAGGTAATCCCGGTACACCAGCCTTGTGCAGCGGTCAATGATGGTCCTCTCAATCGGGGAAAGCCCCTCCTTGCCGCCGATCACCAGGTCGCACAGGGACAGGATAAAATCGCTTTTCAGCGTGATGGGGTTTTCATCATCCGAATAGTCCAGGTTAATGTCCATCGGATT
>JAETRI010000041.1 GCA_021770245.1 Lachnospiraceae bacterium
GGGTCGTCCTGAAATCCGGCTGATACTGTGGATAATAATCCGTCTGGTTTCGAAAAATTTCAGCACATTTTTTATATTTTTTTGTTTTGATTTAACTGGAAGGCTGAACTGTTACATTTGTTTCGCAAAAAATCCGCAACCGTCTTGCATCCTTCAACGAAATATGCTAGAATATCTAAAATTGAATAGCGCAGGAAATGCGAAGAAGAGGAATAGTAGCCCAATGTGAGGAAGCAGAGAGCTGCCG
This sequence comes from Lachnospiraceae bacterium, assembly GCA_021770245.1. Lineage (GTDB taxonomy): Bacteria > Bacillota > Clostridia > Lachnospirales > Lachnospiraceae > Eisenbergiella. The sequence goes on from JAETRI010000041.1 coordinate 248, forward strand.
GGAGGTGCGAGGCAGCCGGAAGCGGCGGGTGAACTGACCTTGGAGCAGCGGCCTGAAGGCAGGAAACTGCTGGGTAGGGTTTGCCGGAACTTCCGCCGTAGAAAGGGAAAGGGCATAATCGTGCCTGGGGAGCGCACGGCTTTTTAGGAAGGGCCGTGAAGTAGAGTGGTACCGCGTGAAGATGATTTGCGTCTCTATGAGAATGTTTGCATTCTTGTGGAGATTTTTTTATGCACATAGTATTGGCAGTCTGTCCGCGGAACGGATCCGCCGCATACCCGGGATCATAACACTAACAGGAGGAGATGGATATGGACGCGAAAGTGCAGGAAAAGTATGGGAAGGCATATTTTATGCCGCCGGAGGTGACCTATGACTGGGTGAAAAGGGAAACGGTGGAGAAACCGCCCGTCTGGTGCAGCGTGGATCTGCGGGACGGGAACCAGGCCCTGATCGAGCCCATGGGGCTGGAGGAAAAAATCGAGTTTTTCCGGATGCTGGTGGAAATCGGATTCAAAGAGATCGAGGTGGGTTTCCCGGCGGCATCGGATACGGAGTATCAGTTTCTGCGCGCCCTGATCGAAAGGGACATGATACCGGCGGATGTGACCGTACAGGTGCTTACCCAGGCCAGGGAACATATCATCCGCAGGACCTTTGAGGCGGTGAAGGGCGCACCCCACGCCATCGTACACCTCTATAATTCCACTTCCGTGGCGCAGAGGGAGCAGGTTTTCAAAAAAAGCAGGGAAGAGGTGAAGAAGCTTGCCGTGGACGGCGCAGTCCTTTTAAAGGAGCTGGCGGAGGAGACGGAAGGGAATTTCACCTTTGAATACAGCCCCGAGAGCTTCCCGGGCACGGAGGTGGATTATGCGGTGGAGGTCTGCAACGCGGTGCTGGATGTGTGGAAACCCTCGAAGGAGCGAAAGGCCATCATCAATATTCCCACCACGGTACAGATCGCAATGCCCCATATTTTTGCCTGCCAGGTGGAATATATCCATAAACATCTGAAATACCGGGATGCGGTGGTGCTCAGCGTCCATCCCCATAATGACCGGGGCTGCGGAATCAGCGATGCGGAATTCGGCATAATGGCCGGGGCCGATCGGGTGGAGGGCACCCTTTTCGGAAACGGGGAGCGTACCGGGAACGTGGATATCGTCACCCTGGCCATGAATATGGTCTGCCATGGGGTGGAACCCGGTCTGGACTTCGGCAATATCATGGAAATCCGGGGAAAATATGAACAGCTCACCGGGATGCATGTCCATGAGAGGACGCCCTATGCGGGTGACTTGGTTTTTACCGCCTTTTCAGGCTCCCACCAGGATGCGATTTCCAAAGGAATGGCCTGGAGAGAAGAGGGAAAAAGCGGAAAACGCTGGGAGGTTCCCTACCTGCCCATCGATCCCAAGGACGTGGGACGCGAATACGAATCGGACGTGATACGGATCAACAGCCAATCCGGCAAGGGGGGTGTTGCCTTTGTGCTGAAACAGAATTTCGGCTTATCCATCCCCGCGGGCATGAGGGAAGAAGTGGGCTATCTGATGAAGGGCGTGTCGGATGCCGGGCACCGGGAGCTGATGCCGGAGGAAATATACGGGATTTTCAGGGAGCATTATCTTACTCCCAGGCCGGTCTTCGACATTCCGGAATGCCATTTCAGGCAGGGCGGAGGAATCGGCGCCGAGGTGACGATTCTGCATACGAGCGGCGGAAAAGCGAATGACGGCCGGGATCCGGAGGGCCGGGAGACGATCGTCGCGGCCGGAAACGGCAGACTGGATGCGGTGAGCAATGCTCTGAAGCAGTATTTTAACATCGCCTACGAGCTGTCCGTGTATGAGCAGCATGCGGTTTCCAAGGGCTCGTCCTCCAAGGGCGCGGCCTATGTGGGGCTTCGCGGCGCGGAAGGGATCTACTGGGGCGTGGGCATCGACGAGGATATCATCCGCAGTTCCGTCGCGGCTCTCACCGTCGCCGTAAATAAGCTTTTGGAAAAAGAGAAGATTGACAAATCATTTTAGTTAGCGTATACTAACCAATGAAGATCGGGAGGGCTGGCCTGCAGCTCTCCGGGGAAAGGAGCGGTTGGTATGGCGGAATTTTTCATAAATAACGGAGGGACGATCCTGATCAGCCTGATTCTCGTGCTGGTCGTCGGGTTTATCGTCCGGAAGATGATCCGGGATCGAAAAGCAGGAAAAGGCGGCTGCGGCTGTGGCTGCAGTACGTGCAGCATGGGGTGCCGGGGAAAAGGAAAGTAGGTTGAAAAATATAACCTTTTTCATGACTATTTGTGCCGCCGGCGTCAGCGGCGGAATGTCGGTGATATTTCTGCTTATAATGCTTGAAAAAAGGGCAGGGCAATGAGATAATAGATTGAAAATAAGCCTGATGGCTTCTTTTTCAATCGCAATTTGTGCCGCAGGCGGTCCAAATTGAATCGCAGATGAGAAATCGCGTTTGCGATTTCTCAGACATGAATCGAAGATTCATGTTGTACTGCCGCGCAGGACGCGGCATGCCGGTTAGCATGCAAGAAAAGCGTTGTCCGAATGTTACCTGAAATGCAGGCCCGCACGCCGGGGAATAAAGTCGGCGCAGAAGAGGGAGGGACGTTTTGCCTTCCGTCTCTGCGTCTTCGCCGGGAGCGTGTATAGGAGTTGGAATGAATCATTACATAGATTTTCTGGCAAAACACGCTAAAGTCGTCGTCGTGCTGTTTTTCCTGGCAGCATCCCTGTGCGGCGTTCTTTCCCGGCTGGAAGAAACGGAATATGGGTTCTCGGGATACCTTCCCGAACACGCGGATTCCGTCACTGCCCTTCGGGTGATGGACGAAGAGTATGGCCGCGGCCTGCCCAATCTGCAGGTGATGCTGCGGGAGGTTTCCGTCCCGGAGGCGCTCGATAAAAAGCGGGAAATGGAAGCGCTGCCCGGTGTGGCGCGGGCGGAATGGCTGGATGATGTGACGAATCTCTACGAACCGCTGGAAATGGCGGATCAAAGGGAGGTGGAGCAGTGGTATCGGGACGGGAAGGCATGCATCCGTCTTACGATAAGAGAAGGGGCGGAAGCGGAAACGGTGGAGGAAATCGGACGGATTGCCGGTCCTGATGCGGCTCTGTCCGGCTTGGTGGCGCAGGAGGCGGCCGCAGAAAAAGAAAGATCGAAGGGAACGGGACTGCTGCCCGTATTCCTGCTTTTGTTATTCTTTGTTGGCGGGATTTTTGTGACGGGTTCCTGGACGGAGCCTGTTTTGATGGCGCTCACGGTGGGGGCGTCTTTGCTTATGAACCGGGGCCTTTCCTTATGTCTGGGGCCGGTTTCCTATGTGACGCGAGAGGCTGTTTCTCTTCTGGTTTTGTCGGTTTCGGGAGGCTGCTGCGCGTCTCTTTTACATTTGACGGCGAAGCTTCGGGAAGAGGGGATGGAAGGATCGGCGGCCATGCAGGAGGCATGGGGGCGTCTGGCAGGAGGGCTGTCGGGATGTACGTTGGCTGTGGCGTCCTGCGGACTGGTTTTTCCCTCGGCGGAATACGGCCTCGGGCCGGAGCTGGGAAGGGCAATGGCTCTGGCCTGCTGCGTTTCCCTGGGAAACGCCCTTTGTCTGCTCCCCTGCCTTGTCTTTGCCTGCGGCGGGTTAATCCGTAGGACAAGGCACGGGCTTTTTTCGTTTGGAATCGGTATTTTATCGAAAGGCATCGTGAAACTGCGGGCCGTGCCGCTGCTCCTGGCGGCCGTTGCCGCTCCCGTCCTTTTTCTGGCCCAGAAAAACAACGTGTTTTATTATGGTGAGGATGAAATCTATGCGGGGACGGAAAGCCGTTTGGATACGGATACGGCGGCTATCCGCGAAACCTTCGGCTGTGCGCAGACGCTGATTCTTCTGGTACCCCGTGGGGAGCCGGAAAAGGAAACCGCCATGGATGCGGAACTGGAGGGCCTGGACTATGTATCCGGGGTGGTCTCTTATCCGGCCGTGGTGGGGAATGCGATACCGGATTCCTACCAGGCGCCTGAAATTCGTTCCCGGTTTTATTCGGCTCATTACAGCCTGCACAGCGTATTGGTGGATGTGGGGGAGCGGGAGGCGGACTGGGAAGATCGGATTCGCTCTGTCCAAAATGTGGGAGAAAAATATTACAAAGACAGGCTGCAGTATGCCGGTGAGGCGGTGAGCCGTCTGGAACGAAAGCGTCTTGTACAGGAGGGAGCGGACAAAAGAAGCCTGGCGGCCGCCCTTATACTGGGCGGGGTCGTTCTCGTTTGTTTCCGAAGGCTGTCGTTTCCCGTGGCTTTTCTGCTTTCCTGGTTTTTTGCCGGCTGGCTGAACGAGGGGATCTTTTATTTGGCAGGGGAACGGATTTTCTATGCGGGATATCTGGCCGCCGGAATGCTGACGGCGGACGTCGGCATGGGCTGCCTGATCTATTACGGGATCTGTTATGCGGCATACGAAAAGGAGCTTCCCAAGCGGGAGGCGGCCGTGGCGGCCTGCGGGACGTTTCTTCCGGTTTCGTTGTTTTGGGCGGCCATACCTGCGGCGGCCGGATTCTGGCTGTGCCGGTTTTCCGAGAACGGGATGATGCGCCAGATGGGGCGGATGGCCGGCCGCGGCCTTTTGCTGACGGCTGCAGCCGGGCTTTTGCTTTTATCCGGACTTTTGCTGTTTTGCGGTGCCGTTTATATCCCGAAGGGATCCGGAGGAAAGAAAACAAAACGCGGGACTGACACGGACGGAGGAAAGGAGCGGTCATGAGAAAAAACCACATGGGAAAATATGCGGCGAAGGGAATTGCATTGATGCTTTGCGCCGTGCTCATTCTGAGCGGAAGCGCCGTCAAAGCGGCGGGAACGGCTCCCGGAAAGGAAGAAAATGTCTATGTCAGGCTGTCCCGGGACGGTGACGTGGATGAAATCTATGTGGTAAACACTTATTTCCTGGAGGAAGAAACGGATATCACGGACTACGGGAAATATGATTCGGTGAAGAATCTGACCACAGGGGAGGAAATCCAAACCAAAGGGGATCGCATCTCCTTCCGCGCCTCCGCCGGAAGGTTCAGTTATCAGGGAAACCTGAAAACAAAGGAGCTTCCCTGGAAAATCTCCATTTCCTATGAGCTGGACGGAAAGAAAACGCGGGCGGAGGAGCTGGCCGGGAAGAGCGGGACGTTGAAGATCCGGATTTGTGTGAGCGGGAACGACCGGGCTTCGGGGGATTTTTTCGATCATTACACGCTTCGGGTAAGCGTGCCCATGGATATGAACCGCTGCAGCAACGTACAGGCGGCGGGCGCCACGGTGGAAAACGAAGGAATCCGGAAGAAGCTGATCTACGATATCCTTTCGGGCAGGGAAAGGGAGATCATAATAACGGCGGATGTCCTGGATTTCGAGATGGGGGAGATCGTTTTTCAGGGTTTCCCCATGGCCCTGGACGTGGATCGGGACACCTTTTCCATGGACGATCTGTATGAACGAACCGGAGAAGTGACGGATGCGGCGGATGAATTTGACGACGGCGCAAAGGAGCTTTCGGACGGGACGGACGCCCTGCGGGAGGGCGCGGACGGGCTGAAAGAGGGTGTGGACAGCCTGCGCGACGGCCTGAAGAGCTATGCGGACGGAACCAAAACCCTCAGCGATGGGGTGGAGGAGCTTTCGGACGGGACGTCGGATCTGGCGGACGGGATGGAGGAACTGCACGACGGAATAAACGAGCTGCGCGACGGGGTAAACGGGGAAGACGGGGCGGCGTCCGGCGCCAGAAAGCTGGCGGAGGGTGTGGAAAAGCTGGAGGCGGGCGCGAAGCAGCTGGCGGAAGGCGTCAGTGCGCTCATCGCTATGATCAAGGGAAGTTCCGCGGAACTCGACGAGACCGGGAAGGGACTCCTTTCAACGGCCGAACAGATGTCCGCACAGCTTCAACTGATGCAAATACCGGGGTTTTCCTCCAGGTCTGATCTGTCCGTCCAGGGAAATCTGGAGGCGCTGTCCCAATACCTGGAGGGCACGATTAAGATGATTCTTTCCCTCGGAGGCTCCTCGGGAATTGCGGAGGATGCGGACGGACGGTCCGAGGAAGAGCGGACGCTCCGGCCGGAGGAGGAAAAAGACGGGAAAGCAAAGGACGAGGAATCGCAGGACGAAGAGGCGGACGGGGAGAACGACGGCAGGGATGCGTCAGACGGCTCGGACGGAGACGACGGGACGGAAAACGGGAACGGTTCCGGGAATGCGTCGACGGACGGAAGCGGGAACGACGGGAAGGGAAGCGGAAGCAATTCCGGGAATGCGTCGACGGACGGAAGCGGGAATGACGGGAAGGGAAGCGGAAGCGGTTCCGGGAATGCGTCGACGGACGGAAGCGGGAATGACGGGAAGGGAAGCGGAAGCAATTCCGGGAATGCGTCAACGGACGGAAGCGGGAATGACGGGAAGGGAAGCGGAAGCGGTTCCGGGAATGCGTCGACGGACGGAAGCGGGAATGACGGGAAGGGAAGCGGAAGCAATTCCGGGAATGCGTCGACGGACGGAAGCGGGAACGACGGGACGGGAAGCGGAAGCGGCTCCGGGAATGCGTCGACGGACGGAACCGACAGGGCGGAAAACGAAAGCAATCCGGGGAATTCAGCGTCAGGCGGTTTCGAAAGCGGCATGAAAGGCGGAGCGGAGAAAGCTCCGGGAGCCGGAGGCAGCTCCGGGAATCCGGATCCGGCCGGGGATGAAAGCAGGCCGGACGACATAGCGAAAGCCGGGTATGGGAGCGGCTTCGGAGGAAGAGCCGGAACCGAGGCGGTGCGTAGGGCGGGCTTCGATTCGGATGATTCTTTGGGAAGGGGCGTCGGAACCGTATCGCTCCGGACGGAAAGCGAAGTCATGCCCTTATTCCGGAGGGAAGCGGGTCCCGATACCGGCGTCCTCCGCCTGTCCGAAACAGGCAGCGATGTCAGCCAGGCCGGTCCGGGCGGCAGCCAGACGGGGCCCGGAACCGGCGGAGGATTCCCGGATCTCCAGGAGATCGCGGGCCGGCTGTTTCAGATGAAAGCAGGAGTGGATAAGCTTCTGGGCTGCTATGAGGTTATGGGAAAGTTTAGCTCCCCCTCCAATCTAAGCCAGCTTTCCAAGCTGGAGGAGGGCGCATCGGCTCTCAGCGGCGGCGTATCGGAGCTGTCGGACGGAGCCGACAGCCTTGCGGACGGCATTGGCGAGCTGGGCGCCGGTATCTCGAAGCTGTCAGAGGGGAGCGGAGAGCTATCGGACGGTACCAGAGAGCTGGCGGACGGCGTATCCGACCTGGCGGACGGTACCAGGGAATTAACCGACGCGTCGGACGATCTGCTGGACGGAACGGATCAGCTGGCAGAGGGGACGGCAGACCTGGCAGAGGGTACGAGGGAGCTTTCGGACGGCGTGGTGGAGCTGCAGGACGGAACCGATGAATTCCGGGAAAATTCCGGCGACATGGAAACCAGGCTGGACGAGGAAATCGACAGGATCGTCACGGATCTGACGGGAAGCGGCTATGAACCGGAATCCTTTCTTTCCGACAAGAACACCAACGTGGAGCTGGTTCTGTTTTCCATGAAAACGGAGGAAATCCGGATACCGGAGAGGGAGCCGGTGGAAAGTCCCCGGGAGAAGCCGAGCTTCTGGCAAAGGCTTCTGCGGTTATTCGGAATAGAGACGGACTGACAGGGGGAATGTTTATGTATCAGATTGCCATCTGTGATGATGAACCGTACGCCGCAGAACAAAACGAAGCCATGCTCTGCCGTATTCTGGAGGAGCGAAGCCTCCGGCGGGATATTGATTATTCCGTCCGCTGCTTTTCCTCCTCCGTGCCGCTGCTTGCATACCTGAAAAAGAATCCGTCCGCCTTCCACCTGCTTCTTTTGGACATTGAACTGGGAAACGAAAACGGCCTTTCCCTTGCCGCGCATCTGAGGGAGACAGGCTCGGACTGCTCCATTATCTATATTACCGCTTACCGGGATTATGTTTTCGACTGCTTTGACACCCGTCCGCTCCACTATCTGCTCAAGCCGGTAGACCGGGAAAAGCTGGCAGGGGTAATTGACCGGGATCTGCGGGAAAATTATCATCCGGAACAGATCAGGCTTCTGGTGGAGGGCTGCTGGCGTACCGTGGATGCCCGGAATATCCTTTATGCTGAAGCCACCAGCCATAAATCCGCCGTTTACCTGCAGGGGGGAGAGGTGCTGTATATTAACCGGAATTTTTCCGACCTGCTTCCCCATCTGAATGGGAAACGGTTCTGCCGCAGCCATTTCAGTATCCTTGTGAACCTGGAACACGTTTACCGCCTGACCGGCAGCACCCTTATACTGGACGATGGCCGGGAACTTCCGGTCAGCCGTTCCCGGCAGAGGGAAGTTAAGAAACAGTATATTGCTTTCCTCAAATAGAAATCGACCTTTCCTCCGGCATCTGCAAAGCCGTGGCGGCCAGAAACATCCCGTCCGGAAATTCCAGCAGCAGCTCGCTTTGATATTTTCTCGCCACGGCCTGCACTGCTTTCAGGCCGTAGCCGTGAACCGTCCGGTCCTCCTTTGTCGTGCGGCACAGGCCGGTTTCCTCATCGTATTTTACCGGGCCGAACCGTGGATTTTCCACGCCGATATACAAATGCGCTCCACGGAGGTGTATCCTGACCCGCAGCCACTTTCTGGCGCCCTTTGGAGCGAGGGCATTGGCATCCAGGGCATTCTGCAGAAGGTTCATCACAACGGTGCAAAGCTCTGAGTCCGGAAACGGCAGCGTTTCCGGCGCGCTCACTTCATGCTCTGCCTGAATCCCCAGCTTTTGCGCACGGGCCAGGATTGTGGTCAGAACCGCATTGATGGCCGGATGTGCGACGTATCCCATGGCAGGAGCCGTATCCACGTCAGCCAGCAGCCCCTCCAGATAGCTTCCCAGCCTGTCCCATTCTTTTGCCTGGGACAGCTTTTGCAGGACGGTATAATGGTTCACCATCTCATGCCGCATCCGGCGGAGGGACTCGTCACTTTCCTGTACCACCGCAAGCTGTTCCTGCGCCATGCTTTCCCGGGCGGACAGCGCCTGCAGCTGAGCCTCCTGCGCCGCAATAGAACGCAGCAGGGACAGTACGCTTACCAGAAAGCACAGCAGGAACAGAAGGGTGTTCCACCAGTACAGCGGAAAATCCGGATGATGCCAGATGATTTCCTGCGCGAGCCACTGCATATAAGGAAACAATCCGCCGCCGCACAGCCGGGACAACAGACATGCCGCCCCGATTCCGGCAGCAGATAACGTAAGCCCCGGCAGAAACAGACGGAATACCTGATTGCCGTCCCGGTATTCCAATAGGGAACAGACCACAAGCGCCGCTGCGGTAACATAGAATGCCTCCCCTGTTCGGGAACCGATCCTAGAGAAGGCGGGAACCACCGTCTGAAATCCTGCGATCACAAAATAGGCCATGGCAGGGAGAACGGCGAAAGGCAGAAACAGCCTCCTGTATTTCTTCATATACAGCAGTAAAAAGAGCGGAGGAAGGGCGAACAATACCGTTCTGGACAGATAAAGCCCCAGTCCGTAGACTTCGGGGGAAAGGATACCTCCGATCCGGTTCCCGGCGTGGAAATAGAGCGTCTGGCTCAGGGCTGTAAAACCAAGCAGCAGGAGCGGCCAGGCACGGTTCCCCTCCGTAAGGCCATAGAAAAACAGCCCGAGGGCAAGCAGCGTTACTACGCCGAAGGCCGCGGCCGGGAGCGCGCTTTTCGCGGCGGCGGCTTTGACCTCCTCTTCCATGATGCCGCTGTCCGTGACGTACAGAAACGGAAGCTGTTCTCCCGCGGCCTTTGTTGTCTCTAAAGTGAGGGTTTTCCCGGCGCAGTCCCTGGGCAGCATAAAGAAGGCGGGGCCCAGCGTCTTCCCGTCCCATGCCTCCATGTGTCCCATGATCTTCCCATCCAAAAACACGTCTGCCTCATCCGCGTAATTGATTCCCAGCATCGGATACCACCGGCTGTCCCATTCCGGAAGCACCGCCGTCAGGGTAAGCGCGCCGCCGTAATCATAGCCATCCGCCGACGTTATCGCACCGTCGTTTATGGCGGCCTCCAGCCACAGAAGATTCCGGCGGGGGGCGACCTCCGATGCCAGAAGCGCCGCCAGCGCCATTGTACAGATCAGGCAAATTGTTCCCGCCAGCCATCCGGGCATTGTTCCCTTCCGCTTTCCAGGCAGCATTTTCCCTACCTCCCCCACATTCTTTGTTATCAGCGTAAAGGGTAAAGCGGGCCGTGTCAAGGACATGGGGCTGCAAAGCAGGCAGAAAATACGCAAAGCAGGAAAGCCCCCTTGTTATCCGGCCCCAGGTTTTGGTATGGTGTAAAATAATGTGATAAATAGGCATGACGGCCTATTTATCGTGCACGGATTTGTGCCGCGAGGCGGCCCAAACTGAGATCATACGGCTATTTGCGCCGGAGCGTCGCAAATAGCTTTGATGGCATGCCCCGTCACGTAAACGCTCCGGCATGGAGGATTAACATGAAAAAATGGATGGCAAAACGTGCACTGCCGGTGCTTCTGTCTATTACGATGATTATGGGTATGGGCGGCGTGCCTGTCCATGCCGTCGGCGGTACGGAGAATATGGAACTGGAACAGGGAAATACCCTGTGCGCCCATCACACAGAGCATACGGCGGACTGCGGTTATTCGGAAGCGCAGCCGTGTACCCACGAGCACGGGGAGGAATGCTATAAAACCGTTACGAAGTGTTTGCACACGCATACGGACGAGTGTTATCCGGATACGGAGGAAACGGACGGAGGAACGGGGGAGGGAAATGCCGCGTCGTCTGAAGAGGACAGCCGGGAGCCGGTAAACTGTACCCATCGGTGCCAATCCGACGAAACCGGATGTGTCACAAAGGTACTGGACTGCCGTCATGAGCATGACGAGAGCTGCGGTTACGCCGAGGCGCAGGAATGCGGTTATGTCTGTGAAATCTGCGGCGGTACGGAGCCGGAGAATACCGAAAACGACACGAAAGAGACAGAAGATGAGGCGGGGGGGGGTAAAACAGAAGGTGAAGAACCAAAGGACGCCGATACGAATCTGTGCGCCCATCACACAGAGCATACGGCAGGCTGCGGTTATTCGGAGGACGATCATACGCCCTGCGGGTATGCGTGCCGCATCTGTGCCATCGAGGATCTGACCGCCGGCCTGCCTGATAAAGTGACGGAGGAGAATGCGGATCATGTACGGGCCCGGCTCGATACAATCCTTTCCCTTTACCGGAAACTGACCGAGGAGGAGCAGGGGCAGATTGACCTGTCCCGCTGTTATGAACTGCAGGGCGCGCTGGATGCGGCCAACACCCCCGTCACGGCGGAGACCTCCTGGGTCTGCGGGCAGGTCTCCGCCGTGCTGGAAGGTGATACTCTGATCCTCTCCGGCACGGGCGCGATGGAGGAATATCCTTCCCCGTCCGGCTATCCGTGGTATACGAGCAAGGACTCCATTGTCAAAGTGGTCGTCCGGGACGGCGTCACCTCTATTGGGAAATTTGCATTCCAGAGCTATGATTCCAAGCTGGTCAGCGTCGAGATCTCCGGCAGCGTCGCCTCCATTGGGAACGGTGCGTTTAATTCATGTAAAGCCCTTACCAGCGTAAAGCTGTCCCAGGGGACCGCTTCCATCGAGAAGTATGCATTCGCCGGTTGCGGCAGCCTGCACACCATAGAAGTTCCCGCCAGCGTCACCACCATTGGGGAGAGGGCATTCTTGAAACTGGAGGTCATCTATGGGGGGACCCTGGAGCAGTGGAACAAAATAGGGAAAACCAGTGAGGCCGCCCAGGTCTACGGCGCCCCCCACAGCGTCACCGTCAACGGCGGCGGCTCCGTGGGCGCCACCGGCGCGGGTTCCCACAACGAAGGCCGGACGGTCACCGTCTCTGCCGGGATCAAAACGGATCATGTCTTTGACGGATGGACTGCCGAGGGTGTGGCCCCGGTGGATACCGGCAGCCCGACCCTCTCGTTTACCATGCCCGCCAATGACGTTACGCTGACCGCGAATTGGAGGAAGGCGGCGGATGGGGACTATGTGGCGCAGGTGGAGCAGGGCGGCGAAGTCAGACGCTACGTCACCCTGAAGGAGGCCTGGAGCGCCCTCCCTAGCGGGGAGAGCACGCTTACGCTGCTGAAGGATGCAGAGACCGATGAAATACTTGGGGTCGGCGCCGGTAAAAACGTGACGGTAAAAATGGAGAACGGTGTGACGCTCACCACCGGTGAGCAAAACTGCTTTAATGTGACGGGCGGCACCCTGACTCTGACCGAAAGCTGCAGCATAAGAAAGGGCGGCGAAAAAAATTCCCTGGTATATATCCCCTCCGGCACGCTCTATATCAAAGGGGGAAGCTATTGGGGCAGTAGGAGCGGAAACGGAGTATATGCCAATGATGCGGCGACCGTCCGGATTTCCGGCGGCACCTTTACCGTACAAAAGCAGCTGTTTAGATACGAGAAGAGGCCGGTTCGCGAAATGCTGGCGGAGAATTACGCCCTTTCCCGCGGGGGAAACAAGCTTCCCGTCAGTGACCTGAACGGCAGCACCTTTTCGAGCAGCGGCGCCGCCTGCACGGTAGGCCCGTGCGAACACGGGGAGGTTAAGCCCACCTCCAACAATGACGGCACCCACACCCTGAACTGCTCCTACTGCTCCTACTCCAGTGCCGGGGCGTGCAGCTTCGGGGACTGGACCGACCAAAAGGACGGGACCCACAAGGGCGCCTGTACGGTCTGCGGTTATGAAAAGACAGAAGCGCATACCTGGGAAAACGGCGCTTGTACGGTCTGCAAATCGACGTCACAGCCGGTGACGGCGGACATGGCGGAGCTGTCCGAAACGGAATGTACCTACAATGGCAAGGAGCAGAAACCGACCCTTACCGTACGAAACGGGCAGACCATGCTGACAGAGGGGACGGATTATGAGATCAGCTACTCCCGCAGCGGCGCCTCTACCGACGATTTCACCAACGCAGGGACGGTTACGATCACCATAAAAGGCAAGGGGATCTATGCGGGTGAAGTGAAGAAAATCTTTACCATCAAACAGGCGGAGCCTGATGTCGGCACTGTCACGGCGGAAGTGCTGGAGAATACCCTCGATGTTTCGCAGGCATCCTTAAGCCGTACAAATCAGACGCCTGCCGGGACATTAACGCTGACAGACAGCGCCCTGGAATACGGCGTCAATACCTATACATGGAAATTTACGCCGGACGATACCGTGAATTATAAAACGGTTACCGGAGAAGTGCAGATCACGGTAAACGATACCGTCCCGCCGTCCGCGGAATACCGGATCGGCACGGACGGCTGGAAACAGTTTATCCATACCGTTTCCTTCGGATTGTTCTGCAAGGACTACAAGACGGTGACGATCAGGAGCACGGATGATACGGATACGGTGACCGGCAGCGGGGTCAGGCTGACACAGTATTATATATCGGATCAGGAAATCACGGATACGGACAATATCGAGTGGAGCCCTTATACGAAAGCGATCAGCCTGGATGCGCAGGGCGCTTATCTCATCTATGTGAAGGTGACGGATCAGGCAGGGAATACGGCGGTCCTGAACAGTGAGGGGATCGTGGTCTATGCGGAAAGTACGCTGAGCGCGGAAGCCTTTGACTATACTTATAAAGAGAACCGGGACTGCACCGTAGGGCTTGCCATGAACGGGAATACCTTCAAAGGGCTTACGGATCAGGAAGGAAATGTCATAGATACCAAGCATTATACCATCGACGGCAATGGCCTTATCCTGAAGGCGGCATATCTGGACACGCTGGATAAGGGCGGGTACGCCTATCGGGTTTCCGTGAATCCGCAGGGGATAGGGACGGATCAGGTGACGCTGGCGTATACCTTCACGGTCAATGTGAAAGCAAGAAAGCTGACGGTCACAGGGGCGGCGGCAACGGACAGGGCCTATGACGGGACAAACGCAGTGGAAATTACGGCAGTCACGTTAAGCGGCGCTGCGCCGGATGATGATGTGGCAGTTGAATTAAGCGGCATAGAGGGTACGTTAAACGGCGTCCATGCAGGAACATATACAGAGGTAACGCTGCCGGAGCTGACCCTTACCGGGGCGGATTGCGGAAATTATACCCTTGTGCAGCCGGCAGCGGCGGTTCCCGCGTCGGTTGCGATCACCCCTCTGGATGCGGAGATTACGGTCGGCACGGATGCTTACAGCAAGACCTTTGGCGATGCGGCGTTTACCCTGGATGTCACGGATAACAATACAGAGGCGGACGTGCGGTACGAAGTTACGAAGGGGGCAGACGTAATATCCGTAGAAAACGGCACGGTCACGATCCTGGGCGCGGGCGAAGCCGAAATAACCCTTTCGCTGCCGGAGTCTGCAAATTATCATGCCGCCGAAAGCAAGACCATAACCGTTACCGTGAAAAAGAAAGGCGGATATACCGTAGCTGCGCTGAACAGGAGCTATTTCTATCAGAACGGGGGCACGGACAGCATTGACCTTGCGGCGCTGCTTCCGGCGGACGGCGGAAGCGTGACCTATGGGAAACCGACGGTATCCGGGGACATATCATACGGCGCGGCCCCTGCCGTGAACGGCGGGAAATTATCCTACACGCTGTCCGGCGGCAGCGCGGCTGCCGAAGGAACCATAACCGTGATTGCGGCGACGCAGAATTATGAGGATATCACGGTCACGGTAAATGTGAAGCTGACCGACCGGATACCTGTCAGCCTGAAAGCCGGTACGGAAGTAACCCTGAAGAACCATGTCCTTACCTATGGGGAGCCGCTGTCAAATCTGGTATTTCACGAAGCGGAATTTGTTACCGCCGACGGAAAGACAGTGACCGGCGCCCTGGCATGGAAGGAAGCGGATGCGATACCGGATGCGGGGACCGCATCCGCCGTATGGATCTTCACCCCGGCGGGAGACCAATACGCAGACCTGGAAGGCACGGCGGCAATTACGGTAAACAGGGCGGTCCCGACCGTATCGGCGGCCCCGACGGTGGCAGACAGGGTATATAACCCATCCCTGGCCTTGAAAAACGATGATCTGTCCGGAAGCACGGTCACCGGCGTGGACGGCAAAGAGCTGAAAGGCGGGTGGAGCTGGCAGGGGGCAGGTTTTGTGCCGAATGTGAATAACAGCGGGTATGCGGCAGTCTTTATACCGGAAGATACAACGAATTACGAAACCGTGACCAGGACCGTCACGGTGAACGTGACAAAGGCGACGCCTTATATTGCAAAAGCTCCTGCGGCAGCTGCGATCACTTACGGGGATACCCTGCTTGCATCCGCATTGTCAGGCGGGACCGTATTGTACGGCGACGGCGCGGGGCAGGCGGGAAACGGAGGCGGAAACACTGGGGCAGTAGTCGGAAACACGGCCGCGGTGGCCGGGACATTTACATGGAAGGAGCCTTCCGCGAAGCCTGCGGTGGCTGACAGCGGCGCGACGGAATATACGGTAATCTTTACGCCTGCCGATACGGCAAATTTTCATCCCACAGAAGCAAAGGTGAAACTGACGGTCAATAAAGCGCAGAACGCCCCGAATATGCCGGGCAGCGCCATGGATGTGTCGAGCAGCTGTGGAAAAGTAGGCGACGTGCCGCTGCCGGAGGGCTGGGAGTGGCAGGCGTCGGATCGGGACACGGCCCTGGAAGCCGGGAAAACGATAAGCGCCGTGGCGGTTTATACCGGGGCGGATCAAGGCAGCTATGAGAACGAAACGGTAACGGTCGCCATTACAAAATCAGCCTGTGACCATGCGGCAGGGCCCGTCCTTTATACCGGGGCGGGCGAAAAGGCGCCTGCCTGTACGGAAGACGGGCTGGGGCACAGGGAATGCACCAGGTGCGGCGCAGTGGTGGAATCAGGCATCGTGGTAAAGGCCCTGGGACACACCGGCGGAACGGCGACCTGTTCCGGGCGTGCAGTCTGCACCCGCTGCGGCCGGCCCTATGGCGATACGGCCGGCGGCGTCCACAACAATACGGAGGTACGCGGGATTGCGGCGGCATCCTGTACGGCGGGCGGCTACACCGGGGATACCTATTGTAAGGACTGCGGTGCAAAGACGAAAACAGGCAATGCGACGCCGGCATTAGGACATGATTATTCAAGCGCAATCACAAAGAAACCGACCACGGGCAGCGAAGGCGTTCGGACCTATACCTGCGTCCGCTGCGGACTTAAGTTCACGGAGAGCATACCAAAGCTGCCGGAGGAAACGCACCGTCATTCCTATACGGAGAGGGTGACGAAGCAGCCAACCTGCACGGATACCGGAGTACGGATCCACACCTGCGCCTGCGGAGACAGCTATACCGAAACCATGGCGGCACTGGGACACCATTACCAAAGCAGCGAGACAAGGAAGCCCACCGCCGCCGCGGAGGGAATCATGACCTACACCTGTGAGCGCTGCGGACACAGTTACACAAGGCCGATTACGAAACTGCCGGGAAATCATACGACAAAGCCGGGAGATGCTGCAGCAAAGCAGCCGGGAGATAAGGGACCGTACGGCGGCAATGCGGAGGAAACCGGATCGGACTCCGGCGGTACGTTAGAGACCGGTCCGGACGCCGGTATCCCGTTCATCAAGGATGAGGACGGCAAAATCGGCTGGGATGTGATCCGCGCCGAAGAAGAGAAAGCGGAAGAAGGAAGCACCATCCATGTGGACATGAACGGATCTACAGTGGTTCCCGGGGATATCTTTGACACCATCAGGGGCAGGGACATCACTGTCACCTTTGACATGGGAAACGACATCCTTTGGAGCGTGGACGGCGGGAACGTCACCACCGACAAAGCGGGTGACATTGATTTTTCCGTAAAGACGGGTGTAAACACCGTTCCGGTGGATATTATCAACAACGTCACCGGGGAAAGCTACAGCATCCAGTTAAGCCTCTCCTATGAAGGGGAGTTCGGCTTTACGGCAGTGCTTTCCTTAAGTCTTGGAAAAGAGAACGCCGGATATACGGCAAGCCTGTATTACTACAACGAAAGCACGGGGGAGCTTACGTTTATCTGCTCGGACGAGGTGGAGGAGGACGGCACCGTATCCCTTGCCTTTACCCACGCGTCGGACTATGTGATCGCGATAGACGGGGAAAAAGAAAACGGCAATGTTACGGAGTCTGCACAGCCGGGAGATCAGGACGGGGACCGCAGCAAATCGGGAGAGCACGACGGGAATCATACCAAGCCGGGAGATCAGGATCGTACCGGGTCGGCAGAGGAAAGCCCACAGATCGGGCAGGCGTGGAGACCGTGGTGGCTGATCGTGATCGGCGCGCTGGTGATCGTTATGGGAATCGGCGGATTCTTTGTGGTGAAGAAGAAAAAGAAGGACGATTGATAACGTTTGGAGAAAAAGGCTATGACAATAATGGTTATAGCCTTTTTTCATACATCTTTCAGCATGAGGAAGCCGATCCCATCGGCTTAAGAAGCAGCTCCAAAGCGGCAGATGGCTTCCGGCAGGATCCTTCCCTGTGCGTCCCGGCGTCCGGGAACCTGCGGGGTGGATGAACTGTTGCAAAAACAACATAAAGCAACATATTACGTGTTGACTTTTGCCTGAAATATCAATATAATCAAAGAAAAGGAAAGAAATTACTAAAGGAAACGTCAAAAAACAAATTCAAATGTGCTGCAGTACGAAGCGCCAAACGGAGGGTGTCATGTTAAATGAAAACGAAATAAAGAAACAGATCTGTGAAATCGGGAAGCGGATTTATGACCGCAGGATGGTGGCGGCGAACGACGGAAATATTTCCGTAAAACTCGGTGAGAATGAATTCCTGTGTACGCCCACAGGGGTATCCAAGGGATTCATGACGCCTGAATATATCTGTAAGGTGGATGCCAAGGGGAATGTAATCGAGGCAAATGAGGGCTTTCGTCCTTCCTCCGAGATTAAGATGCACATGCGCGTTTATCAGAAGCGCCCGGATGTGGGGGCCGTGGTACACGCCCATCCCGTGTTCGCCACCTCTTTTGCCATTGCAGGGATTCCGCTGACGCAGCCCATCATGCCGGAAGCGGTGATTTCCCTGGGCAGCGTACCCATTGCCGAGTACGGGACACCATCCACCATGGAGATCCCGGATAATGTGGAGAAATATCTTCCTTATTACGATGCAGTGCTGCTGGAAAATCATGGCGCCCTGACGTGGAGCACGGATTTGACGGCCGCATATATGAAGATGGAGTCCGTGGAATTCTACGCAGAACTTCTCTACAGGGCAAGGATGCTCGGCGGGCCGAAGGAGTTTGACCGGCAGACCGTGGAGAAATTATACGAGGTGAGAAAGAAGATGGGACTCGCCGGAAGGCATCCCGCCGACTGGGAAACAAGTAAGGAGAAATAGGGCTGATATGCTTGCGGTGGAGAGAAGGAACCGGATCCTGGAAAAGCTTCAGAGGGAAAAAAAGGTCATTGTAAGCGAACTGAGCCGGGAATTCCAGGTGTCGGAGGAAACCATCCGCCGGGATTTGGAAAGGCTGGACCAGGATGGATTCGCCGTAAAAAGCTATGGCGGCGCGGTATTGAATGAAAAGAGCGGCCTGGACATGCCGTTTCATGTGAGAAAGAAGGAGAATCCGGAGGGAAAGCGAAAAATTGCCGCCTTGATGGAAGGCATAATTGAGGACGGGGATCATATTATTCTGGATCCCAGTACCACCGCGGTCAGCATAGCCCGGGCGTTGAAGGGGAAAGAAAAGCTCACGGTGATTACGAATTCCCTTGAAGTGATGCTGGAGCTGTCCGACGTGCCGGATTGGAATATCATTTCCTCCGGGGGGAGCCTGAAGGAAGGATATCTGGCGTTGGTGGGGCCGCGGGCCATAGAAGGCCTGGGCGCATTCAATGTGGAGAAGGCTGTTTTTTCCTGTAAGGGGATCGATATGGAAAAAGGGATCACGGACGGAAACGAACTCTTTTCTCAGGCAAAACAGACCATGATGAAGTCTGCAAAGCAGCGGATCCTGGCAGTGGATCATTCTAAGTTCGGGAAGGTGGCCTTTTCCAGAATCTGCGGCATCCACGACGTGGATTTGGTGGTGACCGACGAGAAGCCTTCGGCGGAGTGGCTGGAAGTGTTCGGAAAGAACGGGATTTGCTGCTTGTATCCGGGGGAATAGGTTGACTCGCAGCCGCAGCGGACGCGGCATAGGGAGGAAGGTATGGCGGAGTATTATCTTGCGGTGGATATCGGCGCTTCCAGCGGGCGCCATATCCTGGGGCATGTGGAAGAGGGGAAGATCGTCCTGGAAGAAGTCTACCGTTTCCCCAATGAAATGAAAAAGAAGGATGGGCATCTGTGCTGGGATCTTCCGGGCCTGTTTTCACAGATCAAGGAAGGGATGAAGGCCTGCCGGGCCGCGGGAAAAATCCCGGTGAGCATGGGGGTGGATACCTGGGGTGTGGATTATGTGCTGCTGGACGGGCAGGGGCATGTCCTGGGGAAAACCTACGGCTACAGGGATCACAGGACCACGGGGATGGACAGGGAGGTCTATCGGATCGTTCCGGAGGAGGAACTGTACGCCAGGACGGGGATCCAGAAACAGATTTTCAACACCGTTTATCAGTTGATGGCGGTATTGAAGCAGGAGCCTGAAAATATGGAGCGGGCCGAGCGGCTGCTCATGCTCCCGGACTATTTTCATTTCCTGCTCACGGGAAACCAGGTATCCGAGTATACCGACGCCACGTCTTCCCAACTGGTAAGCCCTGAGACGAAGCAGTGGGACCGGGAACTGATCGGCAGGCTGGGATATAAGGATTCCATTTTCGGAAAACTATGCCTGCCGGGAACCAAGGTAGGCGTTTTAAAGAAGGATGTGGAAGAAGAGGTGGGATTTTCCTGCCGGGTGGTGCTTCCTGCCACCCACGATACCGCCTCTGCGGTGATTTCCGTGCCCGTGATTTCCGGAGATTGTCTCTATATCAGCTCCGGAACCTGGTCGTTAATGGGGACGGAGGTGGACAGAGCGATCTGCACGCCGGAAAGCCGGGCGCACAACTTCACCAATGAGGGAGGATACGGATATCGCTTCCGGTATCTGAAGAATATCATGGGGCTGTGGATGATCCAGTCCGTCCGCCGGGAGCTAATGGAAAAGGGAGAGGACCTGTCCTTTGCGCAGCTGTGCATGCTGGCAGAGGAGAGCGGGTTCTCTGCCAGGGTGGACGTGAACGACGATGCTTTCCTGGCACCGGAGAGCATGACGGAGGCGATACGTGCCTGCTGCCGTAAAACGGGGCAGCGGGAACCGCGCACCCCCGGGGAACTGGCTGCGGTGGTCTACGGGAGCCTGGCGGAGTGCTACGGGCAGACGGCCCGGGAGATCGAGACGCTTACCGGAAAGCATTTTGAAGCGATCCATATTGTGGGGGGCGGTTCCAACGCGGCTTATCTGAACCGGCTCACGGCGCAGGAGTCAGGCAAAACGGTCTATGCGGGGCCGGGAGAGGCTACGGCGATCGGCAATCTGGCGGTTCAGATGCTGGAGGACGGAAGATTTGACAGCCTGGAGGCCGTTCGTTCCTGCATCTATGATTCCTTTGGGGTGGAAAAATTTGAATCGGAACGAAAAGCTTAAGTTTCTCGTGCAAGTCTTTTGATCGATGCAGCCAGGGAGGCTGTGTCAGCGGTATACGGGGGAAGCGGACGATCGAAACACGGAAATCCGCGGACCCGTAATTTTAGAGGGAAGGCCTGCCAAAACAGGCGGATTGGAGTTGAAACGAAGATGAATATAAAAGAACGGTATGAATATGCGAAAGAAGTCTATGCTGCGATCGGGGTGGATACCGACCGGGCGGTGGAAACCCTGGAGGGGATTGCGATTTCCATGCACTGCTGGCAGGGGGATGATGTGGCCGGTTTTGACCAGGAAGGGCCTCTGACAGGAGGGATCCAGGCCACCGGAGATTATCCGGGGGCGGCCAGGACGCCGGAGGAGCTGATGGCGGATATCGACCAGGCATTCCGGCTGATACCGGGCAGGCATAAGTTGAATCTGCACGCCAGCTATGCGATTTTTGAAGAGGGGGAATTCGTTGACAGGGATAAAATCGAGCCGAAACATTTCAAAAAATGGGTGGATTTTGCGAAAGAAAGGGGATTGGGCCTGGATTTCAACCCCACTTTTTTCTCCCACAGCAAGGTAGTGAACGGACTGACGCTTTCCAGCCCCATAGATAAGATAAGGAATTTCTGGATCGAACACGGAAAGGCGTGCATCCGCATTTCCGAGTATTTCGCACAGGAGCTGGGCGTCCCCTGTGCCATGAATATCTGGATCCCGGACGGATATAAGGATATCCCGGCGGACCGGCTGGGGCCGCGGGCCCGGTTCAAGGATTCCCTGGATCAGATCCTATCCGTCCCCTATGACCGGGAAAAGGTGCTGGTGTGTTTGGAGTCCAAGGTGTTCGGGATCGGCCTGGAATCCTATACGGTGGGATCTAGCGAATTTACCCTGAACTATGCGGCACAAAACAACGTGATCAGCCTGATGGACAACGGACATTATCACCCCACGGAGCTGGTGTCCGACAAGATCCCGTCCATGCTCCTCTTCAATGATAAGATTGCCCTGCATGTGACCAGGCCCGTGCGCTGGGACAGCGACCATGTGGTGCTCTTCGACGACGAAACCAGGGAGATTGCCAAGGAAATCGTGAGAAACGATGCCATTGACAGGGTATTGCTGGCCCTCGATTTCTTCGACGCCAGCATTAACCGCATCGCGGCCTGGACGGTGGGCATGAGAAACATGCAGAAAGCCCTTCTGTATGCCCTGCTTTCCCCCAACCAACAGATGAAAAGGATGCAGGATACCAACCGTTTTACGGAGCTGATGGCCATGCAGGAGGAGTTGAAAACCTACCCCTTCGGCGATGTGTGGGATTATTTCTGTGAAAAGAACCAGGTACCTGTGAAAGGGGATTGGCTGGCGGAAGTGAAAAAATACGAAGAGGAAGTGCTTTTTAAAAGAGGATAATCGGAAAAAACGTCGGTATACAGGAAAATAAGGGGACGTTTTCGATCATGTGCGGCGATGAAGCGTGAACAGAAGCAGGGGAAAAGAGTGTCCGGCAGATGCGTCGGATGCTCTTTTTCCCGCTTAGAGAAAACCAACATTTAAATTGATGGGGCTCCCTTTTTCTGGTATCCTGTTTTGGCTGGGACATACAACCTTTTCCGGTCGGAAAGAAAATTTATGAGGTGCATCTATGAAAGAGCAGATAGCGGACGCAATAAATGTGTTGGGGGATTTCTGTGGAAAAAGAGACGTGGAATCGCTTACCGAACACTGTCTATCTAATAAGTATGCGATACGGCAGGCGGATGTCATGGTTTTGTTCGGCGGAAGTATTATTTGCGGCGGCGATGTGCTGGCTCATGCCATAAAAAATAAAATTGCAAGGAAGTTCGTGATTGTAGGCGGGGCAGGACATACGACGGAAAACCTGCGCCGGAGGGTGCATCAGGAGTATCCGGCAATCATGACAGACGGCCTGCCGGAAGCAGAGATATTCAACCTGTATTTAGACACGGTGTATGGGCTGCGTGCGGATTATTTGGAGAAGGAATCCACAAATTGCGGGAATAATATTACTTATCTGCTTGATCTGCTGAGGCAGAATGATGTTGCTTTTAGAAATATTATTCTGTGCCAGGATGCGACGATGCAGCGCAGGATGGATGCGGGACTTCGAAAATATGTTCCGGACGGGGTGACAATAATCAACTATGCCGTTTATAAAGCCGAGGTCATCGTGTGGGAGGGTCAGTTTGCGTATTCGTCAGATATCCACGGGATGTGGGATATAGAAAGGTATGTCAGCCTGCTTATGGGGGAAATCCCGAGGCTGGCGGATAACACAGATGGTTATGGCCCTAATGGAAAAGGCTTTATAGCCCATGTGGATATTCCCGAAAGGATAAACGCTGCATTTGAAGAACTGAAAAAGATATATGGGGGAAAAATCAGAGAGGCGAACCCGCTGTATGCTTCAAAAGGATTCTAAGTTTCGGAAAGACAGGACAAACGCATGAATGGCCCTGCGGCCCTGCGCCACCTCCCCCCTGCCCGTCCCCGCGGCGCGTGATGATCACAGAGGGGACCATCCAAAAACGCCGGCACTTAGCGAGCGCGTCCTTCGCGAGCTTAGTACCGCTGCGTTTTTGGCTGAGCGAAAGCGGGTCCCCGATGGATCATCACGCGCCGCGGGGACGGGCAGGGGGAGGTGCGCAGGGCTGCAGGGCCATTCATGCGTTTGTCCTGTCGGGAAGAAAAATTTCGTTGTGTAAATGGAATTTTGTGGAGTATAATATAAATACTGTCTATACAACCCTCTTCCGTCGGAAGAAGGACCAGGAGGTACACGGTAAATGAATGCATCCGCAAAGGATAGAAAGAGAAGCATGCTGGAGGGTTCCCCCGGGCGTTCCCTGTTCCTGTTCGCTCTGCCCATGATCCTGGGCAATCTGTTTCAGCAGTTTTACAATATGGTGGATTCCATGATCGTCGGCCGGTTCGTGGGAGAAGACGCGCTGGCCGCAGTGGGCGCCTCCTATGCGTTAACCAACGTGTTCGTAATGATCGCCATCGGCGGCGGAATCGGGGCTTCCGTAATCACGTCCCAGTATCTTGGGGCAGGGAACTACGAAAAAATGAAGACCTCCGTTTCCACGGCCCTGTTCACCTTTCTGGGAATGGGGATTTTGCTGGGGATCTTTGGCTTTTCGATGAACAGGCAGATCCTGATATGGCTGAATACGCCGGAAAATATTCTGACGGCGGCGGGAACCTATCTGGGGATCTATTTCCTGGGAATGCCCTTTTTATTCATGTACAATATCCTTTCCTCCATGTTTAATGCATTGGGGGACTCCAGGACGCCGCTTCTGCTTTTGATTTTCTCTTCTATATTAAATGTGATACTGGATCTGTGGTTCGTCCTGCAGTTCGGACTGGGCGTTTCGGGCGTGGCTGTCGCAACGGTGATTGCCCAGGGAACGTCTGCGGTGATCTCGTTTGCGCTGCTGCTCTACAGGCTGAGGGAATTTTGGACGGAAAACGGCGCGGGAAAATATGATACGGCTATTCTCGGCTCCATGGTGAAAATCGCGGTCCCTTCCATCCTGCAGCAGTCGATCGTCTCCATCGGGATGCTGCTGGTACAGTCGGTGGTGAACGGATTCGGTTCTTCCGTGCTGGCGGGGTATTCCGCGGGAACGAGGATCGAATCCATCTGTATCGTGCCTATGATATCCACGGGAAATGCGGTTTCCACCTTCACGGCCCAGAACATGGGTGCCGGAAAGCCGGAACGGGTGAAGGCAGGGTATCGGGCTTCCTATCTGATCGACGGCGCCTTTGCCCTGCTGATCCTGTTGATCCTGTCTTTGTTCGGGGAACAAATCATAGGGGCTTTTATGGACGGGCATAGCGCGGATGCGGCTTTTGCCACGGGGATCGGATATCTGTCCTTTATTAAATTTTTCTTCCTGTGCATCGGTCTGAAGGCCGCGACCGACGGGGTGCTGCGGGGCGCAGGGGATGTGGTGGTATTCACGCTGGCCAATCTGGTGAACCTGGGCGTACGGGTGGCCGGAGCGTTTCTTTTGGCGCCGGTCATCGGCGTGGCGGCCGTGTGGTATGCGATTCCCGCCGGCTGGACGGTCAATTACCTGATCTCCCTGTGCAGATATCTCGGGGGAAAATGGAGCAGGAAACGTCTGGTTCAGGGCGGACCGAATGTGCAGAAAGAGGCCGGTGTGGGAGAAGGACGCCTGAAAACGGCAGAACAGGAGCAAGAATGAAAATAGAAATTTTCATTCTCCCTGATTGATATGCGCGCCAAGGCGCGCAGGCGGGAGCAAGAATGAAAATAGAAATTTTCATTCTCCCTGATTGATATGCGCGCCAAGGCGCGCAGGCGGGAGCAATTATGACAAAACGATGCATCATAGTGGGAGCGGGAGAATGGGACGGTTCCGCCCTTCCGGTGCGGGAGGGGGATTATGTGATCGCTGCGGACGGCGGTTATGCGCGCTGTAAAAGGCTGGGGATAGAACCGGACCTGGTTCTGGGCGACTTCGATTCCCTGGAGGCAGACGGGCGGGAGGCGCTCCGGCGGCTGCGACAGGAGAAGCCGGAGAAAATCCGCACTTTGCCCGCCCAGAAGGATGATACGGACATGCTGGCGGCGATTAGGGAAGGGCTTGCGCTAAACTGCAGGGAGTTTCTGATCTATGGAGGGCTGGGAGGCAGGCTGTCTCATACCGCTGCCAATCTGCAATGCCTGAATTTTCTGGAAAATCAGGGCGCAAAGGGATATCTTGTGGGAGAGCGGGTCTTGGTAACGCTCGTAAGTCAGGAGACGGTGACCTTTCCCGCACAGTGGATGGGGTATGTGTCTGTGTTTTGTTTCGGAGAGCGGGCGGAGGGAGTAACCATCCGGAATATGAAATACCTGCTGGACGGTGCCGCGCTGACGAACGATTTTCCCATAGGGGTGAGCAACGAATTCATCGGGAAAGAGGGCAGCATCACGGTGGAGAAGGGGACGCTGCTCATTGTGGCGGAGATATCCGATGTGCCGGCGTCTTTTCCCGGCGGCGCCAGGTTTGAACGTAGTCAATCAGCAGGGAAGAAATGGTGACGGTCACCAAAGAATAGGCGATCCTGCGCAGCGGGATATAGGAAAGGGAGAGGAGAAGCACCGTGATATCCGTGGTCAGATAGGCTTTGGAAATCTTACAGTGGGTCAGGCTGGAAATGATGAGCGCCAGCGCATCGTCCCCGCCGCTGGAGGCGCCTTGGCGCACGATCAATCCCACGCCTATCCCCACGAAACAGGCGCCGAAGACGGCGGCTGCCAGGGGGTGGTCCGTAAGGTCCGGCAGGAGATAGGGCAGACTTTCCCATAGCTTCAGGAATCCGGCGAGGCTGCAGGTGGCGGCGACGGAGCGGAGGAGGAAAACCTTTCCGAAGAACTTCATACCCAGTAAATAACAGACCGCGTCAAGGATGGGGGAGAGGACGGCAGTGGGCACATGGAGCCAATAATTGAGAAGAAGGATCATTCCCAGAACTCCGCCCTCCGTTACATGAACCCGCTTGTGGATGTTTATAATGCCGAAGGCAGAAACAGCCGTCCCGGCCAAAATGGCCAGGACGGTTTTTACGGGAAAAATTTCTTTTAGAGTTTGTAAAGAGGTGGAGACAGAGGAGTGTTTTGTCAGCTTCATTTTGTGCTTATCCCTTTCTGGATGCCGGAAAGTTTTCTATAAAACGGCAGGCAATGCGGTGTCGGCCGCTTATACCACGTTTTTAAACTGGCTCATATACAGGTTATAATAGGCGCCCTGCCTGGCCATGAGCTGGGCCGCATTTCCCTCTTCCACGATGGTGCCGTTGTCGATGACAAAGATCCGGTCGGCTTTCTGGATAGTGGAAAGGCGGTGTGCGATGACAAAGGAAGTCCTGCCCTCCAGCAGATGTTCGATCCCTTCCTGTACCAGGAGCTCCGTCTTGGTATCAATGCTGGAGGTGGCTTCGTCCAGGATCAGGATGCGGGGGTCGGAAACCAGGGTACGGGCAAAGGCGAGAAGCTGCTTCTGACCGATGGACAGACCGCCGCCCCGTTCGCTCAGCTCGGTATCATAGCCCTTTTCCAGCTTCATGATGAAGTCGTGGGCATTGACGGCTTTGGATGCGGCGACGATTTCTTCGTCCGTGGCATCCAGCTTCCCGTAACGGATATTTTCTTTTATAGTGCCCGAAAACAGGAAATTATCCTGGGTCATGACGCCCATCTGCCGACGGAGGCTTTCAATGGAAACATCCCTCACGTCATGCCCGTCAATATAAATATGCCCCTCCTGTATATCGTAAAAACGGCTGATCAGGTTGATAATCGTGGTTTTCCCGGCTCCGGTGGGCCCCACCAGGGCAATGGTTTCACCGGGCCTGATATGGAAACTCACCTCGTTTAAGATCTTCGCGGAGGGGTCATAGGAAAAAGATACCCTGTCGAAATCCACCTCCCCGCGGATGGCGGGAAGTTCCTTCACGTCCGCCCCGTCGGTAATGGCGGCCGGCGTATCCAAAATCTCGAAAACGCGTTCTGCCCCTGCGATATTGGTGATCAGCTGGTTGTAGAAATTACTCAGGTTCATGATAGGGTGCCAAAACATGGAGATATAGGAGCCGAAGGCGATGAAGGTGCCGATGGATACCCGGTCCGTGCCGATGAGTACGATCCCCGTGAAATAGAGGGAAACGGTACCCAGTCCCCAGCAAAAGTCGATTACCGGGCCGATGGCGTCGTTCAGCCGCACTGCCTGGGCGAAGGAAGAGCGGTGCTCTTTCGTCAGGCCGCGGAAGGTTTCCATGGTTTCGCCCTCGGCGTGAAAACTCTGGATAATACGGATTCCGGAAAGATCCTCGTGAAGGAATGCGTTCAGGTTAGAGGACTTCTTCCGGAAAATCTGCCACCGTTCCCGGGAGTGGGACTGGATATACCAGATCCCTGCCGCCATCAGGGGAATGCTCGCCAGAGAGGCGGCGGCCAGCCCGGGATTTTTCAGGAACATGATGACGGCCACGGCGCTGATGGTGATGAAATCGGGAATCAGGGTGGTCACACAGTTGGACAGCACGTTTTTCAGGGAATTGATGTCGCCGATGATGCGTGCGAGAATTTTCCCGGTGGGCCTGCTGTCGAAGAACTGGAAATCAAGGGTCTGGATATGGGTGTAAAGCTCCTGGCGTATGGTAACCAGGATACGGTTACAGATATCGGCCATAATGTACATCCGAAGCTTGATGCCCACCACCATCACGAGATTGAGTCCGACGGTGAACAAAATCAGCCGCAGAAGACCGTTATAATCGCCGGGGGCGATATAGTCGTCGATGGCCGCTTCCATGATCAGAGGATTGATCAGGTTCACCACCACACAGAAGCCCATGATGAACAGGACGCCTGCGATCTGCTTTTTATAGGCAAGCAGATAGGAAAACAGGCGCAGCAGCGTGGCCGTCTTGGTGGCGTTTGTAGTGACTTCGTCATTTTTATAGGAATTAAAAGCCATATTTAGCTCCCATCTGCGCGCTTTGGCGCGCGTATCAATCAGGGGAAGATTTTTTCCTTTCATTCAGCCGCCGCAGGCGGAACTTTAAAAAAGGATGGTTTTTGCATATCAAACGGGAACCGGCCAGGGATCAGCCGGCCTCCGGGATATCCAGAACGGAACCGTATTGCGCCTGCCAGGTTTCATAATAGAGCCCCTTCCTGGCCAGCAGCGTTTCATGGGTGCCGCGCTCCCGGATGGAACCGTTTTCCAGAATGATGATTTCATCCGCATTACGCACTGCGCTGATACGGTGCGCGATGATCAGCTTGGTGGTATCGGTGAGTCCCAAAAGCGTCTGCTGGATGGCGTACTCCGTTTCCATGTCCAGGGCACTGGTGGAATCGTCCAGCACAAGGATGGGCGCTTTCTTGGCGATGGCCCGGGCAATGCTGATCCGCTGCTTCTGACCGCCGGAAAGCCCCACGCCCCGTTCCCCGATGACCGTTTCATACTGTTCTGACAGCCGTTCGATGAATTCGTCCGCCTGCGCTTTCCGGGAGGCCTCCCGGACGGTCCCGAAATCCACCAGATCCCGTTTACCCAGTTTCACATTCTCGTTGACCGTATCGGAGAAGAGGAATACATCCTGCATCACTAAGGAAATACTTTCCCGCAGCTGCTTTAAAGAGAGATCCCGGATATCCACACCGTCCAAAAGGATGCTTCCGTCGGTGGCATCATAGAGTCTCTGCAGGAGCTGAATGAGCGAAGTTTTTCCCGCCCCGGTAGCTCCCATGATGCCGATGGTCTTCCCCGGCTCCACACGAAAGGAGATGTCATGAAGGATTTCATAACCGTCCTCCTTATGAAAAGAGACGTTTTGGAATTCCACCGCGCCCCTGATCCGGTCCAGGATTTCCGGCTCATCCGGTTCCGTGACGGTGGGCTTTTCCTGGTACAGCTTTTTGATCTTGCGGTAACTGCCAACTCCGGAGGAAAAGTCGTTGGAGAGCCAGCCCAGCATTTCCATGGGCCATACGATATTCATGGAATACTCCACAAAAGCGCTTAAGCTGCCGATGCTGAGCTGCCCGTCGATCACCAATTTCCCGCCCAGGAGAAGGATGATGAGAGGGAGCAGCTTGGTAATCAGCGAGAAATAGGGATAGTATTTTACGAATACCTTGGACTGCTTCATATTCAGCTCATAATAACGGTTATTATGGGAAAGGAATTTACCGATTTCAAATTTTTCCCTCGCGAAGGCCTTGACCGTCCGCACACCGGCCAGGTTCTCTTCCGCCACCGTATTCAGGGCGGCATTTTCTTCGCTGATCTCTTCATAGATCGCGCCCAGCCTGCGTTCTTCCAGTACGGCGATGCAGCCCGTGACGATCATGGCCGCCGTAGGGATCAGGGCCAGTTTCCAGTTCAGGCTGTACATGCAGAAGAGGACGATGCAGGTATGGAAAATCACCTCCATAATAAGCATGCTCACATATCCCACCGCATCCCAGATACGGTCGATATCGTCCTTAATACGGCTCATCAGTTCCCCCGTATTTGTCTTGTCGAAAAAATCCGCGCTCAGAGACTGGATATGAGCGAAAAGATCCTTGCGCATTTCCGACGCGATGGAAGAACCGATGGTGTCGGAGGTGTACTCCTTGGTATAGCCGAAGACGGCCCGGCCCACGCCCACCAGCAGGATGCCGAGCAGGAAGAACTTCAGCTTCTGCGTCTGTCCTCCCACGATCACGTCGTCAATGATATGTTTCGTGAGCTGGGGCGATACCATATCCAGGGATACGGCGATGACCATGGATATGATTTCCAGCAGATAGCCGAATTTATGCTCCAAAATATAGGCTGATAATTTTTTCATAATTGGCTCCTTTCCGCCGAAAGGCCGGAACGTTGTGACCTGTGCAATAAAAAAACCACGCCAGGGATTACCCGACGTGGCAGAAGTTTCCTTTTATGTGCGCCGTACCGGCGGAAAAACGCATCCGCTTTTCGCAGGATTCGGATAGGGCGTAGGAAAAGGGAAATCCGATACCCGGAGGTAATTCCTGATAAAATATCCATTGCTTCGCTGTACGACGTAACCTTTTGAACATCATTCTTACCTCCTTTCCCGAAAATTCGTTATCCTGCCGTATTTTAAGATAAATCAGTCGAACGTAATTAATACCTTACACTGTGCCGGGTGTTTTGTCAAGGACAAATAATAAACTTTCAGGACAAACGCAAGGGCCCGGCGGCCCCTGCGCCACCTCTGCCCGGCCCCGCAGGGCCGTTTATGTGTTTGTCCTAATAAACTTTTCAGGGCAGACACAGAATTGCAGCATGCCCTTTTCGGAATTGTGTACCTAATATAAAACGTGTTTAATTGTAAGTATCAGGCAAATAGTTTATAATTAACTATATAATATATAAATTGAAAGAATGAGATGATAATTTTGCCCAGAACAGCCAGTGAGGAAGCAATTAAGGAAGGGGAATGGTATGAGAAACCATCAACTGCTGGTTGAATCTTCCGAAATCAACCATTGGTCAGTTTCAGATTAACTTTTTTCTATATATACTGATGGCAAGGAGGAAGATGAAGATGAATCAGGAAACGATAGGAAAATTCATTTCAACCTGTCGAAAAGAGAAGGGACTTACACAAAAACAGTTAGCAGAAAATTTAAACATTACCGACCGGGCAGTATCAAAATGGGAAACCGGAAAAAGCATCCCGGATGCCGCCATTATGCTGGACTTATGTAAAATACTTGGTATCAGCGCAAATGAACTGCTCAGCGGAGA
>JAETRI010000042.1 GCA_021770245.1 Lachnospiraceae bacterium
CCTGCATATCGCAGGCGGAGCCTGCGATACTGCCTTCAATAAAAAGTTTGAAACGCAGTTTCAAACTTATACCCCTGCATATCGCAGGCGGAGCCTGCGATACTGCCTTCAATAAAGAGTTTGAAACGCAGTTTCAAACTTATACCCCTGCATATCGCAGGCATAGCCTGCGATACTGCTTTCAATAAAGAAGTTTGGAAGTCTACTTTCAAACTTGACCCACCCAAAGCTTTCGTCATACAGGTTTGTCCATCCTTTCGCAGGACAGCTTCACCAGCTCCAGCAGGCGGTCCGTACGCCCGGACAGATAGAGATATCCGTAAAGGGCCTCCAGGCCCGTGGCTTTCCGGTAATCCGCCGCAGACGCATTCTTCGCCGTGCTGTGCGGCCGGGCATTTCTTCCCCGCCGATAGATGTCTTTCTCCTCCTCCGTCAGCTCCTCCTGCAGAGCCAGAACCATCCTCGCCTGGGTCTGAGCCTTTACCAGGCCGCTTTTTTCCTTATGAAGCCGTTCCGGAGGCGCGTTATAGCGCTCCACCAGCATCGTGCGGATCACCAGGTCATAGATGCAGTCCCCCACAAAGGCCAGGGTCAGGGGGGAATAGGTCCTTAGGTTCATCTCCCCAAGCGTAAATTCCCTCCTGATTTGTTCCGCCAGTCCTAGGCTCTCTTCCATTTCACACCCTCCCGGGTATCCTCCAGAAGGATGCCGCGGGAAGACAGCTCCTCCCGGATCTCATCCGCCCGGGCAAAATTCCTTGCCTTCCTCGCCGCCTGCCGTTCCTCGATCAGCGCTTCCACCTCATCGTCCAGCAGACCTTCCTCTTTCTCTACCACCAGCCCGCACACGTCCGAAAGTTCTTTAATCCGGGCAGTCAGTGCGGTCAGGAATGCCACGCTGCTATCCGCTCCGGTGTTGGTGTTGGCGAATTTCACCAGCTCAAAAATCGCCGCGATCGCGTCCGCCGTGTTGAAATCGTCCTCCATGGCTTCCTCGAACTTCTCCGTAAAGCCTTTCGCTTCCTCCAAGAGCCCGGCTTCCTTTTCGCTAAGCTTCTCCTTCCCCGCCTTTTCCAAGAGGAAGTTCAGGTTGGATACCGCCGTAACGATTCTCTCCAGGCCGTTTGCAGCTGCTTCCATCAGCTCCGCGCTGAAATTCAACGGGCTTCTGTAGTGGGCCGACAGCATGAAAAAGCGCACGACCTGGGGGTCGTATTTTTCAAGGATGTCCCGCACGGTGAAAAAATTGCCGGCAGACTTACTCATTTTCTTATTATTGATATTTAAGAACGCATTATGCATCCAGTATCTTGCAAACGTTTTTCCGTTTGCCGCTTCCGACTGGGCGATTTCGTTTTCGTGGTGGGGAAAGATCAGGTCCTCTCCGCCCGCATGGATGTCGATCTCCTCGCCCAGGTATTTCCGGCTCATCACGGAGCATTCGATATGCCAGCCCGGGCGTCCGTCGCACCAGGGGGATTCCCAATAGGGCTCTCCCTCTTTTTTCGGTTTCCACAGTACGAAATCGAGGGGATCTTCCTTCTGATCCTCTCCGGAAACCAAAAGGGAACGTTTTCCTCCCTCCAGATCGTCCAGGTTTTTATGCGAAAGCTTTCCGTATTCCCGAAAGCTTCTCACGCGGAAATATACCGTTCCGTCCTGCGCCACGTAGGCATGCCCTTTTTCAATCAGGCTTTCTATCATCTCCAGCATGCCGCCTATCTCCTGCGTCGCCCGGGGATGGGTCGTAGCGGGGCGGACGTGCAGCGACTCCATATCCTTCTTGCATTCCTCGATATACCGCTCGGAAATTTCGCTGCTGTCCACTCCCTCTTCCATCGCCTTTTTGATGATCTTATCGTCCACGTCGGTGAAATTACTCACATAATTCACCTTATAATTCTTATATTCAAAGTAGCGGCGCACCGTATCAAATACGATCATGGGCCTGGCATTCCCGATATGGATCAGATTGTAAACCGTAGGCCCGCACACATACATCCGCACCTCTCCCGGCGTGATGGGTACAAACTCCTCTTTTGTCTTGCTCAGCGTATTATAGATTTTCATTCTGACGTTTTCCTTTCCCCTCGTCCCCGCAAGGCTCCGCAGTTTTCCGGAACGTTTCTTCGGGCGGTTCTTCTTCCTGCTTTCTAAGGTAACGCACTTCCGCTTCCAGGTCAAGTATTCTGTTGATCAATTCGCTGTTGGCCCGCTGCAGGGCGCAGATATCCTCCTTCACCGGATCCGGCAGATTGACCTGATCCATGGTCTGGCGGGGAATCGGCTGATCCCTCCGCTTCACCACCCGGCCCGGCACGCCCACAACCGTGGAATTGGGCGGAACCTCGTTCAATACCACGCTCCCGGCGCCGATTTTGGAATTTTCCCCGATGGTAAAGGAGCCCAGCACCTTCGCACCCGCGCTGATCATCACGTTATCCCCCACCGTGGGATGCCGTTTCCCGTGCTCCTTTCCGGTCCCTCCCAGCGTTACCCCCTGATAAAGGGTTACATTGTCTCCGATGACCGTCGTTTCCCCGATAATCACCCCGTTCCCGTGGTCAATGAAAAAACCGCTTCCGATCTGCGCGCCCGGATGGATCTCGATCCCGGTTTTTCTCACGCCGCGCTGGGAAATCCATCTGGCCAGGAAATAGTGGCCCGACAGATACAGCCTGTGTGCCACGCGGTAGTGGAGCATCACCTTAAAACTCGGATAAAGGAATACCTCGAGGGACGAATGGATGGCGGGATCCCGCTCCCGGATCACCCGGATTTCTTCTTTTATTTTACTGATGATACCCATTTTTCCTCTCATTCTGCCGCCGGCGGGCGGCCCTCCGTTTATAGAGGGTTGGAAACGCAGTCCCAAACCTTCTCCCGTTTACAGGCCTTTCTACAATCGAGCAGGGGAGAATCCCCTTTTCCCTGCTCGCCGCGCGGCTCGCATGCTGCATTAGCAGCAAAATTCCATATGCGGGCCTGCGCATAAAAAGGCTTCGCCGTCTCTCAAAATTCAGAGACGGCGAAGCCGCGGTTCCACTCTGATTCAGGCGCCGTCCTGCCCCCTTCGCAAAAGATCTCTCCCCTGCCCCGGCACACAACGGCCCCTGCTCTCATAACGCGTAACGTGCGCAATCCGTATCCGGCTAGTCGGATCCTCGGGCCGCCGTCTTTTTTTAAACGGTTCATACGCCCGATGCCTGTTTTTTCCAGGCTCTTCCTTTCGCCGGACCGGCTCCCGGATGCATCTTCGGACGGTTCCGTGAAAGACGCTTTCAGCCTGTGGCGTCCCTTCTCTGACACGAATCCCCTTTCCTACTCTTTTCCGTTCTCCGCCTTTTCCTATGTCCGAATCCCGGCCCTGCTGTCTGCTACAGCCACGGCCGACGATATCGTTTATCGCTTCTATCATTATAAGATATGCGCTTCGAAACCTTTTGTCAACCTTTCGTGCATGCGTACCTGTGGTAAACGTAAACGTTCAGCCACCCCGCAGGCTCCCGGACGCTGGGACACACAGGAAAGGATCCCGCCGGAAGCCATCTGCCGCTTTGGTGCTGCTTCTTAAGCCGATGTAAGCGGCTTCCTTGCGAATGCGGCGTTGTCCGGAGCATGGCGATCCCTTATGAGAAGGCCGGCAGCCTGCCTGCCTGTGCCACGCCTATGTACGTCTTTCCGGTATTTAACTGGATCTCGTTCCCCGCATCGTCAAAATAGCGGGTAGGGCCGTAGTCCGTCGTTTTCTGCCAGGTAATGTGGATGCATTTTCCCTTGGTAAAATAATATCCGTCCTGCGTGGTGTCATAATTGGCAAATGCCAGATAACCTTTGGCATCCAGCGGCACCCACTGGGTATTCTGCACGATCACGTTGGCGAATGCCAGCTGCTGCCCGGTCAAGGCATCCACATGCCTGCTTCCATGGAGGGTTTTGTAATACAGCCCGTCCGCAGGATTATAAGTAAAGCCCGTTTTCGTATAGGGGAAAATATTGGCCAGGCTGACGGATGTTGCGTTCTGGGCCGCGGGGCCATACTGCTCCAGGGTATTCACGCCGGGCGCAAAATTAAAGTGCTTCGGGCTATAGAATTCCGGCCGGATCGTCAGGGAATATCCCAGCTGCGTACAGGAATTGACAATGCCGCTGGCGCTGATATAGGCGTTATGGGGCGCCTTTCTGTCGGAGCTGCGGAAGAAGGCTCCTGCCCCGGGCGCGCTTCCTCCGGTTCCGTATTCATAGGTACCGGAAAGGTTGTTGATGTCCGGCATGGTGATACGGTCCGCCATGTACCATACGCCGCCGAAATGGATCAGGATCGGATCCCATTCCGTGGCGATGGGGATATAGTAAGCGCGGCAGCTTCTGATATTCCCGATCCTGGAAAGCCCCTGCCAGTCGTCGATCACCGCCAGCTGACGGGAGATGTTTCCCTCCTCCATAATCTCGTACAGAACCTTCGCGTTTCCGATGCCGTAGGAGGGCTGGGCCGTCTTGTCGGTGGGCATCATGACCGCGATGGGACGCATGCCCGCCTGCTGTGCGGTGACAGGTTCATTGGTATAGATGCTCCTCACGTATCCGGCCGGGAGCTCCTCCGCCCGGACCGTCTGCGCCGGCACGGCCAGCATCGTAAGCAGGACGGCGGCCAGGGTAAAGATCGCCGTGAACAGTTGCTTCGTTTGTGTTTTCATCCTTCCTCCCATCTGCGCATTTTTGCGCGCGTACAAATCAGAGGTGGGGAAAAACGAAAAGTCCCTCCCTCTTTCTCCGATTCTGCCGCCACAGGCGGCATTGTTGTTATATAAGCTCTCCCGCCGCGGAATGCGTGCAGGCAGTTCCAAAAACAGGCAGCCGGGCTTCAGCGAAGCAGCCGGGAAATATCGTTGAACATCACCAGCACCATGGCGATCATCAAAACCACAAAACCTGCCAGATGCACCATTCCTTCCTTTTCGGGCGGGATCGGCCTGCCCCGCACCGCCTCCAGGATCAAAAAGACCAGTCGGCCTCCGTCCAGCGCCGGAAGCGGCAGAAGATTCATCACTCCCAGGTTCACGCTGAGCAGAAGCGCAATGTTAATCATGTTAAGAAGCACCACCCAGATCCCATAGGGCTGCGCCTGCTCCTTCACCTCGTCGATCACCTGAACCATGCCGATGGGCCCGGTAATATCATCCTTTCCTGCCTTACCGGAAAGCAGCATTCCCAGGCTTTTGACCGTGGCCTTGAGCCAATAGCGCACCTCATAATAGCTGTATTTGAAAATCCCCGCATTTTTGCAGTCCACGCTTTCCCCGTATCCCTGAAAGCCCAGCAGATAACGTCCTTCCTCTTCGTCATACTTGGGAACCAGCGTGACCGTATGCGTTTCCCCGTCCCGGACGAATTCCACCTCCATGGTCTCCCCGGGGCTGGCAAAGGTATTCAGCCAGATCTCACGGGACAGATAGACCCTCTCCCCGTTCATCCGTGTGATCAGGTCTCCGCCCCGCATGCCTGCCCCCTTGGCAGGATAGCCGTCCATCACGTCCAGAAGCACCGGCCTGTCGCTCCCCGCATATCCCACCACGATCATGGCCAGCACAAATGCCAATAGGAAATTGAAAAAAGGCCCTGCAAACACCGTGGAAATCCTGGCCCATACGCTCGCATTCGGAAAAGCCCCCTTGGAGGGCGTCCCGTTTCCGTTCTCCAGCCCGTCTTCCCCTTCGAACATGCATGCCCCGCCGATGGGAAGCAGCCGCAGGGAATATTCCGTCCCACCGCGTTTAAAACGCAGCAGCTTCGGGCCCATGCCCACGGAAAACTCCACCACCGTAATGCCGTTCGCCTTGGCCAGCAAGAAATGTCCCAGCTCATGCCCGACGACGATCACTCCGAATATCAGGATAAATAACACGATAGTCAATTGCTTTTCGTTCTCCTTTTCCCTTACAGGTTCCCGCTCAGCCCATTCGGGCCAGCATTTCTTCTACGTAGGCATAGGTTTCCGCCTCTGCCTGCAGGATCTGATCCACGTCCGGATTCTCCCTGTTTTTATGATGCCCCATACAGGCCTCAATCAATTCCGCGATCTGTAAAAATCCGATCCTTCCCTCCAAAAACAGGGCCACGGAACGCTCGTTGGCCGCATTGAACACCGTGGGCATACTTCCCCCTGCTTCTGCCGCCCGCATACCCAGTTCCAGCCCCCGGAAGGTTTCCCGGTCCGGCCGTTCAAAGGTCAGGCGGCCCAGCTCGAAAAAGTCCGCCCTTTTCCCTGCCATAGGCCTTCTGTCCGGATAGAACAGGGCATATTGGATGGGAAGCTTCATATCCGGCATCCCCAGCTGCGCGATCACCGCGCCGTCCACATATTCCACCATGGAATGGATAATGCTCTGAGGGTGCACCAGCACCTCAATCCGGTCCAAACCCACGTCAAAGAGCCATCTCGCCTCCATTACCTCCAGGGCCTTGTTCACCAGGGTGGCGGAATCCACCGTGATCTTGCGGCCCATAGACCAATTGGGATGCTTCAGGGCATCCGCCGCGGTCATGGAAGCCAGCTCCTGCCGGGTCTTTCCCCGGAACGGCCCCCCGGAGGCCGTGAGCCAGATTCTGGATACCTGCTCGCGCCTTTCCCCGTTCATGGATTGAAAAACCGCGCTATGCTCGCTGTCCACCGGCAGGATGGAAACTCCGTGCCGGGCCGCCAGCGGCATGATCAGATGTCCCGCCGTCACCAGCGTTTCCTTGTTCGCCAGCGCAATCGTCTTACCGCTCTCAATGGCCGCAATGGTGGGCCGGATCCCGATCATTCCCACGATCGCCGTCACCAGCACCTCATAGCCGTCCTCCGCTGCCAGCTCCAGCAGGCCGTCCATGCCGCAGAGCACCCGCACCGGCAGATCCCCTATCCGGCTTCTCAAATCACGGGCAGCCTCTTCCTCCCACATCACGGCTGTTTTCGGTAGGAATTCTCTGATCTGTTTTTCCATGAGCGCCGTATTGGAACCCGCTGCCAGGCCTTCCACTCTTAAATCCGGATTTTCCCTCACGATTTCCAACGTCTGGGTACCGATAGAACCCGTCGAACCCAGAATCGCAATTTTTTTCATTTTTGGCTCCCATCTGCGTGCTTTAGCACGCATTCAAATCAGGGAGGCAGAAAGCGTCCTTCTTTCTGCCTTGCTCCCGTCTGCGTGCATAACTTCATTCAAACCGTATCAGCAAAATGGCCAGATAATAAATGATAGGAGCCGTAAACAGCACGCTGTCAAACCGATCCATAATTCCCCCGTGGCCGGGAATCAGCTTTCCGTAATCCTTAATTCCGTGATTCCTTTTGATGCCCGAAGCCGCCAAATCCCCGATCTGGGAGATGACCGCGCCTGCGCCGCAGATCAGGGCTGTGACCCATATAATATCGGAACCCGGATAGACCTTTTGCAGAAAAATCCGGGCGAAAAGGGCGCCAACCAAAGCCGATCCCGCCACGCCGCCCACGGCTCCCTCGACGGATTTCTTGGGGCTGAGAACGGGTGTCAGCTTATGCTTTCCAAAGGCCATTCCGGTCAGATAGGCAAAGGTATCGCAGATCCAGGAGCTGATAAAAATCAGCCATACCAGATAAATCCCCCCGGGCAGACTTCTGGTCAGGTAGATGAAGGAAAAAAGCGCCGTCGAATAAAAAAAGCTGTAGAAAGCCGCCATCACCGTTTCCGCCCGATACGCGGGGAAAGACAGCACATACACCGCCATCATCCCCAGGAAAACCGCCGCCAGCGCACCCATCCAGTAAACGGGCGCATCCCCCAGGAAAACCGCCGCGTCATACAACAGAATCCCCGCGTACCCCACTGCCGCCAGGCCGCTGCCCGTTTTCGTCTCTTTTACGCCCTCTGCCTTGGGATTCCTTTCTTCTTTTGCACCCTCTCTGTCCCTTCCGGACTGTGCCACACCGCAGGCTGTGATCAGTTCATGAAATGCGGTCAGAGACAGAAGTACAAGCCCTGCGGCCAGTACACCTCCCCCCGTCAGCAACAGAAACAGCGCCGCAGCCACCAACACCACGCTGCTCATCAACCTCGTCATAAACATTAGTTTTGCTCCCGTCTGCGCGCTTTAGCGCGCATCTGAATCAGGGAGGATGAAGGCGCCCTCCCTTCATCCTTGCTCCCATCTGCATGCTTTAGCGCGTATCTTTATTCCTTGATGCCGCCGTATTTCCTGTCCCTGTTATTATATGCCTCGACGGCTTTTTCCAATTCTTCTTTTGAGAAATCAGGCCATGCCACCGGCGTAAAATAGAATTCCGTATAAGCCAGCTGCCAGAGCAGGAAATTGGAAATTCGCTGTTCGTTGCAGGTACGGATCAGAAGATCCGGTTCCGGTATTCCGGCGGTATCCAGCGCTTCGGATATGGTCTCTTCCGTGATCCTGCCGGGAGAAAGAGTCCCCTTCTCCACCTGCTTTGCCAGTTCTCTTACCGCTCTTACGATTTCGTCCCTTCCGCCGTAGTTTAAGGCGATCTGAAAATGCAGGCCGGTATTTTCTCTGGTGGATGCCTCCAGCTGGGCAATCCGGTTTCTGATATCCTCGTCCAGACGGGTCTTATCCCCGATCACCCTGACGCACATATTGTTTTTAGCCGCGGTTTTCAGACAGGTTTTCATATAATTGCGCAAAAGTCCCATCAGGGCATCCACCTCGTCCTGGGGACGGTTCCAGTTTTCCGTCGAAAAAGCGTATACCGTCAGATACCGGATTCCCATTCTGTAAGCTTCTTCGCAGATCTTCTCCACGGTCTTCGCTCCCTGGACATGCCCGTAGTTCCTGGGCATCCCCTTAGCCCTGGCCCAGCGGCCGTTGCCGTCCAGGATAATAGCAACATGATTCGGTATTTCCATATTTGGTCCCATCTGCGCGCTCCGGCGCGCATACAAAAATCATAGAGATTGAAAATGTCAATTTTCAATCTTATACCCATCTGCCCGCTCCGGCGCGCATATAATCTTGATCCCTATCCGCCGTTTCCTACAGCAAAAGGACAGGCCAAACCGCCGCCTGCCCTCTTAGCCTTCGCGCCCGCATCCCTCTTTCGTTTATTACACGGTGAGGATTTCCTTCGACTTCTCGTCCACCAGCTTATCCACTTCCTTCACGTACTTATCGGTAAGCTTCTGAAGCTGTTCCTCCAGCTCCTTGATCTCGTCCTCGGACACATCCGTCTTTCCCAGCTTCTTTAAAAAGTCGTTTCCGTCCCTGCGGATATTGCGGACGGCCACCTTTGCCTCTTCCCCTTTTTTCTTAATATCCTTGACCAGGGATTTCCTGCGTTCCTCCGTCACCTCCGGGAACACCAGGCGGATCACGCTTCCGTCGTTGGAAGGGGTGATCCCCAGATCGGACGTCATGATAGCCTTCTCAACCGCCTTGATCAGGGATTTCTCCCAGGGTGCGATCTGAAGGATCCTGGGTTCGGGCACCGTGACATTCCCCACCTGCTGGATCGGCGTGGGCGTCCCATAATAATCCACCCTGATCCGGTCCAAAACATGGGGATTGGCCCGTCCGGCCCGGATGGTAACGAAGTCCGCCGACAGATGATCACAGGTTTTCTTCATTTTTGATTCAAACTGCTCCAGCTTTTCACTCATAATGGTTTCCTCATTTCTGCGCTGCCGGATTATATGAAGCCCACACGGCTGAAAGGTTTGCCCAGGCAGCGCAGACACAAACCCGCTTTCCTTATGTTTATACGGTCACTTTCGTACCGTTAAATTTCCCTTTCACCGTATTCACGATGCTGTTTTCTTCATTCAGGCCGAATACCCACATGGGCATCTTATTATCCCTGGCCAGAATGGAAGCCGTCATGTCCACAACCTGCAGATTCTTGGCAATCACCTCGTCTATGGTGACTTCCTCATATTTTCTGGCCTTCGGATTGGTCCTCGGATCATCGTCGTATACACCGTCCACCGCCTTGGCCAGCAGGATCACTTCCGCCTCCACTTCCACGGCCCGCAGGACCACGCCCGTGTCCGTGGAAAAATAGGGATGGCCTGTCCCTCCTGCGAAGAAAACAACCATTCCCTTTTCAAAGCACCCGATAACCCGGTCCTTGGAAAACAGCTCCGTGAATGATCCGCATAAAAAAGGCGTAAAAACCGCCGTATCTATCCCCAAAGAACGGCAGATCTCGGATACATAGATGCAGTTCATTACCGTGGCCAGCATACCGATCTGATCCGCCTTGGTGCGGTCTATGTTCTCGCTGGTCCTTCCCCGCCAGAAGTTGCCGCCTCCGATCACGACACCCACCTGGACGCCGTCCGCAGCCAGTTCCCTGATCTGGAGCGCCACACGGCGCACGGTTTCCTCGTCAAAGCCCTGCCTTTTCTCTCCGGCCAGCGCTTCCCCGCTTAATTTCAATAAAATCCTACGCATTTTCCCTCCCCTTCTGCCGCCGCAAGAGGCATCGGATGCCGAACGGGGCTTTTATTACTAGATTATAACATCCCCCGCAGGCAGTATGCAATCTATTTTTTCCAGGTCCCGGGGAGTATCAAAAGGAGCATGGGAAATACCTCCAGGCGGCCGGCGAGCATGTCAAACATCAGGACATATTTGGAAAGAGGCGAAAAAAAGGAGAAATTTCCCGCCGGTCCCACCAGGGAAAGGCCGGGGCCAATGTTATTCAACGCGGAGATCACCGCCGTTACGCTGGTGGTAAAATCAAAATTATCCAGGCTCAAGAGCAGGACGGATGCCACCAGGATCATCAGATAGGACAAAAGGAAAATATTGGCCGCACGCACCACCGTAGTTTCCACCTTCTTTTTGTCCATCATCACCGTTTTAACGCTTCTGGGGTGAATCAGGAAGGCCAGCTCCCTCTTTATGGTTTTTAAATACATTAAAATGCGGGAAATCTTGATGCCGCCGCCGGTGCTTCCCGCACACGCTCCGGAAAACATCAGCATTACCAAAAGCATCCGGGAGAATTCCGGCCATTTATCGAAGTCTGCGGTGGCAAAGCCGGTGGTAGTCATCACGGTGGCCACCTGAAACGCCGCATGGCGCAGACTGTCCGAAATCGTTCCCACCTGAGGCAGAATATTGAACATGATCAGGACGGAGGAAACCGCAAAGATGCCCAGGTAGGCCCGCACCTCCTCTAGCCGGAACGCGTCCCTGCCTTTTTTCACCAAAAGGAGGTAATAAAAGCTGAAATTTACGCCAAAAAGCATCATAAATACGGTAACCACCACCTGGAGATAGGGGCTGTAACCGGCCATGCTGTCGGAACGGATGCCAAACCCTCCCGTCCCGGCCGTTCCAAAGGCGGTACAGAGAGCGTCGAAAAAAGGCATCCTGCCAAACAGCAGCAGAACCAATTCCAAAACGGTCAAGGCTATATAGATCCCATACAAATAAAAAGCCGTCTCCCGTACCCGGGGGACCAGCCTGCTCACGGTAGGGCCCGGGCTCTCCGCACGCATCAGGTTCATGGTCTGGCCGCTGGTCACCGGAATGATCTGCAGGACAAAAACCAAAACGCCCATACCCCCGATCCAGTGGGAAAAGCTGCGCCACATCAATGCGCTGTAAGACAAATCCTCCACCCGGGAAAGGATGCTGGCCCCGGTGGTGGTAAATCCGGAAATGATCTCGAACAGAGCGTCCGTGTAGGACGGAATCTCCCGGGTAATCCAGAAAGGCAGCGCGCCGATCAGGCTCATCACCACCCAGCCAAGCGCCGCCGCCGCATACCCCTCCCTGGCAAAAAAGCGGGAATGTCTTCCCTGTTTTTTCCCGGACAGGAGGCGTCCGATTCCAAAGCAGACCACCGCGCACCCCAGATAAACATGCCAGGTATCCTCCCGGTACAAAAATGCCACTGACAAGGGAAGCAGGAAGAAAATTCCTTCCACCCGCATGATCCATCCCAGCACATAACCGATACTTTTGTAACTCATTGCATTCTGTCCTCGATTCCTCCGGTTTCCGATACTAAGCCAGTATATCGTCGATCTCGTCCAGCCCTTTATGTGTCGTTACCACAATCACCGTGTCCCCGGCCCGGATGCAGTCCTGGCCGGAGGGAAGAATCGCTTTCCCCTTTCTGACGATGTTGCACAGCAGCAGGTTATCCTTCAGCTTCAGCTGTGCAAGCGGGGTGTCAAGAACCTTCGCTTCCTTTTTCACGGAGAATTCCAATGCCTCCACCTGGTTGTCCAACAGGCGATATAAAGCTTCCACGGCGCTTCCCATGGAATTCTGCATACCGCGTACATATTGGAGGATCCGCTCGGCGGTAAGATTTTTGGGGCTGACGATGCTCCCAATATCAAAATTATCCACGATCCCGCCATATCTGACCTTGTTGATCTTGGTGATCACCTTGGCGTGGGATATCTTTCCCACATAACAGGAGAGCATGATATTTTCTTCGTCGAGTCCGGTTAAGGACACGAATGCATCCGCCTCCTCTATCCCCTCCTCCTGAAGAATATCCGTCACTGCAGCATCCCCGTAGATGATCATAGCCTTGGGAAGCAGCTCGCTGAGCTCCCCGCACCTGGCGCGGCTTCGTTCGATGATGGTCACCTTGATCTTGGTTTCCAGAAGCCTGCGGGCCAGATAATAGGCCAGTGTTCCTCCTCCTGCAATGATCACGTTTTTGATCATCCTGCTTTTGATGCCGATACCCGAAAACAGCTCCTTCATCCGCGCGGGCGGCACGATTACGGAGATATAATCCCCTTCATACAGATCGGTACTGCCTCCCGGAATGATTATCTCATGATCTGCCGCCCGCTCAATCGCGCAGATCAGCATATTTCCGCCGAAACGCCTGCTCACCTCATATACTTTTTTATCCGCCCAGGCAGATCCCTCCGGGATCCGAAACCGTACCAGATCCACCTTGCCTTTAGCGAAACTGTCCACCTCCATGGCGGAGGGAACACGGATCAGTCTCGCTATATCCGAGGCGGCCGTCAGTTCCGGATTTACGGCAAGGGACAGCCCCAGCTCCTCTTTAATAAAATCGATCTCCTCATAATAACCGGGATCTCGCACCCTGGCAATCGTCTGGCAGTGGCCCGCCTTCCTGGCGATCAGGCAGCATAAGAGGTTCACCTCATCCTTGCCCGTCATGGCGATGAGCAGGTCGGCGTCCTTGATCCCCGCCTCCTCCTGCACCCGATAGCTGGTTGCGTTTCCCGGGATGCACATGACGTCCAGGGTATCGCCCAGCCGCATTTTCTCCTCATTGATATCGATTATCGTGAGCTCATGCCCCTCTTCGTTCAGCTGTTCGGCCAGAGCATAGCCCACCTTGCCGCAGCCCGCTATAATAATTTTCATCGGCTATCCTTACTCTCCGTTCCCAGGGCTTCCAGATAATACCGGTACAGCCTTTCACTG
Source organism: Lachnospiraceae bacterium (assembly GCA_021770245.1). Classification (GTDB taxonomy): domain Bacteria; phylum Bacillota; class Clostridia; order Lachnospirales; family Lachnospiraceae; genus Eisenbergiella. The sequence continues at coordinate 13,426 of JAETRI010000042.1, forward strand.
GTTTCGCTGTCAAAGTGCAGGCCGTCCGTCAGCGTATATCCCGTTTCCTTCAGCCAGGAACAGCTGTCGATCCAGACGATCTCCGGATCCAGGCCCGCCTGCATTTTATCGTTAAAACGTTCTACTTCTTTCGACGTTATATAGCGTCCGTCTCTTACGGGATTGACGGAGGCATAATAGACCTGTGCCCCCTTTTCCCTCCATTCCTCAGCTTTCCCATTTACCAGTTTAATATATGCATCCGCATCCCAGGTGTCGTTTACGCCCAGATTCAGGAGCACCTTTGTCCCGCTTTCCACCGCCTCGTCGATCTTTGAGACGGCCTCCCGCGAAAGCCACGCATAGCCCTGCGACACCTTTGCGATCCACACATGGGAATTGTCTCCGGCCGCATCCCGCATCTGGACGAACCGGGAATCTCCCACAAAAATAACCCTGGTAACCCCGGCGGCCTCTTCGCCGCCCTCCGGCTTTGGATCATTTTCTTCTTCTCCAGGAACCTCTTTCCCGCCGTCAAGGGTCTTCTCCGTCGGGATCTCCAAGCCCGCCGTCAAAGCCTCCGTTCCGGGCAGCATCTGTTCCGTCGAACTCGTCGGTAATCCTATCGTATCCTCTTCTGTAAATGCTGCAGGCGTCTGTGTCTCCCCTGCCCGCGCGGATAAGGACAGCGGGCCCAGCATGCTCACCAGAAAGAGGGGTAACATGACCCTGGCTCCGTAGCCCTGTCTTTTCTTATCCATTCCAGAATCCTTTCCACAATAATAGGGTTGCCTGTCCCAGGCACCCCTATTATACGTTCTGTCCGCCCAAAAGGCAATCCCCTCCTTTTTCTTTTTCGGCAGCGGTTTGGCTGGGCGTAACAGCTCAGACACCCCGCAGGCGCCCTGACGCCTGCAGGGTGTCTGAGCCGCCCTGTCCCCGGCTTTCTCCTTCTCCGCTTAATCCCCTGTCCGGATGAACACCTGCATCTCCCCTTCTCCCCGGTTTGCCCAGGTAAAGTAGGGGATCCAGTCCACTGTCGTCTCCTCATACTCCGGTTTCCGGTATTCACGGTACAGCGGGCCAGGCTCCTGCGGCTTTCTGCGGGAAGCCCTCGTCCTGACTCCCGTAACCGTCATCCCGCCGATTTCCCTCCTTCGCTCCACCGGCGCGGGATCCTCGGCCAGGCGATAGAGATGAAGGTCTTTTCCGTTATCCGCCTCCTCCATACAGTACACGATGGGGCCTCTGGAAACCGCCGCCCTGCCGATATCCTCCCGTACTCTGTCGTCCGCCGCAAGAAGACGGATCTCCATGGGGAATTCCAGTTCCAGCCTGTCCCCGTCTTTCCATGCCCGTTTCACATACAAATAGCCGTCCTTCACCTGCTCTCCGGCCATGGGTCCGGGCTGTCCGTCCAGGGTATAGGAGGTACACCAGCCAGGGATACGCAGGGCTATGGTAAATTCCGCTTCCTGTTGTGTTCTCACCTCCAGGGATACCTTTCCGTTCCAGGGGAATTCCGAAGTGATCCGGATATCCGCTTTTCCTCCCTCCCATTCCTGTTCCAGCACGCTTCCCATGTAGAGATGCACGTACAGGGTATCCTTCGACTGTGTGTAGGCGTAGGAGGCGATGGAACTGACCAGACGCGCCAGATTGGGCGGGCAGCAGGCGCAGCCGAACCATTTCTGCCGCACCGGTTTCACATGCTCTTTTCTCTCGTCCCTGATGCAGGCCTCCGGAACGCTCTCTAAGGGATTCACATAGAAAAAGCTCTTTCCGTCCAGGGCCATACCGCTTAAAATCCCGTTATAAAGCGCCCTTTCCATCACGTCCGCATAACGGCTGTCCGCCCTGATTTCCAGCATTCTCCTGGCAAAAAATACCAGGCCAATGGCGGCGCAGGTCTCGGCATAGGCCGTATCGTTGGGAAGGTCATATGCAAAGGAAAATGCCTCTCCCACGTGGGTCGCGCCGATCCCTCCCGTTATGTACATCTTTTTTTCGGTAATACTTTTCCACAGACGCTCACAGGCCGTCAAAAGGGTTTCGTCCCCTGTCAGGCGCGCCACATCCGCCATCCCGGCGTACAGGTAGACCGCACGGACGGCGTGGCCCACCGCCTCTTCCTGATCCCGTACCGGAAGATGAGCCTGCTGATAGGAATACCTCTGCTGCTCCTCTTTTCCCTTTTCCACACACTCCGGATGTTCCAGATCGTAATAATAGGGGCGGGTACCTCTCTGATCCACGAAATACCGTCCCAAATCCAGGTATTTTTCCTCCCCGGTCGCCTCATAGAGCCGAACCAGGGCCATTTCCGCGATTTCGTGGCCGGGATAGCCTTTCTTTTTCCCCTCCTCGGGCCCGATGCAGGATGCGATATAGTCCGCATAACGTTCTGCCGCTTTCAGAAGCTTGTCCTTTCCTGTGGCCTCAAAATAGGCCACCGCAGCCTCCGTCAGATGTCCGAAGCAGTAGAGCTCGTGGTTATCCCGCAGATTGGTAAAAATCTGATCCTGGTCGCTTATGATGTAGTAGGTATCCAGATATCCGTTCTCCAGCTGGGCCGCACACACGTAATCAATCGCTTCGTCCGCGGTCCTCTCAAGCTCCGGGTCCGGATGCTGTGTGAGACAGTAGCCCACCGCCTCAATCCATTTGGAAAAATCGCTGTCCTGGAACAGGCACCCGTAAAAGCGATCCTCCAGGGGTTTTCCTTCCTCCGGCAGTATCCGGAATTCCAGCGGCCATTTTACCGGCTTGGCGCCCTCTTTCTTCGCGGCGTTCAGCTTTGCCGCCGTGCGGAAATTGCGCATGGCAAAGCTGGGCTCCGCATCCGGTATCCGGTCGTTCAGCGCTTCCCACTGATAGGGAATGACCTCCTTCCTTACCAGTTCCATTTCCTGTTTCCAGAATGCATCCGTAACCCTTACTTTCTTTAAAGATATGGGGCGGCTGTATGCATTTCTATCCATCTCCGGCTCCTTTCTGCGCGCTTTGGCGCATGTTTTTTAGACTGTTTTAACGCAATTTATAGAGGACCTCTCATTCCCCGGAATTCCCTGTGTCATTCCAGATGCACCGTCCATTCTTCTCCCTCCACCGTATACCGAAATTCCGACAGTCCGTCCTCCTCAAATACCCTCAGCAGCTCCGGGAAGTCATCCGCCAGTTCATATTCCGACAGCCTGTCCCTGTCCACCCATTCCATTTCCCCCTCTTCAGAGGAAACCAGCCGGCCGGAAAATTCCTTTGCCTTATAAAGCAGTACCACATAACGACCCTCCTCTATGGGAAACTGCTTCACACCACACAGGACGGGGCTGGAAATTGCAAGTCCTGTCTCCTCCCGCACCTCCCGTTTAACCGCCTCCACAAAGGACTCACCGGGCTCCACATGTCCGCCCGGCAAGGCATAGCCTTTCCATTTTCTCCCTCTTCCTTCTCGGTTCTGCATGAGGATCCGTCTTTCGTCATAAACCATACACATAACCGTCAGCTCCACACGTTCCGTCCTGTCCATGCCCCGCTCTCCTTTTCCAGCGTCTTCGATTCCCCATATCAGCCTGTCCGCATCCGGATAGCCGTCCCGACAGCTCTCACTCCGGTTTCAGATCCATAAGCTTGGCCCCGATCCCGTTTCCCGCAAGCATCACGCCAAGATAACCTGCAGTACGCAGATCAAAAGAAGAGGCCAGATTGAAGTAAAACATATTCGCTATGGAGTGCTCGAAGCCGGACAAAATGAAAATCATAACCGGAGCGATGACAAATACAATATTTTTTGATTTATTAAAATTATCAATCGCCAAATACATCATTACGCCGCACAGGATCGATAGGAAAAAGACGTTCCAAACAGGTTTTTCCAATTTCCGCGCCGCCAGTTCCACACTGCTGACCGGAAGAGCTGACGCCTTGGCCAAAAGGGCTGCGAGAAAGCTTCCCGCATAATTTCCGGCGATCACGACAGCCATATCGGCAAGCTCGGCCATTTTTCTCACAAATCCGATTTTCCCCGTATACAGATAAAAGCCCTGGGTTACGATCGTGAGAAGGCCGAAGGAAAACAGCAGGGAGCCGACAATTTTATTTTCCACGGATAAATAAATCATACCGCCTATACCGATCATGAAGCCGGCATAAACTGCCTTTATGAATATTTTCCCCCGATGCATCCGTTTTCCTCCTTTGTATCCTGCGGCCCGGCTAGAACATGTAATGCGGAACAAGACCATGTCCCCTCTTCAGTCATCTATAAGTCGTTTCCACCTCTTGCCATCATACCAGCTGCAAGGCTATCCGGCGCATCTCCTCTTCCAACTCTTTTAATTTATTCGTCCATTTTCCTTCGGACATCAAATACTTTTTTATATGTTTATAGCAGTCATTATCAAGCATATTGGATGCCTTAACCGCCGCATACGAGCAATCCGGAATACATTTTCCCATAAGGACCTCCAGACGGTTTTTATATTTAGGCCGGTATCCTTCTTCCTCCAAATCCTGTGAAATCTCTGCCAATCTTTGATGGATTTCTTCCCATTCCCTCATCCGTGGTACCATCACTCTGAGAATATCATTTAGCTTAACAGCTCTTATCGTCTTTTCCCCGATTCCTGTTTTATCAATCCCCTTCAAAAAGTATCTATTCTTTGAATCTAACGCAATATAGTCCTTCGGCCTGTCCTTGCATGGATTGACAATTTTTCCTTCATAATCTCTCTTTTCCCTGTTACAGCGTAAACAAGCCGGAACTAAATTTTCCCATTCCACAACTTTATCAGGAGCTGTTGATTTGGGTAAGAAATGATCGATAGTAACATCCTTTGCCTCTTCGTTAAGCATACATTCACAGTATACACATTTACCATGGCTCATTTCAAGCAATGCGTCCTTTAAAGGTCTTTTGATTTTCGGAGAATTCCATACATCCCTATCTCGGTTTTCGGAAAATAATTTTGTCAATTCTTTACATACTTCGGGCGTTAGTTCTTTCGGGCATTCTCCTCTATCAAGCTTTATCATCTGCTTCCATCAACTCCATATCCAGATCTAATATTTTATTTTCGGGACTCCCAGGACTTACCATTCTCTTCAATTGATCGTACAAATCCTTTACCACAGTATACCTTCCTTCATCCATAGCGGCCGAAAAATCGTCAAGACGTTGATTAAAAATATCCGTTCTTGGCGATACCCCCATCTTCCGCTCCTGAATGGTATCTATACTCCATCCGTTATAGCTCCCGTTTTCTGCGGCATATCTCATAGTACTGATATCAAATAACTCCTCCGCTTTTAACGACTGGATAATAAAAGGTGAATGGGTAGAGATAATAAACTGGCAATTGGGAAAAGTTCTTTTCAAATCCTCCACTATCGTTTTTTGCCACTTTGGATGAAGATGTAAATCTAATTCATCAATAAGAATCACTGCCTCTTCCTCTAACGGATTCGCAGAATCCGGATTAGCTATGGACATTCTCTTTGCGATATCAGCCACCACAGACAAAACCGCTTTATACCCTCCGCTCAATTGGTCAATCTGTAAATCTATTCCCTCTTCATTCGTAAGCAGCATTCTTGACGGCGCCAGCTCTATCCTTAAATTGCAATAGCCCTTTATCATCCGTTCCAAAGCTGTACGAACACAGTTCAATTTCGGATTTTGATAGTCAGCATTGTTTCGAAGGCCCCGAAGTTCAATATCCTCCTCTGTCTTAAACCAATCATAAAAGTCCCGAAAATAATTCGCATTGTCAAAACAGTTTCTGAGCGCATCCGTCACCACAAAATTTTTGATATGGCCGCGCTGGGGAACTCCACGGATAACCCTGTCTGTCCCATAATAAAGAACCAAAGGCAGCTTCCTGTTTTCCACACACTCTATATATTTATTCTTTAAACGTTTTAAATCATTTTGGGTCTGTCCCCTCTGTTCCGCTTCACTATCGTATGGGATCTGAGAAGAAAATCTCCTCCTGTTTGTCCATACATACCGCTCATTATCCAATGATATCCCTATTGTAACTTCTGTTCCATAAAATCCGCATTGAATATCCGTATTTGCCAAATCACATTCCTTTACTGCCTCGCTGTTCACAGTTCTAATTACCGGAACAAAGGCCTTTGTTACCGCTTCCAGAATAGATGTTTTCCCACTTCCGTTATCCCCAATCAAAACGGCGAAATCCTTCCCCTGAAATACAATTTTTTGCTTTTGTATATTTCTAAAATGTGTTAAATCCAGAAATTCAATTTTCATAATAATCCTCCATGCCGCGCCCTTTGCGGCACCGCGATGAGAAATCGCGGATGCGATTTTTCATCTGCGATTCGATTTGGGCCGCCTGCAGCACAAATTGGGATTGAAAAATAAGCCATCGGGCTTATTTTTCAATCTAACCTTCCTGCCCGTTTCAATGGACATGTAAATTAAATTCACACAAGCACAGATTTCATGTTAATTCCGTCGCATCAATTACAGTAATTATATTCTACATCTTCTCTCTTAGCAACTCTTCTTTTGTGATATTTTACCGCGTTATTTTTATCCCGGACGCACAAAAATCCCGCAAGGCATTTCATCCGCAATGCCTTGCGGGATTTTCTGTTTCATCTTCCAAACCGCATATTTGCGGCAGTTCTTCGATTACAGGGTATTCGCCTCTGCAACCACTTTGCGGACAGCTTCCAGCGCCTCGTCGGGCAGCTTGTCATAGCCGTCTTTCTTGGTAGCGAAGCCTTCCACCGCATTGACACGGTCCTGCATACGGGCTTTCAGCTCGTTGACATAGGAGGCATCTTTCAGATCAGGCACAAAGCCTTCCCAATCCATGATCTCGATATCGGAGAACGGTCCCCATGCCTTAAACTCGGCCCTGTTTTCCACGATGGCTTCCAGGATGCCCAGGGTGTCGGCGGGTTTTACCTTCTTGCCCATGAAATCACCGGTGTTGATGATGTAGCAGTCCACATCCTTCTCTTCCACCAGCTTCTTGAACTTCTCGTAGTCGTTGGCCAGAGGATAGGTCCTGAAAGGATTCGCATAAGGAACGATACGAAGGGCATTCAGGTCGGTACCGGCAGCAACACGCTCCGCAGTGGAGGTCTTGGTGGCCAGGGTAGCGCCCATAACGGATGCCAGGGCAGCGCCTTTCAGTTTCACAACCGGAGGAAGGGTAGGATCCTTCATGATCCAGAAGATGGCGTTAACCGGCGCATCGATCTTGTCCACACGGTTCGGAGACCAGAGTTTGGACTTGATGGCACGGCCGTTGCCGTTCCTGATATCCTCGGTTACCAGCTGAAGCTTTCCGTCCTCATCCAGAGTGGCGGAGCAGTTCTGCGCGGTGAGCAGATACTTGTTGTCGGCGCAGCCTGTCGGATAGTCAGCGGTCTTATCGAAATAGGTGGGCTCCAAAGCGATGGAAGCACAGGTATCCGTGTTAATGATGAACGCATCGTCATGAAGGACCTTGATCTCATATTTGCCATTGTGCTTTGCGTGGGTCAGGGTGGACTTGCCGGATCCGGACAGACCGTATACGGAAGCAACGAACTTCCTTCCGTCATCCAGCAGATATTCCTTCTGTCCGCCGTGGCAGGAAGCATAACCGTTCCTGTTGGCGATAGCCCAGGCCATGGTCAGGGTTCCCTTCTTGTGCTCGCCAAAGTATCTCATGCCCAGGATAGCGGCACAGTTCTCGTTGGTGTCGAAATAGCACAGGGTCAGAGGATCGCTCAGGCAGCTGTAATCAACGTCAGGACGGTTGCCGGGCACCCACTGGGGATCGGAGAAAATATAGATATCGGCTTCTTTTCCGTCACCCACGGCCTTGGAATTCTTGTACATCTCAACATACTTATCGGACATATACTGGAAATTCAGCATCCAGGAGTACATGATATTCTCTTCGCCTTCGGGAAGAAGCAGATGGGCCTTTACCATGAATTCCGGATCCAGTCCGATGTAGCAGGTCGCATGGTACAGGGTCCTCCAGCGGGTCTCATAGACCGCATCCATAACCACTTTGTCCAGCTTCACAGCGTCCACACCGGGCTCGCCTTTGATGCGGCGGGCAGCGGCATAACGTCCGGTAACGGCACCGTCATTGAACAGGAGAACCTTGGCATTCTTGTCCAGACCAATTTCCTCAGCCCTGTATACCGGCATATCTGTGATAATGGTTCCGGGAGAATTCTTTGCCATCTCATAAGCTTCTTTCAGGGTATCAACCTTGATCACGTTATTTCCATAGAAAGCAGCTTCAATGATAGATCTTGTTTTGGAAAATCCGGGTTTTCCGGCTCCGATTTCAGAAATCGGATAATACGCTTTTGTTGACATTTCGCGTCCTCCTTTATTGATTGTATCCTTAATACTTCATTTACAGCCGACATTATTATCTCAAACCATATTTAAAAAGTCAAGATTTTATCCGCGTCAATTTGGTATTTTAGGAAGAAGTTGCTTTTCGCATCCACGGCAGGGCCATTAATAATAATAGGAAAGACGGGAACGGCCCTGCGGCCTGCCACACCCCTGCCCGGAGCCGTCTTTGGCATGCTCTCCTTTAAGCCGGCGTTTCTCTCCTGCTTCCGATTTCAAGCAGATTCCCTTCCGGGTCGGCGACGTAAAAGTTGCGGATGCCGAAGGAAAAGGTCGTGGGCCCTCCTGTCGGGAAGTTCACGTCCAGCTTCGAGAGCCGTTCATATTCCGCATCCACATCGGCAAAGCAGGGCAGCCAAAGGCCGATTTCAAATGTTTGGTTGATTCCTCTGGGAGGGACATAATCCTCCCCAAGCGCCTGTGCGAAGGCTTTCCTGCTGTACATGAACAGGGACAGTTCACCGCCTGCCGTCTCAAACTCGGCGAAATCCCCGCCGTCCCATTGTGTATGAAAGCCTAATGTATCTCTATAGAAGCGGACCATGGTATCCATATCGCCCGCCAGCAGGCATGCGCCCACTCTTACCTCTTTCCCGACCAATGCCGTTCCTCCTCTCTCTGTCTATGATTGATCACTTGGGGGAATGATTTCATCCAGTTTCTCTCTTCCCCTTTGATACGTCGAATTTACTTCCCGGTAAAGCCCGTTATAAAATGCGGCTGCAATGCTTCGTCTTTCTTCGGCCATTTGTGCTGCCTTCTTCGTATAGAAGCGGGAATACAGCCCTTCTAATTTGTATTTATATTCCTGAAAAAACGACGGCGCGGCATCGTTTTCCCCCGCGGAAACCGTCCCGTTTGGCAGTACGGAATACAAGGGTTCGGAAACAATGCCCTTGTAGAGCAGCGTCCTGGCAATTCCGATCGCTCCCGTCACATCCAATTTGTCCGCATCAAATAAAATCTTTGCTTCCAGGCTTTGAGGCGGATCGTTTTTTCTGTATCTGTGCGTCTGAATACACCGCTTCACCTGCCCGGCATAGGCCGGGTCAAATCCGTGAAGTGTGAGGAAACGATACGCCTTTTCGCTCCCCACGGCCGCATGGCATAAGGCGGGATTTTCAAATTGCTCTTTTCTTCCGATGTCATGTAATAAGCAGGCGGCAATCAATATATCATAATCCACATCGTTTTCCGACGCAGCAATTTCCAATGCGTTGTACAGTACGCGATAGATATGTTCCTTATCGTGCGCGGCGTCTTCCATACAGGAGAGCATATAATTCTCGAGTAAACAATATGTTTCTTTCTTCATCGTCTCTACCTCCTCATCTGTGCGTATGCCGCCGGAGAAGTTCTCCCCGGCGGCATATGTCCGTCTGTCTCCTGCCTGCGCGCTTTGGCGTGTGTATCAGTCAGAGGGATTTTCCTCCCTGCCGCCGAATCCTCCTCAGCCGATTTCCCGGGTGGCGTCCTTAAGCCACTCCATTTCCTCCGCCGTCATGAAGGGCGCCATCTTTTCCCTCACCTCGGCGTGGTACCGGTTCAGCATGGCGATCTGAGAGGGCTCCATATATGCAGGATCGATGGCATCCAGGTCGATGGGGACAAAGGTGAGGGTATCGAAATACATAAACTGTCCGTCGCCGTTCTTCGTCCCGTTTTTTGCCACCATCACATTCTCTGTGCGGATTCCATGGCTGCCTTCGATATAGACGCCCGGCTCGTTGGTCACGTCCATCCCGGCCTCGATCACGGCTTCCCCGATCCCTTCCATATAGCGCCAGCGGATTCCCTGGGGGCCCTCATGCACGTTCAGGATATATCCTACTCCGTGGCCGGTCCCGCATTTATAGTCCATATCCAGGTTCCACAGGGGCCCGCGTGCCAGGATATCCAGATTGCGTCCCGTACAGCCGTAGAGGAACCTGGCGTTGGAAAGCTGCAGCATCCCCACCGCCACGGCGGTGAAGTGCCTCTTCATCTCCTGAGATATGGGGCCCAGAACGATCGTCCTGGTCACGTCCGTGGTGCCGCCCAGATACTGTCCGCCGGAATCCACCAGGAGCATCCCGTCCGGTTCGAGCGTCTTGCAGCACTCCGGCGTGGCTTCATAGTGCATCATGGCCGCGTTTTCCCGATAACCGCTGATGGTGGGAAAAGACAGATCCAGACAGCCTTCCGTGTTCCTCCTCAGATCGTCCAGATACTGAGCAGCCGTTACCTCGGTGATCGGTATTTTCCCGATATTGCTCTTCAGCCAATAGATGAACTTGCATACCGCTGCGCTGTCTTTGAGATAGACCTTTTCCATATTGGCCAGCTCCACCGGATTTTTGACGGCCTTCATCAGCTCCGTGGGATTCTTTCCGTCCACGCACTCCCCTTTTTCCCGCAGCGTCCTATAGAGAGCATAACTGGTATTTTTCCCGTCATAGAGCACGCGTTCCTTTTCCCCGCGCTCCCTCAGGAAGTCCGTCACCTCCCCATAACCCTTCAGAGTGATGCCACAGGAGGCGGCATGCTCCCTAAGTTCCCGGGTCACTTCCCCTTCCTGGATGAAATAGAAGCATTCCGTCCCGGTGAGGTAGGCATAGGAAAGAGCCACAGGATTGCATTCCACGTCCGCGCCCCGGATATTGAGAAGCCACATCAGGTCGTCCAGCTTGGACAAAAGGAGGGCATCCGCTTTCTTGGCGGACAATTCCCGGCGCACATCGGCCATCTTCTCCACGGCGCCCTTGCCGCAGACCGCCTCATCCAGCACCATCACCGGATGGCAGGGAAGGCCGGGGCGGTCTTCCCATACCTCGTCGGCCAGATCCTTCTCATAACGGAAACGGATCTCCTTTTCCGCCAGCTCCTTTTCCAGCCTGCATCCGAAGGCGGTGTCCACCACGCGGCCGTCGAACCCCAGAGTTTCCCCCTTTTCCATGTGTTCTTTCAAATACTGCTCAATGGTGGGGACGCCTTCCTCCTGCATGCGCATCAGCTCGATCCCGCTTCCCGCCAGTTCGTTTTCCGCCTGGATGAAGTAGCGCCCGTCCGTCCACAGGCAGGCTTCCTTCCCGCTCACCACCAGTGTCCCGTTGGAACCGGTGAAACCGGACAGAAACTGTCTCACCTTAAAATAATCATCCACATATTCCGAATTGTGAAAATCGGCGGTGGGTACGATATAGTAATCCACCCCTTCCTTCTCCATCACTTTTCTCAGCGCCTCCAGACGCTGCCTGATCACCTGATCCATCTTCTTTCATTCCTTTCTACAGATACTCTTCTGTCTTATTCGCCGAGGAGCCCTGCCGCAGAGGACGTCCCGATCCGGCTGCAGCCCGCTTCCAGGAACCGTTCCAGATCCTCCCGTGTCTTCACGCCGCCGGCCGCCTTGATCTTCACATCCGGCCCGATGTGCTCCCGGAACAGACACACGTCCTCCAGGGTGGCTCCGCCCGTTCCGAAACCGGTGGAAGTCTTGATATAATCCGCACCGGCATTCGTTACCGCACGGCACATGGCGATCTTCTCCTCCTGCGTTAAGTAGCAGGTTTCCACGATCACCTTCAATACATGCGCCCCACAGACCTCCTTCACCGCCCGGATCTCTTCTTCCACCCGGTCGTAGGCATGGTTCTTCACATCCGTGATGTTTACCACCATATCGATCTCGTCCGCGCCGTCCGCAAGCGCCTGCCGGGTCTCGCAAAGCTTCGCCTCCGTCACGCTGTAGCCCAGGGGAAAACCAATCACCGTACAGATACGCAGCTTTCCGTATTTTCCCCGGACCGGAGCCACATAGCAGGGCGGGATGCATACCGAGGCGGTATGATACTCCTGCGCCTGTGCACACAGCCTGTCCACATCCTCCCACACCGCGTAAGGTTTTAAGAGCGTATGGTCAATCCTCCTGAAAATTTCTTCCGTTTTCATGGCAGCCTTTCTTCCCGCTTCGGCGGGCATACATCCTAACCGCCTGCCGAAGCAGGCATAACTTCACGGATGAAAAATGGCTGTCATGCTATTTTTCATCCTAACCTTCCTGCCTGCTTTAGCAGGCATAGTTTCACGGATGAAAAATGGCCGTAAGGCCATTTTTCATCCTTTTCCCAAACCGTTTTCTCTCCCTATTGTAATACAATGCGCACAAAAAAGCTATCCCGGGTCATGAACAAAATGTTAAATGTTTCTAAAATAATACAATTCTTCCTTGTTTCGGTTTTTTAGTCATGTTATTATAATAAGGAACTGCATTCTTTTTCGCCAGGAGCAGGGCGGGCCTGCGGCCTGAAAGAAAGAAAGCAGACGATTCGTTGTATCAAAATTCCATAGAAGAAAGGTGGTCGATTGAATGGAAGAACGCAACAGCTATTCCGATATCACTCCCGAAATCGTACGTCTGGCGGAGATCAGCCGCAAAGCGGGTGTCATCGATACCGAACTGTTCACAAAGTATGACGTAAAAAGAGGGCTCCGCGACCTGAACGGAAAAGGCGTCCTGGCCGGACTCACCAATATCTCCGATGTGCGTGCCGTCAAAACGGTGAACGGAGAATCCGTTCCCTGTGACGGACGTCTTTTTTACAGGGGATATGAGGTAAGAGATCTGGTGGGCGGTCTGAGGGACGGCCGGTTCGGATTTGAGGAAATCTCCTATCTCCTTCTTTTCAACAAGCTCCCCTCCCGCAGCGAGCTGGAGGAATTTGAAAAGCTCCTCATTCATTACCGAAGCCTTCCCACCAGCTTCGTACGGGACATTATCATGAAGGCGCCCAGCAAAGACATGATGAATACGCTGGCAAGAAGCATCCTGACGCTCTATTCCTACGATGACCGGGCGGACGATGTCTCCCTCCCCAACGTGCTCCGTCAATGTCTGCAGCTCATCAGCCTGTGTCCCATGCTCACCATCTACGGCTATCAGGCCTACAGTCATTATCATGACGGGAACAGCCTGTATATCCATCAGCCCCTCACCACCGGTTCCATGGCGGAAAACATCCTGCACATCCTCCGTCCCGACAGTTCCTATACTCCTTTGGAAGCCAGGATTCTGGATATCTGCATGATCCTCCATATGGAACATGGAGGCGGCAACAATTCCTCCTTCACCACCCATGTGGTTACCTCTTCCCTGACGGATACCTATTCCGTTATGGCGGCCGCTATCGGCTCCTTAAAAGGGCCCCGTCATGGCGGTGCGAACATCAAGGTCATACAGATGTTTGAAGATATGAAAGCAAAGGTGCGTGACTGGACGGACCGGGAGGAAGTGGCCCGCTATCTGAAACGCCTGCTGAACAAGGAGGCATTCGACCATGCAGGGCTCATCTACGGCGTGGGGCATGCCATTTATTCCAAATCCGATCCGAGGGCCGTAATCCTGAAGACCTTTGTGGAAAAGCTTTCCGAGGAAAAAGGGCTTCATGAGGAATTTGAGCTCTATAACCTGGTGGAAGAGCTGGCTCCCCGGGTCATCTCCGGCGAACGTCAGATGTATAAGGGCGTCAGCGTGAATGTGGACTTCTATTCCGGCTTCGTCTATAAGATGCTGGGCCTTCCCACGGAACTGTTCACTCCCATCTTTGCCATCGCCCGGATGGTCGGGTGGAGCGCACACCGTATGGAAGAGCTCGCCAATAATGGTAAGATCATCCGTCCTGCCTATAAGGCGATCGGGCCGGACCATAAGTACATACCTTTAGAAAAACGCTGAGGGCAGTAAAATCCTCTCGTCAATTCTACGAACCACGCCGTGGGTGTAGATGGCAAAGTCCTTTCTCCAAAATCCGTATGCAGCGGGATTCAGGCTTTCGAAATCTACACCCAGGTGGGTATATCCCTCCGCACGAAGCGCCAAGGCCGTATACGCCAGCAGCCGTCGGTATATCCCGCTTCCCCTGTATTCCGGCAGACAGTACGCTCCCGTGATGTGCAGATATCCTTCTTCTCCTGCCAGAAAATTTTCCCCGTCTTTATCGGTTTCCAGAAAAGCGCACAGGCTCCCTTCCCGTTTTACGCCGAAAAAACGGCTCTCCTTTTCGGAAAGCAGCCGTACTTCGTCTTCCCTTGGCGGTTTTCTGTTCAGAAAAAAAGGGCTCTTTTGAAAATGTAAGTACATGGCGGACACCAGGGGATATAGCCCCGTCTCTTTTTTCGGAGAAAACTCCAGATATTCGTATCCGTCTTCCGTCTGACCGCAGAAGCCGGTAACAGGGACGGCCGGCGTCTTCCCGCCGTTTTCCTCCAGCAAACGTATCCCGTCCATGCAGCGACAGCCGAACCCGTAGAAATAAAAGAGGCGCTGCAGGTCTTCCGCATGGGCATACAGACATAAGGCATGGCTGAGCGCTCCGGCATTCACCCATTTCTCCGCGGCAGCCTGATACATTGCGCCATAGATCGCGGCGCGGTTTTCCCTAACCGCCCCGTTCGCCCCCATGGGGGAGAAAACGCCCCGCACCTCTGTGGAACCGAACGCATTCTCAAAAGGCGGAAGACAGCATAAGAAACCTGCCAGTCTTTTGTTCTCCACGGCCGCCACACCCAGTCCGTTATCCGCCAGCTCCCAAAGGCCTGGAATTTCCGATACCGCAGGCAGGCCCGGCACATGCCGTCTTTCCTCTTCGTAGCCCGCCAGCGCCAGCGCAGAGGCCTCCTCCACATGACGGCGGGCGAAATCCATGATCCGCATCCGTCTACTCCTGTCCCAGGAACCGTCTCACCACATCCTTCATGCCGTCCTTGGCGCACTGCGTATGATGGAGCACCGGAGCCGTCCGGATCTCCTCTATAGCCCGGGGGACCGGAACATTGGCAAGGGCCGAGAGCTCGTCTGCCAGTTCAAAATCATCAAAGGATGCATCCCCGTACTTCCCGTCGATGGCCCGCATCACGCTTCTGGTAAATTTAAAAGGACTGGCGGTGGAAGCGATCACCGTCGGCGTCTTATCCCCGGATTCCTTCCTGTAGGCATCATATACCGCCGCCGCCACAGCCGTATGGGTGTCGATCACATAACCCGTTTCCTCATACAAGGAACGGATTTTACGGAAAGCCTCTTCTTCCTTCGCATATCCCCCATAGAAATCCCCCAGCCGCTCCCGCATTTCTTCGGTGATTTCATACCTGCCGCCATTTGCAAGCGCGGCCATCAGTTCCGCCGTCCGTGCCGGGTCTTCACCGGTGAGACGGAAAATCAGTCTCTCCAGATTGCTGGAAATCAGGATATCCATAGACGGAGAACTGGTTAAAATAAATTCCCTGTTCCGGTCGTAGGTTCCCGTTTGAAAAAAGTCATACAGCACCTTATTCTCATTGGAAGCGCACAGCAGCCTGGCGATGGGAAGCCCCATGTTTTTCGCATAGAAGGCCGCCAGGATATTCCCGAAGTTGCCTGTGGGCACCGTCACATGGATAGGATCCCCCGCTTTGATACGCCCCTCCGCCGCCAGACGGGAATAGGCATAGACATAATAAACGATCTGAGGCACCAGACGGCCGATATTGATGGAATTGGCCGAAGAGAATACAAAACCGGCCTCTTCCAGTTCCGCCGCCAGCTCCCGATCGGCAAAAAGCTTCTTCACCCCGGTTTGAGCATCGTCAAAATTGCCGTCTATCCCCACCACCAGGACGTTGTCTCCCTTCTGGGTTACCATCTGCTTTTCCTGAACAGGGCTTACCCCGCCCTTCGGATAGAAAACGACGATCCGGGTGCCGGGCACATCCGCGAAACCTGCCAGAGCCGCTTTCCCCGTATCTCCGGAGGTGGCCGTGAGGATCACGATTTCCCGGTCCATCCGGTTCTTTTTCGCCGCGGTAATCATCAGATGGGGCAGAATGGAGAGCGCCATATCTTTGAAAGCAATGGTCTTTCCGTGAAAAAGCTCCAGATAAAACGCACCCTCCGCCTCCGCCAGCGGGGCGATCTCCTCCGTGTCGAACTTGTCGTCATAGGCTTTCTCAATACATCCTTGCAGCTCCTCTTTTGAAAAATCCGTGAAAAACAGCTTCATCACCTCATAGGCCACCTCCCGGTAGTCCATTTGGCCCAGTTCCTCCGGTGTTTTGGTAAGAGTCGGAATCCGTTCCGGTACGTACAGTCCGCCGTCCCCGGAAAGTCCCCTCAAGATCGCCTGGGAAGCGCTCACTCTCTCGTCGCCTCTGGTACTTCTGTATAAGATCTCCATTCCTTCCTCGCATTCTGCCGCCGGGCGGCCTTTCCTATGTAAAAGCGGCTCCGGTTCCCCGCCGCCTTCCTCGTTGGTCAAATCAGTATAGCATACAATTTCCGGCCTTGCAATCTGGATCATCCATAAAATTCATGCCCTCCATGGGCGAACAGCCAGGTTAAATTCCGGTCAAACCATCCCATGGTATGTTCTGCCGTGGCACGACGGGCCACGAAATACAACGCTCCCCGGGAAATATCTTCTCCGTATAGGGCCCTTTCCACGGCCCTCTTGGTCTCCTCGCTGACTTTCATCCGATCCATCCTGCCGCCGATCACCGGAGAGAACTGATAGACGCCGGCCTGCTTCTGGTAGATTACTTCCCAGACGGTATCGGGAAACCGGCTGCTCTTCACCCGGTTAAACACCACATTCGCCACCAGGAGCTTCCCGTCCTCGTCCTCCCCCCTGGCCTCGGCTTCCACCAGCTTCAGAAGTGCCGTATATTCCGCATCGCTCAGCACGTAGACCGGCTTTTTTTCTAATACTCCGCACTCGATGATCCGCCTTCTGGAAATGATGTCCCGTAAATCCGCCTGCTGGCGTCTCTCCTCCTCCGAAGCGGCTGTCGGCGTCTGTTCCGCCACAGTAACCCGACGGATTTCCCGGGACGCGGCCAGATTCAGCGCCGTCCCGCCCGCGCACATCCAGGCCGCTGCCGCAACCATGTGGAAAAGGATCAGGATACCGGCGTATCTTCTGTACACATCCAGGAGAGGATACGCCCTCATACTCTTTGCTATCAAGCGCTTTCACCATACCTTTCTATGATTGGGTAACAGTTCAGCCACCCCGCAGACAATTTCCCGTCTGCGATTCGGATCTGGGCCGCCTGCAGCGCAAATCCGGGCGTAAGAAACAGGCCATCAGGCCCATTTGCTGCGCTATATTAATATTTTATACGGCTAGTCCGGAAAATATATCTAAAACGAGACAAGTTTTGTAAGATCGCGAAAGATGTGTTAGAA
>JAETRI010000140.1 GCA_021770245.1 Lachnospiraceae bacterium
CTCCCTGCCGGGCGCCCGAGGCTGCAGGCGGGAGAGCGCCCGAGGTCTTAAGTTGACCACATTGCGCTAAGTGCCGGCGTTTTTGGATGGTCCCCTCTGTGATCATCACACGCCGCAGGGCCGGGCAGAGGGCAGAGGTGTCGCAGGGGCCGCAGGGCCGTTCATGCGTTTGGCAAAAAGGTGATATCGGATAAATGAGCGAATCATATGCAGGAAATCCATAATTTTTTATTTCAACTTTATTCCGGGTGTATTATAATCAAGAAGATTTGAGGGGCCGGGTATCCGGCGCAGGATACCGTGGACCAAAGCGGAACGCTTCCGGATAAGGGAAAAACAGGAGGAAAAAATGAGGGCATTGGGAATAGATATAGGAACCACTTCCATTTGTATGGTGGGATATGAGGAAGGGACGGAAGGTCTGCCCTTTGTGACGAACCGGCAGAACAGCTTTCTGCCCGGGACATTTGAACAGGATCCGGAGGCGATTGTCAAAAAGGTTACGGACATGCTGGCGGAGGCGGAGCAGAAGGGCTTCGGGGCGGCGCGGATCGATGCGGTCGGTATCTCCAGCCAGATGCACGGGATTGTTTACATAGACGGGGAGGGACGGGCCGTGTCCCCGCTGTATACCTGGAAAGACGAAAAGGGCAGGGAGAGCATGGAAGACGGCATGAGCTATGAAGCCTTCCTGCGTCGGCAGACCGGGATGGCACTGCATTCCGGTTATGGCACCGTGACCCATTTCTATCTGGGGAAAAAGGGACGGATTCCCGAGGGGGCAAAGCGGTTTGCAGGCATCGGAGACTATGTGGCCATGCGGCTGACCGGGAGGAAGGAGCCGCTGGTGGAGGAATCCATGGCAGCGGGCTTCGGCGGATTTGATTTGGAAAAAGGGTGCTTCGCGCTGGATAGATTGGCGCGCACCGGTGTGGATGTGGGCCTCTACCCCGAATTGAGCCGGAAAGGGGAACGGGCAGGAGAATGGCGAAGAGTCCCGGTATCCTGTGCCGTAGGGGATAACCAGGCCAGTTTCTACGGCGCAGTGGCCCGGCCGGAGGAGCAGGTGAGCATCAATGTGGGTACGGGATCCCAGGTTTCCGTATTTGACAGCCGCCTGATCCCCGTGCAGGGAGTGGAGATCCGTCCTTTTTTCGGAAAAGGTTATCTTTATGTGGGCGCTTCCCTGAACGGCGGAAAGGTGTACGAAAGACTGGCGGCCTTTTTCGAGGAAACGGTGGAGGCCTTTACCGGGGAAAAGATATGCGCCTATGAAACCATGGCCCGGCTGGGAGAAGAGAAAAGGGATACCGGTCTTAGGGTCCGCCCGCTCCTGTACGGAGAGCGGGGAGAAAATGCGGGCGGCCAGGGCGGCATGGAGGGGCTGACTTTCGAAACTTTCCATCCCGCAGATCTGGTCCGGGCCTATGTGCGGGGAATGGCGGAGGAACTGTATCGGCTGTACGAACGTTTTCCCGTCCAAATTCGGGAGAATAAACGGGAGATCGCAGCCAGCGGAAACGGAATCAGAAAGAATCCTCTGCTTGCCCGGGAGATGGCCGGCCGGTTTGGCATGAAGGTGACTGCCGGATCGACGGAAGAAGAGGCGGCAGCCGGGGCGGCCAGGGCGGCTTTACGGGAGTAAGATAGAAATCAACATATTAAATCAACATTTTAAATTCGCGCGTTTTACACGCAGACGGGAGTAAGTTTGAATCTACGTTTCAAACTCTTTATTGGCGGCAGTATCGCAGGCTATGCCTGCGATAGGCAGGGAGGTAATCATGGAATTAGATATGACACGGGGAAAACCCCTGGGATTGATCTGGCGCTTTATGGTGCCGGTTCTGATCGGCGGGCTTTTTCTCCAACTATATAACACGACGGATACCATGATCGTGGGCCGGTTCGTGGGATTGGACGCTTTGGCGGCAGTCGGCGCCGCGGCCACGGTCATGGAGTTGATTATCGGCTTCGGGCGGGGGCTGACAGGCGGCTTTACGGTACTGACCGCCCAGTGCTTTGGCGCAGGGGAGGAAGAAAAAATGCGCCAAAGCATCGGAAACACGGTGACATTGACCTTGATCGCCGTGGTTTTCATGACGGCGGGCAGCTTATGGGGGCTGGATTGGCTCCTTGAGGCGATGCGCACGCCGGAAGAAATGTTTGGATTAACCCGACAGTATCTGGTGATCATCTGCGGCGGGATGGCTTGTCAGCTCTTTTCCAGCCTATTGGGAAACATTCTGCAGGCGGTGGGAAACAGTAAAACGCCTTTGGCAGTGCTGCTGGTGTCGTCCGGCATCAATATCGTGCTGGATTTGATCCTGGTCTGCCTGGCCGGGATGGGCATCCGGGGCGCGGCGGCAGCCACGATTTTTGCCCAGGGGGTATCGGGGGCCGCGTGTGCGCTGTACATCCGGAAAAAGATCCCGCTGCTGCATATCGGCTTTCGGCATTTCCGGCTGAAAAGGGAGTGCGTGCAAAAACAGCTCGCTTCCGGCCTGCCCATGGCGCTGCAATATTCCGTGACTGCCGTGGGTTCCCTTTTCATCCAGGTGGCGCTGAACGGGATGGGGGCATCTGCGGTGGGAGCCTATACGGCATCCTACCGGATTCTGCAGGTGATTATGGAATTTCAGTGCGCACTGGGAATTACCATGTCCACCTATGCGGCGCAGAATCGGGGAAAGGGTGAACTTGGGCGGATCGTACAGGGTACGCGGACGGCCATGGGAATGCTCTGCGTCTATTCCGTGGCGGCCTATGGGGTGCTCCTGGCAGGCAAAAACGTGTTCATTGACCTGTTTCTTACGCAGGCTACGGAGCAGGTATACGGATATGCCAGTACCTATCTGGTGATCTGCGGCGCTTTCCTGATTCCGCTGGGGATGATTTTCCTGTACCGGAATGTGCTTCAGGGCTGCGGCTATGCCGTTTTTTCCACAATCGGCGGCGTTCTGGAGCTGGTGAGCCGGGCCGTGGTGGCCTTTGCTGCGGTGTATTACGGAAGCTATGTGGGAGCCTGTTTTTCCAATGTAATAGCCTGGGTGAGCGCGGGAGGTTTCCTTTGGCTCTCTTACCTGTATCTGATTAAGAGGAAGGCAGGCAGGACAAACGCATGAACGACCCTGCGGCTTAGCGTTACCCCTGCCTGTCCCCGCGGCGCATGATGATCACAGAGGGGACAGGCAGGGGTAGCGCGGGCCGCAGGGCCAATTCCTGCGTTTGCCGCGGCGAAAACGGATCGTCTCTTGACAGAAGGGTCAAACGGGTGTATATTCAATTCACGAAAATCATATCGGAATAGTATGAATAAAACGAATGCTCCAAAGAATGCAGACGGGAGCAGAAATTGAAAAATTGTAATCCGGGATTAGTGCCAGGTAACGTGGAAGCGTTGCCTTATGCATATTAATCCCCATGCCGGAGCGTTTACGCGACGGGGCGATGAGAATTCGCGTATGCGAATTCTCATCTGCCATCAAAGCTATTTGCGACGCTCCGGCGCAAATAGCCGTGTGAAAAATAAGCCATCAGGC
>JAETRI010000141.1 GCA_021770245.1 Lachnospiraceae bacterium
CGTGAGGATGCCCAGCTTTTCCATCTGCCCCGCCATCCGCTTCCACTCTTTTTTCGCCTCGCCCTCCAGCCATGCCGGACAGCGCGGGGCCTTTTTCTCCGGCTTCGGCTCGCCCGGGTTAAGGCTTCTCTTGCCCGGATTGCCCTCCAGCGCCTTTACCGCCGTGGGCTTTGGCTTCCTTCCGCTCTGCGCCACCTGTGCCGCCTCCTTCCCTTAATTTTGAGCAGCAGAAAAGGGCTTCCGAAAAAGCCCTTCCCTGCCGCTATGTATGTGCTTTTATTCCTGCTCTGGGAGCGCGTCTGCCGCTTCCAAGGCACCAAGCAGTGCGTTCTCCTCATAAAAATACGGGTCTGTGCTGCTGGAAACCTCCGCGCCGCTCTTATCGAAAATGCGGAAACCGTAACCAAGCGCCTCATCATCCCATGCTGTCTGCAATTCATATCCGTTGTAAGTCTTTTTCATCATCGCGTTTTCCTCCCTTATTTCAAAAAGTTGGCTGTTGCAACCCTGATCTCATGCTGCTTTCCCCAAATGTGGTTCAGTATCATGTAGTTTGAAGCGTCCAGCCGGTTCTTCGCCCAGACCTTGACGGTCTTCATTTCCTTTGTTCCCTTCGGTGTGTAATCGATCTCGAAAAGTGTGGCTCCTTCAAATTTCCTGTTCAGCATCCTGTTTCCCTCCGTTTTCCTTTTGTTAGACACATGTTACCTCTGAACGAAGGTATTATCCAATTATATCTGCACCATAAATGTACCAAAGATAACCGCATGAAATTGTGTACATTATGGCGGGCGGCTCCCCTTCCCGGAAAGCCGCCCGCCCTGTTTTACTCTTTGCCCGTGAGTATAAAATCCCAATAGGCATCCCTGTGCTCCTCTATGAAAAGAACCAGTTCATAAAATCCCCTGTCAAATGCCGCCCTCTGCACCGCCGCCATGTCACACATATTCGCCACACCACTGTCGCGGACTGCAAATATCTGCTCCTTTATTTTTTCCGTTATCATCCCTGTGTCAGTCCTCCCCATAATATTCAGCAATGTACTGTGAGCCGTCCGGGTTCGTCACCACCGAGGGGAAACGCACCCTGATGCCATGCCGTGCCAGCACTGATGCCGCGCAGTCTGCAATCTCCCCGATAAATGCCATGTCCCACTCCAAGTCCGGGTTCTCCGCAAATATCCTGCACATCTCAAAGACCGCATCGTAAACCTCATCGTTCCTGTCCGCCTGCCTGCCGTCCAGCTCCAGTTCTTTTCCATCTTCCATATGTTTCTCTCCTTTTCCTCTGAAAACCGCAGGCATAAATATAATGCCTGCGGCCCGTGCATTTTATGGCGGCTTATGAAAACTCCACCATATGTAAGGTTTTGCACACGCGCCTGTATTCGCCATGTTTCAAAGCCTGCTTACTGCTGTGCCGCACCTTCCGGTTCAGGTATTTCTTATTAAGGGAAATACCATGCCGCAGTTCGCCCCTCATGCTGTAGGAGCCGTTGCCCCGCTGCCAGCAGTTGCGCTTTTCGTGTGCATTTCCCGGCATCCTTTTCTGCATTGCCATATCACCCGCCCCCTTCCTCAATCTTCCGGCATTCATCCTCACCGAAGACCACCGCAAGGCTGCTCCCGTTCTGCCAGTTCACATGGATACTTCCGCTGTCATCCACCCCCGTCACGACTCCGTGCATTCCGGGCGGCATCTCCCTGTAGGGGTCGTCCATCTTCACCAGTTCCACACGGCAGCCCTGCGGGTATTTTTCCCGCAGAGCCTCCAGCTCCTCTTTCCTGATGTCAAGCCTCATTCCGCACCCCCGTTCCCCTGCAGGGAGGAAACCGCCGCCTCATGGCTGCGGAACATCCGCCATGCGGATGCCCGGTAAAGGTTCCCCGCGCTGTTTAAGAGGCTGAAATACTTCCCATCGTATCCCTGCACGGTGTAGGCGCTTGTGTAGCCCTTCCTTTTGTTGGTCACCATGTAGCAGGTGTCGCCCGCCTTCCATCCGTCCGGGAGCGTTTCCCCTGCCCTGCCCGCCTTAAGTGCCGTCTGCAATATTTCCATCGGGAACCCGAATTTCTTATAGGCGCGTTCCAGCACCCCGTAGTAAGCGCCGCTCGGCTCGCCAAACCGCCTCCGCTCGTCCATGATGTAGACCATCGCCGTCACTTCTTCCCCATCAAGGCTGACCGTCAAATCCTTTTTGTAGTAAAAGGAAGGGTAGCCCTCGTAGCGGTCAAGGCTTGCCTCGTCCGCCGCGCCGATCTCCCAGATCAGCACCGGCACCCTGCCGCCCTCCTGCGGCTCGATCGTGGCGTATGCCCCCGTAAGCGAGCCTTTGAACAGCAGGCGGTAACCTTCCACCTCCGCCTGCCCCAGGAGCCGCGCTGTGGGGCACCTGTAGGCCATCTGCCCCTCGTCCATGTTGCTGCCGTAAGCAATGTAGCGTTTTTTCATAATCAATCATCCTTTCGCTTTTTAGTGAGGTCACCCTCCTACCGCCTTAAGGGCGGTTTCCCGCCCGGATGGTGCCCTGTGCCTATTCCCTTCAAGCCGCGTTCCTCCATGCGGAGTTGCCTTCGAGGTGTTTCAGGAAGTGGAGCCTGCAGGTCTTGAACTCGTCGCCGCTGAGCCCAAGCCGGAGCATCCAGCACCGGAATGCGTATTTTTCGTTGTCGGTCACAGTCTTCCGTGCGGAGGCTTTTTTCTGCGTCAGCGCCTGGTGGCTTACCGCAAGGCAGAACTGTATGTATGCCTTGATCTCGCCCGCGTGGGTGGTGCTGTTGAAAAGCCGGAACTCCACCGTCCCTTTTGTGAAGGTCGAATGCAGGTTCAGCCCGTGGTACCTTGTCTCGTTGTAATGCTCCGTCCTGCTGCCGCGGGAGCCTGCGTACCAGATGTCCTTTAAGGCTTCCATCGTCTCCGGCTTTTTGCGGTTGATGGCCTCGATCAGCTTTTCGTTGGTCTTTTTGCACCACCGCATCCTTGCGGGGTCGATCTGGAGGGCTTTGTAGAGGATGTCCTCCTTGCTCGCTATGATGTTCACAAGGTTCCGCAGGGTCTGCGGCGTGTAGCGGCTGGCGTCCACATGGATGTGGATGCCGCACTGGTCATTCACAAAAGCCCCGCTGTGCCGTAGCTGCCTTACGATCTCCTGCAAATCCGGCAGGTCTTCGTAGGTAAGGATGGGGCTGACGATCTCACATTTGTAGGCGTCGCTTGCGCCTACCGTGCGCCCCCTCTCCTTTTTCTGTGCAATGATGCTGGAGTCGTAGGTGGCCTTCCATGTCCTGCCCTGTCTGTCCTTTGCCCCGTAGGTCTTGTAGTAGGTGCCGATGTAAAAGCTCTCCGTCCCGAAGTATGCTGCGATGACCGCCGCTGCCTTTTCCCTTGTGATCCCCGTCATTTCAATCTCGATCCCGAATCTCTGTGTCCTCATGTGCGTTTCCTCCTTGGTTTTGCTTTTCTTTTGGTAGTCTATTAATCACTCTG